>CAJTZS010000008.1 GCA_910584055.1 uncultured Muribaculaceae bacterium | reverse complement strand
TATTTTAATGATTTTACTGTATTATTAACATATAGAAATTAGTTTAAACAACTTCTGTTAAAGAAAGCGGCCACTCGTGAGAGCGGCCGCTTTTTTATCCGGCTATCTGATACCGGGGAGTGTGTGCCTGTAATAAGAAGTTATTTTTAAACAGCTTCTTATTTTACGCGGGTGAAGTGAACGCGGTATGGCATCCATTGTGAACCTTTGACACCGTCCTGATCCATATCTTTCATGAAAGCATAGGTCATGCCTCCGAACTCATCATCGGCAGGGGCGAAGTCATCAATGGTCATTTCAAGGATTTCCTTGCCGTCTACCTCTATGAGGCGGAAACCTACGGAAGCATCACGGGTTTCTGTATATTTGGCAGAGAATTTGGTGTTGATGCCGGGGAATTTGAGAACCTGTACATTCACGAATTTACCCATGAGTTCCTGAAACAATTTGGACTGGACACCCTCCGATGTTACCTTGCGGCTGTCGGTGCCGAAATAGTTCTTTAGGTCTCCGCTGAAGTTGGGAGTGAAAGTATATCCTTCTTCGTTGCTTCCGGATAATGTGAACTGGTCAGCCGCAGAACCTTTGGGTGCAAGCTCAATATTTTCGCCATACATCTCAAATAAGTCAAGGTTTATGATTCCGCTGAATGCATACGTTCCGCTGAGGTTGTCCGGACCATTGACCTTAATAGTCATCGTCGGGTTGGAACCTGTTGCGAATCCGGTTTTCTCTTTGAGACGGACAACGAGGATGTTTTTCTCAGGATCGGCCTTGAGAAGTTTCACCTTGAATGAACCCTCGCTCTTTTTAACGGGCACTTTGATGGTTTTCCCTTCGGGGAAAGAGAAGTTCTCTCCTTCAACGGCAGTCGATTTGTCGGTGACAACCTCGATTTCGAAAGTTTCTTCCACCTGAACTCTATAGTCCTTGTTATCCATTGTAGACAATTTAATCGAGTAGCTGTCTTCAGAAAGAAGGCTTGCTTCTGCCTTGCTGAAAGTCATGATATAACCGTTCTTCCCAAGTAGAGTTATCTCGCAATAATTGACAGCATTGAGGGTATAACCGGTACCTGGTTTAAGGTTAAGAGTCAAGGTCACATTATTGTCGCCGGCTTCAGCGGAACCTCGGCTCACTGTGATTGCACCGGTGGTTTCACCGGCTTTGATAACAAATTCCGATGAACTCAGTGTATAGTCTGAATTTTCTTTTGCATCCCCAGAAACGCTCAATGGGATGTGAAGGTCAGTCGCCGGAGCGGTAGAAGCCTTTACCTCAACTGTAATTGGGGCCTGTGCAAGATTGTAGTGCGTCTGTGTAACGGTTACTTCCGGTATTGCCGGGGCGTCGTCATCTTTAGAATCGCAGGAAGAGAGAGCGGCACCCTGGAAAAGAACGAGTGCCAGGCCGAGAAGTTTAATTGAAATTTTCTTCATTCTCAAGTTAATTATTGGTGATTAATCTAAGAGACTGGAATCTGTGTGACCTCAATCTCTGGTTTATTTGGTTGCTTGCTGGTATTCATCTCGGATTTCGTTGAAAGTCTCGAAATCCACGGAGTTCATTGGTTCCGGATCAGGAATCTTATATGTCTTACCGGATGTCGTCTCTTTATAAGGCGGAACCTCATCGATATTCTCGCATGAAGGGAGGAAGAGGGGGGCGGAAATAAGCATAAGCAATGTTGTGCCCTTCAGTATATTCTTTATTGTGTTTTTTTCCATGAGTTGACTTATTGTGGTATAATGCTTAATACTTGTTTACAAATTCTGTATATCCCGGATTCTGGATAAGGTTGTTCGAAACATCAAGATCCCGGATTGGGATAGGGAATGTGTACATATAGCTTAGCGTGGTGAATTTCACACCGTTGAAATAGGTTGTAAATGATGGCGCGCCGTTGCGTTTCATCTCAAAGAACCGGTCTCCTTCCAGGAATAATTCCTTCCTGCGTTCGCGGAGGATAAGACCGAGCAGTGGCGTTATCGTGTTGCCGTTTACATCCACTTTCATTAATTCCCGTGGATTCAGGGCCGGAATTGCATCCATTTCTATGTCTGAATAGTTGGCTATGCGGTTGCGCCGGAGGTCGTTGATGGCAGCGAGGGCTTCTTTGTTTTGTCCGAGATGGTATAGGCATTCCGCTTCCATCAGCTTGAACTCCGCCGACCTCATTCCGCAGAATATTCCTTTTTTGGCTTGCCGTTTTGTGTTGACATACATGTTATAGCGTATGTCGGTTGTTTTTTCGTCGTCATAGAAATTGCTTATATACCTTATGCTGACGGGTCTATATTGCAGGCTTGATATTATTCCGGAAACCGAACCGCTACCTGAAGAAGAGATTGAGCGGTATGCCTTGATAATCTGGTTGCCGGCAAGCTTATATGGTTCAGACATCATGGCTTCGAACGCTTCCGCAGGAAGGAGTGGGTGGGCTGCGAGTAATTCGCGCACAAGTGGGAGGCAATCGCTCCATCTGCGGCTCCAGAAATAGAGACGGGCAAGATATCCTTTTGCCACGTCTTTTGTGAAACGGTATATTGGATCTTCCAGCCCATATGATATGGAAGTTATAAGGTCTTTTTCGGCTTGTGCAATGCTCTGGGCCATTGAACTGCGTGGCGGTGTGGCCTCCATGTCGAACTGGGTCACGATAGGCACTCCGAGCTGCGAGTCGTAATTGCCCGGTTCCGGTACCTGGCAGAAATATTTGATAAGATGATAGTATGACACGCCTCGCATTGCATATGCGGTTGCGAGTATTGCCTGCGCTTCCGGGCTTTCTTTATCATCCATGTTGTCGAAAATGATGTTGCAGTCGCGTATATACTGATACAGGTTGCTGTATATGTTGTCATAATTGTTATATTGCAGGAAACTGCCCACATAATTAGACAATAGGTTTGCCCCGACTTCTGTCAGGCACACTTCGAAATCATCGGCATATGACGCATCGAAACTTGAAGTGTGAGAGAAGTTTGGAACGAGATAGTTCTCCGTACCTTGGTCAATGTTGTTCAGGTGGGTATGCAGCATTGCGGAAAACTCTTCCGGAGTTTCAGGAATCACTTTGTCGTATGGCTTGATGTCGAGATAATTCGTGCACGACGCAAGCGATGCCGCCGTTATGAATAATGTTATGATCTGTTTTGATGTCATGATCGTCTCTGTTAGAATGTTACTGAAAGACCGAATGAGTAGGTGCGCGGCTGGGGATAAACGGCTCCAGGCGTTTCGGGGTCAATCCCGTCGTAGTTGGTGATGGTGAATATGTTGCTCATGCTTGCCGAAAGCGTCACTGATTGTATGTGAGCTTTCTTTAGCCATTTGTAGTCGAGCACGTAAGACAGCATCAATGAGCCGAGTTTGAAATATGATACGTCCTGCATCATTGAGGCACGTGTTATCGACTCGCTTGTCACCATGTAGTTCCCAAGACCGAGATACTCACCGTATGCATCTATTATTCTCGGGTAGGCATCGGTACGCGGATTGTATGTGGTCCAGCGGTTTATGTGGTCACGCGTAGTGTTGAAATGGTACACGTAAAGGTCGTTGTCCTGAGTGGCGGGGGTTTCAACAACCGAGGCTCCATATCCCGATATTGTAGAATAGCTTCCGGGTGCGGATATATTGTTCAGCACTTTTGCACCTATCGAGTATGAGCCGCCGAGGCTGAGGCTGAGTTTCTTCCATCCCACTGAGATTGAATATCCACCGTTTGTCGGGGCGTTCGCCGTTCCGAGATAGAATGCATAATTCTGAGACTTGGCGCGGTCAGCGGCAGTGTTCATCGCCGCATCGGGGCGAACCTCATAAGTATATATACCTAATGTCGGGTCGATTCCCTGCACTTTCCCTGCAATTACGGAGCCTATGGGGTACCCTACGTAGTTGGAGTTGAACATGCTGACGGCAGGAGGGTTGAACTTAAGGAGTTTATTGCGGTTCCAAGCTATGTTTGCTCCGATTGTCAGGTGCCAGTCTTGTGTGCGTAAGGGTGTCGCGCTCACGGAAAGCTCCGCACCCTGGTTCAGCAGTTCGGAGGTGTTGAAACTCTGGGTTCCGAATCCTGTGGAATATACCACAGGTTGGGAAGACACGGCATCGCGCGTTAGCCTGTCGTATAGTTCTCCTTGAATGCGCAGGCGGTCGCTGAAGAATCCCATGTCTATAGACACCTTCATATCGCGTGTCTTTTCCCAGCGGAGGTGAGGGTTCGGGGCGTTGCCGATGAATCCCATGCGATACATCTGGTCGTCCGACTTCCTGAATTGCGAGGAGTATGTCATCACCAGGCGCGGATATACGGAACGGTTGATATTGCCTGTATAACCCATGGCTGCGCGGATTGAAAGCGAGCTTAGCCATGGAGCCAAAGGTTGCATCCAAGACTCCTGATCCACGTTCCAGGATAGGCCGACAGAACCGGTTGGGTTGAATTGTTCATCGCTGCCGAAGTTGTTCGAGCCGTCAGTTCGTCCCGTCAGCGACAGGACATATCGGTTCATCAGTACATAATCGAGGGAGAGGTAAAATGATGCAAACGCATCCTTGATGCGGCTCTGTCCCGACAGGCCGTCAACGATTGCCGCATATGAGAGTAGGGTGGCATAATCAACGTTCGTGCCTTCAGGGTATACCGGAATGGAGGAGTTGCCCGACACCGGATCATACCCGTATCTTTTCTCGAAAATATTTTTCGAATATTGACCGCGTATTTCCGCTCCGGCAAGTGCGCTTATATAATGTATGTTTGCAAATTCCTTGTGGTAATGGAAATGACCGCGCAGGTTGTAATTCGTATTGTAGGCTGCTGTCTGCAATATTGAGCCGTATTTACGTTTCGAGGTGGATGACGCCATACCCTCGAATGGCCTGTCAAGCCATGCGGAATAAGTGTTGGTCCCGTTTATATTATCAGTCTTGTTGTCCGTATATCCGTATGATGCGAGACCTTCGAAAGAAAGGTTGTCCCAGATGTTCCAACTGATTGAGGCTATTGCGGAAGCTGAGAAACTTTTACTCTCGTTTGATGTCTCGTTTATCTCGCGCATGACGTTGAACCCCTCCGGGGGGAGGTTCTGTTCATATGCTCCGTTGGCGTGTGACATATTGAAATATGTTCCGTCTGCGGAATAAGAACCGTCTGCATTATACGGCTTTTCATATGGGTTGGCGAAATATGCGTAGCGGAAAGGGTCAACGCCTGCCGACGGACCGTTGGCATTTTGCATTGACAGGTCTACCTGTACGCCTATCTTTACTTTCTTGCTCGGTTTGATGTCGAGCTTTGAATTGATATTGTAGCGTTCATAATCAGTTTTCTTAACAAGCCCGCTGTTATATGCATATCCTCCGGATACATAATAGTTGATTTTTTCGGAACCACCGGATAGTGACAGATAGTGGCTCGTAGACACGGAGTTCTGGAAAAGCTCGTTGAACCAGTCAGTGGTGTTTTCTCCGAGTCTTTGTATTTCGGCATCTTGTTGCTGTTTGTTCCATCCTTTATATTTGCCATAACCTGAGCGTATCTGTCCGACTGCACCGATGACGGGATAGCGTTGTCCCGATGCAAATTTACGGGCGGAAAATTCATCCCACAGCTCCTGTTCGAAAGCAAGCTTCTCTGCGGAGTTCATGAGGTTTGCGCTGCGTCCCGGTTTGGTGACGAGGGAAACGTTGCCGGAATAGGAGATGCTTATCTTACCCTCCTTGCCCCGTTTGGTAGTGACGACAATCACACCGCCCGCAGCCCTTGAACCGTAGATGGCGGCCGCCGAAGCATCCTTAAGCACAGTTACAGATTCAATGTCGTTGGGGTTTATTCCGGATATACCGTTGGTGAATATGTCGTTGAAGTCTCCTGCCCGTATCTGTGAGCTGGAGATCGATGGGATGTCTTTCTGCAACGGTACGCCGTCGACTACCCACAGCGGGTCGGCGTTACCGGTGATGGTGTTTGTGCCTCGGATGCGGACTTTGGCCGATTCACCGGGACGGCCAGAAAGGGCTTTTACATCTACGCCGGCTATCTTACCCTGCATCAACATGTCGAGGTTGGCTGTCGGTGTCCCTTTCAGGTCTTCTGCGGATAGCACACCCACTGACCCCGTGGTCCGGCGTTTTGTTGTGCGCTGATATCCTGTAACCACCACCTGGTCGAGCTGTGCATGGTCGCTCTCCAGTTCAACGACTCCCTTATACGGCTTGTCTGAAATCTTAATCTCGCTGTTTTTCATGCCCACGTAGCTGACTATGAGGGTTGACCCCGGCCTGACATACATCAGTACGTGGCCGTCGGCGTCAGCGCTTTTCCCTTGCGTCCGGTTTTTCACTTTTACCGTGGCTCCGGGGAGCGGCTCTTTCAATGCATCAACGATTGTCAGCTCGACTTTTACAACCGGGTCGGAATCGCTTGCGTCAGCTGTGATTGAGAACAAGACCGCCAACGGGATTGCCAGTAAATTAAGGATAGTTCTTCTGTTCATTTCAGATGTGGTTTATGATGTCGATGTCTTCTTTGCGCGGGGAGAGGAGATTCTCTTTGAAATAGTAGCGGATGAGGTTCTGATAGTATGGGCACATCACGCCGTGGTCTTTACCCGGGAGGACGAACATATCGAAGCGTTTCCTTTTCTTTATCAGTGCGTCCGCAAGACGGTATGTGTTGCTCGGGGGTACGTTTTTATCTTCGTCACCGGTTATGAGCAACAGTTTTCCCTTCAGATTGCCTGCCAATTGCATATTGGTCGGGATTTCGGAGAGTCCATGGAATGCCTCTCCCCACCATTGGATGTAGATGTTGTTGTCGTGGTTACCCGATGCGGAAACACCGACCTTATAGAAATCGGGATATGTCATCATTGCCGCTGCGGTCTGGAATCCGCCTCCCGAATGTCCGTAGATGCCCACGCGGTCGAGGTCGATAAAGGGATATTCCACCGCCAACTGTTCGATGGTGTTCTTGTCGTCTTCCAAGGGATAGTCGCGGAGATTACCGTACCCGTATGTGTAGAAATCCCTGCCGCGTAATGGCGAGCTGCCCCTCGAAGGGAATGTGATCACTATGAACCCCATCTCGGCAAGGCTCTGGTTACCGTTGTCATCTATGGCGAAATCACGGGTTATCTGATCATCTTGCGGACCGGGATACACATTGCTGATTATGGGATATTTCTTTGTCGTATCCAACCGGGATGGCACGAACATCACACCGTAGAGATCCGTCTTTCCGTCTGCAGCCTTGACCTTGATGCGGCGGGGCTTTACCCAGCCCCCTTTTTCGAGGGCGGTGATGTCTGCCTTGTCGATTTCGTGACGACGCTCCGGATTGGAAACGGCAAAAGCCCGAATGGCAGGTGCCTCGTCTACGCGGGAATATTTGTCGATGGCATATTTCCCATCTTCCGACAGGTTAAGCTCGTGCACGTAATCACCCGGAGTGAGGAGATGCTGTCTGCGACCGTCTAAGGATGTTTTATAATATAGCGGGTAATAAGGGTCTACATCCTTCTCGCCTCCGTATCCTCTGAATATAATGGAGCGTCCGACCGTGTCCATGCGCACTATGTCACCTGCCACCAAAGTTTCGCCCGAGGTGATGCGGTTTTTTAGTTTCCCATCGGAGTCGAGGAGATAGTAGTTGCCCCGCCCCGTTCTTTCTGACCACCAGATAAACTCCTTGCCATTGTCAATTATCCTGTAATTAAAAAGTGTCAGGTTCATATGGGGTTCGCAAGACTCGCTTATAATCTCGTCTACCGTACCGTCCTTCACATTTACCCTGCAAAGGTCAATCTTGTCACCCTTCCTGCTTTTGCGCGTAAAGAAAAGGGCTTCAGGAGTGTAATGATAATTCATCTCGACATTCTGGTCGGGATATTTGTCAATAGGGAGGTATCTTCCTTCCCCGTTTTCCGGATTATACCAATATATGCGGAAACGGCGGATGCATGAATCTCCGGGCATCGGCATTTTAAATGTGTCTACCACGGGACGCCCCTTTTCGAGCGAGCGCACTATTCCCATCTCTCCGATCCCCCTGTTGTCTTGCATGAACTGGATATATCTGTTCCCCGCCCAGAAACCGGATGCATTGCCGGTTGTAGTGTCTTTCTTGCAACGGTATGTGTGGGCAGCATCCTCAACGCCGTCATGGGTGATTCTGGTAATTGCGCCCGAGCGGTTGTCGCGCAGGAAAAGGTCATATCCCGAACCGAGCATGGAATAAGTGGAATCAGGATTGTGTGCATCCCGTCCGAAATTCAACCCCTTAGCTTTAGGCTTCTTATCCGTGCCGGGAGTGAATTCCTTTAAAGTGCCGCGGGCTATATCGTAGCGCATGTGTTTACCCTTTTTGTTCAGGGTGAATGATTTTGTGTTGCCCGGTTCGAATGTTATGCCGTAAAGCGCAGGCGAAACGGGATCGAGCGTGTCTCCGGTTATTGCGGCATATTTCGCCACGAAATCATCCATGTCCTTTATGAGCAGTGTCTTTTTGCCGGTGGCGGCATTGGCAATGTAATACTTTGCTTTCCCTCCCTTATTCACGTTATAGTAAAAGCAGGGAGTTTTCTCTATCCAGGTCGGATAAAAATGCTGTCCTTTCATGTGACACTGTAGGGAATCCCCCGACATGCTCTCCACTCTTGTCCATAATGATTTGTCGGCGGCGAGGCGTATAGCTTCGGCGGCATCGAGTATTCCGCCGCTCCTGCATGTTTTCTCTAAAATGTTTGATTTCCGGCAGCTTTTTACTAATATGTCCTTAACCTCTTCAGCTTTCAATTCCGGGAAATAGGCGCGGATCATGGCGGCTACCGCCGCCGTTACAGGAGCGGCGATGCTGGTGCCTGAAGAGCTCATGAATTTGTTGTCAACGGTATTGGAGGTGATATCCTGTCCCGGAGCCAATAAATCCACTTTCCGCTTGCCATAATTCGACATCCCGCTGATTGTCCCTTTTTGTGTAGACGCTCCAACACGGATAAAATTAGGATAAAAAGATCCGTCGTTTCTTAAGGCTGTGGGATAATATGGGATTGAGTCGATATTGAGATGGCTGTTTCCGGCAGCCTGAATAAGCAAAACATCATGTTCGAGTGCATATTCAATTGCATGGTTTACCATCGTCGAGTCGGGAGAGGTCATTTTACCAAGGCTCAGATTGATTATTTTCGCACCGTTATCAACGGCATACCTTATTGCTGTCGATACATCTTTATCGTATTCGTCGCCGTTTGGCACAGCGCGAAGTATCATCAGCCTGGCTTCAGGAAATATGCCGCTTATATTCGGGTCAATAACACCCTGCCCTGCAATCACTCCGGCAACGAACGTGCCGTGGTCGCATCCTTCGGCCTGAAGGATGTTATTGCCATAGAAAATGTCCGACTCATCTTTAAGGTTGTCACCCATCAGCAGACGCTTGTCGGTATCGTTCTCTATGCCGTCGATGCGCTTGCGCATCAGTTCGAAATTATCGCGGTGAGCCTTCAGTGCAGTTTTCCATGGAGCCCCCACGCCGAGCCGGAGCATGTCAACACCGATTGTCTGGAAAGCCTGCCCTGCAATTGAATCGTCCTCGATGGCAAGGGCGACCCCGTTGATTGAGATAGTGTCGATTGTTTCCGGTTTACGTGCGCGGACAATTGAATCTATATATGAGTATGCATCGTCTTTTACGGCGTTGTATATAAAAAATTTCAGGTAAGAGTCGATGCCGGCTTTTTTGCGCATCCGCATATAATAGTCATATTCCTTACGGTCCGCAATGGCAGTGCTGTCAACACCTTTGTATTTGGGGAACAGGCGTTTGAACTCGCGATATTCCTCCGTGCCGGCGCTCGTCATGTTGAAAGAGCCGTCGGCGGTGCCAAGAAAATTCCATCCGTGAATATCATCGACATATCCATTGCCGTCGGTATCTTTCCCATCGGGCCTCTCCTTGGGGTTTACCCATAAAGCGGGCTTTACATCGGAGCATAAAGTGTCAAGCCCCGAATCTATAATGCCGACAATCATTGTCTGTCGGGGTTTATAGGAACCGGATTTAAGAAACTCTTTGGCTTTGTGAAGATTGATTCCCTGGCAGGTGTCAGAAAATTGTTTATGCCATGCGGACGCGTAACTACTTGTGGGGGGGGTACTTACGAATATCGAAAGTACGATAGTGGATAATTTGAGAATGTTTTTTGCTATGGAAAACATCTTGCAGGTAACTTTTGGGAAAGCACTAAACAATATTAAGTCACAAATGTATACAAATTGCCCATAGATGACAATATCCATTAATGTTTGTTAACAAAAATTAACTTGCCCGGCCGCTTAAAAACTTCCTACCCTGCCTCGACATGTTGAGAACTTACAACTTCAATTATTATAAAATCATCCACTTTTTAAAGTAGGCTCTATCACAGCTAAATTCCCATTTATCGCACTGACCGAATCCTCATTCCGCGAGAGGATGTTGCATAACTCTCAAATGTAGGGATGCTCCCCGGAGCATCCGATGTTTTCAATACCTGATTATCAATTTATTGGCGGATGCACCATGGTGCATCCCTACAATTTGCAACACGAAAATCGAGTTATGCAACACCTTCACGCGAAAGTTTAGTCTTATCAGTGCGATAAATGGGAATTTAATGTAATGGGGGTGTTTAAACAACTCCATAGTTTTGAAAAAATGGTGATGATTTATTAATTTTGTAGATAGAAACTTTAGACCGAAGTGGTCAAAGCAGATATTTTGTATGAGAACAGTAAAAGAACTTGAGGGAGTGAGCCTCTTGGGGAACCAAGGGGTGAAGTATCCCACGGATTACGATCCGTCTCTATTGGAGACCTTCGAGAATAAACATCCGGAAAATGAGTATGTGGTGACTTTCGATTGCCCGGAATTTACTACGCTTTGTCCTAAGACGGGGCAGCCTGATTTCGGACATATATATATCACGTATATTCCTCGGGAACGAATGGTGGAAAGCAAGAGCCTTAAGCTTTATCTTTTCAGTTTCCGTAACCATGGTGACTTCCATGAAGATTGCGTGAATATTATAATGAAAGATTTGGCGGCGCTCATGGATCCGAAGTATATAGAAGTTAGAGGCGTATTCATGCCGCGCGGCGGGATTTCAATTTACCCTTTTGCCAATATGGGTGATTCCGACCATCAGGAGATGGTGAAGCAAAGAAAGATCGAGGCTTTAGGTTTAATGTTTAACATTAAGCATTAAGCATTGCCCATTACACATTACACATTACACATTACACATTGGAATGAAGGATTCTATTATAGTATTATCAGGGGGGATGGATTCTGTAACGCTTCTTCATGACATGAAGGATCGCATTGCGTTGGCCGTAACGTTCGATTACGGGTCAAATCATAATGCCCGGGAGACTGAGTGTGCACGTTGGCAATGCAATCTGCTCGGTGTGGAGCATCTTGTGATTCCATTGAAATTCATGGGGGAATATTTTGAAAGCTCGCTGCTTTCCGGTGCAGAAGCGATACCGGAAGGTCATTACGCGGATGAGAATATGAAATCGACTGTGGTCCCTTTCCGTAACGGCATCATGCTTTCCGTTGCTTGCGGTCTTGCTGAATCAAGAGGACTGAAGCACGTTATGATAGCAAACCATGGTGGCGATCATGCAATTTATCCTGATTGTCGCGAAGGTTTCGTGAATGCAATGTCCGAAGCAATGAAAGAGGGCACATATGACGGAGTCTCCATCATTGCGCCCTATACTAATATAACCAAGGGTGAAATTGCCGTTATAGGCAAGAATCTCGGCGTGGATTATGACCACACCTATTCATGTTATAAAGGTGGCGAAAAGCATTGTGGCAAATGCGGCACATGCGTCGAACGGGCCGAGGCCTTGGCTTACGCTTACGGTATGTCCAAATAACGGTGTAGCTGCACCGACAATGTCCATTTGGGGTCCGCCAGGATGCGGCGCACCGTGCTGAGACGGTTTTGCCGGAACTGCTCCTCGTCCGGCACGTAGCAAGGTTGAAGATACATGATTGTATCTTCTCCCCGACACGGCAGGTTGAAATAAGGGTCAAGATCCTGACCGAGATCTACAACTTTGATTTCGTTGGCGTGTTTCACCCTCACCGGGGCGTCACCTGCTCCCTCGAACCCTGATTTAGGGCTGACTGTAACCCAGTCGATGCTTTCCGGCACGGGGTAAGTTCCATTGGTCTCGATTGCTATCTTCTTTCCGGTGGCGCGTTTGAGGAGGTGGATGAAATCCTCGTCTATCCACATTGCGGGTTCTCCTCCGGTAAGGACAACCCAATCGGCAGAATACAGATTGATGGCGCGAATTATCGCGTCATCATCCATATATATGCCTTCGTTGTGGGCTGTGTCGCAAAAAGAGCAGTTAAGATTGCATCCCGAAAAACGGACGAACACCGAGGGATACCCTTCGTGATGCCCTTCCCCTTGTAGGGAATAGAATATCTCGTTAATCTTCCTCATATGCAGCCAGATTCCCCTCGCTTTCCTGCACTTCGCAGCGATAGCAGGAAGGGATGGTGTCAACCACCCAGCGGGCAATGTTCTCCGCAGTAGGATTGAAGGGGAGCACATCATTTATCACCCGGTGGTCGAGCATGTTCATTATCTTGTTTTTTATCAGAGTAAAATCTGCCACCATGCCGTCGGCGTTCAGCTCCCTGGCACGGCATTCCACAATGATTATCCAGTTATGTCCATGGAGTTGCGAGCACTTGCTCTCATAGCTCAGGTCGAGTCTATGGGCAGCGCTCACTTCCATGCGTTTTCTCACATAATACATTGACTGTCGGCTATTTTTCGGCAGACTTGCGTCCTTTTTTCTTCTCGGTAGCCTCGGGTTTCGGAGCCTCCTCGACACCTGCAAGTGCGGCGTCAATCATGATGCGTCCGCAATATTCGCATACGATAACTTTCTTATGCATGCGGATTTCAAGCTGACGCTGCGGCGGGATGCGGTTGAAGCAGCCTCCGCATGCGTTGCGCTGCACGCTGACGATACCAAGACCATTGCGGGCATTCTTGCGGATACGCTTGAATGCAGCGAGGGTATAATCATCGATGAGGGGCTCGAGGGCTTTGGCTTTCTCGCGGATTGACTCTTCCTCCTGACGGGTTTCCGAGATAATGTCGTTGAGTTCCTTCTTTTTCTGCTCAAGGATATGCTCGTTGTCTGCAAGTTCCTCCTTATCGTGTTCAATCTCAGCTTCCTTAGCCTCGATTTTAGTATGCGCGTCGCGAATGTTCTTTTCAGCAAGCTCTATCTCAAGGCTTTCGAATTCTTTCTCTTTTTCAAGATATGCAAACTCTCGGTTATTGCGCACGTTGTTGATCTGATCATCGTATTTTGCGATTTTCTCGCGGCGCATAACGATTTCGCCCTGTTTGGTCTTTATGAGATTGTTGAGACCGACTATCTCGTCCTCGTGTTTTGCGATGCGGGTCTGAAAACGGACGATCTCATCCTCCCTGTCTTTCACTTCGTTGGGAAGTTCACCGCGAAGGATCTTGATGCGGTCGATCTCCGAGAGGTATGTCTGCAGCTGATAGAGGGCTTTGAGGCGCTCTTCCACACTGCGTTCCTTGTCATTCTTTTTCTCTGTTGCCATATATGGTAGTTTTTAATTCCTGATTCCTAATTCCTGATTCCTAATTCCTAATTCCTAATTCCTAATTCCTGATTCCTGATTCCTAATTCCTGATTAAACATTATATCACACCTATCGGGTTCGTCTCCTTGTCTGAGAAGTAGAGGAGGAAGTCCGGATATCTGTCACGTATTATGCGGGAGAATATCCTGCATGCACACAATTCGCTTTCATAATGCCCGATATCGGCAATTATGATGTCGAGGCCGTAAGCAGTGAAGTCATGATATTTAACGTCTCCTGTGATGATTGCATCCGCGCCGGCCCTGATTGCATCTCCGATCAGCGATGCCCCGGCTCCACCGCAGAGAGCCACTCTTTTCACCACCAATTGTGGAGACTGCTCTGAAAACCTCAAAGCCTTGACTCCAAATTCCTCCTTGACCCTGCGTAAAAATTCCAGTTTCGGGGTGGGCTTAACGTTACCGATCACTCCGAGTCCGGTATTACCTTCAGCATCTTTGGGTTCGAGAACCTGAAGATCGCGGATGTCGAGCATATGGGCCATTTCGTGGCTAACTCCCTCCCATGCCGAATCAAGATTGGTATGGGCTGAATAGATAGCTATGTCGTTGCGTATTGCCTTCACCACTATCCGTTCGGTTGCAGTGCGCCCGGTGATTTCTTTCAGCCCTTTGAAAATCAGAGGGTGATGTGTTATCACGAGGTTGCATTGTCTCTGGATGGCTTCATCAAGAATCTCTTCCGTAATGTCAAGACAGAGCAACGCGGCGGTGACCCCCATGCCGGGATCACCTACCTGAAGACCTGTGTTATCATAACTTTCCTGCAGCGATTTGGGCGCGAATTCCTCTATGGCTGCAGCGATATCGGAAACTTTCACCATCTTCTTTGCCTTTATGGCCTCCAATATGTCGAGTGGAGTTGACAATGTTAATGTTTAATGTGAAATGTTTAATGTGCAATGTTATTTATGAGGGGCCAGCTCAAGCTGAAGTTCATCAAGCTGAGTCTGGTCGATGGGGGAGGGAGACTCATTCATCACATCGCGTCCAGAGTTGTTTTTGGGGAATGCGATGACATCGCGGATAGTGTCAAGACCTGCGAGAATCGAAACGAAGCGGTCGAAACCGAGGGCGAGACCACCGTGAGGAGGCGCACCGTATTTAAATGCGTTCATGAGGAATCCGAACTGTTCGTGTGCGCGTTCCGGCGTGAAACCGAGAAGTTCGAACATCTCATCCTGAAGGGCGGCATCGTGGATACGTATTGAGCCGCCGCCAAGCTCCGTACCGTTTACCACTATGTCATAGGCCGTGGCGCGGACTTTGCCGGTATCAGTCTTCAGCATCGGAATATCCTCCGGATTCGGAGAGGTGAAGGGGTGGTGCATCGCGTAGTAACGCTGAGTTTCCTCGTCCCATTCAAACAGGGGGAAATCTATAACCCAAAGCGGGGCGAACACGTTCTTGTCGCGCAGTCCGAGACGGTTGCCCAGTTCGAGACGCAACTCGCAAAGCTGTTTGCGCGTCTTCATTGCCTCTCCTGTCATCACGAGCAGGAGGTCTCCTGCTTCGGCTCCTGCCTTTTCGCCCCATGCGCGGAGCTCTTCTTCGCTATAGAATTTGCCTACGGAACTCTTTACGGAGCCATCGGCCTCGAATTTCACATATATGAGCCCTTTAGCTCCCACCTGCGGGCGTTTCACGAACTCCGTAAGTTCATCGATCTGTTTGCGTGAATAGCCTGCGCATCCTTTGGCAAGAATACCAACGGTAAGTTCGGCATCGTCAATTACGCTGAATCCTTTACCTTTGGCAACATCGTTGAGTTCTACGAACTCCATGCCGAAGCGGATGTCCGGCTTGTCGGAACCATAACGCTGCATGGCGTCAGCCCATGTGATGCGGGGGAACGGATCCGTGAAATCGATACCTTTTACATATTTGAATATGTGCTTCACAAGACCTTCGAATGTACGGATAACATCCTCCTGCTCAACAAAGCTCATCTCGCAGTCGATCTGCGTGAACTCCGGCTGGCGGTCGGCGCGGAGGTCTTCATCGCGGAAACATTTCGCAATCTGGAAATAGCGGTCATATCCGCTCACCATAAGGAGCTGCTTGAAAAGCTGCGGACTCTGGGGGAGGGCATAGAACTCTCCCGGATTCATGCGGGACGGCACCACAAAGTCGCGTGCTCCTTCCGGAGTGGATTTCACCAGGATAGGGGTTTCGATCTCAAGGAATCCCTGCGCGTCAAGGTAGCGTCGGATTTCGAACGCCATCTTGTGGCGGAGTTCGAGATTGCGGCGCACGCACGGCCTGCGCAGGTCAAGGTATCGGTATTTCATGCGGAGGTCGTCACCGCCGTCGGTATTGTCTTCAATAGTGAAGGGAGGGATTTCACTGCGATTGAGGATTTTTACACTTTCTGCAATTACCTCGATGTCACCGGTCGGCAGGTTGGGGTTCTTGGAACTTCGCTCCTCCACCTTCCCGGTTACCTGCACCACGAATTCACGACCGAGAGCATTTGCCGCTTCGGTGAGTTCGCGGTTGATTTCATTGTTGAAAACCACCTGTGTGATGCCGTAGCGGTCGCGGACATCCACGAATGTCATGCCGCCCATTTTGCGGGTGCGCTGCACCCAGCCGGCGAGTGTCACGCTCTGTCCGGCATCGGCGAGACGAAGTTCGCCGCATGTTCTGTTTCTATACATTTTTAGCTAAAATGTTATTCCTTATAATCTGCAGCCGGATATGCACACCCATAGGAGCACATAATCCGCTTCAAATGTGCAAAATTAGCAAAAAAACATCGCTTTGTCAATACCTTAGTCAAAAAAATCGGATAAATGTCTATCCAACATATGTTTCCAGGATAGTAACGTTGCCCGAAGGGATAATTGTGACACCCTTTGCCGAGGCCGGTATGAGGATTGTCTCGCCCTGTTTTACATGCTTTTTACCCTCTTCGCTGCGTATCTCGGCTTCTCCGTCGGTGATGATTAGCACGACAAATGAATCATTTTCGCGATAGTCGCGCATCAGTTCGTGGTCCGCAGTCAGCAGGTTCGTAGTGAAGAAGGGGCAACGCACCAGATTCACAGGAACATTCTCGTTTCCTTTATAATCAACAGGATTGCCGTCGGTGTCGTTGAAATTCACGGCCTCTTTGGCAAGCACTGTATGGAGTTCGCGTTCATTGCCGTTCTTGTCTTTACGGTGATAGTCGTAGAGACGGTAAGTGGCGTCGGACGTTTGCTGGATCTCCGCTACGAATGCGCCTTTTCCTATTGCATGCACGCGTCGCGCCGGAATAAAGTATGTGTCCCCCGGTTTTATTTCCACAAAATTGAGAACGTTTTCTATCTCACCGCTTTCGACAAGCCTTTCATAATCTGCCGGATCGACAGGATGACGGAACCCGTTGGCGAGCTTGGCGCCTTCGGCAGCCTCAAGCACGAACCACATTTCGGTCTTGCCGTTAGGCATTCCGTATTTTTTGGCCATGGCATCATCGGGATGGACCTGCACCGACAGGTCTTCGCGTGCATCTATGAACTTGATAAGCAGAGGGAAACGGTTGCCGAATTTCTCATAATTCTTATGCCCCATAAGCGAAGCCCTGTAGCGGTCTATAAGCTCCGGAAGTGTGAGGCCGGCGTCCGGACCTTCGGCAACCACGGATTCATCTCCATTTACGCCTGACAGTTCCCAGCTTTCGCCTACGTTGTGAAGATCTGTCTTGATTCCTTTATAAGGAGCGATTCTTTCGCCTCCCCAGATTGTAGATTTAAGAATTGGATTGAATTTCCACATATATTCTCTGATTTGGTTTGTTATAAATAGAGGATAGGGAGAGATGGGTCTTAATAGGGCTTAATGGGGATGGGTAAAATGTAATCACTAAAAAAACTGAATTATTATGAAAGACATTTTAGATGCTGAGGAGAGGAAGGAATTACCGGATAGCGTATATGGACTTCCGGAACGCAGGGAGTACCCTATGCCCGATGCAACGCATGTGCGTGCTGCCGAGGCTTATTTCCGTTATTGCCCTGAGGAGTTGAAACCCGAACTTGCCCGCAACATCCTGCGTTTTGCGGCAGAATATGGCGTTGATGTCAAGTCGCCGACTATTCTTTCGTTTGCAGGAGAGTGATAGCGAAATCGAGAATGGCATCGTGTCCTGCCGCAAGGTCTGCGTCGGAGCAATGAATCTCACATCCGGGGGAGGGGTCTATACCGAATTCCGTGGTGCGGTCTTCCTTATCGTTTATCGGACAGGCAGAGAATCTCACGGACCATCCGTTTGGAAGCTCCGAGGAGAAGGGTAGGCCTCCTCCTCCTCCGGTGCGAGCGCCTACGATGCGGACATTGGGCAAGGTTTTCATCACTGCCACGAAATCGTTGGCGGCAGAGAAACATGATCTGTTGGTAAGTACGATAATAGGTTTGTCAAGGTACTTTATCCTTTTAGCGGGATCGGCGGCATCGTATTCGATCGGATAAGGATCGGAGAAAGCGTTGTGTGCCGGTCCTGTCTTGTGGCGTATGTAGCCTCCGAGAGTGTTCTCTGCTATAAACCTTCCTACCAGGGTATTTATATTAGTAAGGAGTCCACCCCCGTTGTTGCGGATGTCAATGATAAGGCCCTTGGAATCGTGGAGAATCGCCAGTATGTAGTCGAGGTTTGTCGGGTTTATGCCGGACGAGAACGACGGATAATACATGTACCCGATCTCTTCCGTAAGCATCTTGTAGGATATTCCGGAAGTCTGCATATAATCGAATCCGAGGTAATACTGCTGCAGTGTACGAAGGTTGAAATCCTGAGGGTAGTCGCTCCACCATTTACGGTAATAGCTTGTGTTGAACCGGGAAGAAAGATTCACGTGACCGTCTTGCAGCTCGTCGAGGAGGCGCGAGCATATGTCGAAAAGTTCGAGGATTTTAGTGTCGGGCTTCACTTCTGCGCGATATTGCCTGCACAAGGCATCCCAGTCGATATCCTTCTCGGCGAAGAAGCAGTATCTCTCGCTGACCACCTTAGCCAGCGCATCGAAATTCCCGTATGGGTTATCCTCATACTCTGGCGCCTCATGACAGCATGTGAGGAGAGGAACGAGTAATAGAAACAATATCTTTTTCATATCAGTAGAGGGGGGAGTTGATGGCGGCGCGGCGTTTGATGCCGAGGCCGTGGGGAATTATGCCGATTACGAAGAAGTGGGTGTGGAGAGAGGTGTTGAGGGAGTTGGCCCATGAGGAGTTGTAGTCGTAACGGTAGCCGATTTCCATGGCCGTGCGTCCGAAATCAAGCTTGAGCGAGAGGAGGTTGTCGATGCAGAACCTGTTTCCCCACCAGCCGCAATGCGCCAGGCCTTTCCTGTTGCCGAGCCATATCTCATAATATGTCTCTCCATATTCCGGAGCGAAGAAGCATCCGAGCGAGGGGAGTCTCACTTCATCACTCAGCACCATCGGTAATTTTCCGATCTTGAATTTCCATGACAACGAAGCATTGATATCGATGGATGCCGAGGCAAGTGCCGTCACGGGATTGTTGCCGTTGCGCGTAAGGTAAAGACATCCTCCAGACAGGTCGAGCGAACCGCCGGCGGTTACTTGAAGGGAGTGCGGAAGACGCTTACGCCACTGCATGCCCCATGCGAACATCCCGTCGAAACCGATCATGGAGGCAGTGCGGGCGGGATTCTTATAGTCCCGCATGTTGATTCCGGCATTGAACTGCATTAACAATGATTCCGGAGACCATTGCGATGCCTTGCTCCATTGCCCGGAGAAACCGATTGCCGTGCCGTCGTAGCGAAGCGGCGACAGATAGGTTGAAAGGGCATTGCCCCCGCCCACCTCTATCCGGTACTTCTGCAGCACCGGCCGAGGCAATTCCTCTGCGTTGGTCGCTAAAATACTGGACATGGCAATTAGGGCTGATATGTAAATAACCCTAACAATGCCTTTTATATCTTTATAATTCCTTTCCATCATTATTGATGACTCTTGTTATTCCATCAGAGAGCTTTATTTGGTTAAAGTTGATAACTAAGCCTAATCTCAATCCAGTAAGTTTGAGATATGTAAATAATTGTTTCGCATATATTCCATTGTTTGTTTCTGTGGCTTTGAGTTCTATAATTATCTGATTATTGACTATTATGTCGGCTCGACAAGCCTCATTTATATGTAGCCCTTTATAATTTAAAGCAATGGGAACTTCCACATCAACGTTATATCCTTTTGCTCTCAATTCATATGCGAGTGCATGGCGATATACTTTTTCTAATAACCCTGGTCCAAGGTTATTATGAACTTCCATCGCTGTCCCAATTATTGCATACGAGAGGTCATTGTAATTAAAGGCATTCATAATTTTGTTATTTCAAAAACTTATTGTCGCAGAGGTGCAGAGGTGCAGAGAAATAAGAAGCTCAAGTCGAGGAATCGTAAACGATTCTGCTGAGTGGCAGAGTTTTGACGCCAATGTCTGCTTCTCTGCAGGAGTTTTACGACCTTTAGATTAGTATTTTGATTTTTGCGAATCTTGCCTTTGCTACTCTGCGGCTCTGCGAGGTTAATAAATTATTGTTTAGAAATCGAAGAGGGAGGGTTGTTGGGGCGTGTCGGGATGGGATGACTGAGGGTCGGATTCGGTCTCTTCGGAGTCATCTGAAATCTCGGCAGCTTCAACAATTTGTTCGGGTTCTTCGGGGAAACGTGTAGGTTCAAGTTCCTTGATCTCCGCAATGTTGTATGTGGAGATCCTTTTCCCTTTTGCCTTGAAACTCTTCACCCCTATGAAATCTTCAGTCTCAATTTCCAGCGCAGGCCTGACGGCATCTGCGCCGCCAAAGGTGACTTCAAGTCTGGCATAGGGAGTGTCGGTGAGCAATATGATGCTCGACTCAGGTTCGCTGCCCACGAAACGCTGGGGCTTTGCGGAAACCTCAAACTCAAAACGCTTGAGATAGGGGTAACCTAACGAAGCGTCATTGAGCGCGAGCGTCCACACTTTGTGGGGATCGAATTTTTCGATGCGCATTATGTTGTCATCGTAATGGTTGGTATCGGAATATGTAGATGTGAAAAACTCCCCGGTCTTTGTTATTATCAATACTTTGTCATCACCCTGGAATATGCCGAGGCTTTCGCCGCGACCGTCGTAGTTCAACCGGAGGACATCCCTGTCGAACCATACCTCTCTGCCGCCGAGGGTGCTTGAACCGCGTCGTTCGAGTGAAATGCTCTTTATCTGATATTTAGTAACAAGGTTGCCAAGCGACTCCTTCCCTTTGACGGCCAATTCGGAGAAATTGACGTAAATCTCCAGGTTGCGGGGTCGGCGTCCCGTCTCGTTTGCTTCGTCTTTGAGGGAGACTCTTACAGTCTCGGCTTCTCCATTGGGGTTGCATGTCAACCATTCGATCCGCGAGCCTTCGACACCTTTGGTGATATTATACTCCTTGTCGCGTGTCAGGCCGGTGATGTAGAAGCGTTTCATATATGAATTGCCCCGCTTTCCGTTGCGGTAGATCACATTATAGATTGTGCGCTTGTCTCCTTTCTTGAATACTCCGAGGTGGATTACCTTCTTCCCCACGTATAGTTTCTCCTGGACGCGCACGATTTTGTAGGTGCCGTCACGGTATATGACAAGAATGTCATCGATGTCGGAGCATGTGAATTTGAATTCCTTGTCTTTCAGCCCCGTGCCTATGAAACCTCCTTCTGCGTCGTAGTAGAAACGCTTGTTAGCTTCCGCCACTTTTGTAGCCTCGATGGAGTCGAAACTGCGGATAACTGTTCGTCGCGGAAAATTCTCGCCATATTTCTCTTTCAGGTGTATATACCATTTCTCGGTGAATTCCACGATATGTTCGAGGTCGTATTCCAGGCGTGCTATCTCCTCGTCGAGACGCGCTATCTTTTCATCAGCTTTCTGGGAATTGAACTTAAGTATACGCGCCATCTTTATTTCCCAGAGCTTTATGAGGTCGTCATCTGTTATTGGGCGGAAGAAGGATGGCTTGAACGGTTTCATGAGTTCATCGACGCGACGTATGGCAGCTTCCATATCTCGCGACTGCTCTACCTTTTCATCCTTATACATGCGCTCCTCTATGAAAATTTTCTCCAATGACGAGAACATCTGCTGCTCGCGGGTTTCACCGAGCTTTATGTCGAGTTCCTGGCGCAGCATCTCCTGGGTATGGTCAACGGAATACCGTAGAAGGTCTGATACCGTGAGGAATTCTGGTTTCCGGTCGCGTATCACGCAACAGTTTGGAGAAATGGAGACTTCGCAGTCTGTGAATGCATAGAGGGCGTCTATCGCTTTGTCGGAAGATGTGCCTGGGATAAGGTGCACGATGATTTCTGCTGAAGCGGACGTGTTGTCATCAACCTTGCGTATCTTTATCTTCCCTTTCTCCATCGCCCCAAGGATTGAAGAGATAAGCGTTGCCGTGGTTTTACCGAACGGTAGTTCGGTGATACATAGGGTTTTGTTGTCGATTTTTTCAATCTTGGCACGCACTTTCACTGATCCTCCGCGTCCACCGTCGTTATATTTCGACACGTCAAGCAGCCCTCCCGTCTGAAAGTCAGGGAAAAGCTTGAAAGGACGGTCGTGGAGGTATTCCACGGCGGCATCGATTATTTCATTGAAATTATGAGGCAGTATCTTCGAAGAGAGACCAACTGCGATACCTTCAACGCCTTGGGCGAGAAGCAGGGGGAACTTCATCGGCAACGTTACAGGTTCCTTCTTGCGTCCGTCGTAAGAGAGGGTCCATTCCGTGATTTTCGGACTGAAAGCCGTTTCGATGGCGAACTCCGAAAGCCGCGCCTCGATATAACGGGGAGCGGCGGCGGAATCGCCGGTGAGGATGTTACCCCAGTTTCCCTGTGTATCGACAAGCAACTCCTTCTGTCCCAGCTGAACAAGTGCATCGCCAATGGAAGCATCGCCGTGGGGGTGATACTGCATGGTATTACCTACGATGTTGGCAACCTTGTTGAAACGGCCGTCATCGAGTGTGGACATGGAGTGCAGGATACGCCGCTGCACAGGTTTCAGTCCGTCCTCGATATGGGGCACTGCGCGTTCAAGGATCACATAGCTTGCGTATTCAAGATACCAGTCGCGAAACATTCCGGAAAGCACGGTCTTCTTATCGGTAAGTGCCGTTCCAGCTTGTTGAAAATCAGAGATATTGTTGTTGTCCTCAGGCATATCGGAGGAGTCGTTGGGGAAAATGGGATCAGACATTGGTGTTAAAAAATCACTTATTCTTCCGTAAAGTTAACAAAAATTTCGCAAATTTCATTAAATTTGCAACAATCAATATTAAGAAAACATGTATTACATCACAATCAACAACCAGACTGTCGGCCCTATGTCTGCGGAGCAGATGATGGCTTACCCTGTGACAAATGAAACTCCCGTCAGCCGTGACGGGGGAGCGTGGCAACCGCTTTACACCTATCCTGAACTCATGCAGCTTTATCAGAACAGCGGGAAATCGGTTGCTGCCAATGCGGAGGTTTCTTCGAAGAAAACGCTTTGCGGCATAATGGCAATTATACTTGGAGGTCTCGGAGTGCAGTATTTCGTTATGGGGAAGGTCGGTGCCGGCTTTTTAACCATACTCCTTACTGTGGTTACCTGCGGTCTGTGGGAAATCGTGACTCTGATTCAGGGAATCATGATGCTATGTATGACCGATGCCGATTTCAAACGCAAGTATATTGATTCCACTTCCACGTTGCCTCTTTTTTAACAAGCCAAAGTGCGCTCATAAAGAGAAATTTCAATAAAATAAGAATATGAAGCTTCCGGAACTATAGTTACAAAGATGCTTTCGGGAGCTTTGTTTTTAATGAAATTTAAGTTAAAATTTACGTTTCGAAACATTTTTTGTGTAAAAATTTGCACTAAACGAAATTTTGGTATAAATTTACGCAAAATTTCGTTAACACACGAAACCGACATAATGCATTATGTCCTGTCATCAGGAAAACCCGGGTTTTCCTGATGACATATAAAGAACGATTGATTGGCTGAATGCCGAAGGGCGTTCCAACTTAGAAGTTGTTAAAAATAACCTTAGAAGAATTAACTAATAACGAATCATGATTAAGAAACTCCTTTGCCTGCTTCAGGCAACCATGGTGTTGACCCTGTTCTCCCTGAGTTTTGTAAGTTGTGGAGACAAGAACGATGAACCTAATCCTGGTCCGACCCCGGGACCCGGAACGGAAATTAAAGTTACGCTTCCCGCGAGCGTTGATGTGGTTAAAGGTGAAGACTGCCGTATCGACGGTGAGAACACCTTGCAGACTTCCGACCTGATATATCTTATCAATGGAGGGACAATTAAATCTTGTCCCGTGACCGAGGCTGCGTCCGATCATTTCTCTTTCCGCCTTCCTGAAAATTTTGAAGGTGGCAATTACAGGGTAGATGTCAAGCGTGGCGACCGCCGCGTGCAGATCGGCAATCTGACAATAAATATAGTTGCCGCAAAAATTGAAATCCAGCCCGGCACAACAATCTATGGCGTAGTGGAATCCGCGGAAGGCCCGATTGCCGGCGTTGTGGTCAGCGACGGTAAAGAAGTGGTTACTACTGACGAGAAAGGCGTATATCAGATGAAGTCTGATAAATCCACCGGTTATGTTTTCATATCCGTTCCTTCCGGTTATGAATGTGCTCTCAACGGAGCTTTCCCTGATCATTACAGGAAACTGGTGTCGTCAGTCTCCGTTCCGGAGAACCAGAGTTTCTCTCTCGCAAAAGTTGACCAGAATAATTATAAGGTATTGTTCTTGGGCGATATGCACCTTGCCAACCGAGCAAAGGGCGGCACAGCCTCGAACGCGGACAATACCCAGTTTAAAGGGATTGCGAAGGATATCAACAGCTATGTCGCATCGAATTCCGGAAAGAGGGTGTATGCAATCACCCTTGGCGACATGACATGGGACCTTTATTGGTATTCCTGTAATTTCGATCTTGCGGAATATAAGAAATTGCTTAACGAACAGCTCAAGGGGTTGGCAGTGTATCATACGATAGGCAATCATGACAACGACATGAACGCCATCGGTCAGTTCAATGCCAAGAATCCGTTTGCCGTGAATGTGGCCCCTCCATATTATTCATTCAATATAGGAGGCGTGCACTATGTAGTCCTTGACAATATTGACTGTGAGAAATATGTAGGAGGTGGCGATGCAAACCGAGACAACCAGGTTGCCGGCAAGATTTACGCTCCCCAGTTCGACTGGCTGAAGAAAGACCTCGCGTATGTTGATAAAAGCACTCCTGTAGTAGTAACTATGCATGTGCCTGTATACAGCGATAGCAAACCGGGCGCGTTTACTGCACGCCTTTATTCCCAAGAGGTATTGTCCGCCTTTGCAGGCTACAATGTGCATTACGTTACCGGTCATACTCACCGCAATTACAACGTGCTTCCCGGCAACAGCGGCAATACTGCAAACGTGCATGAGCATAACGTCGGCGCGATATGTTCCGACTGGTGGTGGAGCGGTGCGAAAACACCGGGGTATCTGATGGCTCCGGATGGAACACCTGCCGGTTACGCCGTATGGGATGTTACAGGCAAAGACTTCAAATATATCTACAAGACAGCAGGCAAGGGAGAGGATTTCCAGTTCCGCTCTTACGACCTGAACAGCCTGAGCTTCTCGGAAAGCGATGTTGAAGGAGGAGTCAGCTCGAAATTTTCGGGAGATTTTACCAATATGATTGCCGATTATAGAGGCACAGGAAAGAATGAAGTGCTGATAAACGTTTGGAACTATAACACAAACTGGACGGTAAGCGTGAAGACAGCCGACGGTAAAGATCTTAATGTGAATCATGTCAGTGCCTATGATCCATTGCACATCTATGCCAACGTGTTCAAACGCTGGTCATCGAAAGACACATCAAAGCCGATCGGATCAACAACTAAAGACCACCATTTCTTCAAGGTTGTAGCTCCGGACGCAGACACCGATCTGGTGATTACCGTAAAAGACGAGTTCGGACATGCATGGACAGAAAACATGCAGCGTCCCAAGGCTCTGAACGATGCAAATTATAAAATTGACCTGAAATAACTTTTTTACTTACTAATACCTACCTTATGAAACAAGTCAGAAGACTAATTCTTTTGATGGTGTCTGTTCTGGTGAGCTTCCCGATGTGGGCGGCAAGCCGTGAACTTAAAGGCACCATCACCGATCAGGCCGGCGAGCCGCTGATCGGAGTCAGCGTCATGTTGGAGAAGTCCAAGACAGGATGCATGACCGACATTGACGGTAATTTTTCT
Source organism: uncultured Muribaculaceae bacterium (assembly GCA_910584055.1). GTDB lineage: Bacteria > Bacteroidota > Bacteroidia > Bacteroidales > Muribaculaceae > Lepagella. Next base: position 78,168 of record CAJTZS010000008.1, on the reverse strand, counting down.
CTTCAGGTGCCCGACGGCAACTGCTCGCTGAAGATAGTCTACGTAGGCTATCAGACCCAGCAGATCAAGGTTGCTCCCGGCGACAACAACCTGAAGATAGTGATGAAGGAAGATGCCCAGACTCTTGAAGAGACGGTGGTGATCGGTTACGGCACGCAGAAGAAGGTGAACCTCACCGGCGCCGTAGCATCAGTAGATGGCAAAAGCCTCGAGGACCGTCCGGCCGCAACAATCTCCAACATGCTCCAAGGATCTGTAGCCGGTCTGAACGTAACTACATCGTCCGGACTTCCCGGCTCATCGCCAACGCTGAATATTCGTGGCCAGGCCTCTATCAATAATAATAATGGTGGAGGACCGCTTGTCTTGATTGATGGCTCAATCGGTGAAATAGACAATGTGAACCCTAACGACGTGCAGTCAATATCCGTTATCAAGGATGCGTCTGCAGCTGCCGTTTATGGTGCACGTGCCGCATTCGGTGTGATTTTGGTCACCACCAAGAATGGTCATGACAATGAGGGAAAAGCAACGGTCCGTTATAATGGACGATTGGGATGGCAGGAACCGACCACTTGCAATGACTATGAGAATACCGGCTTCTGGTCTGTATATCTTGTAAATAAGTTTTATACACCTTCACAAGGTAAGCAGTATATTTCTTATGACGAGAATGATATGCAGGAACTTCTTGCGCGTGTTAACGACAAAACCGAACATCCTGACCGTCCATGGGTAATAGAGGAAACAGTCGGCGGAAAGCGTCGCTGGAAATACTATGCCAATACTGACTGGTACAACACTTTCTTTAAAGATAAGTATTTTTCGCAGCAACATAACGTTTCGCTAAGCGGAGGTATCAAGAAGATTCGTTATTATCTCTCAGGCGGATTGAATGTTAATGACGGATATCTGAAAGTTAATGGAGACCAGTACAAGAAATATAATCTTCGTGCAAAAATTGATTTTCCGATTAATAAATGGATCACTGTCAGCAACAATATGTCGTTCTTTGGTTCTACATATGAATACTTAGGGTCAAAGGAAGGTATACTCCAAGGTTTCTCACGCCATGCGCTTGCATGTTATCCAACCAACAACCCTGACGGTTCATATATATACCAGACACCCTATCAGGGTAATAAGGTAGCAAATGGTCGTCATATATTGTCGATGGAGGGAAAGAGCAAGCAGATTGATCGTAAGACTGACTTCACTAATACTACGGCTGTAAACTATACACCTATAAAGCAGTTGACCGTTCATGCTGATTTCACATATCGTTTCAACCAGAACAGGAACACAGGACGAAATATTAATCTTCCTTATCGAGTATATCCAGATGATGAGATGCAGTATTATACCACAGGTGCCGGGCGTAATGAACTTGTTGAGACAATAGGAACATATAATTACTATGCTGTCAATGCGCTCGCAACATACAAGGATACATTCAAAGATGCTCACAATCTTACGGTTGTTGCCGGATACAACTACGAGACAAGAAACTATAAGAATGTGTCGACAGCAGCAGAGAACCTGATATCCAATGACCTTTCAGATTTTAATCTTATAGGGACCAATGATAAAGGAGAAACTGTGTTATCAGCTGAAGGCGGACAGAATCAGTATGCTCTCCAAGGAATCTTCGGTCGTATCAACTATGATTACTTAGGTAAATACCTTGTTGAAATATCAGGTCGCTATGACGGAACATCAAGATTCGCACGTGGTCACCGCTGGGGATTTTTCCCATCCGGCTCTATTGGTTGGCGTTTTTCTGAAGAGAAATTCTTTGAACAACTTCAACCGTGGTGGAGCAATGGTAAAGTACGTCTCTCATATGGTACGCTTGGAAATCAGAATGTATCAGACTATTATACCTTCCTGCGCAAGGTGGGAACTGCCGTTTTTGACGGAGATGAGAAAGAAAATAGAAAGCATTACGCATTCGAAAGTACGTCAAATCTTGGCTCATATGCAACCCTCGGCTCTCCGATTGCATCAGACCTTACATGGGAAAAGACACATCAGTATGACTTAGGTTTGGACTTGGGTTTCTTTAACAACAGACTTGGTGTAACTGCAGACCTTTATATCCGTGACACCAAAGATATGCTCGCTCCGGGTATAGCGCTTCCAGGGGTATATGGTGCAACGTCTCCTAAGATGAATGTGGCAGATCTGCGTACAAAAGGATATGAAGTTGCTTTGAACTGGAATGATTCGTTTAAGCTCTGGGGCAATAATTTCTCTTATGGAGTTGGTTTCAACTTGTCTGATTATAAGAGCACGATTACTAAGTATGATAATCCTAATAAGAGTTTTGCAATGGATTATTATGAAGGAATGGAACTCGGTGAAATATGGGTTTACCAGACCGACGGATTCTTCAAGACTGATGCAGAGGCAAAGGAATATACGAGCCGTGTTGACCACAGTTATAATGATATGTCTAAATATGTCGGCAAGGGCTGGCAAGCAGGTGACTTGAAATTTATCGACCGTGATGGCGACGGTAAAATTGGTGTAGGCAAGAACACCGTAGATAATCCCGGTGACCGCTATAAATATGGTAATAAGCTTCCTCACCTCCAGTATGGTTTCCGAGCTAATATCAACTATTTCGGATTTGATGTAAGTGCTTTCTTCCAGGGCACAGGAAATCATTATTATTATCCTAATGGATATACGTATAATTTCTGGGGTTGCTATTCATGGTCTTACCTCTCATTTATACCTTCTGATTTCAAGGATAAAGTATGGAGCGAAGACAATCCTGATGCATACTTCCCGCGTGCAATGGGCTATCAGTCAACCGGCGGTTACCTTAAGCCCGGTTTTGCAAATGACCGCTATATCCAGAATCTACGTTACCTACGTTTCAAGAATCTGACAGTCGGCTATACGCTTCCTCAGAAATGGACTCGCAAAGCATACATGGAGAAAGTTCGTATCTATTTCTCCGGCGAAAATCTTTGCTATTGGTCACCTCTAAAGAAGAATTCAAAATATATCGATCCAGAGTCTGTCGGTACTCATGAAGGGGAATCCAACAATATGATGTATCCGTGGTCGAAGAGCTTTATGTTTGGTCTGGATGTAACATTCTAATTTCAATCCTTGATATTGATATGAAAAAATTATTATATATATCTATTGTTCTGACCGGGTTGTTCGGTTTCTCCTCCTGTGAGGATGCTATCGACCTTAAACCTAAGGCGCAGATTGGTCTTGATGAGTATTTCAATACCGAGACTGATTTGCAATTGTTCAGCAACTACTTTTATCCTAATATATTGACTCAGGCAGTGGATGGTAATCCCACATATGATGATCAGGCTGATGACATGATTGCATCTCCTCTCAGTGTGGAGTTGCGTGCAGGCAATGCACGTAGTATTCCGGCTTCCGGTGGTGGCTGGAGTTGGGGTGTGCTACGTCGTATAAACACACTTCTTGAATACATTGATCAATGTCCGGATAAGGAGGCTGTGAAACGTTATACAGGTGTTGCACGTTTCTTCCGTGCCTATTTCTATTTTAAGAAAGTGAAGAGATTTGGGGATGTGCCATGGATTGATCGTCAATTGGCATCAAATGACCCGGATCTTTTCAAGCCTCGCGATTCAAGAGAGTTGGTTTTAACAAAAATGATTGAGGATATTGATTATGCGATAGAAAATTTGCCTACCAACGCAGAAGAGGCGTCATTGTATCGAGTAACTGCCGGTGCAGCTTTGGCATTGAAATCTAATTTCTGTCTTTATGAGGGAACTTTCAGAAAGTATCATAATATAACACTTGAGGGGCATGATTGGAAATATTATCTTGAACAGTGTGTTGATGCTTCTGAAAAACTCATGAGTGGGAAATATGGTAAATATAAACTATACTCAACCGGTAAAGGTAATGATGATTATAGAAACATGTTTGCTGCTCAGGATGCAAACAAGGATGAGTATATTCTTGCGGTGCATTACGATCAAGGTTTGAAACTCAAGCATAATGCAAATGCTTTTACACTTGTTCCAACTCAGGGGCAGCCCGGATATACACGTAAATTTGTATGTTCTTATCTGATGAAAGATGGCTCTCGTTTTACCGACAAAGCAGGTTGGCAGACCATGCAGTTCGTAGATGAAATGAAGGATCGTGACCCTCGTCTTCAGCAGTCTGTGCGTGGCTTAAATTACCATCGTCAGGGTGCGACCACTATATTATCAACTGACTTGAAATTAACAAACACCGGTTATCAACCTATTAAATTTGTCACTGAGAGCAGGATGGGTAATTATGATATGGACATGAACGGCACAACAAGTTGTGACCTTCCGGAGTTCCGTTATGCAGAGTGTCTGTTGAATCTCGCCGAGGCAAAAGCCGAACTCGGAACTCTCACGCAGCCGGATCTTGAGAAAACTGTGAATGAACTCCGCAAGAGGGTTGGAATGACAGGAATGCTCAGTATGTCTGATGCCAATGCTAATCCGGATCCATACCTGACAAGTAAGACTACAGGTTACACTACTTTGCCAACAGAAAATATTGGTGTGATTCTTGAGATTCGTCGCGAACGAGGAGTTGAGATGGTTCAGGAAGGTCGTCGTTGGGACGATTTGATGCGTTGGAAATGCGGTGCTATGATTGATCAGGATTTCACTGGCATGTACATTCCTGGTGCTGGAGAATATGATTTCACAGGCGATGGAAAGGTTGACGTTGTTCTTTATGAGAAAGATACTGTTAAACCCACGCCTCCAGAAGGTGCTGTTGTTCTCGCCATTGGTTCGGACGTTAAACTCAGTGAGGGTAATCGCGGGTATGTTAATGGTATTGAAGATCAGGTAAGAAATAAATTCAATGAAGCAAGGGATTACTTCTATCCGATTCCCACTGATGAGTTGAACCTGAACGGTAGCCTCGTACAGAATCCTGGTTGGTAAATTTTAGAAAGATTATTCGTTATGAAAAAATCAATATTATTTTTAACTGTGTCATTTTTTGCTGCGTTAGGTTGTATACTAACCGCATGCAGCGATGACGAGACAAGTATGTCGAGAATTGTGCTCGCAAGTGCTGAAGTTCTCGAATATGATGCATATCCATCCTCTCCTCAGATAATTACAATAACGTCTGATGCGGATTGGGTTGCAGAGGTTCCTGAGTGGATAACAGTTTCACCTACTTCGGGAAATGCCGGTCAGACAGAGGTCACTATCTCTGTAAATGATAACGAACGCGATGGTCTTCCGGATAATCCACGAAAAGGTACTATCCGGTTCAAAGGTCGTAATCTTGAAAGTGTAGCCGCAATCTTGATTAGGCAGGGTGGTGATAAATTCCGAGATCCAGTGGATTATACCATTGACGATATGGAAGCAGCAGAGGATGAAACCGTAGTGAGACTTCCGGGTATGGTAGTGACCGCTGTTACCGGTAATGGTTTAATTGTCACTGATGGGACTCAGTATGCATATATTACCCAGCCAGTTGAAGCTGTAGCAGTCGGTGACAAGGTATCCATCGTTGGCGAAAAATTCCATGACAATATCGGTATGGCATACGTCAAAGGTGAAAAGATCGCTAAAGAGGGAACGGCAGCGGTTCCTGAGAAAACTCCGGTTGACATAACTTCGACTCTTGATCAAACCAACGGAAAGAAATATCAGTATGTTACATTCGTTGGCGATTTTGACGGAACAGCAGTTACTGTTGGAGAGAGTACTTGTAAAGCCTATCTAATTGATTGCTTAGAGTCATTAGGCGTTCGCAATTTTGGAGGACATAAGATTAGAGTTACAGGATATTTTGCCGGTCAGGCTTCTCCTGTTGTCAACATCATACCTGCAGCGGTTGAGGATCTTGGGCAAAATCAGGTAATTCTCTTCTCTGAGGATTTCGAATGGCTTTCACCTTGGGCAATTGCAGGAAAAGATGGTAATACCCCTGCCGGTGATACTATAGGGGGCAATGGAACAGAGGCTCCCAAAGCTGATCAGTGCAAGAATGAAGGAAGGACTGCAACCGAAGAATTGATTGCCAGAGGGTATGATTTTGTCTCGGCGCACGAGTATAATGATGCGAAAGGCAAAAGAGACTTTGCACTTTATTTACAGCAGAATTATCTTAAGTTTAACAAGACAGGAAATGTTGATGGCAAACCATACCAAGAAGGGCTTGTCTTGCCACCTCTTAAAGATATTCCAGCTAATAGGGAAATCAAAATTTCATTTGACTGGTGTCCGCAGATGCAAGGTGATGGAATGTATGATAAAACTGAAATGGCTGTAATAGTAATGAATGGAGATGTTGAAACAGAGATTGTAGCACCAGGTCATTCCCGTGCTGATAATTCTCCATACTCATGGCAGAACGCAGATCTCAGTCTGGCTGGTGTAGAATTGAATGAGAAAACCAAGATAATAATAAGAAATTCTAATGATGCGTGGGCACAAAAAACGGCGCATCGATTCTATCTTGATAACATTAAAATTTATTATTTACCTTAAATAGTGAACAACTCAGTAAAAAGGGCGTACAGATGTGCGCCCTTTTATTATATTGTTATTTGTTTGGCAAATTCCGTTGTCTACTTCAACATAAGCATCCTAACAAAGCCGGCTTTGTTAGGATGCTTACAATGTTGTTGGTTGTTATGTTTCATTTTCAATTTGTTGACTCAATCTTTGATCAGGCGTTTGCTATTGCATCCGGGGACAATCCGGTAAGGTCGATAATGGCTTTGTCTCCGAGTCCCATATGTTCATATTCTTCGTTATTTTAAGGCCTCTTCCGCACGTCTCTCGGCAACTACCTTGAAATCCGGCATAACGGCGATTAGAGAGAATGATTTGGAATAATGGCGCAAATATACTACTTTTGTATGTGAAGTAATGGTTTCTAATTGTTATATGTATATATGGCTATAAAAATTTCAGAAGTAATTAATGTCATAAGGTATAATCTTAAAGCTTTTGCTCCGGAGGCAAAAGGTATTCTCTATGGTTCTCAGGCCCGTGGAGATGCTTCAAAGGATTCGGACATAGACATTCTTATTCTGCTTCCAGATTCATATGATAATCTTACCTTTACAAAACGTAAGCTTGACATTTCGGGAATGCTGTATGACTTATCGTTGTCTTTGGGAGTAAATATATCACCCTTGGTTCTTGCTCCAAAAGTGTTTTACGCTCGTAAAACACCATTCACTATTAATGTAATAAATGATGGGATAGAGATATGAAGGAGACTCTTGACCCCAAACCTTCAGTATGCTCTTGACCTCCTTACGCTTGAAAAATATTGGATATAATTTTCAGATTGGGGTGAGATTTTGTAATTTTGCAATATCAATCAAAAAATTCTCCAATGCAAGTATTAAAAGAAACCGATTTCGAGTTTAAAGGTCAGAAAAGTGTTTATCACGGCAAAGTACGTGATGTATATAACATCGAAGACAAATATATGGTGATGGTCGCTACCGACCGTATATCGGCATTCGATGTGGTTCTCCCGGAAGGTATTCCGTATAAGGGGCAGGTGCTTAACCAGATTGCCGAGTTCTTCCTGGATTCAACTAAGGATATCGTTCCCAACTGGAAACTTGCGTGCCCGGACCCGATGGTTACCGTAGGTCTCTGCTGCGAACCTTTGAAAATCGAGATGATTGTGCGCGGCTATATTGCAGGTTCTGCATGGCGTGACTATAAGGCGGGTGCACGCGAAATCTGCGGCGTTAAGCTCCCGGAGGGTTTGAAAGAGAACCAGAAACTTCCCGCTCCGATCCTGACTCCCACAACTAAGGCTGATGCCGGTCATGACGAGAATATCTCGCGTGAGGAAATAATTGCACGCGGAATCGTTCCTACCGAGGTTTACGAGCAGGTTGAGAAGTATGCCCTCGCGCTTTTTGCACGCGGTACTGAGATCGCCGCTAAACAGGGTCTGATACTTGTGGATACAAAATATGAATTCGGTCTCAAGGATGGCAAAGTTATCCTCATCGATGAAATTCATACTCCGGACTCTTCCCGCTATTTCTATGCTGACGGCTATGAGGAGCGTCTGGAGAAAGGGGAGGAACAACGTCAGCTTTCAAAGGAGTTCGTGCGCCAGTGGCTTATCTCCAACGGTTTCATGGGTAAGGCCGGTCAGCAGGTTCCCGAGATGACACAGGAATATTGCGAGGAAGTGAGCAAACGCTATATCGAGCTTTACGAGCACATCACCGGCAAGAAGTTCGAGCCCGCATCGGCAGAGGGAGATCTCAATGAAAGAATTTACAAGAATGTAGAGACATGGTTAAACACGTTGTAACTTTCAAGTTCTCCGGGAGTTCAGAAGAACGCTCAGCTGCGTGCAACAGGTTTGCCGAGGCTTTGCTCGCTCTTCCGGAGAAGATAGATTGCCTGAAAAGCATGGAAGTGGGCATAAACGAGAATCCGGCAGAGAGCTGGGATCTTGTACTCACGGCTATTGTCCCTACGATGGCGGATGTGGAGATTTACGCAAAGCATCCTGCGCATGTCGCGGCTGCAGGGCTTGTGAAGCCGCAGATTGAGGCTCGCGCTTGTGTAGATTATTCTTTATAATTATAATTGCGTAGACTATTCTTTATGAAGTGTATCCGGATTGAAAGGGCGGACAACTTTTAAGGTCATTTTGTCGGGATCAATAGAGATGCCACCTTTTTCTTCAATAGTTTTAAGCTGGGCTTTCCGAAGCTCAGCTATTTTTTTCTGTGCTTTCTTCGGCTGGTCAGCCATCATTTTCTTGATGACGCGGGAATCGAGCGCGATTTTATAGCATGCCACGCGTATGAACTTCCAGTTCTGGTCGGTCAGGTTGTATTTCTTTTGGAAAGCATTCGCTATGGCGTTTCCCTCGGCATCTGCCTCTTTGTCGAAAACTCCTCTGTAAAATTGTTGCAACTGATCCTCGGATAGGAGGGATGACAATGTGTTGTCGCGCATTTTGGCGAGCTGGTTGCGCCCTTTTACAGTAAGGACTCCCTCGTTCGCATTCACTATTTCAATAAACCTTGCATTTTCCTTCTCGATGGCCTCAGCAAGCTTCACTTGTTGATCGGAGGTAAGCTTGACAAGACCGCTGACATCAAACACATCGCGTTGGGTTGATGGAGAGAAGTTTGTAAGGGCTTTCGTATCGAGAGTCTGGGCAAAAACCGGAATAGTGAAGAGTATTGTCAGTGTCGAAATGATTGTTTTGAGTTTCGCCATGGTTAAAAATGCAATTTGATTTGTTTTATTTTGAAGAAAAAATGTATCTTTGTGCAAAATTAGTAAAAACTTTAAAACCTACTCATGATTTACGGAAAAAATTTGAGTTTTTTGCTGTGCGGCGTTAGCTCCGTTGCCCTTACGCCGGCGGTGGCATCGGCAAAGCCGGCGGAAAACAAAAAAGCGGACGGCCGTCCGAACGTTCTTCTGATTGCCGTCGATGACATGAAACCATGGATCGGTCCTTATGGCGATCCGATAGCCAAGACCCCGGCGATGGATCGCCTTGCGTCGCGTGGCGTTACCTTCAGTAACGCGTATTGTCAGGTAGCCTTGAGCGGGCCGACGCGCAGTTCGCTTATGACAGGCCTGAATCCTGACCATACCGGAGTGTGGTGGCTGATGGGGTCATTCCGTAAAAACAATCCCGACATTGTAACAATGCCCCAAGCTCTAAAGGAAAACGGCTATGAGACGGTTGGAGTCGGTAAGGTTTATCACCCGCTTAAGGATAAAGAAGTGAAGGATGACCCGCTTTCCTGGAGCCTGCCATATGTAAAGACACCCGGTGCGACATATGCGCTTGCAAACGGACGCGTGGCGACGGAGTGTGCGGATGTGCCCGACAATGGCTATCAGGACGGAATCATCGCCGAGGAAGCTGTCAAGACTCTCCATAAGCTTAAAGAGAACGGCAAGCCGTTCTTCCTTGGCGTAGGTTTCAAGAAGCCGCATCTTCCTTTCTGTGCTCCAAAGAAATATTGGGATATGTATGAGCGGGACAGGATGCCTGTGGCTCAGTTTCAGGACATGGCAAGCGATGACGTTGAATATGCTTACCATAATTCATTGGAAGTGAAGGGATATTCGGATATACCGCCTTTTGAGAGCTATGTCGATACCAAACATCTTGACGAGAACACGCAGCGGAGGCTACTGCATGCTTATTATGCCTGCATTTCATACACGGACGCCCAGATAGGGAAAGTGCTTGATGCATTGGATAAAGAAGGCCTTGCCGACAATACGGTGGTTATACTCTATGGCGATCACGGCTATCATCTCGGCGACCATGGTTTGTGGAATAAGATGACGAATTTCGAGAACGCAACCCATGTCCCCTTGATTGTGTCGGCTCCGGGAATGAAGAAAGGTGTAAAATCAGAGTCTTTGGTTGAATTCCTCGATATCTTCCCCACAGTGTGCGAGTTTACGAATACCGCGCAGCCGCAAAAGCTCGACGGGAAGAGCCTTGCACCCGTTCTTAAAAATCCGAAAGCGAAAATAAGGGACTATGCCATGAGTCAGTATAGCCGCACCACAACCGAGAATTATACGATCTCTACGGATACCGACCTCAAAGGGAAGGCCAAAGAGCTTGAAAAGGATATCCACGGATATGCAATCCGCGATCCGCGCTATCGCTTAGTGGAATGGACGAAGGGGTTCAAGACATATCAGCCCTTTGATGAAGGGAAGGTGATAGGTTATCAGCTATTCGATTATCAGAAAGATCCCGAAGAGCGGCATAACGTGGCCAACGACCCTGCATATGCCGGTGTAGTGAAGAAACTTAAGAAACAGCTCCGTGAATATTATGCTAAAAGCTATTCCTCCCCGATGAGCGAGCCTATAGCCCGCTGCGCAGAGGGGGAATAATCTCGAAAAGCTGAGGACGCCAGTCGGCGTTGGTTGGAACATGGAGCCCGTGGATGCCAAGTCTGCGGGCTCCTTCTATGTTCTTAACGGCATCGTCGATGAAAAGTGTCTCTTCTGCGAGCAATCCGTCGCGCTCGAGAGCCATCCTGAAAAATCTCTCTTCAGGTTTGTAAGCCTTCATTTCATAGCTGAGGAACAGCGAATGGAAATAATCGGAGATAGGGCGGCAATCATTGCTGAGGCGCGCGCTGTCGGTTAGCTCCATCATAAAGGGGTTTGTGTTTGAGAGCAGACCCAGGTGATATTGCCCTTTCAACTCCAACAGCGTGTGAAGCCTTTCCACCGGTGCCCCGTCGAAGAATCCTTCCCAGCACCATGCCGCTTTCTGCATTGAAACTTCATGACCGGCAATTTCACCCATCCCTTTGCAGAATTCCTCCTTGCTGATTTTCCCTTCTTCAAGTTCGAGGAATATCCCCTTTTGTCCGTGCGCCCCCATGTATATGTCCGTGTCGATTCCTTGTGAGGCAAAACGTCTGAAAGCTTTCTCTGTGTTCTGGAGGAATATGACCCCTCCCATATCGAATAATATGTTTCTTATCATGTTGAACTTGCACATCATGTGCACTCCTGTTTTATTAATTTTGGCAACAAAAATATAAAATAATTCCAAGATTGTGACAATATACAGCAAAATTTACACATTGGCTATTGCGGCGGGGTTGACCTTATTGCCGGTATCTTTATTGACGGGGTGTGGTCATGACCATTCTCAGGAGAAGGAACATGACGGGCATTCGCATAATGAATCGCTACAACTCACGTCATACAGCCCTGATTTTGAAGTTTTCGCAGAAGCGACTCCGTTTGTCGCGGGACACGACTCTGAAGTCCTTGCTCATTTCACCCGTCTTGCCGACTTCAAACCTCTGGCCGCCGGTGGCGTGACTATGAGATTGACGGTAGGTGGTGACACTCAAAGTGTGGTTCTTGATAAACCGACGCACCCCGGAATTTATGCATTTAAAATCAAACCTCGGAAAACGGGTAAGGGTTCATTGGTGTTCGACATAGAATCGGAAGGGAAAAAATATAGCGCGGAGATATCCGGAATCACGGTATATGCAGATGAACACGAAGCCCACAGCAAGGCCGCAGAGTCGGCGGCGAAGAGCAGCAACGGCGTGGCGTTCCCTAAAGAACAGAGCTGGAATGTGGATTTCACGACGGAAGAAGTTATAAGCGGACCATTCGGAGAGGTTATACGCACTATGGCGCAAGTCGAGCCGTCGATGGGTGACGAGAGGGTGGTTGTCGCAAAGACTTCAGGAACTGTCCGTTTTGCATCTTCCGACATGACCGAAGGAAAAGCTGTCGGTTCAGGGCAGGCTCTTTTCTGCATAGACAGCGAAGGTCTTGCCGATAACAACATGTCGGTAAGGTATAATGAAGCCAAGAGCGCATACGACTTTGCAAAAGGGGAGTATGAAAGGAAAAAGGCGCTTGCTGATGATAAGCTCGTGACCCAGGGTGACCTCCGGAAGGCGAAGGCTGATTACGAGGCTGCGGAGGCTGCATATGGCAATCTCCGACGGAATTTTTCGGCCGGACGTCATAGCGCAGGCAGCCCTATTTCAGGGTTCATAAAGAAAGTCTATGTGCGTAATGGGGAATATGTCGAAGCCGGTGCACCAGTTATGGAGGTGGCCCAAAACCGGGATCTGTATGTTACGGCCGAGTTGCAGCCCCGCAAATTCCATAGCCTGAAGAATATCGTGTCCACTAATCTGAAGATTCCTGGAAATGACAGGGTGTATTCCCTTAAGGACCTCAATGGCTCGCTTGTAAGCTACGGTAAAAGTATCGATGTGGATAATCCCCTTATTCCGGTTGTATTCAAGGTTAGCAACACGGTGGATCTCCTTCCCGGTTCGTTTGTGGAGATGTTTATCACCACCGGCTCGGGGGAGAAGGTGCTGACTGTTCCGCGTGAATCGATTGTGGAGGAGATGGGAAATTATTTTGTATTCGTGCAGCTCACTCCGGAATTCTTTGAGAAGAGGGCGGTCAAGACCGGACAGAGCAATGGCCTAAGAACGGAGATACTCTCAGGAGTGAAAGAAGGTGAGCGGATAGTAGGGAGAGGTGCGGTTCTCGTAAAACTCGCACAGGCTTCCGGCAAGCTTGACGCCCATGCTGGGCATGTGCATTAACAAAGGAATGGCTGCATCATGAATTTCATAAACAAGATTATAGATTTTTCACTGCGCAACAGGCTCATGATCCTGTTGGCGGCATTGCTGGTGATTGTCGGCGGGGTTTATTCCACCCGTAAGATGGACGTGGACGTATTCCCTGACCTTACGGCACCGACAGTTGTGATCATGACCGATGCCAAAGGTATGGCGTCGGAAGAGGTGGAGCGTCTTGTGACATTTCCTATAGAAACGGCAGTCAACGGGGCCACGGACGTGCGCCGTGTACGCTCCGCATCCCTTCAGGGAAACTCTTTTGTATGGGTCGAGTTTGACTGGGGCACAGACATATTCAAGGCCCGTCAGATTGTTTCGGAGAAGATGGTGGCTCTCGGAGAATCACTGCCCGAAGGCATAACTCCTACCCTTGCGCCTCAATCGAGTGTGATGGGGGAAATCCTTTTTATCGGGCTACAGGCCGATACAACCTCGATGATGGAGCTGCGAACTCTCGCAGACTGGGTGATAAAGCCGGCAATACTTGCCACCGGCGGTGTGTCGCAGGTTACTAACATCGGAGGAGAGCTTAAACAATATCAGATTCTTGCCGATCCGCAGAAAATGGATTTTTATGGCGTAACCATGTCCGAGCTCGAGGATGTCGGGAAGTCTTTCAGCTTAAACTCTGTGGGTGGAGTCATACGTGATTACGGGAATGAGTATTCACTCCGCGGCATGGGGAGGACTACTGATATAGAAGAGCTCGGGAACACTCTCGTGAAAACGCGCAACGGTAAGCCGGTGGTGCTCTCAGATGTGGCGGAAGTCAAGACGGGGGCTGCCGTAAGGATGGGAAATGCATCGCAGAACGGCAAACCGGCGGTGATACTCTCCGTTTCCAAACAACCGAATATCAACACTCTCGAAGTGACCGAGCACATTGAGAAGAACCTTGAGGCTATAAAGAAATCTCTTCCTCCGGATGTGAGGATGGACACACGAATTTTCCGGCAGGCGGATTTCATCGAGGCTTCAGTAAACAATGTGGGGCGTTCTTTGATAGAGGGGGCTATATTCGCGGTGTTGATTCTTTTTGTGTTTCTGGCGAGTGTCAGGACAACGCTTATCTCGATTATAGCCATTCCCCTGTCGTTGCTTGGAAGCTGCATTATCCTGCATCTTATGGGGATGAACATCAACACCATGACTCTCGGTGGAATGTGTATTGCGATCGGTTCGTTGGTTGACGATGCCATCATAGATGTGGAAAATGTGTATAAGAGGTTGCGGATGAACCATATGCTCCCAGAAGAAGAGAGACTGCCTGCAATAAAGGTAGTTTACGAAGCCTCGAAAGAGATCAGGTCTTCCATTCTAAACGCTACCTTCATTATAATGGTGGCGTTCATACCGCTGTTCTTCCTGTCGGGGATGGAGGGGAGAATGCTCAAACCGCTCGGCATTGCCTATATTGTGGCATTGTTCATGTCGTTGATTGTGGCGATGACCGTTACGCCACTCTTATGCCGCATGATGCTGTCGGGAGATAAATACCTGTCGCGGAATGTGAAAGAGAGTTGGGTGTCAGGTAAACTGTCGGCGGCTTATTTCAAATCCCTTAAATGGGCATTGGAGCATGCGAAGGCAGTTGCCGTCGCAACTGTCGCGGTGTTTGCTGTCACGATTGGATTGTTCATGACAATGGGCAGCAGCTTCCTTCCTGATTTTAACGAAGGCTCCGCCACTATATCCGCAGTGGCCAAACCGGGGGTGTCGCTTGAAGTTAACGATGAACTTGGGCGGATGATGGAGGAGGCCCTCCTTGAAGTGCCTGAGGTTACGGCAACGGCACGTCGCACGGGACGGGGAGAACTTGATGAACACTCCCAGGCCACAAACGGCGCGGAGATAGATGTCAGGTTTGACCTGAAGGACCGTAGCCGTGATGAAGTTTTCGATGATATGCGTGCACGCCTTGCGAAGATACCCGGAATCGCGGCAACCATAGGGCAGCCTTTGGGACATCGCATAGACCATATGCTCACCGGAACCCGTGCAAGTATCGCCATCAAGATATTCGGAACAGACCTTAGCCGGATGTATATGATCGGCAACAGCATAAAAGGATATATAGACGAGATTCCCGGAGCTGTGGACGTAAGTGTGGAGCAGCAGGTAGAAACTCCTCAGCTCCAGATACGTGCCAACAGGAATGCATTGGCCAGGTACGGTATAACGATGGATGAATTCCATAAATTCGTGAGCCGCGCTTTTGCGGGAGAGAAGATCGGCGATATGTATGAGGGTCAACGTAAGTTCGACATAGTGTTGCGTCTCGACAAGAATTATACCGAAGATATCGAGGGCGTGAAGAAGGCGTTGATTGACACGGGTAACGGCAGGAAAGTGCCATTGGAAGAGGTGGCGGATATAGTATCTGCAGGTGGTCCCAATTCGATATCGAGAGAGAATGTGCAGCGAAAGCTTGTGGTGTCGGCCAATGTGTCGGGGCGTGACGTGGTCAGTGTAGTCGAGGATATCCGCAAGGTTGTAGATGCTAATATAAAATTGCCGGAAGGTTACCGTATAGAGTATGGCGGACAGTTTGAGAGCGCTAAGAACGCGTCTCGCACGCTCTTTATCACGACGGTGCTTGCATTGATGGTGATCTTCCTGCTGCTCTACAGTGAATTCAGGAATGTATCGCTCGCGGCTATAGTGTTGCTGAACCTCCCTTTCGCTCTTGTCGGAGGGGTCCTGGCGGTTTATTTCACCTCGGGGGTGGTGAGTATTCCGGTAATCATCGGTTTTATCACCCTTTTCGGTATCGCTACGCGCAATGGTATTCTATTGATTTCTAAATACCAACGCTTGATGAAGGAGGGAAAGTCACTTCGCGAAACGGTGCTGCATGGGTCGATAGACCGCTTGAATCCAATCCTTATGACAGCATTGACTTCAGCGCTTGCGCTTATCCCGCTCGTTTTCAATGGCGACAAGTCGGGTAACGAAATACAGAGTCCGATGGCTGTTGTGGTGCTTGGCGGTCTGCTGACTTCCACACTGCTCAATATTTATATGATGCCGATTGTGTATAAATGGTTTGTTGAAAGAAAGGCTAAGAAGAATGAGAAATAAATATATAGGGGAGATATGGGGCGTAATGGGGCTTAATAGGGTTAAATGGGGTGTAATGGGGTTATTGATGATGGTTGGGTTGCCTGTGTTGGCTCAAGGGGGGCAGTTTGCCGGAGTGCTTGCTGATATTGAGCGCAACAGCAGCACTTTGGCGGCGTTTACCCGCGCTACTGAAGCTCAAAAGATCGGTAACCGTACCGGTCTGGCTCCCGAGAATCCGGAGTTTGAACTCGGTTATCTTCCGGGGATACATGGCGGCGCAAGAAAGGATATAGGTATCAGTCAGAGTTTCGATTTCCCGACATTATATTCCAAGAAGGGGAAACTTGCTGACGCGCAGAATGTGGCGGCAGACTTGCAATTGCGGACCCAAAGGATGCAGCTGCTTCTTACGGCGGAGCAATATTGCATAGAACTTGTTTATAACAATGCTCTGGCAACGCTTTATTCTCGCCAGCTAACGAATGCAAAAGAAATAGTGAAAGCTTACGAAAGGAAGTTGGAGTTAGGCGATGCCACACAGATAGAATTCAACAAGGCGATGCTCAATCTGACCAATATTGAGAATGATTTGCAGGCCGTGGACCTGGAGAGGCGGCAGTTGATATCGCAGTTGTCATTGCTCAATGGTGGAAATCCTGTGGAAATAAATGACACTGCGTATGTCGCGACGACAGCGCTTCCCGCTGATTTCAGCCAATGGATAGCAGAGGCGGAAGTTGCCAATCCCGCTTTCGGGCACATGAGACAGGAGATAGAAGTGGCGAAAAGAGGTGTCGGAGTGTCTAAGGCCATGGGATTGCCAAAACTTTCTGTCGGTTATGCCGGTGAATTCACGCCGGATGAAGGATGGCAAGGAGTAAAGATAGGCGTCAGCATTCCTCTGTGGGAGAACAGGCATCGTGTCAAGCATGCTCGTGCGGAAGTTGCCGTAGCCGAACAAAGCATGGATGACGCCCGGTTGAGATATCATAGCCGCCTGCGTTATCTTTTCGAGCTGTCTAAAGAGTTGAAAGAGAATATTGTGCGCTATGAATCCGTGCTGTCTAAGAACAGCAATGACAAATTGCTCTATAAAGCCTTGAACGGCGGCGAGCTTTCGTTGCTCGACTATCTCTTGGAAATGGAGTATTATTTCAATTCTTACGAGAAGCTCATGCAGACCCGGCGCGATCTGCAGCTTGCCCTCTCGGAATTGTACTCCTATCGCTTATAAATGTGAAAGAGGCAGGACTCCATTGATTCCTGCCTCTTTTCTTGCGGAGTGAGCGAGATTCGAACTCGCGGTACGCTTTTGGCGCACACACGCTTTCCAGACAACTTTCTCCAATCGTAAACGACTGGTTAATAATTAGTTGCTTAAAGCCCGTTCCTGCTTGCGCGTATGTTGCGCGCAAGATTTACGCTGCAAAGTTAATAATATTTTTTGATGTGGCAATAACTTTCGCGCCCTTT
Organism: uncultured Muribaculaceae bacterium; assembly: GCA_910584055.1. Lineage (GTDB taxonomy): Bacteria > Bacteroidota > Bacteroidia > Bacteroidales > Muribaculaceae > Lepagella. The sequence continues at coordinate 60,479 of CAJTZS010000008.1, read as the reverse complement.
TTATCATTTTTTTTCTTGAGTGTAAGAGATTCCATTGGCTGTTAGTAGCTCTCGCAAACGCCATATTTCTTCTCGTAGGTCTATCTCCCTATCTCGGCAATCGTCGTATTTCTTTTGTAACTCATCAAGCCGGGAACATAAACGCGCGTTGTCATCGCGCAATCTTTGTATTTCTTCATCATCGCCCCCTCTCGCCTTGTCTGTGTCGCGGTCTATGCGCTCCAGGACTCCGAGTATCTGCCGCAAGGCTTCGGGGTCATTTATTCTAATCTCCGAAAACTTATTGTTGCTGCCTACCGATTCAAGATAGCGAGGATATTCTTCCTCATCAATTTCATATCTCGTAATGTCAACTCCGGGGAAGGCTTTGCGGAGGTCGGCAACTCGCTCGTCGGGAAAAGGATTGCGACCCTTTTCTACACTTGACAGAAAGCCCTGTGTTACGCCGAGAGCTGCGGCAAGCTCTTTCTGCGTTTTGCCGTTTTCTTTTCTCAATTCAAGTAGTCTGTATCGTGCCATTACAAGTTTTAGTAATTATTACGCAATATTTAATGCTAATATTACGTTATATCAATTAAATTAGCTACCTTTGCATTGTCGTGATCATTCACAACAACAAGCAATAAGATTATTTCTTGATGCAAAGGTAACTATTATTTCCTAATATAACAAATATATTGCGTAATATATTTGTTGCCCAATGGTTAAAAAATGTAAATACGATTATATGGAGCAAAAATCACTAAAGGAACTCTACCTTGAAGAAAAGGAGAAACCAAATCCGGCACAGGCTTTTATATCAAAAATAGCCGAAATAACTTGCCGCGAAGAATCAACCGTAAGGCAATGGCTGTCGGGTATTCAAACGCCTAATCAAAGAGCCAAAGAGCGCATCGCAGTTGCTTTCGGCTCAACTGTCGACGTGCTATTCCCGGAAACAGTTAAATAATAAGGTTCCCGTATATGAAAGCTACCGAACCCCAAATTATTGCAACTGCACGTTATTCCATAAGCCAAACCTGTGAGCTACTTGGAATACACCGCGATACCTTGCGGCTTTATACCGATAAGCAAAGAATTATCAAATGCGGCTATCGTACTATCGGAAACCGCAAAGTAAAGTTCTATCTCGGAAGCGAAATTTTACGCTTCTGGAAACGACAGGTGTAGCCATGATAGCGCAGAAAACGATAGACGCTGTTCTCGACGCGGTGCAGATATACGATGTCGTGAAAGATTTCGTGCAGTTGCGGCGCAGCGGCTCCGGCTGGACAGGGCTGTGCCCTTTCCACTCCGAGCGCACGGCATCTTTCCATGTCGACCCGCGACGCAACATATACAAATGCTTCAGTTGCGGCGAGGGTGGCGGAGCCGTGAGATTCCTTATGGAAAACAGGAATATGTCATACCCCGACGCTATACGCCATATAGCCGGGCTGTATAACATACCCGTCGAGGAAGCTCCCCACAACCTTACCGACGAGCAGCGCAAGCTCGCCCTTCAGCGTGAGGGCGACCTCGCGGCACTGGAAACGGTGCAGCAGTTTTTCGAGCAGTCGCTTGTGGCCGGCAACACCGCGGCCAAACGCGCCTGCTCTTACGCCTCGAAACGCTGGACGCTTGAATATTGCCGGGCAAACGGGATAGGTTATGCTCCTTATCCCAAAGAGTTTTTCGAGTTCGTCAAACAGAAAGGCGTCAGCCTCGAAGCACTTCTTGACACCGGCATGATCAGGAAGAGAGAGGACGGACACTTCTCTTTCATGTTCGCCAACCGTATCACCATACCCATACGCGACAGGTTCGGGCGCGTGATAGCATATACCGCCCGGAGCCTTGACGATAATACGGACTGCAAATATCTCAATTCCACGACCTCATGCGTCTACAAGAAAGGAAATACCGTTTTCGGCATCGAGATAGCAAGGAAAGCCGCGCGAAAGGCGGGGTTCCTGTATGTGGTGGAGGGCGCGCCCGATGTGCTGCGCCTCCAGTCTGTCGGCAGCGACAATGCAGTGGCCGCCCTCGGTACGGAGTGGACTGCCACGCAGTTCGAGGCCATTAAAGGTATTTCCGACACTCTTTGTTTTATACCCGACAGCGAGATACCCAAAGAGGGCGAGATTTATTCGCCGGGGACAAAGGCCGTGATGAAGAACGGACGCGAGGCCGTAGACCGCGGATTCCGCGTTGTGGTACGCGAGATTCCGCTTGACAACGGAGCAGAAAAGAACGACCCCGACAGCTATTGCACCACTCCGGCTATCCTTTCTTCGCTCGAAGAACAGGATTTTGTGCTGTGGTATGCCGAGAAAGCATTTCTCGCCCCCACGACGCAGTTAGGACGCACGGAGGTTATTAAGGACTTGTGCGCCATGCTCGCAGCCATAGAGGACGCGACACTCGCCTCTATGTATCTCGAACAGCTTATCAAGAAATATAAGGAACGCACCGCCTGGAAACTGGCCTTTAACTCGGCGCAGATGCGCAAGCGCAATGAATCGGGCAAGGACGGCGCGGAGAGCGAGAACGAGCGCGACCTGTTCAGCCGCTATGGGTTCTTTATTGCCAATAACTGCTACTGCACCTATGGCAAACAGAGCGAGGTCATACGACTTTCAAACTTCATTCTGCTGCCTATGTACGATATTCCCGACGAAGGCTCCATGACGAGGCTTTATAAAATCGTCAACAACCTTGGCCACGACGCCATTATACCTCTGGAGCCGGACGACCTCGTGAATCTCGCTCTGTTCAGAAAGAAGATAAACATTGCCGGGCGTTATGTGTGGCTCGGCAAAATCGACGACCTTATGCGCGTCGAGGAATACATCTTCAGAAAGAGCGAATCGGCCAAACGTATCCGCACCCTCGGCTGGCAGCCGGAGGGATTCTTCGCTTATGGCGACGGCATTTATACAGACCGTTTTATCCGCGTCGATGAAATAGGAATGGTGAGCCTCCGGGGTTACGGCATTTTCTATCTCCCGGCTTTCTCGGTGATGTACCGCGACAACCGGCTGCGCTTCGCTTTCGAGAAATCTTTCACCTATACCCACAAGGCCGACGTGTCGATGGCCGAGTATCTGAAACTGTTTGTCGACGTGTTCGGCGACAACGGCAAGGTGGCGATAGCTTTTATTTTCGCCACGCTTTTCCGCGACTTCATTTTTGAACAGTTCGAGTTTTTCCCGATTTTCAATATTTTCGGCAAGCCGCAATCGGGCAAATCACAGCTTGGCAAAGCCATGAAAGGCTTTTTTACAAGCTCGAACAAGCCGATAAATTACGAGGGCGAAACATACCCGGCCATTAACAAGGCTTTGGAACAGACAGCCAACTGCCTCGTGCATTTCGACGAATACAAGAACTCTATCGAGTGGCGAAAGGTGGAACTGCTGAAATCAATGTGGGACGGCGTAGGACGCGGCAAGATGAAAGACGGCGATGTGGAACGTGTCAACGTGAACTGCGGCGTTATCCTGTCGGGTCAGGAAATGCCGACTATCGACCCCGCCCTGTTCACGCGTATTCTGCACATAACTGTCAACAAGACCACATACACACTGGAGGAACGGCAACGCTTCGCCGAGCTTATGGAGCTGAACCGTCGCGGTGTGTGCCACCTTACTATGGAAGTAGTAAGACACCGCGACCGCTTCGTGGAGGATTTTCCCCATTTTTGCGCACTTACCCGTACAGAGGTAGTGAACCGTATCGCCCGGAGCGGCAAAACTGTGTCAGACCGTATGTATATGAACTGGGTTGTGGTGCTCGCCTCATTGAGAACGCTTGAAAAAATCCTCCCTGTGCCTTTCTCTTACGAGAATCTTCTTGATATCTGCGTCGATATGCTGGTTGAACAGCACTCGATCACAGAACGCTCCGACGAAGTGGCCTCTTTCTGGAACTTTGTTCATGTGCTTTATCAGGAAGGGCGGCTATACCAGGAGGGCGACTTTCGCATTAACCGCAATGTGTCGAGCCTGAGGCTTCACGGCACTTCCGCGACAAGAGAGTTTTCAGAGCCGAAGAATATACTCATAATACGCGACCGCCGTATTATTCAGCATTATCAGACCGATAAGGCGCGCTCGACAAAACAGCTTATACTCTCCGAAGACGATATGCGCAAGTATCTTGAACGCTCCGCGCCATGCCTCGGCATTGTCAAGCGCAAGTTCTATAAGATGAACCAGTACGGACAGCCTGTAAAGGAGTTTGGAGAGGGCGGCACCGCCGGACGGCAGCTTTACGATGTCGATACGGCACTGGCTTTCGATTACGACCAGGTGCAGCAGCTTTATCACCTCTATCTCACCGCCGACACCTCGGCCATGACGGAGGAAGAACAGCAAGAGCATGAAAATCAAATCAGTAAGCCTTCCACGGGCGGCTCCGGCCAATCAAGCCTTCCTTTTTGATTTTTTCAGCAAATCTTATGAAAACCGATAGTTACCACAGCCACCGCCGCCACTGCGCTATAAATCAACACTTTAATGTCTGCAACCTTTGACAACCGCACAGCCACCGCAAGCCACCGTTTGCCGGTTTTGCAACCGCCGACAACCGATTTACCTTATTTTTCTCTTTTTGAAAAGAAAGAAAAATATCTTAAATGCGTGGCTTCGTGGGGATTGCCTTTGCCTCTTCCGGGCGGTTGCGCGGTTCCGGCGGTTACACCTCTTTTCCCACTGAATTAACAATAAAAATATAAACCTAAAATACCCGGATATGAACGACTTCCTTATTTACCTCCCTCTTGAAGCATTTATGGCGCAGTGGTTCCGCCACAGGCACGGCGGCTCGCAGTACACCGTGCGCCTCGTGCGCGGCAGCGTGGAATCCAAACGTCTTAAAGCCCTCCTCGACGTGCCGCCGTCGGACTATGTGCTCCGGCCCGCGCCACAGGGCTGCGTGGCCGTGGCTATACCTTCCTTCCCGGCCAAAGACCCGCGCCAGTTCAACTATGTATCGCCGCAGGGCATTAACGCCCTCGTCGAAACTCTACGCGACCTGTTCGACCTCGAACTGCACGACTATTATGTGAAAACATACATCAAAGGCTCGCGCATTGACTATATGCTGGAGGCATGGATGGCGATGCACGGCATAGAGTTCAATGATACAAACTACAACTCGGTCAAAAAACGCCTCGACCGGGTTAGAAAGAAAATATATGTCAAGCGACACCGCGACAAAGGAAAAAACAGCGAAAACTGAATAAAAATCGTACCGAGTTCAGCGCGGTTTTATACTGTGCAAAATATAGGTAATAATCGTTATATCAACAATATCTGTAATAATTATGTCTGAAACGACCAAAATCTGCTCCGGCTGTAACCGCGAGTTACCGCTGGAGAGCTTCGGGAGAATGGCATCGGCTCCCGACGGCCTGAGTTACCGATGCAAGGAGTGTGTGAACGCCGCGAAACGCGAATACCACCACTCACGAAAGAAATTAAAGAGAGTGTTCACCAATCCCGACCTCGCCAACTTCACGCCCCGGCAGCTTATCGACGAGCTTAAAGCCCGTGGCTATTCCGGCGAGTTGAAGATTACACAGACGATTAAGGTATGAAATCGCCCCTCGTACCGAAACTGTCGCTTCCCGGCATACGGTTTGTCGGGGTTGTCGACTGCGAGAAATTACAGCCCAACCTGCGTGAAATGGCTATGGCCGGGCTTACCGTGGCCGCCCATACCGATGTGGAGGAAGTGCCGTTTGCAAACGCTACCGCCGAGGCGGTCAGCGAGTGCAGCCACGGCGCGCCCGTGGAAACGGCGACTTTGAAATTCCGCACATCGAAATTTCTGCGTATAGATATTCAGATGGGGTTTGTCATTACCGACGTAAGCGGCAGGTCTTGGCTGATCGGCGCAGCCGAGCCGCCATTTCCCAAAGTGTCGCTCACAAGGAAGACGGGGCTTCCCGGTGGCGACCCTGCCGTGTGGGAGATTGAGGTTAAGGCGGTGGGGCAACGCTCGCTTTTGCCATGCGTGTTCTGAATGGGCTGCCTTTCGCCGACCCACCGAGGGAGGCTTGCGTTTTCAGGACTTGAACACATGGCTGTTATCCTGATGTAGCCGTTGATAGGATAATGCGGTCATTGGCGGCATATCCGAAGACACTCATTGCCCTGCGTGGCCGTAGCTTGCGACGATATGCCGGGCTTCCTCGCACTGTGCGCCGCAGTTGCAGCCGTGGACGTCAGGCTCACGCTTCGCCCACTCATTATTATTCGGACGGTCTGCCTTGTGGCGGACTTTCCTTTTTATATATGGCACTGTTCCTTCCTCCTTTGGCTTTCGCTGTTTGGCTGTGGTAAGTTCTCTCCGTATGGAACATGAATCGTTGTCGGCAGGGCAAGCCTCGCGGAGTTGATGTTTTGCCGTAGTAGCAGGTGGAGATTTCAACGCCTCCGTTGCCGCCGTATGGCGTATGTGTGGTTGTCTGTATGGCCGTTGGCAGTGTCGTTGATGCCCCGGTGGGTTCGGGCTGTACGTTGTATGTGTCGCGGCTGTCGATACCCGACACTCCCGGCTGGCTGATTTTCTTTCATTGTGAACCGAGGGCATGATTGATTTCGCGCCCTTCCTTTTACTCCGCAAAGTTAATAGCTCCCTGCGGCGCGACAAGGCTAAACTGCATCTTTCTGAAAATCTTCCTCTTGCAGAGCGTATTTTCTTTCAGAGCCTTGTCTTGAAACACCGCCGGGAGCAACTTTGAGGGCAGCGTAAAAGAAAGAGCTTTTACACGAAATCATTCATTCAAACCCTCAATTCATACAGACATGAAAGAAATTCTTAACGCCAACCTCCCTCTCCGTCAGGTTATCATCGACCGCCTCGAAGAACTCGACTACACGCCCGAATCGCTGCGCGAGGCCATCACCGAACACGAGGCCGACTACCGCGACGAAAATCCGTCGCTCTACTGCGGAACATACGCCAAATACAACGGCGGCGACCTCTCCGGCCTGTGGGTTGACCTCTCCACCTTCGACAGCTACGAGGACTTCATCAACTTCTGCCGGGCTTACCACGCCGACGAAAACGACCCGGAGCTGATGTTCCAGGACTACGAGAACTTCCCCCGTGAGTGGTACTGCGAAAGCTGCATGGGGCAGGAAACATGGGATAAAATCGCCGAATATATCCGGCTGTCGGAAATCCACGACAAGGAGGCCGTGGACGCTTTCGTGGATTGGGGAGGCGGGAGCCTCGACCACTTCGAGGACTGCTACTGCGGCGAGTGGGAGGACGAGGAAGCCTTTGCCCGGCATATCGTTGACGAGTGCTACGACCTCGACCGCACGATGGGCAATCTCGCAAACTACTTCGACTATGCCGCCTATGGCCGCGAATTGTTCATGTACGACTACTACATGGATAACGGCTATGTGTTCCGCCATTGGTAAAGCGTAAGCCTCTCTCCCTCGGTGGGTCGGCGAAAGCCGGCCTTTTTTTGCTTGACAGACTGATATAAAAAGGCGAAGCCGCGCAGACAAAATGCGCGGCCTCTTTTCCCTTTTAGAGTGCTGGTACCGGGACTAAAACCGATAGCTGCACTTATGATGTTGCAAAGGTACTTATTTTTTCTGATATAACAATGGCTCAAACAGAAAAGTTGTGATTATTTTACATTTGAGGCATCTAATCCGCTTATGTTGGCGATTATTTCGGCCACTTTGGGGGATTGTGAGTAGTGTCGTATAAGTGCCTTGATTTCTTCCACCATTTCATTGTAACGGTTTATCGAAACCTGTTTGAGCATATAAAGGACTACTGCTATCGAGCCGTTAAGATTACGAAAATTCCTGGCGCCCCGTACTTCTGCCGGGCCTCTCCTGATATATTTGAAAGGCACAAAATCATATAGCACATTACCGTGGGCGCAATAGTTACGGAGTTCCCTTACTATTTCAAGGTAGTTTTCAACGACCTCTATATAGCGTATGCCGTAATGATTGGCTATTTCTATCTTCAGACGCCTATCCTTTATTGCTTTATAGAGATTTATAACACTACCGAATGTCATGTATTCTATCGTTTTCCATGCAGGGGCGTATGTATCCTCCTGATGGACGCGGTGATGTTGCCTGATTACGGAGTTCAGTTTGAAACTGGCCGTATAAACCGTACTGTCAAAAGTCGACGCAAACTGTTCTGCCACTACCGTATCATCGACAAACCACTGCGGGTTATCTGTATAATTATTGGAAAGCGTGTAGGTCAGGAAGTTGCGAAAGTTTATCTCTATTCGGTTTATATAAAACGCAAGTATGCTCCGTAATTTGTAATCGAAATAATATAGCTTCACCGCATCATCGAAGTTGGCTCCGGCAACAAACTCATGTGTTCGATTTTGTTTTGCCGGGTAAGTCTTCTCAAATGGAAACCAATAGAAACCAAGACGATAATAACCGACGTCTAACAAAACCTCTTTGGCTTTGTTCTCGTCGGCAATAGTCATGCCTCTGCTTCGTAGAAGCCTGACCTGCTTATCTAATGTCATTGCTTGATTTCCCATTATGCAAAGTTACGAAATTTCCATGAATTTCAGTGTCTTTTAGCCGCTTTATTTACTGCGGTACTTTTGTGGCAAACAACGATTAAGATATGCCACAGCCCAAATATAACCTGCATCTGAAAGGCTTTGTCGGAGGCTACGACTTCGACCGCGATTATGTAGACTACATACTCGCAAAAAACGCCGGGAAACCCGTTAACGTACTTATCGACAGCACAGGCGGCTCACTCGCCACCGCACTTTCTATTTCCTCCGCTTTCAAGCTGCACGGCGACGTGTCGGTGCATTTCGTCGGCATGAACGCCTCCGCAGCGACTATCGCCGCCCTCGGTGCAAAGCACGTCAGCATCGACACCGCCGCTTGGTACCTCGTGCATAAATGCTCCAACGAGTTTTTCAAATGGTCGAGCCTCAACGCCGACCAGATGGCCGACCTAATTTCTGCCCTCGAAAGGCAGAAAGCCGACCTTGACAAACTCGATGCCGGAGTTGCCGCCATGTACGCCGCCAAATGCCGAAAAGACCCCAAAGCACTCCTTGACCTTATGAAAGTAGGCGGCTGGCTATCGGCCAAAGAAGCCCTCGAATGGGGTTTTGTCGATGAAATAACCGACGAGCCGGAGGACACCGCCCCCAAACTCACCGATTCCACCGCCTCGGCGATGGCGGCTGCCGGTATGCCTATACCCAATGTGCCCGTCGCCGACAGAGAAAGCGGCCTCGGCAGGTTCTTCGCGGCCATTGCCGCTATGTTCAGGCCCTCCAACGCCGCCACGCCCGTAATCAATAACCAATCAAATACTCCCCAAATGTCTACTATCATCTTCCCGGCACTGTGCGCCGCCCTCGCCCTTGATTCACTGGAACTTTCGGGCGACAAGGCCACGGCAAGCCTCTCCGTGGAGCAGCTTGCAAAAATCGACAAGGCTCTGAACGGCAACGCCTCCGAAATCAAGGCCAAAGACACCGAAATCGCCACCCTCAAAGCCCGTGTTGCCGAACTCGAAAAGACACCGGCGGAAACCACCTCCGCCATCGTCAGCACTTCGCAGCAGCCCGAAAAGCCCGAATCCCCTATGGACGCTTTCAGCGCATCGGTCAGACGCGCCCGCGAGATCTACGACCAACTGCCGTAAGCTCTATGCCGCAAATCCTCCCTCTGTAACCAAAATTCAAGTACATTATGCCCGATTTACTTCACTCTATCCAAATCACCGACCCCGACTATGAAAGGGCGGCTATCCAGTGGAAGACCGACTTTCTTCTCATGCCGCTCTTTGCCTGTGAGGAAGCCCTGAAATATATGCAGGGTATGCCCGGCGTTACCGCGCCTACAAAGCTCCCCTCCGTCGAAGGCGCGGGGCAGTTCGCCCCTTACCGACGCGACCGCCGCAGCGCATCGGCCACCAAAGTAGGCTACCGTGAGATTACTTCCTACCTCGGCAACGTGCGCGAGGACTTCGAGCCGCTGGAAATCATTCAGACCCTTTTAGGACGCGGCACCGCCACTCTCGGCGACGCACAGATGCAGGCTCCCTCGGCGCGCCTCGTCATCGCCGCCGTCATGCGCTCGCTCGGACACCACCTGCACGAGGTTCTTTTCACCGCCAGGCGCAATCCCGACGGCGACACGACTGCCGACCTTTTCGACGGCTGGGGAACTATCCTCGACCGCGAAATGGAAGACGGCAACATTTCCGTTGCCAAAAACAACCTCATCGAGCTTACCGAGGCTGTCGACGGCACTAACGCCGTCGATGTCGCAAAAGAGGTGGAACGCTCATGCGACCCGCATCTGAGAAAGCAGCACAAGTTCCTGTTCTGCGACCCGGAGTTTGCCGACTTCTATAACGACGCATACCTTGTTACCCACAACTCCGTGCCTTATAACAAGAAATACGAGCAGCCCATTGTAGAGGGCAGCTTCAACAAGACCACCATCGTGCCCCTCGACTGCCTCGCAGGTACGGACAAGTATATCCTCACCCCCGGCTCCAATATGCTCTACGCCTACGACAACATGAGCGACCTTACCCGTATGGAGGTCAAACGCTGGGAACCGTGGGCTATGACTATCGCCGCCGCTATGTTCTTCGGCACACAGTTCCGAAGCATCGACCGCCGATTCCTCAAAGTTGTTAAACTCAAATCCGCATAGCGAGCGTTTATCGTTGAGCGTCTATCGTTCAACGATTCGCTCCCGATAAACGATAAACCATAAACTATAAACGCTATGACATCTTCTTGCCTCAACATTCAAAAGAGCCTCGCATGGTGTCAGGGAACGCCCGAATACGCCGGTGTGCGCCGTCGTATCTACTATCTCGCCAAAAGCGAGATAGTGGGCTGGCCGCTCCTTGAACGCGATGCCAACGGCATACGCGCGACGTCGGCCAGATACAAGGGCGACTTCACCCTCAAAGCCGACGCCAAATGGAAATTCATCGACATTCTCCCCGACAAATCGCAGCTTACCTCCGAGCCGCAGGGCGAGCTTCCCTCGCAGACACAGCTTAACAAGCTCGTCGCCGTACACCCCGGCGTGGGCGCGGAGGCATCCGCTGCCGCAGCTTATCTCAACAACTCGGACAATGTTTTTATCGTACAGGATATGAACGACAATTACCGCGTTGTCGGCTGCGACAAGTGGCTCACCAAAACGACGGTGAACCAGGACAACGGACAGGGGGCTTCCGGCACCACCTCGACAACTATTAACGTCGAAGCCTCCGACGAGGTGCCCGCGCCTTTCTACGACGGCGAGATTATCACCGAGGACGGGATAATCAACCCCAAAAAGGCCGCCTGATAGATGGCTTCCCCTTACGACGGCAGCGGCGCGGTTGACATGGGCGAGATTATCCGTGGGATAACGACACCCGAACTCGAAACGCCGTCTGCCGCCATTTTATCTTCCTCTCAATCCGGCAAGGATCTGTTTGCCGTAAAGAAACGGCAACAGTGGGCGCACGACGATGGCGCGCGGTGCGACTTTCAGAGCCGCCCCATGCTCGCATACCGTACCGGCCTTTTCTTCCTTGCCGTGTGGAAACGGAGCGTCTACGGCAAAACGCTTTCCGAAATCAAGGCCGACGATGCCATGATTACGAAAGTTGCCGGGGCCACCGCCGCGCTTCTCGCCGATGTTCTCGGCTATAACCTCGCCGCCGGAGGCTGGGCGGTGATTACCACCCCGAAACGGAGGCACCGTCAGCGCAACTTCGCCTCACTCGTTGCTGCCGACCTTGCCCGTCAACTCGCAATACCTTTTTATGAAGATGTCGCGCTCTGCCGCTCCAAACAGCGGGTGAACGCGACCTTTGAAATGAATGTATGCCCTGCGGAGCAGAACATTATAGTTTTCGATGATTTCGTTACCACCGGCCAGACGATGCTTGCAATGAAACGGCTCTTTCAGCCTACCGGCAAGAACCTCGTCTTTATCGCCGGGATTAACAACAAGGCATAGCCTTATTCTTCAAATATTGTTTTGGGCTTTGGATTGGATATTACAAACTGCCATTGATAATTATACGAATCCTCGAAATATAAAGTATCGCAGTTCGCTTTTTTCTTGACTACTATGGTATTGCGCTTTCGCCTTACAACATTCTCAACTTCGCCAATGTAGGGGGTAACGTAGACATTATAAATCTTGCCGTTTGATAATTCTATTTTATTGCCGGTTTTGCGCCAATAATCTATCGACACTACCGTATCGTTTAGGGCAGATTTATAACACTGGTAATATTTTTCTTCGCTTGCCTTATCTCCGTGATAATTAACCACGGCGAAAAGAATAAGCGTAATTGTCGCCACCCAATAAAACCAACTGTATTTTTTCAAGAATCCCCAAAAATCCAAATGAAGTTTTTGTTGGCTCATAGTTATCACACACGCGAAAGTTGCAAATCCATACATAAATAATGCTGCAAGCGCAAACCTGAATATTACGACTGTCATAAAGACAATCGCAATAGCTATTAGCAAGATTATGCTTTTCCGATGTGCGACCATATCTCAAAACTATATAAGCCGCTGGATTATTTCAAATCATCAGCAGTAAAAATAAATTCATATAAAATATCGCCCGTTTCGTTAAGATAGGAATAATGCAGAGTTATACCCTTTTCTTCAATTTCAATTAAATAATCCGGGTTAATATTAGCCCGCAAATTATTTATTAAATTCATTCGATTATGTTGGATTATTTCATCAGTGATATTCGATGAATCTATATTGCCTTCAATTCTATATACCCAGTTAGCTTCGTTATCTTTAATGAACCCGTTGATTAAATAGACGCCATTAACTACTTTCAAAGGAAACTTCATATTGGAAAATGTATACTGCAACATTTCCAAATATGGTTTAAGAGAAGAAAAGTCGCCGTTTTTAAGTTTGGAGTAGACTATGGGTATCGCAGATGCCGGAACCGTAACAAATTGAGTACTGTTTAACCCGTCTGCTGATGGAGAAGTAACTACTGTTCTGAATCCTGCTTCGGCTTCAATCATTGAGATAGAGAAAATCTCATCGTAACCGGTCAGAAGTTGGGCTATCCCGTTTTCAGTAGAAGCGTTTTTAATAACGCTCTCAACAAATTCAGGGTTAAGGGTATAATTTATGACAAGCATTTTCTCCTTTTTATCTACTCCAATGTTGGTAAGAACTATTCCCGGAGCTATATTATAAGGGAATACCATAGAGCTGTGTAGAGAATCCACCACCTGTGCAAAGCGGTCAATACTACTATTCTTAGCCGTAGTTGAGTGTGTAATGAAGATTACACAGACAAAAAGTAAAATGGATTTAAGATAATTACACATAGTAAAAAGGTGTTATACCATCAATAAACGCAAAGTTACGCATTTTCTGTCTTTTTACGGCTATCCGGGGCTATATAATTTTGTATCAGACAAAATCATAAGCCGTAATGAACCACCAATTTACCGAAAAACTCGGCGCGTGGCTCCGGGAGAATCCCGACAGCCGCGACTATGCCGACGGCTGCAAGATGTTCTTGCAGTTGACCGGGCGCGTCAATATGTATAAGAACCTCCTGGCCGTGCCCGATATGCCGCGCCTCGAAGCCGAACTGCAAAAGCACTACAACTTCCGCGTCGCAGACCTGACCCATGCGCAGGTTGTGGAAATGGACGCGAAAGCCGCCACTATCGCCTCCGACAACAATCTCCACACCGCTGCACCCTCCGACACGCCGCGCGGCAAACGCGCCGACCACGACGCCCTGCCGCCCGAAATACAGGCTCTATACGTCGAGAACCTTTCACTGCTCCGGCGTATGCGCGAGGTGCATCTGCGCCTACGCAACCTCTCGTCCGAAAACTCCGTATGCCCCGACAGCGAGCGTTATCCCTTCCTCAAAGAGCTTATCGACCTCGATAAGAAATACCGCTCCAACTGGCAGAAATACGACAGCTATAATCCCCAATGAAACGCACGGCTTCCATTTCCGAAATCCTCCGGCCTCTCAAAGATGCGCCTTTTCAGGCGTATCTCTCAAATGCCGTGCAGGTGGCCGACATACTGGAGTGGATTCTGGAACAGACCGGCACCGCCGAGGTGTGGCAGACCTCTTTCTCCATATCCGAAGAATTTCTGCGTCGCCTTTTCTTCCTCAAAAAGAAACGCCCCATATCGCGCTTCAATCTATTGCTCGACCACAAGGCCACCAACAAGACCGTCAAACTGTGGAGCTTCATAGTGCAGGTTGTCGACCGCACTTTCCTTGCCGACAACCATTCAAAAGTCCTGTTGGTACGCTCCGGGCGAGGCGACACCGTAGCCGTCGTTACCTCGCAGAACCTCACTCGCGGCAACCGTGCCGAGAGTGCCTTTATCTCGACCTCGCCGGAGATTTTCGCCAATCTCCATGCCTCGGTGCTCGACATCATCGAGAACCATTCCGTACCCCTCAACGACCTTTATAATCAACGCCTCGACACCGCCAATGAACTCCGATAACATCATTTTCTCCGAACAGCAGCTTTCCGACATCGAGAAATATGCGAGCATATACCTCAAAATTTCCGACATAGCCGTGATACTCGACATCGCCCCCGAAGTGCTGCGCAACGCCATTTCTCACCGCGACAGCGAAGTGTCGCGCCGCTATCATCGCGGCAAGGCCATTTCCAAAGTGAAACTGCGTCAACAGGAAATGATGCTTGCACAGGTTGGCTCGCCTCTCGCGCTCGTCAACACCGCAAACAACCTCCTTGACATGGAAGACGATGAGTAAGAAACAACCCGACACGCTCGAAGTATGCCGCCGTTCTCTCTTTGCCGCCAAAGAGGAACTGGACGCGCTATATACCGAGGCTATGGTGCTTCGGGTGCTGCGCATACGCGACCTTTACGCCTGGGTCATTGCCAACCCCGACGCAAAGGATCGCCAGTTTGTCGAGGAACATCTTTACCGCTACCGGCTCTCGAAATTCACCGCTTACTCCGACCTCGCCATAATTAAGCAGCTTCTTCCGTCGCTGTCGGCGGCGAGCCGCGACTGGCACCGATGGCGCAGCAATGAAATGTTCCTCGAAACATACTCTATGGCGAAGAAACGCAAGGACACGCGCACTATGGAGCGCGCGGCCTCGGCCTATGCCAAGTACAACCGCGTCGACCTCGAAGACGAACAGGCCGTGCCGTGGGAGCAGCTTCTTCCGCAGCCTTTCACCGCCACCGACGACCCTTCCGTACTCGGCATTAAGCCCATACCAAATCTTCAGGAGAAGATTGACGCGCTACTGGAGAAATACCGCGCCGAAACGATAGATATTGATGATGTGGACTTCGAGGAAGTAGACCTCGAAGAAAATATATTGTTCCCGTCAGAGGGAGAGGCCAATAATGCCAATGATTATTCCTAATATCTGCGCGGCGAGTATATAGAATCTCTTTGTCTTGTACTGCGCTAACCATTCCTGATATTTCAATGGTGTAATCTTTGCCTCCTGGCGCATATGCCATTGTTTGATGCCAAAAAACATCAAAACGACCGTTGCCCCAAGAGCAATAATCAATCCGACATATATCAGAATCTCTTGCATACTATATGAACAATTCAGCCGCCAAAAAGATTTACTTCAACCGCCCCCAACGCCTCACGCAGCTTATCGGCGCGAACACTACCGTTATCGTCGCCGGACGGCGCACGGGCAAGACCGACAGCATCGCAGCCCCTTTCGTGTTGCGAAATATGCAGCGTATGCCAGGCTCTACCGGCGGCATCGTCGTGCCGACTTTCAAGCACGGCCTTACAAATACATTGCCCGGTCTGCTTGCCGCGTGGAAACGCTGGGGCTTCATCAACGGAGTTCATTATGTTGTCGGGCGCAGACCTCCGAAATCATTTGCCAAGCCTATCACCGAGCCGCACGACTATGAACACGTCATATCGTTTTACAACGGCTCCATCGCCATTATTATATCGCAAGACCGCCCCGGCTCGTCTAACTCGCTCACCCTGTCGTGGCTGCTCGTCGACGAGGCTAAGTTTATCGACTATGACAAACTTAAAGACGAAACCCTCCCGGCCAACGGCGGCATCAAATCGCACTTCGGGCATCACTCCTTCAACCACAGCATTATGATACTGTCGGATATGCCGCAGACAAAGCGCGGCTCGTGGTTCCTACACTACCGCGAGAAGATGGACACCGACCTTATCGCCGCTATCGAGGCTACCGTCTACGAGATTTGGCGCATCAAATCTCGCATAAAATCCCTCCGCAACACCCAATCCGAAATACCCTCGTATCTGCGCAATCATCTGCGACGCCTCGACCGCGCCCTTAATCAGATGCGCTCCGTGGCCGTATATTATAAGGAATACTCCAGTATCGAGAACTTGCAGCTTCTCGGCGAGAACTACATAAAGCAGATGAAGCGCGACCTTACCCCTTTGACTTTCCAAACCTCCATACTCTGTCAGAGGATCGGAATAGCCAAAGACGGTTTTTATTCCTCCATGCGCGAGCGGCACAAGTATAACGCCTCCGACTTTGAAAGCCTTGACTTGGCTTTCAAAAGTTTATGTGATGATAAGGTTATGGAAGCCGATAACCTCATAGCCCATAACCTCATAACCTGCAAAGCGGACGCCGACGTGAACCCTCTCGCGCCTATTTGCATAGGCTTGGACTATAACGCCAACATCAACTGGATTGTGGCAGGGCAGCCCTCCGGCAAGCGGCTCAACATCATAAAATCCTTTTATGTGAAGTTTGAGCGCAAACTGCCCGAACTTGTCGCCGACTTCTGCGCCTACTACGCGACGCACCAAAACAAGACCGTCGTGTTCTACTACGACAGCACCGCTTTGGGTGGCAACTATGCCGTCAACGATCAGGATTTCCGATGGGTAATTATCCACGAGTTTGAGCGGCACGGCTGGCGCGTCGAAGATGTCTACCTCGGCAATCCGATGCGACACGATGAAAAATACCTGCTCATAAATCAGGGCTTCGCAGGTAAACAGCGGCTTATGCCGTTTTTCAACCGTCAGAACAACGACGATTTAATCCTTGCCATACAGTCTGCCGGGGTGAGCCGCGGACGCCTCGGATTCCGCAAGGACAAAGCCGGCGAAAAACTCGCCGAAACCGAGGAAGACCGCCTCGAACATCGCACCGACGGCACCGACGCTTTCGATACCCTCTACATCGGCTGTGAAAAGTTCCCCTACAACGACACCGGCATATCCGTGGCACTCGGCGGCATTGTCTGATTTTCCTATGTGGCAATACGTCTGTGGCACGGCGACCTTTTCCACCGCAAAGTTAAAGCGGCCCCGGCGCGTCAAGGGCAGGTGAATTGCCTCGAAAAAATTTGCCGTTGGAAATTTTTGTCGGTCAACCCTTGACCCCTGCGCCTTGCAGCCGCACTTTGTACGGCAGTGTAAAAGGCTCTTGCGAGCCACAAGTTTAACTTCTTACCACATACTGATATGGAAAATAAGACAACAAAAGCCGAGTACACCTTTCACTACTATGCCGACGGCATCGAGGTAACACAGCGCATCTACAACGCTATCGCCACCGCCAACATACTCCGCCCTAAGGCTACCGTGCCATGCCTAATATGCCACGAGAAGCGCCCGGCTCTTACCGGCAATCCCCACATCGAGAAAGCCATAAGCGAGGCTTTCGACCGCTACGACAAGGCACACGCCGCCGACCCTCCGACAGCCGACTAATCACGCCCACCGCGCCCCCGACCTCACCGCCGGGGGCGCATCATTATTTTTTTCGGCATAAACCGCTCGTTTTATCGGATATTATCATTAACTTTGCAACGGCAAGCCGCTGACGCAAGCCATTGCTTGCCACGACATTTTGAAAAATAAGAAGCGTTATGCTTATCTTGAACTTGAAAACCTGAGAAATTTTCATCTGTACTCAACGATAAGGCATGATGGCTTCCCTCGCATAGCGTGGGCTGCTGTCAACCACATCTGAGTACAAGGCTTTCTCAGGGCCATCAAGTTAAGACGTGGCATAGTTGGCTCACGTTTTCTTTTCAAGGATAATCGCCGAGAGCCACGGCGATATAATATCTCTAACTCTCAAATATGAAAATTTCATTTATCGCATTTTTTCCTCTGGTGGCAGGTATTATTGGAGGTTTGATTGGTGGTCGGATATATAGCAAGAATAAACACAGTAAGAAAGTTAACAACGAACAATAAACCACATAACTGCAATATTGATGAATAAGTTTTTATGTTCTCTCGTTGTGCTGATGCTTGCCGCAGTTCATCTGAATGCGGCTAATCAGTTGACACCGGCACAGAAAGCCTCCATCGTTACCAAGTTTGGCACAGAGGTAAAGTATAATTTCGCGCACATGGACAAATTGCCGTGCAACTGGGATAGCCTCTATATGGCACGTTTGCCCCAAATCGTAGACACTCCGACAGATGAGGCTTTTCTCGACAGCCTGAAACTCCTGTGCGCCACTCTTAAAGATGGACACACTGCCGTTTGGTGTAATACACCGGCTGTCAGGGATTGGACGCTTCCATTCTTCACAAAAAGGTTCGGCAACCGCGTTTTTGTTACAGATGTCATTACAGATAAAATGATAGCGGCAGGATTAAGACCCGGCACCGAAATACTCGAGATGAACGATATGCCTGTAATTGAATATGGCGAAAAAAACGTTATTCCATATTTCCCTTCCTCCACTCCCCAATGGTCGCAGTCTGCCGCTTTCTTTGGCGGCCAGTTGACAAATGGCCCTGCTGACAAATCGGTGAAAGTCAAGTTTAGAAACGCGCCCGACAGTATTTTCACCCTGAACGTGGAACGTGATATGAACTGGCAATATAATCCTTATAACAAACGGGTTATTTCACACAAAAAATTACCCGGTAATATCGGATATATTAAAATACCCTCTTTCCAGCAGGGGCTGTTCGATCACGAAAAATTTATTGAAGTGTTTGATTCGCTTGAAAATGTATCTTCTTTGGTGATAGATATCCGTGATAACGGAGGCGGCAACTCTACCTATGGCGATTTTATTCTTAGACTTATTTGCCCTGATACAATCCCGGCTCTCGAATGGTCATCACCAAAATATATTCCCGTAATGAAAGCATGGGGCAAAACCGTTGAACCGTATATTGAGAAAGGAAATCCGCTTATCCCTTTCTCAGCTCAACACGCAGAAATTCCCAAATTTGAAATTCCCGTAGTGCTTCTGGTAAACAGCAATACATTTTCCGCTTCTGAAGATTTTGCAGCTACGTTTAGAGCTGCTAAGCGAGGTAAAATTATAGGCACACCGACAGGAGGCAGTACCGGCCAACCGATTATGATAGACCTCGGTTATGGCTATATGGCAAGGATATGCGCCCGCGATGAATGGTTGCCCGACGGCACCGAGTTTATCGGTGTCGGGATTATTCCCGATGTCGTAGTTGAAGAATCAGAAAGCTTTTTTTCCGGCAAAGATAACGTGCTTGAAGAAGCATTGAAGCTATTGAAATAACGTGTAACAGCAACTCATACAATATGGAACACCCGGCAGTGATGTCGGGGTTTCTTATGATAAGCGGATATACTTTCAAATTCCGAGGTACAGCGGGCAGAAAATGATAAGTGCTATTATTAGACCAATAAGATATCGTGCGAATCGGTAATGAACTCTTTTTTTGAGCCATTCTGAATCAGCTATACCTACTCCAATGAAAGTCGCAATGATAGCTGTAAGGACAGTGAGAAATATTCCGTATGCCATAGTAAAAATGTTTTTGAGTTATAACGTTCTGGTAGCAATATGTGTTGACGCGGTTTTCACTTTTTGTTTATAATGGCGATGCGACACTGCCGCCGGGCTATTGCGGCGTGGCCGTTGAGCTTCAAATCTCAACCCATAAGGGCTGTTATCCCTATCGCATTTGACCGCTCCACTTCGGGGCGGTCTTTCTTTTTCAAGCGGCAGCGGCGGCAAGTGTCGGCGTTGTCGCGTGGATAAGGCTGTGCCGTTATTATCTGTTCCCTTTGGAGGCCGGTTTATGCAGGGGGTAAAGCGGTGTGTATCTCCGTGGCCCCTCATATTGGCTGTTGAATCAAGGAGTGAGGCTGATTCGGCGTTACGGGCTTCATCAAGGAATATGGCCGTTGCCGTCGGGCGATTCTTCCACAGGAAGCGCTAAAGCGTATCCTTAAACATAAACACATAGGTTTTCATACGGTCGGGAGGCAGTGCTTACCGCGCATTATATCACGTCATTTCCGTTCTTGCAGACCTGATTTTAACTGGTATTACTTGTAAACACGCACGGGTACGCATCTGATATTTCACTTTGCAAAGTTAGGTCGTACCGAGCTATCGCAAAACAGGCTCCGATTTCCGCTCAAATTTTTACAAATCTCCACACCCTTGCAGGGGTAGTATTTGCTACGCCCCGGCAGGGGTAAAATTTTGCTTGAAATTTTTGCGCTTGCGCTCTTTCTACTTCCCTCCTTATTGCGCGTAAAAATCAAATGCGCCCCGGCGCACAGTAATAACAATCAAAATCTTACGGCAATGACACATATAATGAATTTCGCAGCAAGCACCACCTCTCGCTCCAACCGCATGAAAGAATACCAAGTGGAAGTAATCACCTTCGACGGCGACAGCCAGACGGTATATGTGGAAGCCCGCAACGAAGAAGAGGCCTCCGACCGCGCAGCCGATATGGTAGGCAACGCCGACTACACGATGGTTTACGAGATTGCATAAAGCACTCCGACCTCCAAAGGGAGGCTCGCCACCACCGGCGAGCCTTTCCCCACGCTCCTTTTGCCGACACTCGCCGCCACGGTTTACCTATTGCCGCTCCGACACGCTCCTCGCCAACTATTGCACCTTTCCATACTCCGCCGGATTATGCCGGTGAAATCTCTCTCAACTCTCGACCCTTAACAATCGACTTTTCGACCCCGTGGGGAGAGAGGCGCGCCGAAGCCGACGCACGGCGGCAAGATGCTTATGCCCGTCGATGCCGCACGGTGGAAATAGGTTGCCGGGCAACTCTTTTCCCCGACAGACACGAGGCGAACAGCCCGGGGCGAGGCAGCGGCCATATCCTCAACGGACACCACGCCATAAAGACACATTAACATCGGTGTTATTGGCAACGGTCTGAACACTCCGCTTCGACACCGCCGGGCGACCGCGCCGTTGCGCTCCGGGCTGCCGTGGCCGGGAGGCTTGCCACTCATCGGAAACGCCCTTGCCGGGTGCTTGTTTATATCGGTCGGGGAGGCAGCGCGCTTGCGCAGTGGCGGAGGCAAGTTTTCTCCCTCCGGGTTTTAGACGGCTGTAACTTTCCTGATCCGTCAGGGCATAGTGATTTTTCCTGTCGCAAAGGTAGGGTTCACCGCACCGCCGCAAAACAGGCGATGATTTCTGCGCAAAATTTCAATAAAAATCTCGCTTCGCTACGTTGCAGCTTCATTTTTATCTACGGCCTACGGCTGAAATTTTACTGAAAATTTTTGCTTCGCCGCTTTCTGAACACTCCCTGATATTGCAACGTAAAAATTCAATAAGCCCTTCGGGGCAAGTAACAAACCCTCTAAAATTCAAAGAAATGAAAACTACAGCCACCACCACGACAGCAGCAACCGCCAACGCCACCTCGACCGCCAAGACAAAGAAGCGCACACGCAAGAGCGCAGCCAAGAAAGAGGCCACAGCCCCCGTCGCCCCCGAACAGAAGCCCGAAGCCGCTGCCGAGGCCACCGCTCAAAAGAGCAAGCTCCTGGTGTTCAAACGCTCGCGCAACAACGGATTTTACGTCTACCTTCTCGGCGTGATGCCCGACGAAAACATAGGCTGCAACTGCCGCACCCCTCAATCGGCCATGCGCTTCATGCTCTGGAAAAAGCGCGAACTCGGCGCATCAATATCCGAGCAGCATTTCAACGAGCTTAAGCAGCTTGCCGCAGCCGAGGGTTAACGCCCTCGGCTTTGCCCTCTCTCCCCACTCATTTTTATAATCCCTATTAATCGAAATGATATGGAAAAGAAGATTTACAAAGTATTCACCGATAAAGGCTCATGGCAAATCGAAGCCTGCGGCAGCATCGAAGCCTTCCGCCTCGCACTCTATTACTCGTGGCGCGACGGCGAGGTGTTCCGCTATATGGAATCTCCCTCCGAGCGGCTGGCTTTCCACCTATGCGCCGAAGACAAATGGGGATTGTATAAAATCGCAATCCCCTGACCGCGCCGTCCTCGGCTGTCTTTTGTCCGGCAGCCGGGGCGCAATACATTTGCGGCATGGCAACATCGATACTACTCAACTTCGGCGACCTCGCTTTTTCCTCCGCCGTCGAGCGCATAACCGTCAATACCTCCGCCGCCTCCGTGGATATATCGCTCTTTATCCTCTCCGGCACCGACGAAAACCCTGTTTTCTCCGAAACCTACTACCCATACGGCGGCATCGTTACCCTCCACGATTTCGCTTCCCTCATCGAAACCGAAATGTCGCTCCGTGAGCAGCCACTCGCTACATTCCGGCTAACGGCACGAGCCGCCGACGCCACTTCCGCCTCCCGTACTTTCTCTATCCTCTACTGCGACCGACACACCGACCTGCAGCCCGGAGCCATCATATCGCGGCAGTTCCTCACCTCGCGCCGCATCATCACCGCCACGCCCAATATTCCCGTGCCGCTATTTTACGTCGTGCCGCCTCTCAAATATGAAGACCAGGAACTGATTGCATACCACATCATCACTCGCCGATGCGACACCGGCCTTATCCGCGTCATATTCTCTCCCGACGGATATACCGGCTACGGCGACAAATACCGCCTCGCCATGCTCACCGTAAGCCGTGCCGCACTCTACGAGAAGACCGCCAAATACTACAACGCCACGCCTTATGAAATCCT
The DNA here is from genome assembly GCA_910584055.1 of uncultured Muribaculaceae bacterium. Classification (GTDB taxonomy): domain Bacteria; phylum Bacteroidota; class Bacteroidia; order Bacteroidales; family Muribaculaceae; genus Lepagella. The sequence continues at coordinate 37,520 of CAJTZS010000008.1, read as the reverse complement.
CGGCGTAACCGTCGACATAGGCCGACGCTCCATTACCGTCTACTTCTCCGACACCACCCCCGACCTCCGGCTCTGGTTCACCAATATGTTCAACTGCCTCGAACTGGCCGAACTAACCGGTGACACCACCGCCAAAACCAAAGTGAAACGCTCCGAGGCCGTCTGCGCCGACACTCTCCGCCTCTACGACCAATCCGTTGAGCAGTCCTTCGACTTTCAGGCCGACAACCTTTCTTTCGACACCGCCCGATGGCTTACGCAGCTTTTCGCCTCGCGCGACGTGCGCATTGTCGACCGCCCGTATAACGACGATGATTTCTTTAACGAAACCTTCCCCCCGGTGCTTATCACCGACAGTACCAGTGAGGTTCAGGACGGCGACGATGAACTTAACAAAGTCAAGTTCACCTACCGCCGTACCTCCGTGCGACCCGACAGCAGCTTCCGATACTCCGACCGAATACATAACGACACCTACAAAAATCCTTTCAACTGATGGCACACGCAATCCATTACACAACGGCACTCACTATGCTCCACAGCGGCGACCCCGTAGATATTTCCTTTTGGAAACGAAACGGCGAAATCGTGCATCTGCACAACTGCATTGCACTCCCCAATAAAGCCGCCGCAAGATACTCCGGCACCCAAAACTTCAAGCTCCTGGCCTCCGGCCAGATCCGAAAAATCCGACACGTCTGTATTTTTCGCATTAACGGCCTCGAAGTTTTCCTCTGATTCTTCCCTCTGATTTTTTTCGATAGATTATGCAAGATACATTACTTTTCAACTCCGTAGAAACAATCTTTGAAGGACGCGCTGCCGTTGTTTTCACCGACCCCAAGCCCGTGTTCAAGGAGGACGGAGAGATTACGCCGACAACCCTCTCCGACACCCACGCATATATGCCCTGGGGTGCCAACAATCAAATGCCCTTCGACATTATCGACCTGATAGAATCGGACGAAACCCTCGCAACCTGTCAGATGTTCAATGCCGAGGTCTGCTACGGCTCCGGCCTCGTCTACGACACCGCCCAAGCCTCCGCGCCTGTCGCCGATGCCGTCGAGGATTTCACCCTCGACAACGACCTCCCTTCATATTTCCTCGGCGTGTGCCAGGACTTGAAGCACTTTGCCTTCGCCGTGTCGGTCATCATTCTCAACTCCGAGGCGACAAAGATTGTGCGCATTATCCGCAAGGAAGCCTGTTACTGCCGCTTCGCTCCGGCGGACACCAACGGGCGAATACCTCGCCTTTATTTCGCCAACTGGCGCAAGTTCGCCACCATCGACGACTGCGAGATTATCGAAATGCTCGATGCCGCCTCGCCTTTCGCCGACCTCCGCGACCGACTGAAACGCGGCGACACCTGCCGCAAATTCGCCATCGTCTGCCGCGTACCAACCCCCGACAGCACATATTACCCCATACCTTACTATGGCGCGCTGTTCCGGGGGAAGTGGTACAACATCAAGCGGCTTATCGGCCTCGCAAAAGAAGCGAAGCTCCGCAACTCCGCGCCGCTCAAATACCACATCGAAGTGTCGCAGAAATACTGGGATTCAATTTTCAAATCCGAGGGCATAACCGACCGCGCAAAGCAACAGGCGCGCATCATCGAGGAAAAACAGCGTATCCTCGACTTCCTCACCGGCGCCGAAAACTCCGGCAAGGTGTGGTTCTCCACCTTCTACGTCAACCCCAACGGCGACGAGCAGCACGACGTCGTAATCAACAAGATCGATTCCGACAAGGAGGGCGGCGACTGGGAGAGCGACATACAGGAGGCAGTCAATATGATATGCTTCACCCTGCGCGTTCACTCCAACCTCGTAGGCTCCGTGCCCGGCAAGGCGCAGACAAACAACTCCGGCTCCGACAAACGGGAGCTTTACACAATCGCCCAGGCCCTTCAGAAACCGTACCACGACCTACTTTTCGCCGTTCACCGCATCATAATCCGCTTCAACGGCTGGAAAGGCGTGAAGCCCCTTATCCCATTTATCCAATTAACCACGCTCGACGAAAACCGCGACGCCAAAACCGTTACTACCGATGGCAAGACTGATAAATAACGACACCGACCTGCGCCGCTTCGTGCCGCAGCAAGTATGCGCCGTTAAGGGCGAACAGACACTATACGACAAAATCGCCCATTGGCTCGACACCGCCGAGCAATGGCTTTTCGACACTTTCTGCCCCGAAGCCGTCATTGACGCGACACTCGCCGCCAATCATCACGCCCCATTACTCACTGCGCTTGCCGCCGTCGCCGCGCACCGCGCACTCGCCGACGCCATACCGTCGCTCGACCTCGTGCAGACCGTCAACGGCTTTGCCGTGGTGAGTAACCAAAACCTCGCCCCGGCATCGCGCGACAGGGTAGACCGCCTTATCGCCGCCCATCGCTCCCAGTGCGACACGGCCATCAACGCCCTCATACCCCTGCTTGCCGCCACTCCCGAATGGCGCGACACGCCCCCGTGCGACTTCTTCCGCGCCACGCTCTTTCTGCCGAAGCACATCATATCGCTTTCTCCGGCTCGCGCTCCACATTCTACACTGTGGGATAAATACATCGAACTGCGCCCCAAGATTATAAATGCCGAGGCGACACTTGCCGCCCGTTACATATCCCACGAACTCATGCAGCGGCTCCGTGATGAAACCCTCGGACTATCAACCCTCTCTCAACTCTCGACTATAAACTCTAAACTGTGCGAAGCCCTCCGCGGCCACGCCGCCGACATCGTTTGCGACCGACCGCCGCGCGATGAAAACCTCCGCGATATTGTTGAGTATATCCGCAAACGCCCCGACACCTTCCCCGAATGGCACCGCTCCGACACCGCCCGGCTGTTCTCGCCCCCGGTGTTCCGCAACGCCAAAGAAGCAAAGGGATATTGGTTCTGATCATACCGCCGCCGGTGATGCCGCGAGCCTGGCCGACACCGTTTGCCCGACACTATGCAATGCGGCATTACGGCACGGGGCACTGATTTTCCTGTGCAAAGTTAGCAAGCCGCGGTTTATGCAAGGGCAGGTGTGCGCTCCGCGTTCCCCCGATTTCATACTGAAATACGGTAATCACCCTTGCACCGCCAACCGCTTGACGCTTGCACCCGAATGCACATAAAATCCAACGTGCCCCGGCACATAAACCCTTAAAACATTGCATTATGATTACATCGGACAAACGCATCGCACAGGACAGCTTCGCCAACCTCACCGACTATTCGGCAGTATGCCCCGAAGGGCTTAAACGCTTCTTCGTCTACGTTCACTTCACCGACTTCTCGACCTGCCTGTTGTCTAACATCTTCGCCGCCACACGCACCGCCGCGCTGCAAATCGCACTCGACCGCTTCGCCGACTGCTCCGAATATCTCGCAAGCATCAACCTCCACGGCGACGACTGAACACGACAGCCGCCGCCTCCGGCCTCACCGAGCAATCGGTGGGGCTTTTCTTGCTTATCTGCCCGATTTTAAGTAATTTTGCCATCATCAAATCCTCAACAGCCACAATGAACTTCCTACACTATTTATATATTAAAGCCGATAACTGCGATACAAAAATGGCAGGGTGGCCTCGTGTTGGAATCTCATTTCCTTTATTCCTGGCAATTATCCCTTATTTATTTCACTACACCATAAAATCAGGAATTGCAGGGTGGTGGAATTGGGTTGCCGGAGGTGCGACATTTCTTATAATATATCTTTTCGTTTTGTGGTTATTCCCTCCAAAACTCGTAAAGAAGAACTATAATAAATGGCTGAAAGAATATAATGATAAAACTTCATTGTGGTTTTATCTGTATTTTCTTGTGTTCCCATTCGTATTCATTGCAATTAGTCCTTGCTATTAGAGTTTACCTCTGGACTAATTAAATCTCCGTCTTTTCGTCATAATGGGCGACACCATACTTTCGCGGTATGGAATCGCCCGTTTTACATATTGACCTCGCCGTGCCGCTGGGCTGGCACGAGCTTTCCGACGCGCAACTCCGTTACGCTTTCGAGCTGATAGCCCGTAATTATACCTCCGACGAGATTAAGACACTGTGCCTGTGCCGGTGGGCGGGTCTGTCGGTCAGACACCGACACAACGCCGACTATATCTGCCGCCTCCGCAAACGGACTTTCCGGCTAACCGCCCTCCAAATCGCCGAGTGCCTACCGGCTCTTGACTGGCTCGACACCATACCGCCGCAGCCGGCCTGTATCTCGCGCATCGGGCGTTACCGCCCGTTTGCCCCCGACTTCTCCGAAGTGGCCTTTGAGAAATTCATCATCTGCGACAACCTCTATCAAGGTTATCTCGCAACCCGGCGTGATGATCTGCTCGACCAACTCGCAAGCATACTCTATAACCATAACCTCTCACCCCATAACCTTTCACCTGCTCACAGAGTGAGCATATTCTATTGGTTTGCCTCCGTCAAAGACCTTTTCGCACGGCTCTATCCCAACTTCTTTCAGACAGCCTCGCAGCCCGACAACCTGCTTGGAGGCAGCCGTCTGCCCTCCGGCGCACAAATCCAACAGGCCGTAAACGCCATGATTCGCGCCCTCACCAAAGGAGATATTACCAAAGAGCGCGAAATTCTCGCCCTCGACACCCACCGCGCCCTTACCGAACTGGACGCGCAAGCAAAAGAATACAAAGAGTTTAACGCCAAATTCCCGAAGAAATGAACCCCTCGACACCCGACCCTGAACTCTCGACCTTCTCATGGAACGCTGCCGCCTTCTTCGGGCGATTGACCGACCGCAACCGCCTCGCTCGGCGCGAAAACTTCGTTTTCTGCCGTGTCAGCGGACTGGAGGGCTTCGAGGAAGCCTTGCATAATCTCCAATCCGCACCGGCCATCGTTGCCGTCAGCGACACCTCCGAGGGCTATATGGATATGAACAACACCCCACGGACACGCCGCATAAAGACCGTATTCCTCGCCATGCGCCACGCCCTCGACGATATGGAAGCTCGGCAGGGGTGCTTCGACACCCTCCGCGAGCTTTTCCGGCAATTCATGTCGGTACTGCTACAAGAGAAAACCCGCCTCGAACAGAACCGCATCTACCTTGACCCGCAAATCAACTTCACCGAGATAGAGCGATACTTCTTCTCCGGCGCGGCCTGCGCCTACTTCCACATCGCCATCGACACCTTCACCGATTTACGATACAACCCCGACCTATGGCTGCCTTGACCCCCGAAGAAGAACGCCGCCGCTACGTTACCGCCTTCAATTCCACGATGATAAAGATATGGCGCGAGCGCATCGCCCTGCTGAAAGTAATCGACACCGGCGCGTTGTACCGCTCCACGATGGCCATTGGCATGACCGCCGATGGCAAAGTAACTTCCGTAACCCTCTCGCAACGCTTCAACACCTACGGCATATTCCAGGACTACGGCACAGGCTGCGAAGTTCCGCGAGGCAACCCCGGCGATATTGGCAGAGATAAAATCCGCCAACGCCGCAAATGGTTCTCCACCAAATACTATGCCTCCGTGATGAATCTGAAAGAGTTCTTTGCCGACAATCTCGGCCGCGACTTCTGCGGCATCGTCGCCAACGCCCTCAACGACCGCTCATTCCGAGCCTCGCTAATCCGCTGAACATCTGTCTTAATTATTTTTGTGGAGCTGATTATATTTACTAATAAGGCCATTTTGAATAAGAAATCCCATTCCAAATGTTAGCAATAAATCAAACACTATAATAGTTATATTTTCCGCATTACCATTTAGCAAATAAACTGATATACTGTATGGTATAAAGTTAATGGGGTTTTCCACCCGATATAATAAATATAACAATATCGGGAATAATGCGATATTTATTGCTGCTATTATTTTTTCTGAAATGGAATAATTTTTAGTGCTTTTATAGAAATACAACAGTAACAGCAGCATAAATATTACACGCCCACTTATATAAGGAATATGCAAAAACTCCGAGATACTGTCAACGCCGGACTCCGGCACATTTGGTATGCAAAGGAACAAAATTACGTAAACCAAGAGCATTATTTTAGGAATATATTTGATGTAATTTTTGGAGTAATTCATATTCATAATATTGGAGGTAGCTTTTTATGTTCCGATTCCACGCCGACACCATCAACGACCGCTCATTTCGCGCCTCGCTCATGGAATAAAGCAGTCTTATACGCTGCCTCTTTATTTTTCAGCGACTTAATCCATTTCATCAATCAATTCCCATTCATCTTTATCTTCGTTATATGAATACTCGAATACAGCATCATATTCGGATGAACTGATTTCCCACCATTGACGTTTTCCTTTCTTTTGTGCCACGGCAGTTTGGTTGAAAAAACGTATCTCTATATGATTCTCAAAAAGGTCTATGTCGATTTTGGTATATCCTATGCTATGATTTTTATTTTTGCGCACCTGCTTATATAATTCATTGCCGTAACTAACATCATAAACATATTTTGTGTTGCTCGGCAGATTATATATTACCTCACTTGGCAGTCCTATGGAGCTAATCAAAAAATTCGTAGTATCACGCATACAAACACCATTTCTAACTTGGCGTTTACATTTTTCTTGCCATAAATTGATACTATGTAGAATAATTTTTGCCAAATTATTTGTTATTGGCTCTGCCCCCGATTTAGTATAAACTGTATTGTATTTTAGCTCACTATTCTGTTGCGCCCTCATAAAGAGCGGCAGCATTAAACATACTGCCAGGATTCCAAGTAGATATTTTCGACTGCGTACCATACGCAAAGTTACACATTTTCGGCGACATACGGCGCATATCGCCGAAATTTTGTGTCTTTTCTTCGGCGACACCGTCGCCGTAGTTTTGCGGTAAAGATTACCGCAATGATAGACGTAACGACCTTAACCCAACTCATAACCCAGTTCAGGAACACGACGGCCTCAAACTCCGTGTCGCCCGAAACCGTCGGCTCTATTCTCCAAAAGATTGTCGACATACTCGCCACCGCTGGAACACAGGCCAACCTCGACATCATCATCAAGTGGCACGAGGCCCTGAAAACGGCGCGTCCGGCTCTCACCGCGCTTTCGCAGGGCAACGCCGACCGCAACCACATCTACCTTGCCGCACGGAGCGTCAACCTATACACCGGCGCACAGGCCGATCTCACACTGATTCAGATACAACAAGCCACAACAGAGCGAGCCGGAGCCATGCGCGCCCAACAGGTCGTTGACCTAAACGCCGCGCGGCGCGACGTGGCCGACATCAAGAAACAGATACAGACCATAAACTCCCTGCTCGGCGTCGGCACCGCCGACAACCTCTATAAAGCCTCGCAAATCTCCTGTCAGGTAATCAACGGCGAGCTGCACCTACTCGGCGCGCAGACACTCACCGCCGCCGGATATGTGCCGTATCTCTTTCGGCGTGTGCGCAAGCGCAACCCCTATAAGAACAAGTTCGCCACCGCCGAGCAACGCGCCGCCAGGAAATACTGCCAGGCCAAGAAAGGCTGGGGGCTGTACGGCTCAATTTACGCCGTAAAACTCGACGGCTCTAAAATCCTCTTTTCCACAAACCCGCACAGCTTCCTGTCAGTCAAGGCAGAGGGATGGTCTGCCGACGCCTCGACACTCGTAACGCGGCATACCGACCGACACGGCAACATACGCTTCGGCCTCGGTCGTAGCTCCGTGTCGTTGACCGACCCCAAGAATCCTAAAAAGCAGCGTATGATACGCTTCGTTTTCGGAATCGGCCTCGCCAAGCCAATCTATCCCGGCACCGCCGCCATCACCCCTGCCAACCTCGCAAGCTCACTCGCCACCTTCACCATCATATACGACCCCGGAACACTGCGATGGACGTTCTCGACCTGACTGCTTCGCAAGTTCATAGTAGAAAGTTCATAGTTCATTGAATCACACCGCCCCCACCTCTCTATGAACAATGAACAATGAACCCTCCACTGCGGCAAAGCCGCAAAAAAGAAAGCCCTCACGGGCGAGCCGCAAGGGTATGCTATCTTTTATACGAGCCGAGATAGCCCTTGTGGTACAAGACCACCCGGAAATGCTATCTATGGAACTCCGGCGTGTTAGCCCTTATGGGAAATGCTATCCGCCATACGCAGAGGTATCCAGTTCATCTTTAGCGCGGCTTTACATTGTTAAGAGGTGTCCGGGTCATTTTTAGTATGGTTTCACTTACAGACGCAAAGATAATCATAATTCACCACATACACAAATAATTACGCCACAAATTATGAACCTCCGCAAACACAAGCCCACCATACAGCTACTCGCCGCCATTGCCCTTATCGCCCTCGGCTGCGGGCTGCTCGTGGCAGGGTTTATTCTGCCGCCGCCGGGCGAGATACACAACTCCGTGCTGATAGCCTTCGGCGAAATCCTCACCTTCGCCGGGGCACTGTTCGGCATCGACTATCATTACAAATACGCACGGCCAAAAGACCGCGACGAAGACATAACCCCATAACCTCATAACCTTATAACCCTCATAACCTTATGCGAAGCATAACCGAAATCATCGTGCATTGCACGGCCACCCCGGAGGGAAAGCCCTTCACCGTGCAGCAAATCCGACAGTGGCACACCGCGCCGAAACCAAAAGGCAACGGCTGGCGCGACATAGGCTATCACTACATCGTATATCTCGACGGCTCCGTACATAATGGCCGCCCCGTCGAACAGGTCGGCGCACATTGCTCCGGCCACAACGCCCACTCCATAGGCGTGTGCTATGTTGGCGGCTGCGACGCCCACAGGCGGTTACCCGACGGACAGCCCGAACCAAAAGACACGCGCACACCAATACAGAAAACAGCCCTGCGCCAACTCCTGAAGAAACTGAAAGAGCGATACCCCGGTGCACGGATATACGGACACCGTGATTTTGCCCCCAAAGCGTGCCCCTCCTTCGACGCAACCGCCGAATATTCAGATTTATAAATATGAATATCGCCAAAGTTTGCGCTTGTACGTCAGCGGCCGCAGGGCAAAGCTCTGCGATCGCTGGTGCAAGCTATCAAGCAAACCTTTGGCAATATAAAGACATATCCGACCTATGAAAGCCATCTCGACCCTCAACTCTCGGTTCTCGACATTTGCCGCATACATACTGATTTTCACCGCGCTTTGCGGCTGCAAATCGAAAAAGGATATTGTCGCCAACAACACCGCCGACACCGACAGCGTGGCCGCCTCCCTCGCCTCCGGCTACTTCCTCCGCATCGACACCGCCATGCGCCGCATCAGCTTCGACTTCGACACGCTGGATATAACAATAGAGCGACACGCCGCCGACGCAGCACTATCGGCAGCGTCGCCCGAAGAAACCGTCAGAATCCGCGCCGTCGGCGGTAAGATTGCCGACCGCCGCAGACAGACACGCAACGCCATAGCCGGATATAACCGACTTGACACCGTGGCCTACCGCCACGCCTCCGCCACATCGAGAGCCGAACACACAACCACCACCTCCGTAGCCGAGCCGCCCGACACCACCCGGATAATACTCACCCTCGCCGCCCTCATTCTGATTGTGTCGGGCATCGCCCTCTACCTCCGCCGCCGCAAACGCCACACCGAGATATAAGTTTTTTCATAAGCAGATTGTGATTGACAGAACCGCCCGGCTTGCGAAAGTCGGGCGGCTCGTTTATTCTTGCATCGGATTTTCATCATTTCTCACTTGGTCTATCATCGACCGCTCAAACCTATCCAACGGGAATTTACCCGTTTCGTATTCATAAGCAATACGCTTGGTATACGTTAAATCAGAATTATGCTCCCAAACACAAAGTCCTACAATATACAGTTTATCCTCTCTAATCTGTATAGCAATATTCCACCCGACCTTATAACCTTGACCTCTAACATAGGCAAGCTCGAAATCGCAAGGTTGGTTAAATGTTCCATCATTTTCATCTTCAGATGGGATAAAGAATCTTTCGCAAGGAACAATAATCCCGTCGTCTATTATCGGCTCATTTGAAATTACATTATCATAAATAAAAGTGTCTTCTCCTTTTTTCATCAACAACACCCTATCGCTGTATAAATCCCATTTCTTCCCATTGTTATAGTCTGGCGATAAGATAGCGAGGTGATATATATTGACAACTTTCGCATCGCCTATCTCCATATAACAGCTATCAATGATATTATAAGTATCTGATATTTTACAGCCATTATAATCGTTATAACCCAACACTTCAACTGCCGAACAATTTAACGTGTTGCCGACAAGATTTGCGTGATGTTCAAACCTTGATGTTGTTTCTTGTGCAACAACAGATGTGACTAACATCATAATACCTGCGGCTATTGCGATTGCTTTATACATAAACTAATACTGTATGATTGTATGATGCAAATTTAGCAATTTTTTCGTATTCTCTGATATGTCATATGTGTATTTCAGACAGTTGCCCGTGAGGGTAGCCGTTTGCATTATCCCCAATCCCACCCATAGCGTTGTGAGGCGGCGGCTTACAGGCACAGGCCGCTTTGACTTAATCGCTCCGGCGCGTGGCGGCTCACTTGGCAGCGGCTCCGAGTTCCGCGCTGCGCTTGTTGCCCTCTGCCGTCGGGTGTCGGCCCCGGCACACTCTCAAATTGTTCCGCTCCGACACCTCCGCATACTGCTCCGGCGTCTGTCGCTCCACAAACGCCACGTTGCGCCACGGCTTCACTCCGGCTTTTAAGAGAGTGCCTTGAACACAGTTCAGACCGACACCCGGCGGCGGTGTTCAAACACTCCGAGCCTTGCCGCGCTCACTGTCGCCGCGCCACCTCCGCTCACACCCTCGCGCCCACGCCCTGATCCGCCACCGCACAACGCCCGGCAGAGGAACATCGGCCACCCTCGCGGACAACCGCCACGACACGCCGACATAACGGTATGCCGACACAACGACTTGGCTTGCCGACACCTCCGGGCGCACCGTGGCCGACAGCCCCCTTTCGCCGTTCTGACTGCACTCCGCCGCGTTGCCGGGCATGGCTTGGCAGTGCGGACGTGGTGGCACCCCAATGGCACAAACGCCCTACGGTCATTAGAGCCAACTCCCTGCGGTCGGGGGTGCCTCTCACTGCATTGCAAAGCCGCCCCGCACCGCCGCTGCATTACGGCAGACCGTCTGCCGGGGGCGTGCACCCACGACACACGCCCTGCGGCATCGGCAACCACACATTGACATAACGGCATACCGACACAAGCCCCGCCCCACGCCCCAAACGCGGCGCGTCGGCGCACAGCTACGCTACGGCTGCCGTGGCGGTCGCTGATGAAAGGCCGAGCGGTCATTCCGCATCAATCGAAAACCTTTAACCGGCCAACAACCCACTGTTTCACAGAGGCTTTTATGGCCGAGATTTTCGGTTGGGCTGCATTGCTCCGCCTTTCATCACCGCCCCGTTGCCCCGGCCACCTCCACTACGCGCATCGCCTCCACCGCCACGCTTGCCGCGACATCACCCCGACGTGCTTCCGGGATATGGAAATGATGCAGCCGAGAGTGGATTGGCCGCGATAAACAAGGAATGTGGCACAGCAACTCATACCACGGCAACACCGCTCCCTGCGCTCACGGTGTATGCCGTGCCTCCCGTGCTACGTTCCACCCTGATTTTTATGCCAATCCACAACACGGCTTCATCATCGGGGCATCACCGCCCGTCGGCTGATGTAAGGATAGGAATTTGCCGCGACCTCAAAACGACCTGCGCCCGTTTTGATTATCGCGTCAACGACATCACCGCGCTTTCGCCTACGCAGGGCGCGGCGGTGGGTGCGGTTACATATTCCGCCCGAAAATCCCGAAACAACCCGAAAAAAGCGACAGGCCGTGGGGGGATAGTGCGAAGCACCCTCGGTGGAAAATATTCCCCCGAACCCCCTTTGCGCCTGATAAAACGCTGTTTTTCAGGCTTACAACGTTTTTAACCTCCTAAAAATCCGTGGACTTTTGTAGAACCGCCGAAGCGGTACGGTTAAAACGTTGTGTTACACCTCTTTGCCGCCGCGATATTCCGGGACCCGATTTCATACCCGAAACATCGCGGCGGCGAGGTGCTTTATGCGCGCAAACTGCGGGGCCACCGGCTGCACCGCCCACAATTTGCGCGCGACGCCCCTAAAATCCGTCTTTTAGGGGCAGAGAGGCTGCGGTTACATTTGCGCAATAAACTATTGAATTATGGCTAATTACAATACTTCCGCAACGGTAACGCTATCTGTCAACGGCAAGCAGGCCCAGCAAATGCTGAAACGCTTGCAATCCGAGGCCGCAAAACTGGAGAAGAAACTGGCGAAAGCCGCGACCGCCGGAGATAAGGCCACGATGTCGAAACTGCAAAAGGAACTGAAACAGACCAACGGCCTTATTCAGAAATTGCAGTCCTCGGCCAAGACCGCCGAACAGGTGCTTGCCCGAATGGACAGGGCGACACCCAGGGAGCTTAACAAGGCTCTGCGCACCCTGCAATCACAGCTTAACGGCATACAGCGCGGCACTGCCGCGTGGGATATGCAGATTGCCAAAATCAAACTGCTTAAAGCTGAAATCGCTAAGGTCAACGCGCAGATGGCTGTCGGGCAGACACGGTGGCAGAGGTTCAACAACTGGCTGAACAACTGCCAGACGGCCATAATGGGAGTGGTAGCCGCCATTACGGGGCTGGTGATGGCCGGACGTAAAGCCGTCAACACTTACGCCGAAATGGAGGAAACACTTGCCAACACGCAGAAATACACCCGTATGACCGCCGCCGAAGTGCTCGAACTCAACGAGCTTTTCAAAGGCATGGATACACGACTGGCGCGCGAGCAGCTTAATCTTCTCGCACAGGAGGGCGGACGCCTCGGCTACAATACGGTGCAGTCCGTCAAGGAGTATGTCGAAGCCGCCTCTATTATAAATGTCGCGCTCGTTGACCTCGGCGAAGGTGCCACGCAGACCATCGCCAAGCTGTCTAACATCTTCGGCATGGAGCAGATGTACGGTGTGCGCGACGCGATGCTGAAAGTTGGCTCGACCGTCAACCACCTTTCGCAGAACTGCACCGCGGCCAAGCCTTTCATCGTGGAGTTTGCGCAGCGTATGGCCGGCATAGGCTCGACGGCGAAAATGACGATACCCGAAATCATGGCATTTGCCGCCACGCTCGACGCGCACGGTCAAAAGGTGGAAATGTCGGCCACGGCATTGCAGCGCACCATTATGGAGCTTTTCAAGAAGCCGGGAGAAATGGCGAAAAAGGTAGGGCTGGAAACAAATACTTTCATCGAAACCCTCAACAGGTCTACCACGGAGGGCGTGATGATGTTCCTCGAAGCTCTCGGCAGACTGGGCGAAGACCAGGCTCTTGCCGTACTCTCGCCGCTGTTCCAGGATCTCGGCCTCGACGGTGCCCGCGTGTCCTCGGTGCTGTCAAACCTTTCTTCGCACCTCGACTTCCTTAAATGGCAGTTGGGCGAGGCTAATCAGGCTTTCCGCGAAGGCACCTCGGCCTCTAACGAATACGCCATTTTCAACAATACGGCACAGGCGGCAATCGACAAGGCCCGTAAAAGGGTTACGGAGCTTGCCGTGGAACTCGGCGAGAAGCTGTACCCGGTCATGCGGCACATCTACACTTCTTCTTCCGTGTTCCTCCGTGTGCTGAACCAAATCGTTACTTTCATCATAAAGTACCGCACGGCCATACTTGGTATCATCACAGTTTTTGCCGCCTATTATTCGTGGCTCGGACTGGTGAAGACAGCCCATGCAGCATATAATATCGTTGTCAAGGCCGCGACCGCGCTTCACAACGCATGGCGTATAGCTGTCGTTTTGGGGCGCATAGCGGTGATAGCCTTTACGCAGGGCATAGGCGCGGCCACCCACGCCTTCCGGCTCCTTACCGCCGCTATGTCGGCCAATCCTTTTGGCCTCATTCTCGCGGCGGTTACGGCTCTTGTGCTCGTTATAAAGGCTTTGTGCGACCGCACTTCCGAATATACGAAGAAGCTCCGCGAGGCTGTCAACACCGCCGCCAATTTCTCAAAGGAACTCTCAAAGGAACAGCGGCAGCTTGACGAACTTTTCGGCAAACTCGAAGCCTGTAAGCGAGGAACCAAAGAATACAAGGAGGTCAAGGACACTATCATATCCCAGTATGGGAAGTATCTGCGTGGCCTAATCAACGAGCGCAACGAGATTACAGACCTTACAGCCGCTTACAAAAGGCTTGCGGCTGCGGCGCGCATCGCCGCTAAGGAACGTGCCATACAGGGCGCGAAAGATGCCGCACAGGAAACTTTCGACGATGCTTTCAGCGGCCTTGCGAAGAAGTTGCAGGAGCAGCTTGTCGCCTACGGCAAGTCTTACAAGGACGCCGTGCGCATAACTAACCGCGTCGTCATTGACTTGCAGACCACCGGCACTATCGGTCAGGATATTGTCGGTGAGTTGCAGGGAATCAAAGGCAGCTTACAGGACAAATGGGGCTGGACGGCGCACCCCGTAAATGTCGTTAACGATATGATAGGCACCCACGGCGAATATACAACCGCGATGGGGGAAATAAATCAGATTGAGCGTGAAACCAATCCTCTCGCCGGATATTCGGCCACGGAACTTCGCCGACTCATAACCGACTTCGAGGGCCACGCCGAGCGTGGAGAGGGCGGCGCCATAATCATAGGCATCAACGAGCCGAACCCAACAACGAGGCGTATCGCCGCAAACGAGGTGAGCGAATTTCTCGATGAAGCCCGTGCCCGGCTGTCGGTGCTTGAAACACCTTCCAACGACCCTGTGGCGGGCAACCCGGACTTTACTCTCGATGATTTTACTCCCTATGAATCGGAAAAAGACCGCAAGGCGCGCGAGGCCGAGGAACGGCGCGCGGCAATAAAGGCGCGAAAGGAGTTCAAGGACAAACTCAACGATGCGAAAGGCGAATGGGAGGCCGGTGCCGCACAGAATGTCAGCGATTATTCGGCGGGGCTGAAATCGTGGACGCAGTTCCTTCTCTACAAGCACAACCTCGAAATCAAATACTACGACGACCGCCTCCGTATCTTCGAGGACTACAATCTTCAGGAGGACGAGGACTATCAGGAACTGCTGAAAAAGAAAGCGGAGATTCAGGCCGAGTGGCTGAAAAAGAACGCCGCCATGTCGGTGGAGGAAAGCCACCGCAAGAAGACAGCCGAGGAGGTACAGGCGCAGATGGACGCCGCCACTCCCGGCAATGCCCTCTATGGGAACGAGGAGGCATTGCAGCAACGCCTTTTCGAGATTAAGGTTAAGTACCTTAAGGAAATGCGCGACGCCTATACCAAAGACAGCGAGGAATACCACAACTATGTCGTGCAGATTGAACAGGCCGAGGACGCCGAGAGGCTGCGCCGTCAGAAACTTTTGGCGCAGCGTGTGGCCGAGTGGCGCAAACAGTACGAATATCAGGAAGCCGGGAAACGCCTCGAACTCGAAACGCAGGTGCTCGGCGAGGCTTATGCCGCAGGGCTTATCTCTTACGAAGACTATCTCCGGGCGCAAAGCGACCTGAAAAAGAAATATGCCGACGAGTATATGCCCGACTCCGCCAGGCCCGCGCAGGGATCGGCGGCGCGGACAGCCCTTGCGAAGAAGCGTGAACTCGACATTGTGGCTTCGCTCGAAGCCCAGGGGGTGATTACCCACGAACAGGCCGAGGCCGCCAAAGACCGCATCAACCGTGCTTACGAGAAAAAGGCAATCGAGGGCGTGAGGCGGTTAGGCTCCGAACATACCAATCAGCTTCTCGACATCTACGAGGCATGGAAGAACTTTTTTGACAGCACCGAGGAAGACGGAGGCAACTGGGCGACACGCCTTGCCGCGCTCGCCCAATCGGTCTTTGCCGTGATGACTGCCGGTATGCAGCAGTATTCTGAGTTTGTCAGAGCTTCCTCCGACCTCGAAGTGGCAAAGGCCGAAAAAAAGTACGACCGCGAAATAGAGCTTGCAGAGGGCAATTCCTATCGCGTCAAGAAAGCCGAGAAGCAGAAAGAAAAGGAAATTGCCAAAATCAAGAAGGAGGCCAACCGCAAAATGTTCGTGATGCAGGTTATTCAGGCAGTGGCGCAGACAGCCACAAATGCCCTGAACGCCTATGGCTCCGCTGCCGCCGTGCCAGTTATCGGCTATATCCTTGCGCCGATAGCGGCGGCGATGGCCGTTGCCGCAGGTGCCATACAGATAGCCACCATCAAGAAGCAGCAACAGGCATCGGAGGCGCAGGGCTACAAATCCGGCGGCTTTACCCCGGAGGGCAAGCCCGACCAAGTGGCCGGTGTGGTTCATGCCGGAGAATGGGTAGCCTCGCAGAAACTCGTGAAATCGCCGCAGACAAGGCCGCTCATCGAAGCCCTCGACTATGCACAGCGCACAAACACTGTCGGATCGCTGACCGCAGCCGACGTGTCGCGCTCAATAACAGCCCCTATGGTGCTTGCCGCGCAACCCCAGGCCATGCCCGTTGTCAATGTCAACGTGCCGCCGCAGGCCGCACCTGCGGCTGATGAACGGCTCTATGCGACGCTCGACCGCCTCGATGAACGGCTCAACGAGCCTTTCGTTACCGTCAATACCGTTACAGGCGACCACGGCATACAGCGCGCACAGGACGAATACGACCGCCTGATGCGAAACCGTCTGCCTAAATCAAGGAAATAATCAATAATCTTTCTTTATGGAAATTAGAATAAACGGGCGCGATGCAGTCCTCAAATCCGGCACATCTTTTGAATATGTGGCCGAAAATCGAATGTTCAGCGGTTCGGACGGCTATACTTTGAGCATAACCTTTCCGCTGAAAGACTGCCCGGAGAATACGGCCATTTTCGGCAACATCAACCGTGCGGACGTTATCGCCCGTAAGGTAATTTTCGAGTGCGAAATACGGCACGGCAAGTTTTTCAAATTCGGCTCCATCACTGTCAACGAAATCAACGCTTCCGAGGTAAAATGCCAGTTCCTTGAAGGCCGCAGCGAGCAGAACTTCTCGCAGACCTTCGACGACATCTATATAAATGAACTCGACCTCGGCCAATGGCCTTCGGGCAAGCCCGACCCGGTAAAGGCGTGGCAGCCCTCTTATTATCCCGATGCTGTGGCTCTGCCGTGGGTAAACGATTATTCGGGCAATATTCAGAACCTTGCCGAATACACCGTGGACGATGCCACACAGAACAGGGGGCATTACTCCTGGCACTCCGACACATGGGGGCTGTCGTGGCAGCCTTACCTCATATTCATCGTGCGTAAGATTTGCGAGGCCGTAGGCTATGCCGTAGACCTGTCGCAATGGGAGCAATCCGAAGAACACCGCTGGCTGCTTGTCTGCAACTGCCTCCCGGCGGCATGGTACACGCCGCAGTACGCCCGTGCTTTGCCGCACTGGACTGTCGCGGAGTTTTTCGAGAAACTGGAAATCTTTTTAGGCGCGGAGTTTGAGATAAACCACCGCGCCCGTACCGTGGCTTTCGCCTTCACGCACGACCTGATGGCCGCGTCGGGTGCCGTCGAACTGCGCGACGTGCTTTCCGAACACTCCACCGAAGTATCGGTTGAAGATGCCCGGTGCGAGTATGCCGAGGCTAAAAACCTCGTCTATAAGGAGTGCGACCATGCCGTATGGAAATATTACTCGTGCGACTGGTTTATAAAGGCATGGAAAGACCGCGCCGTCATATATGATACCATGCGCGAACTTTTGGCCGCTAACAAAGGCTGGCGAACTTGGGACGGGCAGCATCATCGAAGCAGTCAGATAGACCGCTTGCTGTATGCCAAAGATGCCGACGCATACTTTGTTATCCGTGCCGTCAGCCGTACCCCTTATTTTGACAAGTACAGATTACGGTTCACATATAAATGTGTGTTGCAGCCTGTGAATCTTTTCGGCGGGCGCATTGTGGACGAGAGCGAAGACGCCGACCAGATCGAAATCGAATTTGTTCCGGCGCGGATAGACTACACCGAAGAAAAGTACGGACGTTGCCTGTTCCTCTCTTTCTCCGGCTACGACGAGGACAACGGCACCGGGGAGGACGAAAGCACATATCCGTTTATGCAGACCCACACCATACAGAGCCTTGAAGCAGGGGAGAAAGAGAAGAAAGCCGAATACTACGACCGTATCTATGTCGGCTTTTGGGACGGAGCACAGAACACTCGCGGCAAACTGCCTTATCCGCAAGTGGAGGATATTGAAATTATGGAAGACTGGAGCAACTTTCAGTATCTCCATTTCAATATGCGCCTCAACAATCGGCAGCTCAACAGCCGCCGTATAGTACACCGTATCGACACAGGCAAGAAAACAACCTTTAAGTTCCTTGCCGATTCCATACCAAACGTAAGGAGCGTTTTCATCATACACGGCAAGAAATACGTCTGCGAAAAAATAACCGCGACCTTCACCGAACAGGGAATGTCGCAGTTACTCAAAGGCGTTTTCTACCCAATCACCGAGTAATTTATGCAGCTTCGGCCTCAGCCGCCTTACGAGGCCGACCGCGCCGTTTTGCCGGGGCTTCAACAGGTTTGCGCCAATCTTTGCCGTAAAGTACCCAGTCAAGCACTTTTCTGTTGGCATCATCTACCTTGCTCATATCATATTCAATGTAGATGTCGGTTACTGTATTTCCTCCGTGGCCTAACGCTGCGGCTATTGTATCTTTGGGAATATCGAGGCTGGCAGCTATCGTAGCCCACGAATGGCGCGCCCAGTAGGTTGTCAGTTCAGAAAGACCGAGTTTTTCTTTTACGGCTTTCAGACCTTTACACAGATTGTTGTAAAAGTGGCGGTAGTTGACGCAGCCATCGAGGTAGTTAAGCAGGTGCTTCTCGCCGCTGTATTTCTCAATGAGCGCAAGTGCTTCCGGCTCTACCTTGATGGAATAAGGCCGATGTGTCTTGGCTCTTATATAGTTGACGCGCCCGGACACTATTTCTTCGAGGTTGCAGAGGTCAACCACATTTATGCCTACCAACATAAATGTAAGGGCGAAGAAATCGCGGTACTTTTCTTCCCATTCCTCCAACCCCTGCGCCGAGAATATGGCGCGGAGTGTTGTTGTGTCGAAGTTGCGCTTTCGTGTTGCCTCACTCTTTATTTTGAAGCGGCGAAAGGCATAGGTATTCGTTACCTCGTTGTCAATAGCGTAATTAACTACGGTGCGAATGTTACGCATATGTATCGCTATCGAGTTTGTCTTGCAAGTCTTTGCCAGGAAATCGTTGAAACTTTCGAGCCACGAAATCTTGATGTCCTCGAACTTCACTTTGGCAAGGCCGGCTTCTCCGAGCCACGCCACAAGGCGGCTGCGTGTTGCCTCATAGATTGCCTTTGTGCGCCCTTGCTTGCGCCCGGTGAAGCGGTCGAACCATTTTATAAATGTGTTCGGATCTTCTTCGGGCTTTTCGGCCTTTTCCACTTTGGGGGCAATCTTGGCAAGTATGTAATCTTTTACATCTTTTGCCCTCATTCCACTGATTATCTCATCATCGAGCAATGAAATAAGCACCTTTTCCACCTCGACCTTGCGGCCTCCGATGAAAGCGTTTAGTTGAAGCTGATTTGGGTGGTCGATTACTTTCTCCGTAACTGAATCCCACTGGTGCGGCATTACATATACGTTCAGTGAGATAAGCGATGTCTGCCTTTCATGGCAGATTGAGATTTTGAGCGGAGCAGCCTTTCCGTCTTTGGCGGCTCGCTTGTCAAGAATAACTTTTACGGTTGTCATAACATTAAACTCACCTCCGAACCACTTTAATAGCTTTTCTTACCTCAAATATTTGCGTGCATGTTGCGTGCAGACCTCGGCATTTTTCGGCTTTTCTCAGCTATTTTCGGCAGTCTTTCGGTTTTTTTTAATGTCGTTTCCGGGGGAGAAAAAGGAAAGAACACGTTGAATCAACGCTTCAATTCGTTGTCTTTCAACGTGTTCCTTGCGGAGTGAGGGGGATTCGAACCCCCGATACGCTTTTGGCGTATACACGCTTTCCAGGCGTGCCTCTTTTCGTGCTACCAGCCTGTAAATCAGACTTTAGCTTCTCACTCCTTTGGAGGTTGCGGGTGTATTGCGCAAATTCCAAAAAATTTCTATCAAGAACTGCTTGTGCCGTCCTTCATATTTGCGGTGCAAAGTTACGAACTTTTAATCATATATGCAAATTTTTGACCTCATTTTTTATTGAGCGCAGAAGTGAATCGTCCTCGACCATAGAGTCTAAGGCACGTTCATCAAAGTGCGGGCAAGACAACACGCCCAGCCTTTCAGCCAGGCGATACACCCGGCTGAAGAGTTGGGCTCTTTCGTTGGTGGTAGTCGGGAGAGGATTCGGTATAACAGTTAGCAACCGGCATCCCCATCCCGAACATTCATTTGTAAGACGACACCATTGTGACCCGGTACGCAGACGGCAACAGTCATTTATGTTTGAGCACATCTTTGAGTTTTCTTAGAAAGATGTTGCGATAGTGCAACTGAAGAAATGTCATACCGTTTTTTTATCAGCCATTCCGAGTTCGTCCTCGCGTTGCTCGATGTCCAATTCGCGGGCATTAAGAGCAGCCTCGCGCTCATTAAGTTGACGCTCGAAATCAGTGAGGCGCGCAGATCTTTCGTTAACCTGGTCCAGCATATCCACGAGGCGATGGAGAAGTGCGCTGATTTCAGCAAGACCACCGCCATCGGATGCCGGTTCTGCCGGCACATGCTCAACTGGAACTGCGTCCTCAGTCTCGACGAGTACGCTCCCCTCGCCAGTAAAGAGATAGGACTTGTTGATTTGAGGGAATTTCTCGCAGATCAGAGCCGCGATATTTGGGTTGAATTTCTTCGTCCGGCCACGTTGGAGGTCGAAGATGCGCTGATAGTTTATGCCCAGCGCTTCGGCGAACTTCGGGGCGGTCATACCGACGGCCTCAAGCACGTTTTTGATGATGTTGCGAGTCACCGGAATGAACTCGTCTTGTCTTACGTTATCCTTCATATTTGCAATAAAATTATTTTTCGCTATGGCGAGTAACCATTCTCACAACCAACACTTATGAAAGTTGCAAAGATGATTAAAAAGTGTTAAATCTTAGCGTTAATTGCAAATATGATTATTTTCGTTTGGTGGATATTGCGAAAATGATTATCTTTGCATAACTAAAACTACTAAGACTACGCAAAGGTAGTCAAAAACTCGCTCAAATGCAAATAAGTATTATATCAAAAATCCGTAGGAAATGAAAACAACGATTATCAATCATCGTAGAATCTCCGAGTGTGGCTATCAAATGTCACACTCGGCTCCTGCCGCAGTTATGGGAAAGGAGGCGGTATGGAGCAAGTAGCAAAGATTCCTATATCCCCGACACTGAGGAAGCTCAAACCTGGAGAAAAGGCAGTTTTCCCCATTGAGCAATGCAGTTCAGTAACAGCAATCGTCAGCAAGTTCCGCAAAGACTTAGCGAGAATCGGCTGGGACGCTGATATCAAAAGCGACACCAAGGAATATACCGTGACGGTATTCCGTACAAAGTAAATGCAAATAAGGTATCTGCCCTTAGCAGACAATTAAATATCAATAAAAAAGTACAACATGGGACTCATCAAGAAATCCAATGAATTAGTCATCCCGCAGACGGTCAAGATGATGATCTACGGCCAAGCCGGTATGGGTAAGACTACAGTGGCGCTCAGCGCGCCGAAACCCCTACTCCTAGACTTCGACAACGGCGTAAAGCGCGTCAATCTCGCTCATCTGGAGAACGTAGACATCGTTCAGGTCGATAATTGGAAGGAGATTCAGCAACTCCTCCAGCAGGACCAGGCAGACCTCGCAATCTATCAGACCATCGTAGTAGACACCATCGGCAAGATGATGGACTACATCATCACCTACTGTTGCGGTACACGTCAGCCGCAGATCAAGGACTGGGGCCGCATCAATCAGGAGTTCACATGGTTTACCCGTGCGCTCTCTTCACTCAACAAGCACATCGTCTTTGTCGCTCATCGCGATAGTCGCAAGGAAGGCGACGAGACCGTCTTCATCCCGTCGCTCCGCGAAAAATCCTACAACTCCATCGTTACCGAGCTCGACCTGCTCGGCTATCTGGAAATGAAGTCGGAGCGCGGTGTACAGAGCCGTACCATCACATTCGACCCTACATCGCGTAACGACGGCAAGAATACCTGCAATCTCCCGTCAGTAATGCAGGTACCCACCATTCTAAACTCCAAGGCTGAACCTACGGCCCCGAACACGTTCATCACCGAAAAGGTAATCAATCCTTATCTCACAATGCTCGACGTTAA
This sequence comes from uncultured Muribaculaceae bacterium, assembly GCA_910584055.1. Taxonomy (GTDB): domain Bacteria; phylum Bacteroidota; class Bacteroidia; order Bacteroidales; family Muribaculaceae; genus Lepagella. The sequence goes on along the minus strand of CAJTZS010000008.1, from coordinate 15,154 downwards.
GGCCGAGGAACGACGCAAGTATGACGAGCTCATCGATGCCATCACTGAAGACATCAACAACATCACTGATGCTCAGTCGGCCAACGACTTCGCCGCGAGAATCAAGGACTACAAACATATCGGCAGTTCCATGGCAAAGACCCGTTCTCTGTTCGGTGCAAAGGTAAAAGAACTCGGCCTCGTCTACGACACCGAAAACAAGACCTACACCGATGCAGAGCCAGCCGCTTGAGAACGTTTCGTATAGATTCTATGCGACGCTTCTCGATGGCTTCCAGGATTATCTAAACAGCGACACCATATATGAAAAGTATTGGGGTTATTCGGAGAACCCGCCCCATACTCCGGAGGAGTTCAGACAGAAGCAGTTTCAATCTCTTATTGATAGAATAAACCGTGTTCCATTTGACAGCGAAGCCGCTGACAAAGGTACTGCTTTCAATGAGATTGTAGACTGCATGATTGAACACCGCAAGAGTGATAAGGTCGATGTCAGATATGCCTACGAAACCATCGTATTAGGACAGGTAGATAATTGCGAGCCAGACGAAAGATGGGCCGACGTACAGCAGACCAACAAAATTGTCGGTCTGAACGCCACCTATAATAATAGGACATTCTACTTCGACATCAATCTTTGCCGAGAATTCGCCAATTACTACAAAGGTGCTTTGACCCAACAGTTCGTCCGGGCCATTGTGCCGACACGTTTCGGAAATGTCGAGGTGTATGGGTATGTCGACGAACTCATGCCCCAAAGCATCCATGACATCAAAACCACCGGTAAATACTCGGTTGGCAAGTTCAAAGATCACTGGCAGCATATCGTCTACCCCTATTGCTATCAGCAGAACGGCCTCGACTTGCGCCTATTCGAGTACAACATCGCCGAAATAGATAAATACGGACGGTGGGAGACATACACAGAATCATATATGTATAAGCCAGAGCGCGATGTACCGAAGCTCATAACCATGTGTGAGGAACTGATATGTTTCCTTATAGAGAACCGCCATTTGATTACCGATCGCAAAATCTTCAACCTATCGGCATGAAATGGTAGCGACCGCCATACTTATAAAAAATGCTTCCGAAGGGACACGGATTAACCGTTCTTTGGTGGAAATGATAGAGGGTTTGCCCGACGGCAAGTACCGCATCATCATTGAACCTCAAAGTGTACGTCATTCCGTGCCCCAACGGAAACTTTTGTTTATGTGGATGTCGCTTTTGGCACGGGAAACGGGCAACAGTAAGGTTAGGCTCTATAAATATTTTTGCAGTAAGTTTCTTCTCGATGATATGCCGAGTGTGTCGGAAATGTCGCCGGCGCAGTTGACCTATTTCATGCACGAGATAGAGGCCGATGTAGCGCAGAACCTTGGATTCACATTGCCAATACCCGAAGACGGAGAAGATTTCATCACATTCTTAAAAGATTTTAAGGATAAATGATTTATACGCTACGAGATTACCAGCAGCAGGCTTCTGACGCAGCCATTAACTTCTTCAAATCCAAAAGGGAGAGGAACGGGATTCTTGTGCTTCCCACCGGGGCCGGCAAAAGCCTTGTCATAGCTGACATTGCACATAGGCTCGACGGCAATGTTCTTGTATTCCAGCCGTCGAAAGAGATACTTGAGCAGAACTTCGACAAGCTCCGCAGCTACGGTGTCGAGGATTGCTCAATATATTCTGCATCGTTCAACTCTAAGGAGATAAGCCGAATCACATTCGCTACAATCGGCAGTGTGAAGTCGCACATGGAGGACTTCAATCATTTCAGATACATCATAGTAGACGAGTGCCACGGTGTAAATCCGCAAGGCGGTATGTATAAAGACTTCTTTGACTGCGCCAAGAGAAAGATACTCGGCCTTACTGCCACTCCGTATCGACTGACAAGTGCCCAGATATGCCTTGATGAAAACGGCCGATATGACCCCACATGCGAGCCGCAGAACAAATGCATATTGAAGTTTCTGACCCGAACACGACCGAGGGTATTTCACGACGTAATATATCAAGTTGAGATACAGACGCTGCTTCAGCGGGGGTATCTATCAAAGCTGAACTACTACGACATGACAATCCTGCCGCAAGAAGGGTTGAAAAGAAACACAACTGGCATGGATTTCGATGAGAAGAGTCTGTTCGACGAGTTCCAGCGTGTCAACCTGCAAGATCACCTCGTGAACATCGTAATGAGGCTCCAGCACCCGAAGAGTGGCATCCCGCGCAAAGGCATACTTGTCTTTACTAAGTTCCTCGAAGAAAGTGAGAACCTTTGCCGGTCAATCGATGATTGCGAAATGCTCAGCGGTGAGACCCCGAAGAAAGAACGAGAGAGAATCATCAAGGATTTTAAGTCCGGAAAGATTAAGGTTCTGACTAATGTCGGAGTGCTGACAACCGGCTTCGACTATCCCGAACTCGATACTGTCGTGATGGCTCGCCCTACGATGTCGCTCGCCATGTACTATCAGATACTCGGCCGAGCGATAAGACCTCACCCCAGCAAGGAAGCAGGATGGATTGTAGACCTCTGCGGAAATATCAAACGATTCGGCAAGGTCGAGGATCTACGACTGTTTGAGCGCAAACCGGGAGAATACTTTATCCAAGGCATTGCCGACAATCAGTACAAACAATTAACTAACACGTATTTCTGAATGGAAGACTTTGAAGTACAATATCTATCCGTATTAGACGCACGGAGCGCCCTCTGGCGGCACAGAAAGCGCGAGTGGCTTGATATTATAGGACCGGAAGGGAAAAGCCGAGAAAAGGCACTCTACGGCTCCCTGGCTATGAGGTTCCCCGGACTATATGCTCGCACGAAAGAAGAACGCGAAAGGCTCGGCATTTCATTCGATGAATATATCGAGCAGTACGGTCCTGAAGATGCAAGAGATACCAAAGAATACTCAAAGATGAGCGATGGAGTCAGCACTTTCGATCCCGTCCTTGCCGAGATAATATACGAATGGTTCATTCCATGTGAGAAGGCGAAGATATTTGATTGCTTCGCTGGTGGTGTAACTAAAGGCGCCGTCGCAATGGCAAAGGGACATAGTTTCACCGGCATCGACATCAGGCCGAGCCAGGTTGAGGTAAACAATGAAAAGAACAACGCCTTTTCGGTAGCCAACCATTACTTACGATACTTCTGCGACGATGCCAGAAACCTCCTGAAGTACATCGGCGTTGCCACGCAGGATTTATTCATTAGCTGCCCGCCTTACTACAATCTCGAAGTTTACAGCGACCTTGCCGGCGACGCTTCCAATCAGCCGACTTACCACGACTTCATAGAAATACTCCGCGATGCCTTCGGTAAGGCAGTAAAATGTCTCAAGTGGAATAGGTTCGCTATTGTCATTGTGGGCGACATTCGCAACCGCAAAGGTGAATATTATAATTTCCCCGGCGATGTCATCCGTATATTCCAAAATTACGGCTGTGCGTTTCTCGATGATATTATATTGTTCCGCCCCGATGCTACAGCGAATCTAAGAGCAAAACGGTACATGAGATCAAGGAAAGTCGTAAGAGTTCATGAGCGCGTCCTTGTGTTCTACAAAGGCAATGCGTCGGTTATCAAGAAACACTTCACTCCACTAAAATCCAATGAATTGTAGAGAACCGATACAGCAGAGAATCCGAGATTTAGGACTGACGCAAAGAGCGGTCAGTCATGCGATGGGAGTTACCGATCAGAGTTTGAGCAACTTCCTAAACGGGAGCCGCACATACTCCTATCTGGCTTATGTGAAATTACTGAAAGTCCTCGGACTCACGCTCGGTCACGAGGGTGACAACATCGGTACGGTGCCCGCATTGTCAGTGCGCCGTATCATTAAAGCCGAGATAGAAAAGAGAGGGCAACCTCTCAGTGAAATAGCGAAACGTTGCGATGTCCGAGGCTCTACTCTATCCTCGTTCCTGACAGGACGCCGTGGGATACGCATAAATTCTTTAGAAAGAATCATAACAGAACTGGGGCTGACTTACGTCAGTTTCGGCGAACCAACAATATAATACCGAACTAAGCCAATGGCACCAAGAAAAGATTCATACAATATGCTCGTGCTTCAAGCTATCAAGGAGGGGCGCGACCCTAAAACTGTGAAGAAACCACCTCGGGACCCATCAGAAGGTCCGACTGAGAGTGAGATACAGCAATCCTGCATCAAGTGGTTCCAACTGCAGCATCGCGCCCTATGGGAAGATGGTGTGCTGTTCCATATCGCCAACGAAGGAATACGATTGGGCGGTCAAGGACGCAGGATAAAGCGTGAGGGTATTGTTCGAGGTGTAGCCGACTTATGTCTGGCTATGCCTCGTCATGGCTATGGCGCACTTTACATAGAAATGAAACGCCCGGACCGCTATCAATCTCCGGAGCAAAGGACATGGCAGAAAAACATTGAGCGTCATGGCAATAAGTACGTTGTATGCAAATCACTTGATGAGTTTATAAAGATTATAAACCGCTATTTAGCGCAGTAACTATGAAGTATCAACTCCCGGATAATATAGACCAGCATTGGCTATGGAAGGATGACCCTGCTAAATTCCAGTGGTGGCTCCTGCTTTTGCGTGAGGTAGGCGACGGAGAGACCGAGCGCATGGTCCGGGGAGTGGTCTGTAAATTCGGCTTCGGCGAACTTGTAACTACCCAGGGAGAACTTGCGAAATTGTGGGGAACAACTACTGAAAAGGCTCAGGCATTCCTCCGAAAATTGGAGTCAAAAGGTGAGATTAGACGCAAAACTGACGCAAAACTGACGCGGATATTTATATGTAATATAGAGGATTACGACATTCTTGGACGCAATCTTGACGCAAAGTTGACGCACAGACGCAAAGTTGACGCAATCTTGACGCAGTTAATAGACGCAATATCAGGCTTTTCAGAAGATGATAAACGCAATCTTGACGCAAAGTTGACGCAGTTGGCAGATTTCAAAAGAAAAGAACCAAAAGAAATATATAATACACAAATTACGTCTCCTGACGGAGACGTGCAAGAAGATAAATCTTCTTGCCTTCTTTCACGCGCGCAAGAGTCGGTTGGGGATAAAAAAGCCAAGGCTAAAAAGGAGCCAAAACCTAAAAAGGAGAAAACAAAAAAATCTCCAACCCTTGTAGCTCGAGGTCGGACAGTCTTTGAGGAATTTTACCAAAAACTGTACGACAGCCCCTACTATTGGAGCGCAAAAGATGGAATGCACATGAAGCAGCTGCTACAAAAAATTTCTTTCAGCCGGCAACATCGTGAAAATCCCCTCCCAATCGATGATGATTCAGTCCTCGCGGCCCTCGGTCAGTTTCTCGAACGAATCAATAAAAGCTGGGTTATGGATAACTTCTCAGTATCGACCATAAATAGCCAGTACAACAACATAATTTCTGAAATACGAAACGCATCAAAAACAGTAACAAATGGCAGAATCCTTAATACCACGGCAGCGCAAGGACGGCCAGCAGTCGGAGCCGACCTCTCTGACAGTTATCGTCAGCGAGCTTCTATCCTCGCGGACATCGAAGAGGCAGACCGAAGATACCTTGAAAAGCGTGAGTCCGTTAGCGATGTCACTTATGAAGAACTACCGACCTTCCCAGGTGGCTAAAGCATATAATCCGACATTGCAGGCTGGAGTCATGGCTGCTTTCCCGACAATACTTGAAGCTCACAACGCAAAAAACATTCCGGCAATCGTGCATTTGGCTCAAGCCTATGATGAGAATGTTGCAGTAAGATGGATACAAGACCAGTTGCTCCAAGTCAACGAATTTGCAGGCGTGAAATCCAAGCTCAGCGATATGCAGTTGGACGAACTTGCCATCCAAATTCGTCTGGAGTACGGGTACCTCAATCTTTTTGAGTTTATCCTCTTCTGCGCCCGGCTCCGGTCGGGGCGCTATGAAGACTTCTACGGTTCCGTCGATCCTATGAGAATACTCAAATCCCTTGATGCTTTTTGCGCTGACCGAAGATCCGAGATATGGAAAGAAGCTCAGATTAAAGAAAAAGAGGAGCGCGATAGAGAGTATGAGGAAAGTAGAAAAAACAGTATCCCATTCGATGTTTGGTATAGAAGACTCTCTGAAGAAGAAAAAGAGAAAGTGCGTGACACTCCTTATTTGGGAGGAAGAGCCAAAGAGATTGACGAAGAAAATAAGCACAATGATAGTCATACTTGAAAAAATTGCAGATTTGATTAAAATAATCGCTTGAATATTTGCGTATATGATTATTTTTGATTACTTTTGTATATGCAAATAAGATGTTTAATCAAAACTCAAAAGACATGGATAAGAAAAGAGAATACGCAGAGTACCTGCAAGAGAAATACGAATCCGAAGAGTGGTACAATGAAATGTCATTCGAGGAATTCATCCGAATGGAGGTAGCCACATGCGACCCGCTCTCGAAAGAGGCGGTCATGGAATCCTGCGAGAGCGAGGAAACCGCAATTGATGAGTTTATCCACCTCTGCGAGTATCTATACAAGTAATGCAAATAAGAAATCTAACAAAATCCGCAATTATGAAAGTAGACAAATCAAGTATCTTCAAAGTGGCGAACGCAATCCGCCGCAGTCAAAATGGGCTCACAATCGGAGAAGCCCTGAAGATGGCGTGGAAAGCCGCGAAACTTCAAGTTGAACTTGCCGCCGGCGAAGTTCGATTCCGCTACCGCAAAGTGAATGGAGAAGTCCGCGAGGCCGTAGGAACACTCAAGAACATGGTGACTGACACATTCTCAGCATTCAACGGCACCGCAATGTTTTACTTCGACATCGAAAAGAAGGGGTTCCGTTCATTCGTTGTCGCCAACCTCGTCTGACCTATGGCAATGTCGCAGATTGAAATGGAAGTCTATACGTCGGCCAATAGATTCTTCCGTACCCAGACAGAGAAAACGACGAGTGTCGATGCCGTGAAATCTCAGCGCCGTTATGAGATAGCCAAGGAATGTCTCGCCCAGCTCACCACAGCCGTGTCAGCGCAGGTAGTTCAAGTCGCCCGCAGTGGCAATGACGCGCCGTCAGTAAGGGAACAGATATATGACTCGGCTGCCGAAATTGCCGTAAACATGGCGGATGCTCTGCTAAAGAAACTCAAATAACATCACTTAAATATCAATAATATGAATCTTTTCAAAACACTTTCAGAAGTGCTTGGCAACGGTTGTACAGCAACCATAACCATCGCACAGAAAGACGGCATCATGACCGTCGGCGTACTTCCTGGGAACAATCTCGTAAAGGATGGCGCCAAGAACAAAATCGTCCCCCTCAACGTATCCGGAAGCCCTGAAGAACTCGACGAAGGATTTGTCGATGCCATCGCCGAACCGGTCCGTAAGACCGCCGGATTACTCGTAGATATGGCATCCTATGAGCAGGCCGCTGAGGAAGCCAAAGCCAAATCCAAGATGGAGGAGGAAAAGAAAATTGCCGAAGCCAATCGTAAGAAAGACTACGATGGTTACATCAATCTTGCCCGCACCAACCTGAAGGAACAGAAATACCGCGACGCTCTCAAGTGTGTGGAATCCGCACGCAAGGTCGCTCTTCCCTCTGACAAGACAGCCCTTGATACTCTGATGAACGAAATCAACTCTGCCTCAGGCGAGGGCGCGCTGTTCGGTCCATCCGAAGATAAGTCCGACGGTAAGAATATATCACTCAACGCCCCCAAGGGCAAGAAAGATAAGCCGGCATCCAGTGAGTGTGAAAGCGATTGTGAAACCAGCGACGAAGAGGAGGAATAAACCATGGCACTCAATACATCGAAATTCCCACGCGTATTCAAGAAGAAAGATGAAATTCTTCCTGACCCGAATCCTATGCTATCTCCGGAGGAAGTCATGGCCTACTATTCCAATCAATATCCCGAACTGACGACATCCAACGTCTTCGGTCCCAAGATCGAAAATGACAAGGCGGTCTACGAGTTCAAGACCACCGTAGGAACGAAAGGATGAACAAATCAGATTCCGAAGAATGGAGACTTCTCTCAAAAATAGGAAGGATTCTTCTAAAGGAGCAAGGGCGCCGCGATCATCTGCGAGCCGTAGAGGAACGCGAACCAGTTTTGTTACCGAAAAGAAAGTGCAGAATCCCTTTCTAAACGAAGTCCTCAGCCCGATACCATCAGTTAACCTGCCCGTTTGTGATAAACCATTCGGGCAGGTTACTGAAAATGGGGTTGCCTATTGGACGTATAAGAACGAGTTCAAGATAGACGCCGCCAGCAATATCAAGTATCTTGCGGCCGCAGTTGAGGCATATTGCAATATCCAATGCGCTGAATTTGACTTTACTCCGTCCGAGAACGCTTTGGCGGATTTGAGTGAATTGCTTCGCATAGCCAAATCTGTGGCACCTACAGACCATGAAATTAGCCTGGACTACGACGAGAAGATGAATATGATAGTCATTCTTGAGTACGACTTGTGCGACTTTGATTACAACACTCTATTCTTTTTCCCGGTGTCATTCGTAGAGAAACTACCAAAAGAATTGAGGCCTATCGTAAAGAGTGCTTATAGCGTCCTTTCAATCTGCAACTACGCGCAGATGCCCGAAGATCATTGTGATGCATCGTATGTTTTAGGACTTTGGGACGAAGGAGAACAATTAGCTGAGCTGAAAAACGAGGATGAAGAAAGATACAATGAACTAAAATCCTTTATTGATTCCTATTTAGAAGGCGAAATCCATCAGCTTATATGCGAATGTTCTTCTTTCCCAAAAGACCTTGACAAGATGCGCAATGACCTCGAAGAAGCTCGTACCAAATATGCGGGGACACAATATGGGCCGTTGATAAATTCACTCCGAGACGGCCTTATATTGCGCGATGAAGATACATGGATGAATTATTCCAGGACCCCGTGTTTCTGCAACATTGAAGATTTCGACGAACACGACGAGGGGATGATGGACCCCAGCCGCCTCTTTGTCATGGTCTACGACTTAATGGATGAAATTGTAGAAGGCATAACCGACTGCATCAATGGCGAGGCAGGTTCACTTGATGTGAGCGGCCTATACGATTTCAGAAAACTAACCCCGGACATAGATACTGAATTCTGTGCATCGGACTTCCCGAAAAGGTGGTCCGAATGGTTCGGCAGTTTTGTGGATATTACAGAACATATAGGAAATGAGCAATCAACTGACACGTGCGCTGGATGAAGTTTACGAGCCTAAAATGGCTATTATTGTATATTCTTCAACCAACTCTGCTCCGTATCTTGAGCAACGCGATATAATAAACGGCAAAATGGGCGCCGGCAAGCCCATGACAAAAAAGTGTGTAACTGAAATATTCAGAGCCATCGTGGAGGATTCCGAAGACCTTTCGCAAGGTTATCACGGAGTTATCCCGAAGAATTTGCTCTATGCCGACACAACTACCGGCCGTACCAGGCTTATCTGGTACAATCCGCCTATGAAACGTAAGATGTATTTCGTAGGATCGCTCGGTATCCCTGACGGTGAGGTTATCATGCCAGGAATAGTTTACGAAGCGAATGACAATTCTTTGAAAGTCTATTGTTTCAAAGGGAAGATACCCAAAGCCCCTCTCTATCAGGCCCCGTTCTTCAATGTCAGCAATCATGCGGTCTGCCTTGGCACTGCCAAAACGAAACGTCCGAAGTCTTTAACCTATATCGAGGCGATGGAATATTGGGAGACAATGTTCTGGAACTCGGAGTTTTCCCATATCTACGGCGGTAATCCAGTGAAGGGCAATCTTGCCGTGATAACCAAGAACTGCATCGAAAAAGGCGAGCCGTTCCCGATGGACGCTCTCATAAAGTCGAAAATCAAACTGAAAGACATTCTCAAATGAAAACTCATTTCACTCATAACTACATCACCAATCCACGGCACCGCGTAACCGTGAACCTGATAGGAGCCGGCGGAACGGGTAGCCAAGTTGTTGGCGCCCTCGCTCGCATGGATTATGCCCTTTACAAGTTAGGACACCCTGGGTTGTCTGTAACCATAATCGACGACGATATTGTTACGGAAGCGAACATCGGCCGGCAATTATTCAGCGCGTCGGATATCGGGTTGAGTAAAGCCAATGTGCTTGCAACCCGTATCAATTCTTTCTACGGAACCGATTGGGAAGCCAAGAAGATGATGTACGATGGAAAGAATTTCGATGCCGCCAACATCACGATAACCTGCGTTGATAACGTAAACGCCCGTATCGCCATCGGAAAGAACTTGAGAGGAACGAACGGATTTGATGACAGAATGCAGATTTATTGGCTTGATTTCGGCAATCAGCTCGACCGTGGTCAGGTCATTCTAGGAACGCTTAAAGGTGTAGAACAACCGAAAAGCCGGAAGTATAAGACCGTGAAAAGCATAAAGTGCGTGGACGAGTTTTTCGACCTCAGCGAGGTCAAGGACGAATACAGCGGACCAAGCTGTTCACTCGCGGAGGCTCTACGCAAGCAGGATTTATTTGTCAACTCTTTCCTGGCTCAGACGGGATGCGCTTTGCTGTGGAAACTCTTCTATGACGGCAATATAGATATGCAAGGCGCATTTGTCAATCTGGCTACCATGAACGTAAACCCCATCAAACTATGATAACGGATTACAAGAAACCGATGATTCAGGTATTCGAGAAATATCGACACAAATTTGAGCCATACGCTCTTTTCGAGCGATTTATGGAGTTTGTGATTGCAGGTTTCGATATTACATTCTCGGCTATCGAGAAGCCTTTCAGCAAAGAAGAGTCGGAGGTTTGTATGGAACTGCTGACCTCATGGGTATCATCTATGAACGAGGCTCTGAAACAAAAAGAGTGGTATGATCTGCTCGGAGATTTGTATATGGATTATCTCTCCGGCACTATGAAGAAGCATTGGACCGGACAGTATTTCACTCCGATGCACATCTGCGAATTCATGGCTAAAATTACCGACCCCGGAGAAATAACCGGCGAAAGGGTTATGGACTGCGCCTGCGGAAGTGGCCGTATGCTTCTTGCTTCTCATGTCCTGCATCCCGGGAATTACTGCTGCGCTCAGGATATGGATAGAATTTGCTGTCTTATGACAGTGTGTAATTTCATTATCCATGGAGTTAACGGAGAAGTCGTGTGGGGTGATAGTCTTAACCCGGCTGATTATCGCGGTGGTTGGAGAACTAATGAAGCACTCAATATTCTCGGTGTGCCATGTGTGAGAAAGATGGATAAGATGGAAGCCACGTCATATCTCAGCGGCCTTGCAATGATGGCCGAGAGGAAAGTATCTGCCACAAAAGATGTCGTCCCAGCCGACGATACCGAGAAGAAAAAAGCAGTCGAACCAATTCAGTTAAGTCTTTTTGAATGAAAAAGATTGTCAATGTTCACATCGGGACTGACTTACCGATGACAACGCCAACTCACCCTTTGTCCTGCGCTATCTCCACCAAGAGAATAATCGACAAGATAGCAGGTATGCCTGACTCGCGGTTTGAGATAAATACCAATTCGGAAGCGAGTGTGCGAGTATTCCAGATGTATGGCAGGCACATGGGTCTGACGATAAACTTTCATATCAACGGCAAAAAGTCCTCTTACAAGGCTGTCCTTGAGGATTTCAAACGTGCAGACAATTATATCGAAGAATTAAAGAAACAAATAGAAACCGAGAAATGAGCCATTTAGGAGAAACCTCACTTCACTACATCATGCGCAAGTCCGGGCGTAAGCCCATTTCATGTCAATGCGCTAAGTGCCAGTCGCAGTGCCATACGCCCTGCCTCGGCACTCCCGAAGACATTCTCAAAATACTCAAGGCGGGATACAAAGACCGCGTAGCCGCAACTCAATGGTTGGCCGGTGTGATTATGGGTGTATGCAGAGAGCCGGTCTACATGATTCAGGCAATTCAAGAAGAGAACGGGTATTGCACGTTCTTCCACGACGGTAAATGTGAGTTGCACGAACTCGGTCTCAAACCTACCGAGGGGAAGCTATCGCATCATTCAATCAGAGTAGATAATTTCAACCCGAAGAAATCACTTTCGTGGCTCGTAGCCAAAGAATGGCTCGATCCTAACTCCACCGCAGTAGCCGAGATTTGTAAAATCTTGCAGGAATGATTATTTTATGGCTCTATGGCTTGCATATATGATTATTTATGATTATCTTTGCAAGTGCAAATAAGATGATTTTTAATCAAAAACCGAACCTCAAAATGGAACTCTTACAACAAAAAGTCGAGGATTATCTTCCCGATAAACAAGTTGTCCGAATCCTCTTGAACGCATGGAATTGGATAAAGACAAATATCGTCTTAATATTTATCCGAGAAAAAGGGTAATATATGAAATTTCTTGAATTTTACGAGCCTCCGTTTTTCTCCGATGACACCTATGTATGGACTAACAACGGACATCTGGCACTAATGATTGCGGATGTATCTAAAGACAATACCACAGTCTTAGACCGTCTCTGCCATATTCTCAATGGTGATATGGTGCCGGCTAAAAGCCCAGATCTTGAATATAAGGCGCCGGAGATTATGCTGAATGGGAAGACATTCCTTGTAGTCAGAGGTCGCGGTTCGCTTGTAGAGAACTTTACAAACGGCGACGAGTCGGCTTGTAAAATCCAGAATGACTTCGCGCATTGGGTAATCAGTAAACTGCAGGGGCATGATACAACTGTCGAACATTGATGCCGAAAAGATATGCGCCCATCTTGAGAACAGACTGGCCTTCATGCGAGAATCATTCAAATATCGGAGCGAGGTCTCCACAAACGAATTCAATGAAGCTCGTCTTTTAGGACTTCTTATCAACAAAATCAACCGAAAATTAGATAAAGAGTGCCCTGACCGGCACAGTAAATAATGGAATCACAGACAGAAAAAGACAAACTGAGGTCGAGCGTGATAGACGAGCTTATTTCTGCTAAGAACTGGTTTACACTGGTTACTGACGAGAATAAGGTCAAAGTATTTTCATGTACGGATGCGGCCAACCTCAAACGAGGAATAGTAAATATCATGCTCCAGGAGCCGTGCTATGCCAGTCTATTCGTAGATGCGGTGGGTGACTATGTATCGATTATGAGGCGCCGGGAGATAAAGAATGGAATCTCATTAAACTGATTATTATGGGCTCTTTTATCGATTTGACGAATAAAACATTCGGAAGGTTAACGGTAATCTCAATAAGCCATAAAGGCTCACATGGAGTATGGTTTTGGAACTGTAGGTGCGCATGTGGGAATATTTGTGTAAAAAGAGGCTATCACTTACGTAATGGTAGTACTAAAAGCTGCGGATGTCTTGAGAAAGAAAACCTCGAAAGATTACATGGAACGCAGATTAAGCACCATCAATCAAAGGCTCCACTTTACAAAGTATGGAAAGCAATGAAAAGCAGATGCTTAAATCTAAACGACAAAAGATATGCAAGATATGGAGGTCGTGGCATAACAATTTGCCATGACTGGATTGCTGATTATGCGCAGTTTGAAAGATGGGCATTAGAAAACGGATATGACGCAGGTCTTACCATTGACAGGATAGACAATGACGGAAATTACTGTCCTGAAAATTGCCGGTTTGTCACAATCAAGAAAAACAATCGGAACAATAGTATGACTAAATTAAATGAAGGAACAGCTCTATATGTCAGACGGAGATATGCGCAAGGTGGCATAACCCAAAAGGAGCTGGCTAAACAAGTTGGTTCAACGCAACAGACTGTTTCGAAAATCATAAATAATAAACTTTGGAACTAATATGGGAAATGCAATATACAGACCGAAAGGTGCCGCGGGAGAATACTCGGCGTGGGCCTGCAATTTCTATACTGGCTGCTCTAACGATTGTCAGTATTGCTACTGCAAGCAAGGCGTTATGAGCCATGTGTGGGACACGGAACCGCATCTGAAGAAATGCTTCAGGAACGAAGAGCACGCTCTCCGTACATTCGTCGATGAAGCGGCTAAGAACCTTGCCGAGCTCCAGGAACACGGCATATTCTTCAGTTTCACAACTGACCCGATGCTTCCGGAGACAATTGGTCTTACTCAAGCTGCCGTTGCCGCGTGTATATCCCTCGGTATACCGGTGCAGATCCTCACGAAAAGGGCGGACTGGGATTTGGTTGTGACATATCCCGCACCCGAAAAGGCAAAAGAATTATTGGCTTTCGGATTCACACTGACCGGTTGTGATGATTTGGAGCCTTACGCTTCGCCTAACATCGACCGTGTGAAGAAAATGATTCAACTCCACAAGGAGGGGTACAAAGTCTTTGCGAGCATAGAGCCCATCATAAAGATTGATGCTTCCTATGCCATGATTAACGCCCTAAGCGGCTGGTGTGACTTGCTCAAGGTCGGATTGCTTAGTGGCAAGAAAGAATACGACAAGGACGGAGTGCAGTTCTTGTATGATATGATGAAAGACGACACTCGCGGAAGCAAGTTCTATCTGAAAGATAGTTTCGTGGACTTCCTGGACCTCGACCGTTCAACATTGCCGGCTCACTTTGTCGAATCAACCTATAACATCTTCACAGGAATATGAAAAGACGACCGAAAATCACAATCATGTGGGGACGTGTAATCGCGTCCCTGCTATCGTTTATCCTTTCTCCCATTCTGTTGCCGGTAACGTTACTCGAAACCATCTGTACGAACATCTTGATAGCATGGGGCCAATTCAGGCATTGGATAATCACAAAACTTGACATCAAAAGAACTAATCGACATGAATAAAATCGTACAACTCACGGACTACGAATATCAGCAACTCAAGAAGGAGGCTGATATGTCCTGCGCCGCTATGGAGGCAGAAATCATACGCGGAATCGAGGACCATAGCAAGTTGTCTGTGGAACTCAAACTTGACGTCGGACGAGATTGGGACGATGTGTTCCATATCAAACCGGTAATCTCTGTATCGTCCTCTTATTACGACCCCGGCCAGGGATATGATAAAGTCAAGCACGCGGTTTCATACGAGGCATGTCGCAAAATCCAGGGCCATATCGAGAAGTGGATGGAAGAGCAGATCCGCAAGAGATATAAGCTCGACATCGATACCGTAAATCGCTATAACCGAAAAATGGAGACGCAAGTCAGATGGAATATAGCG
>CAJTZS010000007.1 GCA_910584055.1 uncultured Muribaculaceae bacterium | reverse complement strand
AACGGATTAAACACTCGGCTCCTCGGAGCCACTAAAAAATAACCGAAGTATTGAAACAATAAATTCAATTACATATCAGAATTATGTAAGATATACCGACAGTATCGAATATGGGATACAGCCGGAAATTGAATATAAGGAATTCCTGCATAAAGTCAGGGTGTGCATGTCAAGGATGCCGGAATCGCAGCGTAAGGTTATAGAGATGAGCCGTTTCAAGGCAATGTCGAACAAAGAGATAGCAGCAGAACTCGGTCTGAGCGAACAGACGGTAAAGAACCGCCTTGTCCTGGGACTCAAATTCATCCGCAACTTTCTCGGCGAATCGAAGACCGTTTTAGCCATAACCGCCGCATCCGAAATCCTTAAAGACATATTGCAAGCATAGAAATTACCAATGTTATGAAAAGACTTATAGAGAAATACCGCCATGATAGCCTCAGTCCTGAAGAACTGGAGCAATTACGTCATGAGCTTTCCGGTATGTCGGACATAGAAATCGAGGCAGCCCTCGAAACTGACTGGAACGGCTTCTTTTCAGAAGAGGCTCCCGACGCCGGGGATATAAAGCCACGTGTGCTTGAATCCATACATAGAGTCATATCGCAAAGGAAAACATACCGACGAAAGAATTTCATGATGATGGCGGCGGCAAGCGTGACGACATTGATAATCGTGGGCGCAGCCGTGATGCTATACAACGTGTTCAATAAGAACACACAGAATGCGACATCGGTCTTTACGGCAATGGAAGAAATGGCTTCGGTAATTTTGCCGGATGGGTCGAGAATAAAGCTGAACGGTTTATCACAACTTACATACAATTCGCAGGATTTTGACTCCGGTAACCGTGACATAACATTTTCCGGAGAAGGATATTTCAATATCAGCGCAGACAAGCGTCATCCTTTCTATATTCATATGCCTAATCTTGAGGTCAAAGTATTAGGGACGGAATTTAATTTAGCCACCGATGAGGGTCACAACCTCTCGGTGCTGTATCTCCTTGAGGGCAGCGTGGAAATGCATTCCTGCATCACCGGCGAGAAGATTACGGTAAGGCCGGGAGAGAAAGCGGAATTCAGCAATGACTCAGGAACATTCAGCGTCACCAGACCGGAGGGTAATGAAAACATCACAGCCTGGTATTCCGGCGAGATCCGTTTCGAAAGCGAATCCCTCGACAGAGTGATAGATTTCCTTGAGAATCATTATGACTGCCGATTGAAGATCACCTACCTTCCCGACAGCATTACTGAAGAAAGCCTCTCCGGCCTGAAATTTTCAGGAACCCTCCCCACCGGCAACCTTCCGCTCGCGCTCCGCGCCATCGAAAAAATCTACGCCGTGCGCCTCTCCCCGACAATCAGTCTCTAATCCCCGCAATAAATTCCCATTTATCGCACTGATTAAACTAAATGTGTCTAAGCCCGTAGCCGGATGGGGGGAGACAAGCAGCTCCCCGTCCGGCTATATGCACCGACGCGTCATTTTTTACCTCGCAGAGCCGCAGAGTGGCAGAGCCTTCATATCCGGTTGTCAGAGGTCGTGTCCACTCCTGCCGAGGAGCAGAGCCTGTCGCTAAAATCGCCGCGGCAGGCTCTGCCACTCAGCCGGGAGTTCACGACCCTAAAAGACAAGTGTCAAACCTTTGCGCCCTCTGCGGCTCTGCGAGGAATAATGTTCAGTGCGATAAATGGAAATTTAGGGGGAGATGAACAGGTGTGAACCGAGTGGGGAGGGCCGGTTGTTTTAACAGCAAGAGGCAATATTGCTTCGCAATCCTTAAAATAGATTGCCATGAGTTATAAAGTTATTGATATCGAGGGGGTAGGCGAAGCCTATGCCGCGAAATTGAATGATGCCGGTATCGAGACGGCGGAAGAATATCTCGAAGTGTGCAAAACTCCGGCCGGACGCAAGAGCCTTGGAGAGAAAACGGATATCAGCTGCAAACTGATTCTGAAATGGGCAAACCACACGGACCTTTTCCGTGTACCGGGCATTGGTCCGCAATTCGCAGAATTGCTTGAAGCCGCCGGCGTGGACACGGTAAAAGAGTTGCGCCACCGCAAAGCCGAAGCTTTGACTGCAAAACTTGAAGAGGTGAATGCTGAGAAGAAGCTTACACGTCGCGTGCCTTCCGTAAAAGAGGTGGAGAAGATGATCGAAGCAGCCAAGGAGCTCGAACCCAAAATGACATATTAGAAATCAACAAAATTGAGTTATAGAAAAGAAGATGTGGCGTTAACGGATGGTTAATGCCACATTTTTTTATTAACTTTGCAAAAATTACGAAATGAAGTTGTTTAAACTAATTTTTTATTAACATTTGCAGGGATATTTTGAGCAGGTTTCTTTCATCGAAGAGGCGGCAACCTTTCGGTTGGCGGCGATGAGAGGGAAGAAAGATGCCAAAATAGGCCGCAAAGGTTAATAAAAGAATAAACAACTCTCTGTTTTAAGATTCGTAAATTAGTTTAAACAACTTCTATATGGCAAACCAAGAACTTAGCGAGCAAGAGATTGTGCGCCGCCGTAGCCTTGAGGCTTTGCGCGAGCGAGGCATAGACCCCTATCCCGCTGCCGAATATCCGGTAAGCGGCTATTCACGCGAAATCAAAGAGAATTTTGACGATGCCCTGACTCCCCCGCGCGAGGTGGCAGTGGCCGGTCGTATCATGAGCCGCAGAATCATGGGTAAGGCTTCTTTCATGGAGCTGCAGGATTCGGAAGGCCGCATACAGATATACGTGAGCCGAGATGACATCTGTCCCGGTGAAGACAAAGATTTCTATAATGTAGTATTCAAGAAACTCCTTGACATAGGTGACTTCATTGGCGTGAAGGGATATGTTTTCCGCACCCAGATGGGCGAGATCTCAATCCATGCCCGTGAAATTACGGTGCTCGGCAAGAGCCTGCGTCCGCTCCCGATCGTCAAGCTCAAAGACGGTAAAGCTTATGACGCTTTTACAGACCCCGAGCAACGTTACCGCCAGCGTTATGTGGATCTTGTGGTGAATCCCGGCGTGCGTGATATCTTCCTGAAACGCACGAAGATGTTCAATTCCATGCGTGAGTATTTCAACTCTTTCAATTATACCGAGGTGGAGACCCCTATTCTCCAGTCTATCCCGGGAGGGGCGGCAGCGCGTCCTTTCATAACTCACCACAATGCCCTTGACATTCCTCTTTATCTCCGCATAGCCGATGAGCTTTATCTGAAACGTCTGATCGTCGGCGGTTTCGAAGGGGTTTACGAGTTCTCGAAAAACTTCCGTAACGAAGGAATGGACCGCACCCACAATCCTGAATTCACTTGCATGGAGATTTATGTTCCCTACAAGGATTACAATTGGATGATGGCCTTCACGGAGAAGATGCTCGAAAAGATAGCCCTCGATGTCAACGGCACAACCAAAGTGCAGGTGGGCGATAACGAGATAGATTTCAAACCTCCCTACAAACGTGTCACAATGACCGAGGCGATCCTTGAAAAGACCGGTTTCGACATCACAGGCAAGAGCGAGGAGGAACTTCGCGCCTTCTGCAAAGAGGCAGGCATAGAGACTGACCCGTCAATGGGTAAAGGAAAACTCATCGATGAGATTTTCGGGGAGAAGTGCGAGGGGACTTATATCCAACCCACTTTCATAACAGACTATCCCATCGAGATGTCTCCGCTTACAAAGCGTCATCGCGAGAATCCGGAACTTACGGAGCGTTTCGAGCTTATGGTAAACGGCAAGGAACTTGCCAACGCCTATTCAGAGCTTAACGACCCGATCGACCAATACGAGCGCTTTGTGGAACAGATGCGTCTTGCCGACAAGGGAGATGACGAGGCGATGATAATAGATGCGGACTTTATACGCGCCCTTGAATACGGAATGCCTCCCACATCGGGTATGGGCATCGGCATGGACCGACTTGCAATGCTCCTCACCGGACAGACCACCATCCAGGAAGTGCTCCTTTTCCCGCAGATGCGTCCGCAGAAGGTTGCCAAAACCGATGGCGACAAAGAGGATTCCGAAGCAGAAGTAGAGTCTAAATAAAGTTAAAGGATGAGACTTATAAGCCGCACAAGCGTTAAAGTGGCAGTGAGCATTGCCATGGCTTTTGCGGCTTCCGCTCAGAATAATAATCATATTATTTCCAATAAATCGATAGAAGTTATGAAAACAATTGAGCTTAACATTCAGGATGCTGTTTATTTTGCAGACAAACAATATGAGGCACTGAAAGACGAGAGCATTCAGGCTCTCACCACCCTCGAAGAGGGCACCGGTGCCGGTAATGATTTCCTCGGCTGGCTTGACCTCCCCTCAAAAACCCCGGCCGAACTTGTGGAGAATATAGAAGCTACAGCCGCCCGTCTCCGTGAGAACTGCGATTACGTGGTTTGTGTCGGTATAGGCGGCAGCTACCTTGGTGCCAAGGCTGTGAACTATGCCCTTGCCGATTCTTTCGCTGATTTCTATGCCCCCAAACCTAATGAGCCGAAGGTGCTCTATGCCGGTCAGAATATCGGCGAGGATTATCTCGCAGAGCTACAGAACCTCCTCAAAGGGAAGAGATTCGGAATCATCGTTATCTCCAAGTCTGGCACTACCACCGAGCCGGCGATAGCTTTCCGACTGCTGAAGGATCAGCTCGTGGCTCAAGTAGGGAAAGATGAGGCCAAGAAACTCATTGTGGCCGTTACCGACGGTGCACGCGGCGCCCTGCGCCAGATGAGCGATGAAGAGAGTTATGAGACTTATGTGATTCCCGATAACGTAGGCGGACGTTTCTCCGTGCTCACTCCCGTGGGCCTTCTTCCAATCGCAGTGGCAGGCCACGACATCAAGAAACTTCTTGCAGGAGCAGCCGATATGGAGAAATCAACCCTTCATCCTTCAGACACCAACATCTCCCAGACTTACGCACGCCTGCGCAACGCCCTTTACAGAAGCGGCAAGAAGACCGAAATCCTCGTGAATTTCGATCCCAAGCTCCATTATGTTTCCGAATGGTGGAAACAGCTTTACGGAGAGAGCGAGGGTAAGGACGGCAAGGGTATTTTCCCGGCATCCGTAGACTTCACTACCGACCTTCATTCGATGGGTCAGTGGATTCAGGACGGTGAGCGCACAATCTTCGAGACAGTGATATCCGTTGCCAAACCGGCTGTCGAGCACCGCGTTCCCATGGATGCGGCCAACCTCGACGGCATCAACTATCTTGCCGGCAAACGTATCGACGAAGTCAACAAGATGGCTGAACTCGGCACCAAGATGGCCCACGTGGACGGAGGTGTGCCCAATATCCACATCACAATCCCCGCCATTGACGAATACTCGCTTGGACAGCTCATATACTTCTTCGAGAAAGCATGCGGCATCAGCGGCTATATGCTCGGTGTAAACCCGTTCAACCAGCCCGGCGTAGAGGCATACAAGAAGAACATGTTCAAGCTTCTCAAGAAACCCGGATACGAAAACTAATAGGGTGTTAAAAACTCATAAGATTCCGAGAGCCGACAGCTTTTAAGCTGCCGGCTCTTTAGATTCTGTATATCCGGTTTGGCAATCGCCGCTATCGAATCTTTCACTTAAAAATTCATATTTCCGGTCTTTTTGGATTGTTACTTTGCAGAACATTGAATAAGTGACAAAACATAAAACTGAAATTATGAATACTCCGTTAATTACATGGGCAATCATCGTCGGGATACTGGCGGTTGCCTTTATTATCCGTGGAATCGTTTATTTGGCTTCATCACACAAAAGGCACGGACGCTTCCACTTTATTGAAATCGGGTCGGAACGCGAAGAGTTTTTCGTTCCCGGCGATTCTAAAAATTTCGATGATGACTGAAACATTATCCGACAGCGGCTTTGAAGGAATAATATCAGAGGGGAGAGATGCCGCTCCCGATGTGAGGGAAGTGTGCCTTTTCCTTACGGATTACAGTGCGTGGCTCTTAGGCTGCGGCGCCACGTGCGTTCGCCTTGAAAAGAATGTGACGCGCATTGCGGAGGCTTTCGGAAAGACCGCGGACATCACCATCATGCCGCGCCATGTGCATATCTCTGTCAGAGATATCGATGGAACGGATTTCGTGACCTCCGTAGCCACCATCCGCCACACCCCTATCAGCTTCAATATCAACACCCGCCTGAGCGAGCTTAGCTGGGCTATCGCAGAGCACCGCATCAGCCTTGCCGAGGCGGAATGCGAATTCCGCAAAATCGTCACCTCAGATTCGCAGAACAAATGGGTGGTGCTACTTCTCGTGTCGCTGGCCAACGCCTCATTCTGCCGTCTTTTCGGCGGCGATGCCACGGCAATGGCCGTGGTCTTCGCAGCCACGATGGCTGGCTATTGGCTGAAGACCGTAATGCTCGGGAAAGGGATTGACCTAAGGGTAACGGTGATTGTTTGCTCGTTCATATCTGCCGTATTAGGAGCCTCCGATACCTTGTTCTCCCTCGGCGCCACTCCGGCCATAGCTTTAGGCACGAGCGTGCTATACCTTGTGCCGGGAATACCGTTGCTCAATTCTTTCAGCGATATGCTTTACCGCTATTATATATGCTCTATGAGCCGTTTCTTCGATGCATTGGTCATCACCGGCTGTCTTTCCATCGGGCTTTGCTCGGCGATGTTACTGATGAACACCGGAATGTTTTAGAAATAGTTTTAGAAACTGTTTAAAAACTTGACCTTCATGTTGGAAAAAATTTTACAGGATGCATTGTTTTCAGCGATAGCCGCTATCGGTTTCGCCGCTATCAGTCGGCCTCCGGTACGGGCATATCTCTATTGTGCCGCCATAGCGGCGGTGGGCCATGCCATAAGGTTCATGCTTACTACTGAAGAGTTCGGAATAAGTCTCCATATTGTACCTGCCTCCCTTATAGCGGCGTTCGCCATCGGCGTGCTCGCCGTGGTTTTCTCACCCGTGGTGAAGACCCCTCCCGAAACCTGCTTCTTCCCCGCACTGCTCCCCATGATTCCGGGAATGTATGCCTACCGCTCCTTTGCCGGGGCTGCCATGTGCGTGCTCAGCACGAGTCAGGAGGAATTCAGTCGCTGCTTTTACCTCTTCGCATCAAACACCTTCACCTGCATCTGCATACTTTTAAGCATGGCCGTGGGAGCAATCCTGCCGGTATTTTTGTTTAAGAAGATATCATTCCAAGCAACGAGATAATGGAACTACGTCAATTGAAATATTTTGTCAAGGTTGCCGAAACATTAAGTTTCTCGGAGGCCTCAAGAATACTATGCATCACCCAGAGCACCTTGTCGCAACAAGTGAAACAGCTCGAGACGGAACTCGGGACTCCGCTTTTCATACGCACCAGCCATACCGTCGTCCTCACGGAAGCAGGGGAGGAAATGCTACCTTACGCCAGGCAAACAATCGCGAGCGCAGAACTCTGTGCCACCCGCATCTCCGACCTCAACAATATGTCGGCAGGAACCCTCAATATCGGTGTCACCTATTCTTTCAGCCCCATACTTACAGAAACTCTTATTACATTCCGGAAAGCCTATCCCGACATAAAACTCAATATCTGCTACCGGCCGATGGCTGAGCTTATGGACCTCCTGAAGTCGAGGAATGTTGATTTTGTATTGGCCTTCAGATCGTGGAAACCGGAGGACAACGTAGAATCCCACATACTTTTCCAGAATTATCTTGCAGCGATCGTGGCATCAAACCATCCCCTTGCATCAAAAGAAAGCGTAACCCTCAGCGAACTGGAGAGATACGACCTTGCGCTCCCATCGCGTGGATTGCAGGCACGCAACGCTTTCGAACTCATAAAGCCCGCAGGAATTGATTCCCACATAAAAATAGAATTAAACGAGGTCAACATACTGCTTAAGATTATCCGCCAGACCACCCTTGTGTCTGTACTTGCCGAAGCCACCATACACAATGAAACGGGAGTGACCGCCATTCCTCTCGATTTCCCGGGGAATGAACTGGAAGGATGCGTTCATACCCTCCGGGGGACATACCGCAAACGTTCCGCCCAGGAGTTCATACGACTCCTTAGCGAATCCTTAGCCGTAAAAGAGCGACAGAACGCCTGGATCTAAGGAGGCATTAGGCCTAATGCCTACATCTGCTGGTAGTCTTTGGCAAGGCCTCCAGTACCTGTCTCTTTGTATAGCGACGGGAGGTCGTGACCTGTCTCACGCATCACTTTTACAAGTTTGTCGAAGCTCACACGGTGCACTCCATCTGAAAAGGAGGAATAGATATTGGCATCCAAAGCACGGGCGGCAGCATATGCATTGCGCTCGATACATGGTATCTGCACAAGCCCGCACACAGGGTCGCATGTCATTCCGAGATGATGCTCCAACCCCATCTCTGCAGCATATTCGATTTGCGCCGGACTACCGCCGAAAAGTTGGTTGGCTGCTGCAGCAGCCATGGCGCAGGCTACCCCCACTTCTCCCTGACAACCCACTTCGGCACCGGAGATAGAGGCATTCTCCTTGACGATATTACCGATAAGGCCCGCTGTGGCGAGAGCGCGGAGCACCCTCTCCTCAGGAAGGTCGCGGCTTTTCCATAGATGATACAGCACCCCCGGCACAACACCGCACGACCCGCAGGTTGGAGCCGTAACAATAACTCCACCTGAAGCATTCTCCTCGCTGACAGCCAATGCGTAGGAGAATGTGAGACCGCGACTCTTAAGGTTATCTCGATACCCCGTGGCCTTGACATAGTATTGCGTAGCTTTGCGGCGTAGGTTCAATGGACCGGGCAGACGGCCTTCGCGGGAAATGCCGCGTTCCACGGCCGCCTTCATCGCCACCCACACTTCGTGAAGGTATTCCCATATTTCAGGACCTTCACATTTCTCCACATATTCCCAATAGCACCTACCTGTCTTCTCGCAATAATTGAGGATATCGGTTAGCTTGTTCATCGGATATATATCCTTCGACTCAGGCTCACTATCGCCTTCAATTTTTATGGCCCCGCCTCCGACACTGTAGACCGTCATCTCGAAAACAACCGATCCATCCTCGCCAAGGGCGCGAAGCATCATGGCATTAGGATGGTAAGGAAGGAACACGTCCGGTTTCCAAATTATTTCCACTTCCTTACCGGCTTCCTTGAAAGTATCGATAATCGCTACATCCGTCATGTGTCCCTTGCCGGTGGCGGCAAGAGAACCATAAAGCACCACCTCAAAACGGGAAGCACCTTCCGGCAAACGCTTTAAAAATTCTTGAGTGGCCTTGCGCGGCCCCATCGTATGGCTCGAACTGGGACCTGTGCCAATCCTGTATATTTCCTTAATCGACTTCACTTTGAATAATGTTTAATGTTCAATGGGGAATGTTTAATGGGATGACTGACCGGTGATTTCCGGGATTACGAGGTTGATTAACGTGTCGGGGTCAACGCGGTGTTCCCCTTCGAAATCCTGATAACGCGAAAAATGCTGAAGGTATTCCCCCTTGCAATTCACCACCGTGTCATGCGTCCCGAAAAATGCCGTCACTAATTCGGGGGAATCCTTGCGGCCGTTGAAAATGCCGAACTTCGGATCAAACTGCTTGGCCTCCATCGCCTCGAATTTCTTTACAAGCTTGGCGTTAACCTCAAAATCCGGAGCACCGTCACGCCGCGGGGTATGGAACGGAAGCCTCTGTCCGATTTTCTCCTTAAGATGCACCGAAGTATGGAACGATGGATTTATGAGCAGGCGTCTCCATCCCTTGAACAACTGTGCATAGAGTCCGCCCATGGATGTGCCTACTATTACATCGTCGGGGTCAAGAGTCTCGGCAAGTTTCTTCAAGGCCGTCATGGCAAGTTCCGGCTGCACCGGTATGTCTGGAGCTATCACCTCATATGACGACGGCAACGACCGGTCGAGACGCCGCGCCGTGGCCGACTGCCCCGAACTCCCCAATCCATGTAGATATACAACTTTCATATTTCCGATAATTATCAGGTTAAGCGGATGCACCGGGGTGCATCCCTACTACAAAATTACGGATAATTTTTGGAATCATTTGGCTAAGAGAGGGAAAATTTGTAATTTCGCGCCAAGGTCAAATCCATATTAAAATATCCCAATGAGTTTTATTTCTGAGAGAGTGAACAATCTTGCGGCATCTGCCACTCTGGCAATGTCGCAGAAGAGTGCCGAATTGCGTGCCGCAGGTATAGACGTAATCAACATGTCGATAGGTGAGCCGGACTTCAACACCCCCGAATTCATCAAAGAGGCGGCGAAAGACGCCATTACCGCCAACTTCTCACATTATCCTCCCGTAGCGGGCTATCTCTCGCTCCGTGAAGCCATTTGCGAAAAGCTCGAACGCGAGAACGGACTCCATTACACTCCGGCTCAGATTGTAGTCGGGAACGGTGCCAAGCAGGAGCTATGTAATGCCCTTCTTGCCACTGTCAATCCGGGCGATGAGGTTATCATCCCGGTCCCGGCATGGGTGAGCTATGTAGAGATGGTGAAACTTGCCGAAGGAAAGCCGGTGCTTGTCTATGCAGGGCTGGAGCAGGACTTCAAGATTACCCCCGGACAGCTTGAAGCCGCCATCACGCCCCGCACCCGCGTGGTGATGTTCAACTCACCTTCCAACCCTACGGGAAGCGTATATACGAAAGATGAACTGGCAGCCATAACGGAAGTGCTGGAGCGACACCCTAACGTGCTTGTTCTCGCCGATGACATCTACGAGCATATCAACTATGTTGGCGGAGCGCCAAGTATATCTCAGTCTGAAAGCCTCAAAGACCGCATGGTTGTGGTGAACGGAGTGTCGAAGGCATACGCCATGACCGGTTGGCGCATCGGCTATCTTGCCGCACCCGCCGAAATTGCGAAAGCATGCTCCAAGCTTCAGGGACAATACACGTCCGGAGTTTCATCAATCGCCCAGAAAGCGGCTGAGGCCGCATACCGCGGACCTCAGGAATGTGTGGAAGATATGCGCAAGGCCTTTGAACGTCGCCGCGACCTCATAGTCTCACTTGCAAAAGAGATTCCAGGATGGAAAGTGAACAAACCGGAAGGGGCATTCTATCTTTTCCCCGAGGTTTCGGCATACATAGGGAAAAAATATGGAGACAAAGAAATAAGGACCTCCGGCGATTATGTTCTGTATCTCTTAGAGGAAGCGCATGTGGCTGCCGTTGACGGAGACGCATTCTGCGCACCGGGATACCTGCGCCTCTCCTACGCCACCTCCGAAGACAACATCCGCGAAGCTATGCGCCGCATCCGCGAAGCCTCGGAAAAACTCCAATAAGCCATGTGAAGATTTTTTCTAAAATCTTTGATGAATACGGAATTTATTTTGCGGATTAGAAATATTTGATTAATTTTGCATCCGCAATCGGGCGAATACCAGAGTGGCCAAATGGGGCAGACTGTAAATCTGCTGGTTTATACCTTCGGTGGTTCGAATCCATCTTCGCCCACGCAGAGAGCGGGAAGATTTCATAGAAATCTTCCCGCTCTCTTAATTTTTTGGAGGGGCACTGAAGTGCCTTCGCGCAACGATTTCCCCGGTTCCTATTCCTATATGGAGAGGCGACGGAGGGTTGAGAGGAGATCCTGGTTTATCGGCTTGTCATTCTTGATTGCCTTGGTGAAGGGAACGTAGGTGATCTCGTCGTTCTTGATACCGATCATCACATTACGCTGGTCATCAAGCAATGCATCCACTGCCGCCGCCCCCATGCGCGAAGCAAGGATACGGTCGTGTGCCGTAGGCGATCCGCCTCGCTGGAGATGACCGAGAATAGATACACGCACGTCATATTCAGGATATTCTTCCTTCACACGTTGAGCCAAACCCATAGCGCCGCCGGTGATCGGAGACTCCGCCACAAGCACAATAGAAGAGTTCTTCGACTTGCGGAAACCGTTCTTGATGAGTTCAGAAAGCTGATCGACCTGAGTCGATATCTCAGGGATGATGGCTGCCTCGGCACCGGAAGCGATAGCGCCGTTCAGGGCAAGGAAACCGGCATCACGCCCCATAACCTCTATAAAGAACAGACGCTCGTGAGAGGTGGCGGTGTCGCGAATCTTATCCACACATTCCATAATCGTATTCAGCGCCGTGTCATAACCAATCGTTGTATCCGTGCCGTAAAGGTCGTTGTCTATTGTTCCCGGAAGACCGATAATCGGAATAGAGAACTCATTGGCAAAGATTCTGGCACCGGTGAGCGACCCGTCTCCACCGATAACCACAAGAGCATCAATGCCCCGGCGTTTCATCACATCGTATGCACACTGACGTCCCTCCTCAGTCTGAAACTCCTTGCAGCGTGCGGTTTTCAGTATCGTGCCGCCACGCTGGATGATGTTGGAGACATTCTGAGTGGAAAACTCCTCTATCTCATCATAAATGAGACCGCGATAGCCGCGATATATGCCAAACACTTTGAAACCGGCAAAGATAGCCGCACGGGTAACTGCGCGGATAGCCGCGTTCATTCCGGGAGCGTCCCCTCCCGAAGTGAGGATTCCTATTGACTTAATCTTATTCATATTTTTACAACAATCTTTCTGCAAAAATAGTCATAATTTATTAATTTTGCATCACTAAACCGATATTTTTGAAGATGCAGCAAACTTCCGGCAATTTAACGTCCACACCTTCGGCAATCACGGTCGGGACATTCGACGGAGTTCATCGCGGACACCGTGCGGTGGTGGATTTTCTCATGGCACAAAGTGTCGAAAACGGATTGCGCCCGGTAGTAATTACCTTCGAGCCCCACCCCCTTGCCGTCGTAGCTCCCTCCCGGGCACCCAAGCTACTTGAGACTCCTCAAGAACGAGAAGCGAACCTCCGTTCTTTAGGTGCAGAAGTCATTGTGCTGGAGTTCGATGAGGATTTACGCCGTCTCTCCGTCGCCCAATGGATGGAACATCTCTCCCGGAGATACAATGCCAAGCTTTTGGTGGCAGGATATGACAACTCATTCGGCTCAGACGGCATGTCGATGAATCTTTCCGACTATTCCAGGATCGGGGAATGCT
This sequence comes from uncultured Muribaculaceae bacterium, assembly GCA_910584055.1. Classification (GTDB taxonomy): domain Bacteria; phylum Bacteroidota; class Bacteroidia; order Bacteroidales; family Muribaculaceae; genus Lepagella. The sequence goes on along the minus strand of CAJTZS010000007.1, from coordinate 97,591 downwards.
ACGGTATCAACATTATTGAAGCCCCGATAGTGGAAGGGGTCAGCAGCACGGCAATACGCCGCGCCTTAGGAACGGGCGACGTGGAATCAGCCGCCGCAATGCTCGGCAGGCCATATTCGATAACCGGCAAGATAGGTCACGGTCGCGAACTCGGACGCCGCCTTGGCTTCCCGACCGCCAATCTAATCCCGGACCCTGCCATTCTGCTGCCTGCTCCCGGCGTATATGCCGCCGATGCCACCATCGCCGACGGCAATCATTACCGTGCGGTGGTAAACATCGGTGTCTCACCCACCGTGAGCGAAGGGCTTCCGCTTTCCGTGGAGGCACATCTCATCAATTACGAAGGTAATCTATACGGATCCGTGTTACGGCTCGATTTCCTGCACCGTCTCCGCGATGAAAAAAAATTCGGCGACCTCTCCTCCCTTAAGGAAGGAATTGCCGCCGATGTGCGTGCCGCTTCCGGATTCAAAGCCGACTGAGCCAGTCGCGGAAAATAGGAAGCCACTGGGTTTTATAGGCATATGAGTCATTAAAGCCCCAGCCATGACCGCCCGAGGGGAAAATATGGAGTGCTGCTGAAACCCCATTACGCTGAAGGGCAGTGTAGTAGTTCACTGCATTGGCTACGGACACCACATTGTCGTCACTACAATGGAAAATCAATGCCTGCGGCGTATCTTTGGTGACCTGAAGCTCATTAGAATACTTCTCTTCCAATTCTTTAGAAGGATTTTTACCCAAGAGGTTTGTTCTTGAACCCATATGCGTATACTCCGGATTCATGGTAATCACAGGATAAAATAGTATCTGAAAATCAGGACGCGATGCTTCGTCATAATGCGTAGCCACCGTTGAAGCGAGATGACCGCCGGCGGAAAAGCCCATGACACCGGTTTTCTCGATGCCCCATTCCTTGGCGTGCTCACGCATCACCTTTATAGCCTTGCGCGCATCATTACCGGGCACTTCCGATTGCCCTTTCGGCAAACGGTAGTCAAGCACTCCATAAGTTACGCCAAGACCGTTGAGCTCATCAACAAAATCAAAACCTTCATGCCCCTTCGCCTTCATGACATAACCTCCACCGGGGCACCCCACAAGGGCCACACCGGAACTTTTCTCGGCCGGATACACATATAACACCGCAGCCTCTTCACCCGGACCCAACGGAATTTTTATCGGCTCCTTGGCCTCACACAGCGGCGCAAGCATCCCCAACGCCAGCAACACCCCCAACACTCGTTTCTTCATATCCATGATATTATTAATATTCTTATTTAATCAACGCGAGACCACCCCATTTATTAGCAACCCTCGCTAAATTCCCATTTATCGCACTGATTAGACTAAACCTTCGCGTCAGCCATTGAAAAGGGCAATTAGTTATAACCCCACACGATGCGTCGATGCGACCTCGGAGAGGTCGATTAGAGATATTATACGACCTCTTCGAGGCCGATGTCGCAGTAGTGGGTTAACCCCACACCGCCCCGCCTGCTTCTTGCAGAAGCGGCGCGTCGATGTGGGGTTATAACTAAAAGCCTTCTTCGAAGGCTGTCACGACATTAGGATTCGGTCAGTGAGATAAACGGGAATTTACTTCCATCTACAGAGTGATTCATGATGGTTTTGGGATGAAAATTTGATTTAGTCGAATTTGTTTGCTATCTTTGTCTAATTTATAAAAAGTCTACTGAGATGAAAGAGATAGAAGTTATCAATTTCGCTGACACTCCGAGCCTGGTAAACCGCTATATGCTCGAGATGCGTGATGTCAATATACAGAAGGACCCTTTGCGCTTCCGGACCAATCTCGACCGCATCGGTGAAATTATGGCTTATGAAATTTCAAAACGCCTTAACTATAAAAACACTGAGGTGCAGACACCTCTCGGCACCGCGATCTGCCGCGAACCGGCCGACCGGATCGTGCTTGCCACAATCCTGCGTGCCGGCCTGCCGTTTCACCATGGCTTCCTCAACTTCTTCGACAAGGCTGAAAACGCATTCGTAAGCGCATACCGCCGATATAAAGAGAAGGGAGACACCTTCGACGTGCTCATTGAATACCTCGCCTCCCCTTCTATAGAAGGTAAGACTCTGCTGCTTGTCGATCCGATGCTCGCCACAGGGAGCTCCATGGAGCTGGCATACAAGGCCCTGCTTTCCAAAGGGAATCCGGCTCATATCCATGTGGCATCTGTAATAGCATCGCGTCAAAGCGTGCAATATGTCTGCGACCGATTCCCGGCAGACAAGACAACGCTGTGGTGTGGCGACATCGATGATGAAGTCAATGCCCATTCGTATATCGTTCCGGGTCTCGGTGATGCCGGAGACCTCGCCTACGGAACCAAAGAATAGTCTTTAGTTTTTAATGTTGAATGTTTAATGTTTAATTGGCATCCGCCGAAATCATTGAACATTAAACATTACATTACACGTTTAACATTAAACATTAAACATTACACATTAAATTGAAGATAACCCATATCGACATATTGAACTTCAAGAATATCCGCGACGCAAAACTCGATTTTTGCGGCGGGGTAAACTGCTTGTTGGGCAAGAACGGTATGGGGAAAAGCAACCTGCTCGAAGCCATCTATTTCTTAGGGATGAGCCGCCCTATGAGCACAATGCCGGAAACCGCCCTTATCCTGCATGGCGAAGATATGCTCATGGTCAAGGGGGAATACTCGATGGACAACGGCAGCGACGAACTCGTGACATGCGGCATCGTACGCGGGAAAGGGAAAACCTTGAAGCGCAACGGCAAAGAATATGACCGTATTTCCGAACACATAGGGCGATTCCCAGTTGTGACAGTCACGCCGGCAGACAGCGAACTGGTGACAGGCGCAGCGGAAGTGCGACGCAAACTTATGGATATGATTATCTCCCAGGCAGACCGCGCATATCTGTCGCAACTAATCCGATACAACAAATCTCTGGAATCGAGAAACCGCATGCTCCGCGCCGGGCTTTCAGATCCCCTCCTGTTCGAGGCTATCGAAACACAGATGTCCGACACAGCGCTTGCGATCAACAGCGCCCGCAGGCAATGGGTCGAGGAGATATCACCTATATTCCGACAATACTATTCGTACATCTCCGGAGATGCCGAAAAGGCAACGATCAAATACAAGAGCGTACTCAACGACCAATCGCCCACACAGGTCTTCAACGAAGACCGAGCCAAAGACCTGGCATTGGGCTACACCTCACGCGGTATCCACCGCGATGACCTCACAACAGGGCTGGGCGAGTATTCAATGCGGCGTCTCGGCAGTCAGGGACAAGTAAAGTCATATACCGTGGCACTCCGCCTCGCCATCTTCGACTATCTCAAGCAGCGCAGCGGCATCACACCGATTCTCCTTCTTGACGACATCTTCGATAAACTCGATTCGGAAAGAGTGGCAAGGATTATGAAGATGGTAAGTTCGAACGATAATTTCGGACAGATTTTCATAACCGACACCAACCGCGAACATCTCGACGAAACCATAGCTCCCCTCAGCGGGGAGAGCCGCCTTTTCGAAGTGTCTGACGGTAATTTCAACCTTATTTCTACATATGAGACGGAATGAGGCGCAATCGATAGGAGATGTGCTCCGGCTTACCATCCAGGAGTGCAACATGACGGCGAGACTCGACGAGCAACGCGCAATCAGCCTATGGAGGCCCATCGTCGGTGATCACATAGCTTCCAGCTGCGGACGGCCCACCGTAAAACTCGGTGTCATGTCAATCCCCGTGCCGGGTGCGGCGCTAAGACACGAACTGACAATGAACCGCTCCTCAATCATAAAGATAATCAACAATAAACTCGGTAAAACCGTAATCTCCGAAATCCGGTTCACCGGATAAATTTAGGCTTTAGGTTTTAGGCCTTAGGCCTTAGAAAGCTTCGCCGAATAACCCTAAAGCCTAAAGCCTAAAACCTAAAGCCTAAAATTAAACATTACACATTAAATACAGTGAATCCACATAATATCCCCCCGCTCTCCGAATTCAAATACGAAACAGATCTCCAGATCCGTTTCAGCGACGTTGATGTGCTCGGGCATGTCAACAACACCGTATATTTATCCTTCTATGATACCGGCAAAGCCTGGTTTTTCAGCAATATCCACGAACGCATAATAGAATGGAGCAAGGTCGAGACGGTTATAGCCAATGTTGACTGCTGCTACATCTCTCCGATTTTCTTCGGCGAGGAAGTGTCAGTATATACACGATGCGAATCCATCTCCGACCGCAGTTTTAAACTTCTGCAGGTGATCGCCCTCAAAAAAACAGGCGAAGTAAAATCGGCTTGTGAAACAGTGATGGTATGCTTCGACCCTATAACACAACATTCCATCCCGATGCCCGACCACTGGCGCCGCGCATTGGAAAAATCAATGAAAAGATGATCGACATAAAAGAAGAAATGCAGTCGATACTCCGCAGAGAGGCGGCCGCGATACTTAACATACCTGTCAGCGATGCGTATGAACGCGCCGTGGAACTGATTGTGGAACACGTGAACCGCCGTGGCGGCAAGCTCATTACCTCCGGCATGGGTAAAGCAGGCCAGATTGCAATGAACATAGCCACCACTTTCAGCTCCACAGGCACCCCCTCGGTGTTCCTGCATCCCTCGGAAGCACAACACGGAGACTTAGGCGTGATCCAACATAACGACCTGCTGCTCTTGCTAAGCAATTCGGGGAAAACGCGAGAGATTCTCGAACTGATAGATCTCGCAAGGATATTGAACCCTGAGATTCCGATAATCGTTATAACAGGAGATGCGGACAGTGTTCTGGCACGCACCGGTGACGTGACCTTATTGACCGGAGGCGCGCCTGAAGTGTGCCCGCTGGGCATGACCCCCACCACATCCACCACCATGATGACCGTAATGGGCGATGTGCTGGTGGTGTCCACAATGAAAGCAATAGATTTCTCCGTAGAGGATTACGCCAAACGCCACCATGGCGGTTATCTCGGACATAAATCAAGGGAAGCAATAAAATAATTGGATATGACAATGATAGAAATACCCGTTGATCTCAAGAAGATCGACAAAAACACAAGAGATCATGAAATAGTTGATGCCGTGCTAACCTGTCGCAAGACAGCCGAGAGCCTCGCAGCCGAAAACCGTTATATCGATGCGATGGAACGCACTGTGGAAGGTCTGCGTGAATTACGCGAATTTTCCGACTACACCAGCCATGAATTCCGCGCGCTTCTTGTGGGGCTGCTTTTTGATTTGTCGGAAATCCATTTCCAGCTTAAAGATTACAAGCAAAGCGAGAAAGAACTCGACACACTTTTCAAGGTACTTGAAAACCTTATCAAAGAGAATGCTGATCGCTTCGGCAAGTATCATATCCTTGCAATGGATCTTTCCACCCGCATCCTGCGCTCACGTAAAAAGACTCTAGAGCTTCTGGTAAAACAGCAGATCAACGCCGGGGTACTTTACGACAAAGTGAATGCCGGCGTAAGCGCGGCAACCGACCGCCTCATCGAATCGCTGAGGAATGTGGGCGAACTGCTCGCATCCACCGGCGACTACCGCGCCGCCCTGAAGTTCTATTCGGAAGCTATCAAGCTTTCGAAGAAACGTGCCGGGAAGGTGACGCGTCGTGAAGTGAAAATGACTATTGAAATGGCGAAAATCATGATGCGCGTCAGCCAGATGCGTCCGCGTGCGAAACGTCTGCTCGAAGCTGTCCTTCCACACTCCATCGCTTTAGAGACAATCGAGCTTGAAGAAGACATCCTCGCCCTGATAGAAATACTTGATTCCTACGCACGCAATGAATCCGGATGGAAAACATTCCTCCACAAGGTGCAGAAAGAGGCTAAGAACCGGATTTCCAAATTCAAAAAAGAAAAAGATGTCAACGATACTGAACACTAACGGAGCCACTCTTGAAATTCCCCGCATAATCGATCCCGAAGGATTCAAGTGCGCCATATTCACCGCAAAATGGAATCCGGAAGTGACCCATGCGTTGCGCGATGGCGCAATCGATGTGCTGCATAAAGCCGGAGTCAACGACAAGAACCTTTTTATTGAAGACGTGCCGGGCACCGTCGAGCTCGCCAACGCCGCCGGAATGGCCCTCACCTCAATGCCCGATCTCTCGGCTGTGATAATTATCGGATGCGTGATTCGGGGCGACACCCCCCATTTCGATTATGTCTGTCAGATTGTGGCACAGGCAACAGCTGAACTGAATGCCAAGGGACGCACCCCTGTAATCTTCGGAGTGCTGACAGTTGAGAACCTTGAGCAGGCACTTGACCGGGCAGGCGGAAAGCTTGGCAACAAAGGCTCTGAAGCAGCTGTTGCCGCCATCGAGATGGCAAACCTCCACTCCCGCGCGGCAGGCATACGCTTCGCGCCGTTCAGAGAATAATTTAACATTTATATGTAATGATTTAACAAAATCGGCTGCAATATCGCAGCCGATTTTGTCGTTTAAGCTATACACGCAAAAAGTGAAAGACCCTACGAAAAAGACTTGACGAAAAGGGATAGGACATATATTCCGGCAAAATTGTGTTTAGCGAGCACCGCTCGCGGCTTTAGTAATAATCAATTATCCCGCAGCAAAATCACAGCAACACTTTTTTCATGACTTAGATATGTTTCAATGAAAACCTTAATCCTTATGCCTCAACGAAAAACATAATTGTCTAAATTTTGGGTTATATACATTAGTAATTTCTATCGTCTGCCCAAAGTTTCGGACAATGAGGTGGTCTTGACCATTCAAGTGGCCACAGTCCATTCTCTTTGCTGAAATCTTAGGCAGGAAAATTCCCGCACATCGTGAGATGCGCGGGGATTTTTTCATTAAAGAGGAGGAATTTTTTATGAAATTTATTAACTTTGTAAATTAGCCACCAAAACAGGAGAGGAGATTATGGCCGAATACAATAAAAATATGTCGCCCGAAGAGGAAGACCGAATGATAGAGGATGCTTATCAGGATGTTCTCAATGCATATCTTGCAAGCAACCACCGCAAGAAAGTGGAGATTATCGAGCGCGCTTTCCGGTTTGCCAAGTCTGCCCATAAGGGTGTAAGACGCAGGAGCGGAGAGCCTTATATCCTACATCCCATAGCAGTCGCGAAAATTGTAATCTCCGAACTGGGTCTTGGCTCGACCTCAATATGCGCTGCGTTCCTTCACGACGTGGTGGAGGACACGGAATTCACAAAAGAAGACATCGAAGCTAACTTCGGCTCCAAAATCGCGTCAATTGTAGAGGGGCTTACGAAGATTTCCGGTGGCATCTTCGGCGACAAGGCATCACTGCAGGCTGAAAATTTCCGCAAACTCCTCCTCTCCATGTCAACAGACATACGCGTCGTGCTGATAAAGATGGCAGACAGGCTTCACAATATGCGCACACTCGGGTCGATGCGACCGGAGAAACAATATAAAATCGCAGGTGAAACGCTCTATGTATATGCCCCTCTCGCCCATCGTCTCGGTCTTTACAAAATCAAGGATGAACTTGAAGACCTTGCCTTTAAATACGAACATCCACAGAAATATGCTGAAATAATCGCTAAAGTGAGCGAAGGAGAGCAGCATAGAGAGGAGATCGTCGAGGAATTCGTGGAGCCGGTGAGGAAGAAGCTCGATGCCGCAGGGTTCAAATATGAAATTAAGGCACGGGTCAAAAGCGCTTATTCCATCTATAATAAGATGGAAACAAAAAAGATACCATTTGAAGAAATATATGATATTTATGCCGTGCGAGTTATCTTCGAGAATGACGATGACGCCCTCGAGAGGATACATTGCTGGGAAATATACACTTTCTTCACGGATGGCCACAAGGTGCATCCGGAGCGGTTGCGCGACTGGACAAGCACTCCGAAAGCAAACGGATATCGCGCACTTCATCTAACGGCGATGGGACCCGACGGCAAATGGATCGAGGTGCAGATCCGTAGCCGTAAAATGGATGAGATCGCAGAACTCGGTTATGCAGCCCACTGGAAATACAAGACAGGTGTGCATGAAGACGACACTGAACTTGACAAGTGGATGAACACAATCAAGGATATCCTCGCCAATCCCGAACCCAACGCAATCGATTTCCTCGATACAATCAAGCTCAATCTCTTCTCGGCTGAGATTTATGTATTCACCCCCAAAGGAGACCTCATCACCCTTCCGGCAGGCTCCACGGTGCTTGACCTCGCTTTCGCGATTCATACCCATCTCGGCACGCATTGCATCGCCGGAAAGATAAACCACCGTCTGGTGCCTATCTCCTATAAACTCGATTCCGGAGACCAGGTGGAGATCATAACCTCCGAATCGCAGACCCCTCAGTCGGAATGGATGCAATTCTGCCATTCAGCGAAAGCACAGAACCGCCTGCGCGCCATCCTGCGAAAAGACCGGAAACTCCTCATTGAAAGAGGCAAAAAGATATACAGCGAATTCATGGCACGTGAGGGGGTAGCTGATTCTCCCGACGTTATGGCAAGAATACTCGGAAACTTCCATCTTTCCGAGCGTGAAGACCTCTATCTTATGCTTGCCAACGATGAAATCAACCTCTCGGCGAAACAGCTTAAAGACCTGTATAAAAACCGCTCGTCGCTCCTTTCCAAGATTTTGCGCAATCCCTTCTCCTCAAAAAAGACGGAAACGCCCAAAATCCCTATCAACCGCAAGGAGATATACGTGCTTCACCCCGATGACGAGAAACCCAACTACAAACTCGACACATGCTGCCAACCGATTCCCGGAGACGATGTGCTCGGCTTCGTTGACGAGAATGAAGAGGTAGTGGTTCACAAGGTGAGCTGCCCTAACGCCATGCGTCTGAAAAGCTCTTTCGGATCGCGTCTCGTAGCCACCAGTTGGGGAGGAGTGGCCGACAAATTCCTCGCAACCATCAGCATCGACGGTATCGACCGCCGCGGAATCCTTGAAGAAATCACGGGCATCATCTCTCACGATATCGGCATCAATATGGTTGGGCTAAGCATCAATGCCAAGCAGGAAGTGTTTCATTGCGAAATCACTCTGCAAGTGGATAATTCCGAGACTGTCGACAATATCTGCCGAAGTCTTAAAGATAAAATAAAAGACGTTAAATTCGCTAAAAGAATATCTTGATTAATGTTAAATGTTTAATGTGTAATGTTTAATTATTTTTCAGCCATTGCACATTGAACATTAAACATTGCACATTAAACATTAACCATTTCACAAAGTGAAGAAGTTAAGCCAAATAGCTCTCGCCCGTCTCGGCATCCTCTTAGGGGCCACGGCGATCATACTTTTTCTGCTGCCGCATTCCGACAGGCAATCATATTCTTATGAACTGAACCAGCCGTGGAAATACCCTCTGCTCACTGCGGATTTTGACATGCCCATCCTCCGCGATTCAGCCACAGCCAATGCCCTTCGCGACAGTATCGACAAAAATTTCATACCGTTCGTAGAGCGCGACGCGTCTGCTGAGAAAGCATCGTTGACCCGGTTTGCCAACACCACCTCCGGTCGCGCTTCAGCGGCGGAGATCTCCGCGCTTCAGCGGCTTCTACGAGAAGTATATTCCAGAGGCGTGCTCGACACCAAGGTTTACGAGCGCATCAAGAATATGAAGCCCCGCCAGCTACGCATGATGGTCAAGGAGAACGGCGCCACCACCGTCTCCACGGTCGATGCCTCTGCTATGTTCTCTCCTGCGAAGGCCTTTGAATATATTGATTCAGTGCACGGCCTCCAAGGCACAACCAACCCCCGACAGCTTGAAGGAGAGCTGGCACGCGCCCTCAATATTTGTCTAACCCCCAATATGGTGACCGACAGCGCGGCCGACACGAAATTCCGCAATCAGGAATACCTGCAGGTCAACGGTGCGCAAGGGGTGATAAAGAAAGGTCAAAGGATAGTGGACCGTGGCGAAATCATCACTCCCCAGATCTATACCAACCTCAACACATACATGGAACTGCTTGACAAAAATCACAGTTCCACGAATGATCACCGCTATTTTTACGCCGGGCAGTTTCTTTATATCCTTATATGCTTCGGCATTCTTTACCTCTTCATGGCGCTATACCGTTCCCGCTTTTTCAATTCGCTGCGCAAAATGACATTCCTGATGTGCTTCATCACCCTGTTTGTGGTGTTCGCCATCCTTATGTTTGAATATGTGCCGAATGGAATATATTTCGTGCCTTTCGCATCGGTGCCGGTGGTAATCCTTGTATTTTTCGACTCCCGTACCGCGATTTTTTCTCTCCTCGTTACAGTGCTGATTTCTGCATTGGTGGCGGTATTCCCCTATCAGTTCATCTTTATGGAACTTGCAGCCGGTCTGGTGGCGGCATTCAGTATCCACCGTCTGAGCCAACGCTCACAGCTGCTACGCACGGCCGCCTATACGTTCATAGTATACTGCCTTTCATATTTCGTATCCAGCCTGATCACCGATGGCAACCTATCCAACTTCGCATGGCGCATGATCGGCATTTTCGCCATCAATGCGGTGATCCTCTCTTTCGCATACATCATGATCCTTATTGTGGAGAAAATTTTCAGGTTCACCTCCACCGTGACCCTTGTTGAGCTGTCGGATATCAACAATCCGCTCCTGCGCCGTCTCGCCGAGGAAGCCCCCGGCACATTCCAGCATTCGATGCAGGTATCGACCATTGCATCCGAGGCGGCACGAGCCATCGGAGCCGACACTCAGCTCGTAAGGACCGGGGCGCTATACCACGACATAGGCAAACTTGAAAGCCCTATCTTCTTCACTGAAAACCAACACGGCATCAATCCTCATTCAGGATTGAATCCCGAGACAAGCGCACAGAAAATAATCTCCCATGTTTCCGCAGGACTCCAGATAGCGGCAAAAGAAAACCTGCCGGATGTAATACGGAATTTCATCGCCGAACACCATGGCAAGAGCATGGCGCGCTATTTCTACAATACCGCCGTGAACCACAGTTCGGAGGAAGAGGTTGACAAATCCAAGTTCACATATCCCGGACCCAACCCGCAATCCAAGGAAACCACCATCCTCATGATGGCCGATGCCGTGGAAGCCGCTTCGCGCAGCCTTCAGGACTACTCTCCCAAATCAATCAACGAACTCGTTGATAAGATTATCGACGGCCAGCAATCGCAAGGGTTATACAAGGATTCGCCGATGAGCTTCCGCGACGTGGAAACAGTGAAAGATACCTTCAAGAAACGCCTCGCCACCATTTATCATTCGCGCGTGGCATATCCTGAAATCAAAAAATAGGGATGAAACGTTATTATAATGAGGCTTTAGGTTTTAGGCATTAGACATTGGAAGCTGAGCCTGAAAATTCTAAAGCCCGATACCTAAGGCCTAAAACCTAAAACCCAAAGCCTAAGCATGAGTCTATTTCTCATCATATTAAGTTGTCTGTTGTGGATCGGAGCGTTATTCACGCTTCGCGGACGACAGATTCTTGCACCGGCACTCTCCTACGCGGCGTTGCTAATTCTCAGTTTCGCCTCTAAAGACGGTTACCCTGTGCTGCCCATCAATACCACTATTCTTACGGCATGGTTCTGCATGACTTTAGTGGTGATGTTTATCATTCTCCTCCAGCCAGAGCCGGTGCGCCGTCAGACACGCGGCACAACCTACATGACAGTAGGAGCAATAACAGGACTTGCAGTAGGACTCCTCGGATTCACATTCACCGGCAGTCTCTCCCTGCTCTACGCGATCATGATACTCGGGGTGATTGCGGGAATCTATTGCGGTTTCCTTCTCTATACCAAAACACCGGAGGGGATGCCTGTCGCTCCCGGTTCCGGCAATTTTTTCAGATATCTTCTTGCCAAGGGTTTCCCTACAGCCATCACAGTGATGCAGATCGGAGTCGCCCTTGTGCTCACAATAGCAATGAATCATCTATGAAAATAAATTTTAGAAATATTTTTATATCGGCCACAGCCGCTGCAATGCTGCTCTCCGCCGCCTCTGCCATGTCTGCCCAGAATAAACGCAAGATTACTGTGGCAAAACCGGATCTTGAAGAAATACGCACCTCCACCCTGAATCCGCAAAGTCCGTATTACTTCCCCAAACTGATGAAGAAATACGAAAGCAACGACACCACGATGACTAACGATGAGTACCGTCATTTCTACCTCGGATACATGTTTCAGGAGGATTTTGACCCTTACCGCGTATCTCCATACGCCAGTGTCACCGATGACCTCCGCATGAAAGCTTCTCATTCCAAGGAAGAGATAGACACCATACGCAAATACGCCCAACTTGCGCTTGCCGACAATCCTTTCGACCTGCGCCAGATGTCTTTCCTTGTGCATGTGCTCAAGGAAAAAAGGAAAGACATGAGCGCCAAGATATGGGAATACCGTCTCGAACACCTGTTAGGGGCGATAAAAAGCACAGGAACCGGCGACAGCGTTGAAAACGCCTGGTATGTTATATATCCGATGCATGAATATGATATGGTACAACTATTGGGATATGAAGCAACCGATGCAAAATTCATCGAACCTGGGTATGATTACCTCTCAGTCATACCAGATGAGACAAACAAAACAAAGAGGGATAAATCAGCGGAAGGCTTCTATTTCAACATCATAGTGCCGCAGCAGCAATATATGCTCAAACACCCCGAGGATGATGAAGAGGAAAGCGTCCCCGTGGAGACACCGGCCTCGACCCCGGATTATTATCCGGACCCCGATGAGATACCGGCTCAATAATGGCGATAAATCGCCTTCGCGCAACGCAAACACACCATTGTTTTATCGCAAGTTTTATTGCCAGCCATATGCAACCGGAGCATTGAAGCGGATAAAGAGCTAATGGTTTTGAATAGTTTGAATGGCTTGATGGCTTTGAATGGCTTGATTTGATAAGAAATATATTGATTTGAATTGAAACATAAGTAGGTAACAAAAATTAATGCACAAATAAAACGCAGTTATTTTTGAGATGTTTTTGCCACGTAATGAAGGAGCATATAGGCATATGCGACTGAATTACAAGGTGGAAACAGCCAAAAAGAACAAGTTTTATTAGGCAAGATTTCATTACTTACTTATATCGTTTAATTTTTGTTACCTACTTAAAAATTAATGATATGAAAGAAGTAAAAGTTGGACCCGGAATGTTTGTAAAATATGCTTACAAACTCACGGATGCAGATTCCGGGAAAGAATTATTTGCCACTCCCGAGGGAGAACCGGATGAGATGGTATATGGCGTGTCGCAGGAGGTTGTGCCCGGCCTTATAGCGGCGCTCAAGGATCTCAAGAAAGGCGACAGGTTTGATGTAACGCTTCCTCCCGAAGCGGCTTTCGGACCCCGCCACGCAGAGAATGTCATAGAACTCGACAAAGATATATTCATGCGCGACGGGCAGCTTGCCGAAGAAGTAAAAGTCGGGGCAGAACTGCCAATGATGACGGCAGAGGGTTACCGGGTATTAGGGAAAGTCCTTGAAATTGGAGATAGAATCAAAATGGACTTCAATCATCCTTTCGCCGGACTCACGGTGACATTCGCAGGCGAAGTGGAAGAGGTGCGTGACGCAACCCCGGAAGAGCTTCACCCCGCCCAAGGTGGATGCTGCGGTTGCGGCAGCCACGGAGACTGCGGCGACGGTTGTGGCTCCCATTCCAGCTGCGGCGATGGCTGTTGCCATTGATTACCGCAACTTCCCATATATGGCCATACACGGCATCGTAGATATCTGCGATGCCGTTTTTTTATTTCTCCTATCTCTTGACATTCATTTACCTAAAGATAGGTATTGCACATCAATGCTGAAGGCAGTAATTTTGCAGCATTATAAACAGTATTCCACGTTATGTCACAACACCCGTCATATAAATGGGAATTTAGACACAGATACGGCTGTCAAATGTTAAAAATGAAACAAAAATTTGAATAAACAGCACATATTTGAAGCATATTTAAAAATATATAACATAAATGTTTTTATTTCTTAAATTTTATTTTAAATTTGTAGTTTCGTTTTCAAAATTAGGTTGACATACGAAGATGCTGTTTAAACTTATTTTTTATTAACATTCGCAAATTAGTTTAAGCGATTTCGATGTATCGACAAAGGAATCATCCGAGATCTAAGAGAACTTTTTATGAGCCTACATCATAAATTTTTTAAAACACAGTTGACAATTCCCTTATTATTGGCAGCGGTAGCCCTGAATACGTCGATATTATGCGGGTACGCAGGAACGACAAGCTACAGCACCGGTTCGTCTGCATTCTCTCCCGCCGCTCCGGCCGACAGGGTGATAACAGCAGATGAATTGAAACGCGCAAGCCTTACCGATTGGTGGGAGGCCCTCAGGATTCTGGAACCTTCGCTATATGACGAGATGAAACCGGTGTACGGTGACGCACCGGGTTATCTGCCTTCGTCAGTAACCGTCAGAGGGAAGAATCACTGGACGATGAATTCCGACAGGATATCGCTTCCGCTTTTTATTATAGACGGCGCGAGAGTTCCCCTGCGTCAGATGATGAACATGGATATCAACGACATTGCAGAAGTCATTGTCTATAAAGATCCTGTGAGTTTGTCGCGTTTCGGGATAGACGGGGGAGACGGAGTGATCGAAATAGTCACCCGTAAACCGGAGGTTGGAAGAGTCAAGGTGAGCTACCTCTTCAACGCTGTCTTTCAGAACGCTGATTTGAGCTCACATAAGACAGCAGACAGGTATGCCGGTTCTCCGGTGAACACCGACTGGCTCAGGATTCCGTTGCAAACAGGCTTCCAGAACCGCCATAAGCTCAATGTAGAAGGGGGCGATGAATACGTGAAGTATAAATTTTCGGCACGGTTTTCCCCGGCCGGAAGAGGTGTGATGAAAGGCTCAAAAAAGGATGTGCTCGGCCTCAATTCATATATTGAATACAACATGAAGGCACTCCATATATCCAATGACATTATTTTCAACCAGATAAAGGGGAGGGCATCTTCATACGGCACTTACGACTATTTCCGCACTCTCAATCCGGAATGGAGCGCAACCGACCCCTCCGGAATTCCATACGCTACACTCAACGCCGATGACAATATTCAACTTGTCAACCCGGTCTATGAGGCATCGCTGAATTCTTTCGATGAAACAAAGACTTACGGAATATATGACAACCTCAACGTAAGGCTCACGCTTAAAAACGGCTTCTCCGTTGACGGCCTATTCGCTTTCGCCCGCGAAACCACACGTCACGATATCTATGTCTCCCCCTCTTCCGGACTTTATAAAGATGTCGAGGGGAGTGAAAACATAGGGCGTTATGATATCTTGCGGGACAATACTTTATCATTCGAGGGCGTATTATCGTTGAGATACTGCAAAAAGTTCGGCAAGTCTGACATCGGGGCTTGCGCCGGCATACACGCCTTCAGCGGCAAGTATTATGACGAGTCCTATGCCGGAATCGGCATCCCCACCGACAGGATGGCCTACATATCCTTTACCAAGGCATACGATACGAAACAGATGGCGATTGCAAACCGCAGTTACAACCACACACTCCGGGCACTCGCCTCGGCGCACTATTCCTTCGACAACCGTTATTCCGTACGGGCCAACGTCAATTTCAACCGGTCGTCGCGCCTGTCACCGGGCAACAGGAATGCATGGTTCTATGGCATGGGCATAAACTGGAATATCCACAACGAATCATTTCTTAAAAATTCAGGCATAAAGCTGTTTACCCTCAACGCCTCCTTTGGCACGGCAGGAGGGATAGGATTTACCGATGATGACTACAACGTTACATATAAGTCCAATATCGGTAACGAATATGTATACAACTATTATCTTATCGGCTCGTCGATACAGTCAATGCCCAACCGTGATATCAGATGGCACACAGTGCACAACCGGAATCTGACCCTATTATTCGACTATCGCCGCATCACCTTCAGACTGAATTATTATAACAATCTCACCAAAGGCGCTTTGACATTCGTTCGTCTTCCCCTGTCGACAGGATGGGAGAATATGATATCAAACGGTGGAGAAATTGAAAATCAGGGAGTCGAATTCTATCTCGGTGCAAGGATACTGGACGACGTGAAAGGATGGTCGCTAAGCGCTTTCCTTTCCGGTGCTCACAATAGAAATAAGATACGCAAGCTCCCCGAGTATTTCCAAAAACTTTATAATGAAAAAGTTGCCCTTAACAACGAGACGAATTCAGGGTCGTACCGCCCGATTTCCGAACTGCACGAAGGGCAATCCATTGACGGAGGCACAGCCCCGGAATTCTTCGGAAACTTAGGGACGAGCCTGCGCTATCGGGAATGGTGGCTTAACGCAATAGCTAATTGCGAAGGCAATGAATTCGGATTGAGTTCCTTGCAGTTGGGTTATACATTCGCGCCCGGAATATTCCGTAAAATCCGCATGAGCGAACTGTCGCTTGCCCTTTCCGCCAACAATCTGGTTCGTTCAAGTTCATCCGATGTGCCCCAGGGCATCCTGTATCCGTATGCCCGGACAATGGCAGTCTCCCTACGTATCTCCTTCTAACTCACCGACAACAATGAAAAAAATCATATACATATCGCTGCTTCTTCTTGCCACGACTTCGTGTTCCGACTGGTTTGATGCGCCATCGGATAACACCAGCGTGACCGACAAGAAGTTTTTCGAAGACGAGAATTCCTTCTACAACGCCCTGACCGATATCTACACGCAGTTGCGCCAACCTGCATTGTATGGTGAGAACCTTTCAGTGGGGATGCTTGAATTCATGGGCCAGAACTTTGTGCCCGTAGATGAAAACACAAGGGCATACAGCAAATTCGATTATGCAGCCATAGAGCGCAACGGCATACTTTCGGCAATATGGAAAGAAATGTATCACGCAATATCCTGCACCAATAAACTCATCAAGGAGATAGAAGCTACAGATGTGGTGTTCTACAACAAAGGACAGAAAGAAATTATCACCGGCGAAGCTTATGCACTCAGGGGTGCACTGCATTTCGAACTGTTGCGTCTCTTTCACCCCTCCCTGAACGAAAACCCCAATTATGCGGCACTCCCCTACATGACTGATTTCGGCACTGCGGTGGGAGCCCCATTGACAACGGTTGATCTTCTATCTCTCATAAAATCCGATTTGAGACACGCGACAGAATTGCTGAAGCCGCATGACCCTATATTGACCGGTATAAGTCTGCATCCCATAACTCCCGGAGAAATCGACAGCCGCCTGCGCACGTTTGAAATGAACTATTATGCCGTGACAGCCATGCTCGCAAGGGTTTCATTATACGAAGGCAACTACACCGATGCATTCCAATATGCAGATGAGACCTTCAATCATTTGCGGAATGTAGAGACAAGAAATCAGGTGTTTTATTACTTCACGCCCGGAAAGTATGGACCGGATTTCAGTTTTTCGAGGGAGCATATATTCGGGATTGCGTCCCCTCCCGATGGTCTGACGGAAGTGGCGGAGCGAATGTTTGCCGAGCGGAAGATAAAGACCCGTACCGGATTGAGGTATATATTTCCGGAGGCGAGCGACATTCGTTATCGCGCCTGGTTCAATGCAGAAGGAGGCAATGAATACGTAATGTCGGGTAAATTCGGCAAGGAGTCACTGCTGATAGACTATAACAAGACTACCGGGCAAGAAACGACAAGCCTTCCGGTGCGCATACCATTCATCAAACTCGGAGAAGTTGCCCTTATAGCTGCCGAAAGCTTAAACGAAACCGACAGGCCGGAACTGGCGGCGCAATGGCTCATCGACATGGAGACAAGCAAGGGCGCGTCATATGTTGCCTCAAGGCAGCAATCGGGCACCCTCGACAAAGTTGCGGTGCGCGAAGCCATCGCCGAAGAATATGCGCGGGAATTCTGGGGCGAAGGTCAGCTCTTTTTCTATCACAAACGCCTTAACCATAGCCGCATTTCAGCATTCGACGGTTCCACTATCGAAATGGACAGCAAGAAATACACCCCGCCTGTTCCTGAAAACGCCCTTTAAACGCCTAAATGAAAATCATGAAACTGAACAAACATATCATGACATGTCTGATGCTGGCGGCGGCAATACTTTGTTTGACGCAGACAATGTTCGCACAACAACGATTCAGGTTGTCGGGGCTCGTACTTGATGAGAAGGATGAGCCTATGGCCGGTGTGGTGGTATATCAAGACGAACCCAACCTAAAAAAGAGAAGCGCAGTGACCGACAACGAGGGACGCTTCAATTTATGGCTCGATTCACCCAACAACCGTGTCACAGCAACATTCATGGGTTATAAGAAAAAGACATTGCGCCCCAATGGAAAGAGTCATCTCAATTTCAAAATGGAGGTAAATGAAGTGGAGATGGAGGACGCTGTGGTGATAGGATATTACAGCAAAGCTAAAGATAGCTTCACGGGGACGGCGGTATATGTCAACGGAGATGATCTGCGAGCCGTGAACAACACTAATTTCTTCGATGGGCTGAAAGTGTTCGACCCCTCCTTCCAGGTGATGGACCCCAAAGGAATGTTCGGCTCCGACCCCAATCATATCCCGGATCAGATAGAAATACGCGGTCAGAACAGCATGCCCGACATATCGCAGAGCAATCTTCAGACCGTCACGAGCCTCCCTATATTTATCCTCGACGGTTTCGAGGTATCGGTTCAAAAAGTCTATGACCTTGATATGAACCGCATAGCAAGCGTCAGAATCCTCAAGGATGCTTCCGCTTCGGCTGTATACGGATCTCGTGCGGCCAATGGAGTGGTGGTTATCGAGACTAAGAGTCCTGAATCGGGAGTGTTGCGCGTGAGCTATACCCTCAACTGCGGCATGCAGATTCCCGACCTCACTTCATACAACTTAATGAATGCAGCCGAACTTCTTGAATTCCAGAAAGCAGCCGGAGTTTTCGATGCGGCAGAACCGGGCGAGGATCCGGGAAACAAACTCAACTCCTATAATTTTATCAGGCAGGAGATTATGCGGGGTGTTGATACCTACTGGCTCTCCAAACCGCTTCAGGTGGGTTTCCAGCAGAAACATTCCGTATTCATTGACGGAAGCGTAAAAAAGTTCAGCAAAGAGAACGGTAATATGCGCTATTCCATCAATCTGGGATACGGAAACACAAACGGTGTGATGAAAGGTTCCAACCGCTCCACATACGAAGCGGGGACGAAATTCATGTATTCCTCCGATAAGATATTTATCACCAACGACATGCAGTTCAGCATGATCACAAGCGCGGAATCGCCCTATGGCTCTTTCTCTTCTTACACCTCGGCATTGCCATACTTTCGGGAGAAAGATGCCGACGGCAACTATTATAGGACGCTTTCGCTCACGAACATAGCTCCGGAAGGGATGGAGCTGGGCGTTTCGCCGATCCAGCAATCACCGGTCTATGAAGCCAAGTATCTCAACAGTTATAACAAAGGGGAGAACTTAGGATTCAGGAATAACACCAGCATCAATTGGTCGGTGTTTCCTGGATTGAGGATTAAAGGAAGTTTTTCGATATCCTACGACTTCGACCGCACTGACATTTTTCTTTCGCCGATGAGTTTCAATTACATAAACGACAACGACAACAGCATCAACAACCCGGACGTGCTTTATAACCGTGGCAAATACACCCTAAGCAACACCCACACTCTTTCATACAGCGGCAACATCGTGGCTTCCTATACCAAATCGTTAGGAGTGCATGATATTCAGGCGATTCTCGGAGGTGAAATCAGGGAATCACAGAGTAACAGCGACGGCTATATCGTCACTGGTTTTATGGGGGATGCGCTTGATTATCTTTCGTATGGCGCCCAATATGAACAATACGGACGTCCGTCAGGCATAGAATCCACCACCCGTTCGCTTGGAGCGTTCACCAATCTGAGCTATTCCTACGACAACCGTTACCTTGTGGACGTTACAGCCCGCATGGACGGATCTTCCCTTTACGGCAAGAATCAACAGACCGCCCCTTACTGGTCGGCAGGTGTCAGATGGAATGCCAACAATGAGAAATTCCTCAAAGGGAACGAAACCTTCGCAAAAATCGCAGTAAGGGGGAACATAGGTGTCACCGGCAACCAGAATTTCTCGCGCAACCAGGCCGCGAGCCTATACTATTACCAGACTCCAGTCTACGGAGGTTTCTTCGGAGCCATCATCAATACCTTGGGGAATCCCGACCTGAGGGGGCAGCGGACATTCAACCGCAATATCGGAGTGGATGCCACATTGTTCAACAATAAGCTGAATTTCGATTTCAACTATTATTACAATACGACGACAGGCAATCTGACCGACATAACCATAGCGCCCTCAATCGGTTTCAGTTCCTACAAGACCAATATGGGCGATGTAGCTAACAGAGGGGTTGATTTCAGCATCAGTTATGTGCCCGTTCGCACAAAGGATATTCTCCTCAACTTCACACTCAACGGAACTCACAACCGAAACCGCATCACCAAGATCTCCGACACGCTGAAGAAGTATAATGAAACTATCAACGACCGCATCCAGAATGACGAAAAGAACGAGTATACCACTGTGTTCCTTTTCAAGGAAGGTGAATCCATGAATACAATCTATGCAGTGAGAAGCTTAGGTATCGATCCCGGCACGGGGAAAGAGATATTCCTCAACAAGAACGGAGAGAAGACCCTCGTCTGGAGTGCAGACGACCAGGTGCCGGTAGGAGTCACCGAGCCAATCCTTCAGGGGTATTTCGGAATCAACCTGCGGTATAAGACATGGGAGATAGGCACAAACCTCAATTATTCTTTCGGAGCTGACCGCTATAACTATACTCTTCATCAGCGCATTGAGAATGTCGACTACATGGTCAACAATGATAAGCGCGCCCTGTTCGAGCGGTGGAAACAGCCGGGAGACATTGCACGCTACAAGGCCATCAATGACAATAGTCGCACGAAAGCCTCATCACGCTTCGTGCAGAAAGAAAACCGGCTGAGCCTGACATCGCTACGCCTAAGCTATACGATCCCGCGCGAAACGCTGCGCGGGAAGCTCCTTTCAATGGTGAGGCTTTCGGTGACATGCAACGAGCTTTTCTACTGGTCCACAATCCGGCAGGAGAGAGGTTTGTCCTATCCTTTCGCGCGCTCGGTAAATTTCAGCGCACAGGTAAATTTTTAACGTATGATTATGAATAGGAATACGATATATATTTTTTTAGTCCTTATATTGATGTCGCTCCCTTCGTGCTCATGGCTCGATGTGGGTTCAAAATCCGAAGTGGGCTTCGAGGAGATGTTTTCGACTCGTGAAGGTTTCTACACTACGCTGTCGGGTATCTATATAAGCATGGGAGGAGAGGATCTGTATGGAAAGAACCTCTCGCTGTATGCCCTCGAACCCCTGACGCAACAATATACGGTGTCGGAAAATGAGACAGACCGCACCAAATGGGTGCAATTCCAGTATGCCACCGACACCGGCGAAAAAACGATAAGCGCGATATGGGGCACAATGTATAACACGATTGTGAACTGCAACGTGCTGATCGAGCAGTTGCGGAAACCGGACCTCCCGGTGTTCGAACGCGGAGTGCCCGATGTCATGCTGGCCGAAGCGTTGGCGTTGCGCGCCTATATGTATTTCGATCTCGTGAGAATGTTCAACGACGCATGGTGTGTCAATCCCGCTTCCGCCAATGTGCCGTTCAAGACGGATTTCGGTTTTGTGATCGGCAACAAGGTCTCCACCGAGGAATTGCTTAACAATCTTATTGCAGACCTTTCCTCGGCGCAGGCTTCTTTGACTAAATATGATCCAATAGTGGCGGATGTCGGATATAATGACAAGTATATGGCATACGACCGCACCCAGCGCATGAACTATTATGCGGTGACGGCATTGATGGCCCGTATCGAAATGTATCGCCAGAATTACCGGGAAGCCTACCGCCTCGCCATGCTCGTGGTTGACAGCAACAAGTTCCGTTTCATAAATCCGGAAGAGATAGTGGAGACCGATTTATATGGCAAAGAGTTGAAAGTTGACCGGGTGTTCATGCCGGAAATGGTTTTCGGTTTATATACCGAAACCGTGCTCGCAACCTCCCGAACCACATATGAAGGGCTCTCCCAGGATTTTGTAAAGTCCGACAACTGCTATGACGCTGACGATGTGCGGCGCAACTGGATCTATACAAACCCCAGTGCCAACAACAAAATCAACCTGATAAAATATCAACGCTCCAGGCTCACCGAAGACGCTTCTAAATACAAACCGTCGGTGGTGCCGATGCTTAAACTTGGAGAGATGTATCTTCTTGCCGCCGAATGTGCGCTTAAAGACAAGACAACCGGAGGAAACGCCACAACTCTCCTCAACAGGATGAAGTCGGAAAGGCGGACCGCAGAAATGGCGCCAAACGCTTCAGATGATAAAATCCAGTCGGAAATCACGCATGAATACATATGCGAGTTCAAGGGGGAGGGGCAGCTTCTCTATTATTACAAACGCAACGACATGTCTGCAATCGACGACGGAAGATACAACGGAAATGTGGTGGTTATGAAACGTGAGAACTACCGGTTCCCGTTGCCTAAATATGAAGAAGATTTCGGATACGGAAGCTCCAAATGAAGTGAAAGATGAAAAAATATATTCAATTTATAATATATGCCGCCTTGGGCTTGAGTCTGTTTTCCTGCAAGGAAGACAAGCTGGATCTTTACGACGACACGGAAAGTTCCCTTAATTTCGCGAAGACATTGACAGACAAAAACGGAAACCTGCTCGAGATTTTCGGTTCGGAGGAGGATTATCCGGAGAACTATTCCTTTAACGCGCATTTCCTTGGCTCCGATGCCGAAGAATGCACCTTCGACATACCGGTCCGTCTTTCCGGACGTATCGACAACGACCGAGATCGCGAATATCGGATAAGAGTCAATCCGGAAAAATCAAAATTTGCCGTCAAGGATGTGCATTACTCCCTTGACGAGACCCAGATTTTCCATAAAGGGCTGTATGAGGATCATGTAAGAGTAACCATCCACACGGATGCCATGGACGAGACAAGTAGCTATAAACTGCATCTGGAACTTGTGCCCAACGGTAACTTTACTGCCGGCATCTCAGAGTACCAATATATCGAGATTCTTTTCACCAAAAATCTTGAGACTCCCCCGGCATTCTGGCTAAACAACAATAAACTCAACAAACTCACGTATCACCCGAAGAAATGCGCTGTCTTTCTTGAAATCAGCGGCATCAAGGATCCCGACTGGCGCGACAACGGAGCCACCATACAGCTCGACTATTGGATAAGCCTCGCCACTCAATGGTTCTTGGAACATGAGGAATATGACGAGAACGGTAACCGTATTTATTTCAACGAATGAAGATGAAACTGATATACACTGGCATCATACTTTCTGCATCGGTTCTGATGACTTCATGCTTTTCCGACCGCGACAGCTTCGCGGAACGGGAATTCGACCACGTCTTAGCCGTTGATGGCATTGATAGTGAAACTTACACGTTATATCTCGGCGACACGTTCGTGTGCTCACCTTCAGTATCCGTTTCTGACGGTTCGGACGAGAAGGATTACGAATACCGTTGGCTGATAGGTAAAAGTGAAGTGATATCCACCGAGAAGAATCTGAACTGGGAAATCAAGCTTCCCGAAGATTATAACATAAACAAGGTTATTCCCGGCGTTTTGGTGGTACGCAACAAGGTGAACGACCTTGAATTCAGAAAAACGTTCACCATCCGTATTCTCAACGGCTACTCACCTACATATGTAGCTGTCTATGAGACTGCTGAAAACACTGTGGAATGGATGTCGCTGCGCGGTGAGCCTACGGCTTTCACCCGCACCTTCGAGAACATGATCCAACGCGTGTGCGGGGATCAGAAAATCGCGGGTAATTTTGTCGGTGCATTAAACTCTACCAACGAGCTGGCCGTCTTCACCGACCATGCCCCCGATTACGGCTACTGCATCAGCATGAGCGATGCCGATCCTGATAACGATCTCGATTATAATTTCGGTGAAATAATCGCACCGGTCAACGGCCGGGTCTATCTTGGGAACGAGACCCCGCTTGATTTCAAAGACCTGACATTCGGATACGGAGCATCGAAATATCTGATCAAGAACGGCGTGCTGCATGTATTCAACGGCCTCGAAAGGAAATTGCCGATGTTCGATGACAAGACGTACATTAAGAGCCGCGACGTTGCCCAGACAATTTCATCAAAAAATCTGATGAGATTCAAGAAAGTCAGCTTTGTGCGCCACAACGACAATACGATAGGGTGTTTTCATGTCTATAACGATGACATGGAGTATATAACGGTTAACGGAAATCCGTTGAAACTTGATTACCTTTGCGGAGAGTTTACAGAGGCAACCGGGCTTGGCTCCAACAAGCCATATCATGCCTACCTGATAGGCCGCGCAGGCGACGATTACAATATCTACGATTTCTACGTGAACTATATCGGCACCAAGGTGCAACCGATAGAACTCCGGAATGTGATTCCCTTACCCGCATGGGTAAAGGATGTGAGACACTGGTTCGGTTCATATGGTGAAAGCTATGGCTTCTATGCCACGCGAAACGAAATCTATAAGTTCGATTATTATGAGATGGAGGAATTCACTCCTTCTCTGAAGCCGTTGATATCTTTCCCTCCGGAGTATGAGATTCTGGATGTTTTTGTTCAGATCGCAGACCTGGGTCTCCGCGATGAAGACTACTGCACGGTAGTATACCTATACAACGCGGCAAAAGACCGGACCACCCTATATGTATACAATACTGTATCCGGAAAGAAACTCAACGAATATCCCGACCTCCTTCCGGGGAAAGGGGTTTATTTCGTGAAACGGAGTCTATAACCTGAAAACCAACAATCCACACCAACGTATATAACCTGAAAACATAATATGGAACAACCTAAAAATGTAATAGAGTGCAGGAACCTGACCCATTATTATGGGAAAAAGCTGGTTTACCAGAACCTCAATTTCGCGCTGCCGAAGGGGAGGATCATGGGCTTGCTTGGAAAGAACGGAGCCGGTAAAAGCACCACGATCAATATCCTCAATGGATTTCTTGAACCCCGTTCGGGACAATGCCTTATCTATGGTGAAGACACGCAGAACCTTTCCCCTGCCACCAAGAGCCGAATCGGATACCTGATAGAAGGCCACATCCAGTATTCATTCATGAATGTCCACCAGATCGAGAAATTCTATTCCGGTTTCTATAAGAACTGGAAGGCGGAAGCCTACTGGGAACTCATCAACAAACTTAAAATTCTTCCGAAACAGAAGATATCCACGATGTCGTGCGGACAGCGCGCGCAGGTTGCCTTGGGTCTTATACTGGCGCAGGATCCTGACCTGCTCATACTCGATGACTTCTCCTTAGGTCTGGATCCGGGATACAGACGTCTCTTCATCGACTATATGAGGGAATACTGCAAGGCGAAAGGTAAGACCGTGTTCCTGACTTCCCACATCATCCAGGATATGGAGCGCCTGATCGATGATGTGTTCATCATGGATTATAACCGTGTTCTGGTGCAATCCCCTGTCAAAGACTTTGTAGCCCGGTTCAAAGGTTTCACGTTCGACCTCGACCGCGATGACATTGCGTTCACGGATTCAATAGTAGTGAATTCGGAACATATAAACAACCATTATGAAGTCTATACATATGGAGAGGAAGCAGATGTGAAACGGATGCTTGACACAATGGGGCTTGCGTACAAGGATTTCAAGCAACTTAATCTCACCCTTGAAGATGCTTTCATAGGTTTGACAGGTAAATATTGATGATATGATACGGCATCTGTTTTATAAGGAATGGATAAAGACGCGTTGGGCGTTTTTTGCCTCCCTGGCAATCGGCGCCGCCGTTATTTTCTATATATTCACAATGGCGGGAAACCGCATGACCATGTTGGGGGCAAAAAATTACATGCTTAGCGTCCTTTACGACAATCCACCAAAAATTTACTACTCCTGGCTTCAATATGTGCCTTTGTTAGGTGCTGTCTGTATCGGGATTGCTCAATATGTTCCGGAAGTCAAGAACCGGAGAATACGTCTTACGATGCACCTTCCCGCCGACAACAGGAAACTCATAGCATGCATGGCCCTTTTCGGATTGATGTTGATAACTGTCATGAACGTTCTTCTGTTCGGCTTCTTTGAATATGAAAACCGCTCCCTCTTTCCGGCAGAGATTACCGGGCCGGTGACGGCGACGGTGATCAACTGGTTTCTCGCATCATATCTTGCATACAACTATATCGGTATGACAGCGATGGAGCCGAACGGCTATCGTCGCCTGATATATGCCGTTACCGGACTGATACTTCTGTCATTATATTACAATGATATAGATTTCCATGGAGCCTATCGGGGTTCTACATGGTTTCTCGCCATCCTGGCATTATTTTCTTGTCCTTTGGTGTTATTTTCAACTAACCGACTAAATAGAGGAGACAGGTAAGATGGTAAACAAGATTATACGCGTCATAGCCATATTGCTCACGTCTGTTGCGGCATGCGTGGTCCTGCCGATGATTTTCAATATGTTTTTCTCTCCCCACAGCGAACACCACGAGGTAACATATTCGGAATTGCTTGGTGACTTCATAACATCGGAATATGAATATCACACCGAGGGTGGCAAACTATCGGTCACGACTGTGTTCCGTGACAGCAGGGGAAACATCTATACACCCGCTCAGGCAGATTCGCTCTGCCCTCTTGACAATGTAAGCCAACTCGCCTATGACGAGAAGTTTCCGGATTCGATATGCGGGAAAGCCGTTGAGGCAAAGATTGCCCACGATGCGAAATTCCGTATGAATATAACAGGAAACCGGCCCGGTCTTTTTTATGGCCTTTCGGAATTGAAAGACCGCAAGAGCGCCGTCTCCACAAAATATGAAACCGGAGACCTTTTCCGCATCAACAAGCATGGAATAGAATTCATCGATGCAGCGAAAAACAGCGTGGACACCTCAAAGAGCATTATGTTCAACACTGCATTGACAAAGCTTGGATTCGAGGCTCCCGCCGCGATATGGTGGTCTCCCGCCGACCGCACTGATTTTGAAAAAACCGGTTATCTGGTGATTGACAACAAGGGAGACCTTTTCAACCTTGCGATGGAAGACCGCAAACAGGACGTGAAAAAAGTGGCATCGCCGGAGGGAAAGAAGATATCGGCTGTTAACTTTTCCAACCGTCCCGACTTCCTTGCCGTAGTTGTTGCAGAAGACGGCTCTTCATATGTGTTGGATCGAGATATGCACTATGCCCCCCTGCCTATACCTTCACTTAAGGGCACGTCGGCAACACTACAGGCCAACCTGATGTTCCACACCTTCATAATATATGGCGATGACGAGACATCGTATCATGTGCTCGACAGAAATTATAAGCCGGTAAAGGACCTGTCTGTAAGGGTGGAAAAAGAAATTTCACTCAGAGATGAAATCGGATCATACCTCTTCCCAGTGAGAATCTATCAAAGCGCTTCGCGAGGCACTCGCATAATATTCGGCAACCCTCTTCATTTCATCTGGCTTAATATTGCGCTTGCCGCCCTTACATACTATATCAAGAGACGAAAGGGGTATCCTGCCAATGACATTTTCTCCTTGATTGACATAGTGATGGTGCTTATCTTCGGAATTTTCGGAATGGCGGGAGTGTTCGCCATTCCTCAACGTAAAAAATCAAGATCATGATAGAAAAATTAAACCGTCTCGCATATAAAGAATGGATCAAGACAAGATGGTATATGCTCATAGCCCTTGCCGTCAGCCTCGGGATGGTCATATACATCTTTTTCTCCATAAAACATGAACTCAATGTATGGGGAGCCACACAATATTTCGCCAACATCATCCTTGAAAAAGGTGTGGTCGTAGGCAAGTTTAAATTTATTCCCGTCATCACCGCGCTTCTGATAGGATTGCCGCAGTTTGTGCCGGAGGTGACCGAGAAACGCATCAAATTGTCACTACACCTCCCAATGAACAATACCGCCGTGATATATTCGATGGTGCTTTATGGTTTTGCCGCTGTCGCCGCTATACTGACAGTTGCGACATTGCTGCTCACCCTGCTTATGTCGATATGCTTTCCGGCGGAAATAATCATACCGGAACTGCAAACTATCGTGCCTTGGATATTAGGCGGTATCTCTTGCTATTTCTTCATCGCCATGATAGCGATGGAACCCCTGTGGCGCTTCAGGTTCGTCTATATGATATTCGCATTCTTCGTGCTGAGATTGTTTTTCCTCTCTTACGGATTGGGGAATGCCGTGACCGCCTATCCGGTGCTGATTGCCGTCACCTTAATCGCGAGTTCTTCAATCTTATTCACATCACATCGTTTTAACAAAGGAGATTATTAATAATGTGGTCGAAAATAGTTAGAATCCTGCTTATAATGACTGCCGTGTTCACCATGGCTTATTATCTTCCGGCGTTTTATCAGAAATCCGTGGAAAAACGGCCGTATAAAACGATGTTATATTTCAGTGAGGTGTCCCACGACTTTATAGTCTCCAAAGAGGTGGGCGACACTCTCGAAGGGAAATCGGAGATGAAATATTACGATTCCAAAGGGAAGGAACTGGAAGAGAAGGAATATATGAAACTTCTCCCTTTCAACAACACCCGACGCTTGAAGACCATGGGTGAGTTCCCTGACTCCCTGAACGGAGTGGAACTGACTCCTGAAATCACAAAGAAAGTGAAGAGGAGCATGCTCATAGCGGAATCTGCATATACGCTGCGGCTGAATCCCCTCTTCGAATCGGAGCCAGAACGCAGAGGGGTAAGCCTGCCCGGAGACATGTTCCGGTTCAATCCCGATGGCATTGAGTTCCTTGATTGTGAAACACTGAAATCTAACCGTGAGAAGGGCGATATGTTCAACCGTGCGCTCATGGAGGCAGGTTTTTCAGCTCCCGCAAAGGGAATCTACGGCATTCCCTCCACAATCAAATTGAAAGATGACGGGTATTTTATCGTGGACAATATCGGCAAAGTGTTCCATCTGAAAATGGTGAAGGGGAATCCTTACGTCAGGGAAATACCCTTTGATGGCGAGGTCAAGAATATCAAATGCCATTCCTCCGGAGATCTGTTCTGTCATATCTTCACCAAGGATAGCACCGTATACGCGCTCGACCGGAACTATGAACTCCACAAGCTACCGGTTGAGAATGCCAATGGCCGGTTCATGCTTGTATCAAATTATTTCTACAATACATACAAGGTTAACGATAAGGACAAGAGTACACTCTACGTGCTCGACCCCGATTATAGATTGGTGGCAAAGCACACGGAGGAAATCGATCATTACAGCGTCTCCAAGGAGGCGGAAGTGGAAAGAAAAATCTTCCCTTTCAAAATCATGTTGACACCCGGAAAGGCGCATTTCATTCCAATCCCCAATCCAATAAAGGATTTCTATGTATTGAATCTTGTCTGCACCGGATTGTTCCTGATTATCAAACTCATCCGTCGCCGGCAGATATGGCGACTTGCAGGCATTGTGGATTTCCTGATAGTGCTCGCCACCGGTGTCTACGGCTTCATCGCCGTCTTCGCCTTCCCCTCCAAAACGTAGGGATGCACCCCGGTGCATCCGCTAAACACCCGGATGCATCCGACCCGATTCTCAAAACGAATTATAAACAACAAAAACAATATGAATTCAACTAAAGAAAAGAAACACAGATTTATCGGGCTATCCGCCTTCATGATAGTCCTTTTCACGATGCCGTTGGGGCACGCGGCCATGATTATCATGGAAAAAACTCTCGGGGAAAGTTCCCTCACAATTGCCGCATTCCTGTTGGGACTTGTAGGAATGATTCTTGCCGTCTGGGGGTTCTTCATGAAAAAGGACACTCCCTCCACATTCGCCGGCTTCTTCGGGGCGTTGCTCGTATGGACGGGCTGGATAGAGTTCACATTCGTCTATTACGCACATCGCTATGATGTGGCACCGCTGATTGAGAATGGCGAGATTGTGACGAAACCGGAATATCTTATCCTCATGTCTTCAGTAGGTTTCTGGGCTATCGTCAGCCTATTCTACATCTTCAGCACCCGGACGGGATGCATCTTTTACTCATGGATACAGGGGAAATTAGGAATAAATAAAAATAATGATTCACTACACACCACCGTCAAGAACCATTCCATGACCACGTTCATGGAAACCAACATGATTCTGTGGACAAGTTATCTTGTGCTCATGTTCGCCTACGACAATGAATTGCTCGGTGACCGCCACCCCGTAACGGCATTCATCGCATTCGGCAGTCTCGTATGGTCGGCATATCTTTTCTATAAGCTTATGAAGATACAGCATATCGGATATGCTATCCGTTACGCAGTGCCCACGGTGATAATCTTCTGGACATTCGTAGAGATACTCGGCAGATGGGATATGTTCCGTGAAATATGGATCGAGCCTATGAAATACAGCACGGAAATGATCATCATGACAATCGTTATGCTACTTTTCGTAGTTTTCCTCTTCAAATCTAAAAAAACAACAATCAGTAAACAATCAAACCAATAATTATAACGCTTATGAAGATTAAATCATTACTCTCAATGGCTTTCGCCATGCTGTGCATGACTTCCGGAATGGCTCAGAACAAGACCGTGACAACCACCTCCGCCGGTTCTCTGTCAGGTCTGCTAACAGATGAAGAGAAAGCATCCGTTAAGGAACTTGTGGTTTCCGGTCCGGTGAACAAGACCGACTTCAACTTCATCCAGACCCTCACGGCTTTGGAATCACTCGACATAAAGGGGGTCACCATCGCGGAGGAAGTTCTTGACGGCAAGACATATCCGGCTGATGAACTTCCGGAAAGCGCTCTTGCATCCAACAAAATCATAAAGACTCTGACCCTCCCATTCAGTGTTACCTCAATCGGCAAGAATGCGGTAGATTATACCGCTGTGACCAATATCGATTTCTCCGCATGCGCAAATTTGAAAACCATAGCAGACGAGGCAATCTATCGCAATGATTACCTGAATTCAATAAATCTTTCAGGACTGAAGGCATTGGAAACAATCGGGGTTAACGCATTCGGCACATGCTCGGCAAAAGCTACCGAAACACCTTATATTGATTTATCGGGATGCAGCGCTTTGAAGGAAATTTCCGATTACGGCTTTGCCAATATAAAAAATGCCGGTATTACAATCAATTTAAGCGGTTGCACATCATTGACAAGTATTGGTGAAGGAGGTTTCCAAAACACCAAGGCAAAAAATATTGACATGAGCGAATGCTCTGCGTTGGAATCAATTAGTAAACGGGCATACAGTGCCGCAGCTGCTGCATCTTCAACAATTACCTCTGTCAAATTGCCCGCCAATCTGAAAACCATAACAACAGAAGCATTCAGGAATCAGAAGAAACTGACATCCGTGACAATCCTTGCCGTGACACCTCCCGCACTTGGAGCAAAAGGTTTCTATCCTACTGATGACATTTACACCGCCACGCTCACTGTGCCCCAAGGCTCGAAGGCAGCATATGAGGCAAATGTCGAATGGGCGAAATTCCAGGAAATCGTAGAGGCATCAGGCTCTTCCGTGAAAGAACTCACTGCGGACAACGTCAAGATCTGGGCAGCCGACGGCACAATCTTCGTGCAGAATGCCGAGGAAGGCACTCTTGTCAATGTCTACGACATGACCGGTGCGACTGTAGCCACGGGCATCGTCTCCAATAGCACCGCCAACCTATCCCTATCCTCTAAAGGCATCTACCTCGTGAAGGCCGGAGCCGCCACCGCGAAAATAAGACTCTAAGAGAGTGTTGAGTTTTAACATTAGCGCACATAAAGAGAGGATTTTTGAGTGATTTCTGCGAGTCTCGTCAGTCACTTAGCGGGCTAAGTGACTGACGAGACTTGGTGGAAAGCACCAAAAAGCCGCCAAAGATACATTAACTGATAAAAATATTGGAATACTATAACTAATTTGTAAAAGATACTTAAATGTTAAATATAATTAATTGGTGTACCAAATTGGCTACCATTTGTTATATTTGCATGAAATTAAAACTATATGATATGGAGATTGTCAGCGCAAGAGATTTCAGAGCTAACCAGACTAATATTCTGACTAAGGCACTTAAGGGTGAGTCTGTTCTTCTTTCTTCCCGGATAGGGATGTTCAAGATTACTCCGGTGACGGAAGAAGATTCATTGACAACCCGGATATGCAAGGGGTTAGAGCAGGTAAAGATGATTGAGGAGGGCAAACTTCCGCGCAGGACTATTCAGGACATGCTCAATGAACTTTGATATAATAACCACACCTGATTTTGAAAGGGCATTCAAAGCTCTCGCCAAGAGACACAAGTCATTAAAGAGGGATATACTTGATTTCTCTAAATCACTACAGGAAAATCCCTTTCAAGGCGATGAAATCAGTCCGGGTATCCGTAAGATCCGGATGGCGATAACATCCAAAGGGCGTGGGAAATCCGGCGGTGCAAGAGTGATAACATATACAGTCCTTGCCGCAGAGACAAAGGGCAGAGTGTATCTTATAGACATATACGACACGGCCGATTATTCCACTGTCGATGTAACGGTGATACAGCAGATAATAAAAAGAATGGGATAGACTAAATGACTACCATGAATTCTTTTTAGCCCGCGGATTATCTGCGGCGGCGTTTCTTGGAGGATTTCTTGGTTGAAGATTTGGCTTTTGCCGGTATTTTCAGGGTGTTGCCGGCACGGAGGTTGTCACTCTTCATGCCGTTGGCTTTCTTGAGTTCTGCTACGCTGACTCCATATTTCTTTGAGATGCTGCTGAGACTCTCTCCGCTTTTGATCTTATGGCTGGTAGCGGCGGGGGTTTTAGCTTTCGCCTTACTCTTGGATGTGGATGATTTCTTTGAGGATGATGCCGGGGCAGCGGGTTGCCATGTCGGTTCACTGCCGGCAGGACTTACATTGGCTTCGGCGGTTAGGGTTTCCGTTTCACCTTCGGCAGAAGCCGTGTTGATCCGCAACAACTGACCGGTGCGGACAGCATTTCGGCGCAGACTGTTCCAAGACTTGATCTGCTCCGGAGTCACGCTATATGTCTCCGCTATCGATGCGAGCGATTCTCCCGGCTTAACTTTGTGAGTCACCGTTCTCACCCCTTTGGAGGCGGAAGCGGAGGCCACCGGCAATGCGTTCTCCTCAGGATTGGAATCTGCAGCCGGTGTATCCCCTACAACATTATGTGCAACCAATGGCGCATCCCCGGGTTCCACAGTCTCACGACGCACATATTTCTCAGCATCATATGCCTTGATAGCGTCTTCACTCATAAGGTATGCACGCACCTGCTGAGATGGGAGCACGAGGGTATAGGTCCGTTCTTCCGAACCGGGGATGAGGTCGGCACGAAACTGGGGATTCAAGAGCCTCAATTCATCGACCGGAATATCCAAAATCGCTGAAATTTGGTTGAAATGCACCCGGTCCGAAATCTGCAATGTATCCGTGATTAGAGGCTTGGTCGGAATCACCGGGCTTATATTGTGCTGTGGATAATAGTTCATCACATAGTTTGCGGCAATGAACATCGGCACATACCCACGTGTCTCCGGCGTGAGATATTCATATATCGACCAAAAATCATGTTTCTTGGGATCACCCCCGGCCCGGCGTATCGCCTTGTTGACGGCTCCGGGACCGCAGTTGTAGGCCGCAATGGCAAGGCTCCAGTCTCCGTAAGTGGCGTATAAGTCGCTGAGATACTGAACCGCCTTTTTTGACGAAAGGTAGGGATCGCGGCGCTCGTCAACAAGAGAGTTCACCTCCAGACCCATCCCCTTGGCAGTGGCTATCATAAACTGCCAAAGTCCCGTCGCGCCATGTTTCGAAACCGCGTTCGGGTCCAGTCCGGATTCAATCACCGGAAGGTATTTCAATTCAAGGGGAAGCCCACGCTCTTCAAGAGCCTGTTCGAAAATGGGGAGATAATAATGGCTCAGCCCAAGAAGCACAGTCACCTGCTCGCGACCCTTCTGCGTATAGCGGTCGATATACGACCGCACCACCTGATTATAGGGCAACTCTATCACTGTAGGCAATTTGGCGAGACGCTCACGTATTGTCTTGTCATCGGTGCGGGTATCGCTCTCACGACGATAACGGTCGTCGGTGGCCATATAATTCTTCATATACCAACCTTCCAGCATTTTGCGGGTATCTGCCTCGAAACTTTCGGGATAGATTATGTTGCTGTCTGTGATATCGGTCTTCACATCAAGCACAGTGGCTTTCTTCTGAGCCTGAAGTGCGGGCGGGAAGGCAGCGGTTGCTGCCGCACATAAAAGAAGGAAATGGTATATATGATTTTTCATAATTATATTGTTAGGTTTAGAGCCGTTTGTCAGCAGTTAAAAAGTAAATGCCCAGTTAATTCCAAGTGCCGGTTTACGGTTAGCCGGCTGAATCATCAGGGTCGGAGTCATATCGAGCGAGAGGTCAGGCGTTATATCGAAATGCGCCATGGATGCATCAATATAGGCATCGACCATACACACAAGGTATAGGGCCACAAGACATATGATGCAAAGGTCACGGTTACGGCGGAAATAATCGCGACGGCTCTTGAACGTGCGTTTGAGCCATTCTGTGTCGAGATCGCTCTCGTTGACCGTGGGAGGAAAGAAGTCAAGATAACTTTTCGTGTTGGGATCGCTGTCCATAAGGTCCCGGTATCCCTGCACATAATCCTGATACTGGTTATTGTTCCAGTTGGTGGCATAGCCGAGTCCCATGAAACCGCCCACAACTATAGGGAGTTTCCAATATCGGCGGTTATAGATCTGCCCCATTCCCGGGCACAATGCCGACAGCCAGACAGCCCTCTGTGGAGATGGATTGAAAGGTATCTTGCCGTCCAGACCATATGGATAGTCATCAGCCCTGACCTCAGTGGGAGGAATCGAATCCGTGACCTCATGCGCCTTGACCAAAACCTCGGCATCGGCATATACCACGGAATCGGGAGAAAGCGGTTGACGGTCATCAGGTATTTCGACAGGCGACTGCGCTCTTGCGGGCAAGGTAAAATAATCTAAAGGAAAGACAAGAATCATGACCAATGCGGCAATCACCCCACACTCCGCCGGACGAAGCAAAGGCTTTGCACCCCAAAGGCTTACATATATATTTTTAATCTTTCTCTTAATCATGAGGTTTTAGGCTTTAGGCTTTAGGCTTTAGACCTAAGGCCTCAAACATCTTCACAAGCTTATGGAGCTCATCATCGGAGGAGAATTTGAACGTCACCGAACCCTTGCCGTTCTGCGCACGCGCAACCGACACGGGCATAGAAAAATAGTCTGTGAAATTCTTTTCAAGGAGACGAATCTCTTCCGACTTGCCTCCCTTACCTTTCGCCGGCTTTTCAATGCTCTCTCCCTCAGCAAGCTTCCTGCCTAAGTCTTCAACCGCCCGGACGGACAATCCCTCCTTCAATACCATCTTGTATAGCTTCAGCTGAATCTTGGGATCCTCTACAGACAGGATAGCCCTCGCGTGCCCCATGTCGAGCTTGCGGTCACGGAGACCCAACTGAATTTCAGCAGGAAGACGGAGCAGGCGGAGATGATTCGCGATAGTGGCGCGGTTCTTGCCAAGGCGCTCAGACAGACGTTCCTGCGTAAGATTATACGTGTCGATAAGCTTCTTGAAACCGAGGGCAACTTCGATAGCATTCAAGTCTTCGCGCTGAATGTTCTCAATCAGTGCCATCTCGGTCATCTCCGAGTCAGACACAGTACGCACATACGCAGGCACTGATGTGAGACCCGCTTTCTGGGCAGCGCGCCAACGGCGTTCTCCGGCGATTATCTGATAATTGCCGTCATCACCCATTCGCAATGTAAGCGGCTGCACCACCCCGAGTTCGCGGATAGAAGATGCGAGTTCATCGAGGGTTGTCTCGTCGAAGGTCCGGCGAGGCTGGTCCGGATTGGGCACAATGCGGTCAACTTCGATTTCCGAGATTGCCGAAGAGCCTTCCGTCCTTATATCGTTCATCGAGATCAATGAATCAAGTCCACGTCCCAATGCATTTCTTTTTAAAGCCATGTCAGAAACTGTTTATTTCTTTTTGTTTCTCATCTGGAGCTCCTTCGCGAGCTGCACATAAGCTATTGCGCCACGTGAATCAGGGTCATAGAGGATTGCAGGGAGACCGTGGCTCGGCGATTCCGAGAGACGTATGTTACGCGGGATCACGGTATCGAAAACCATTTTTCCGAAATGGCCACGCAACTCCTCATAAATCTGATTGGCGAGGCGCAGACGGGCATCATACATGGTCAGCAGGAACCCCTCGATTTCCAATTGCGGACGCAGACGGCTCTTGATGATACGCACGGTGTTGAGCAACTGAGAAATCCCTTCGAGTGCAAAATATTCCGCCTGCACGGGGATAAGCACTGAATCAGCAGCCGTGAGGGCATTGATAGTGATCACCCCCAATGAAGGAGAGCAGTCGATAAGTATATAATCGTAATTACCCTTTACAGGTTCAAGAAGGCGTTGGAGGGTACGCTCGCGATCCTTGCGGTTCATCAACTCCACCTCAGCGCCTACAAGGTCTATGCGCGAACAGATGATATCGAGTTTATCGATTGATGAATGCATTATAGCCTCGGCGGCAGGATAATTGTCCACCAGACACTCATAGATTGAAGCGTCGGTGGGTTGCGGCTGCATACCGATACCGGATGTGGCATTTGCCTGGGGGTCAGCATCCACGAGAAGAACACGCTTCCCCGCAACTGCCAGACAGGCTCCGAGATTGAAGGCAGTCGTGGTTTTTCCCACGCCCCCCTTCTGATTTGCTATTGCTATGATTTTACCCATTCTGATATTGTAAGAATATCTTCAGAAACTGTTTAAATTTATTACGAAATTTTTAACAGCTACTTTAATTTGCAAAAATAATCAAATTTCCGCTCTTTCCCTAAAAAATATTCTTAAACAATATTAAATGTCAGTCTCGTGGTCGTCGTGCTCGCGGCGCTCGTAGGCATCGACGATGCGCTGCACGAGGGGATGACGCACGATGTCTTTCTTTTCGTATTCTATCACCCCGATTCCCTTTACGCCTTTGAGGATACGGAGGGCCTGCAGCAGGCCGCTCTGCACTGTGCGCGGCAGGTCGATCTGCGTTGTGTCGCCCGTGATTATCATCTTTCCGTTCATACCCAATCGCGTCAGGAACATCTTCATCTGATGGCGCGTGGTGTTCTGCGCCTCGTCAAGTATGATGACGGCATCATTGAGCGTTCGTCCTCGCATAAAGGCGAGGGGTGCGATCTGGATAGTCTGCGCCTCCATGTATTCCTTGAGCTTTTGCTGCGGAATCATGTCTTCCAGAGCATCGTAGAGAGGCTGGAGATATGGGTCGATCTTGTCTTTCATGTCACCAGGCAGGAAACCGAGTTTCTCACCCGCCTCCACAGCGGGCCGGGAGAGGATAATCTTGCGGCATTGCTTGTTCTTCAACGCATGCACGGCAAGGGCTATCGCTATATATGTCTTCCCAGTTCCGGCCGGACCGAGGGCAAACGTCAGGTCATTTTCCGCGAAACTCCTCACCATACGCGCCTGGTTGGCATTGCGCGGGGCGATAGGCTTGCCGTTCTGCCCGTAAATTATGACTCCCTCGGCATTCACCTCCTTAGGGGTATCGCCGCGCACGATATCGATAATCGCTTCCTCGTCAAGTTTATTGTATTTTGAAGCGTGAGCCTCTATTTCATGTATCTTCTTCTCGAACTCGGCGGTTTCGCTTTCCTCACCGATCACCTTTATGACATTGCCGCGTGCCGCCATACGCAGTTTGGGGAAAAGATTGCGTATCAAGCTTATATTCGCATTGTTCACCCCATAAAACGTCTGCGGGTCAACGTTATCTATTATTACTATCCTTTCTATCATCCTACCGACCCTTCAAGCGAGATTTGTAAAAGTTTCTGAGCCTCTACTGCGAATTCCATCGGGAGCTTGTTCATTACCTCCTTGGTGTATCCTCCCACAATCAATCCCACAGCCTCCTCCATCGGAATGCCGCGTTGCTGGCAATAGAACAACTGCTCTTCGTTTATCTTGGAGGTAGTCGCCTCGTGTTCCACTGTGGAGGAATTATTGCGGACATCGATATAGGGGAAAGTGTGTGCTCCACATTCATCTCCCATAAGCAGGGAGTCACATTGGGTGAAATTGCGGCATCCCGACGCACCTTTCGACATGCGAACCAATCCACGGTAAGAATTCTGGGATTTACCGGCCGAGATACCTTTGCTGACAATCGTGGAGCGAGAATTGCGGCCGATATGGATCATCTTGGTGCCGGTATCGGCCTGCTGATAGTTGTTGGTGACGGCCACCGAATAAAACTCCCCTACCGACTCGTCACCCTTAAGCACGCAGGAAGGATATTTCCAGGTAATCGCCGAACCGGTCTCCACCTGTGTCCATGAAATCTTGGAGCGGTGACCGCGACAGAGACCGCGTTTGGTCACGAAGTTGTAGATACCGCCGCGCCCATCCTTGTCTCCGGCATACCAGTTCTGCACCGTGCTGTATTTCACCTCCGCACGTTCCTCGCAGATTATCTCCACGATAGCTGCGTGCAACTGGTTCTCATCACGCATAGGCGCGGTGCATCCCTCAAGATAGCTGACATAGGCATCATCATCTGCCACTATCAGCGTACGCTCGAACTGTCCCGTACCCGAAGCGTTGATACGGAAATAGGTGCTCAGCTCCATAGGGCAACGCACCCCCTTGGGAATATAAACGAAAGATCCATCGGAGAATACGGCTGAATTCAGAGCGGCATAGTAATTGTCGCGGTATGGCACCACTGTGCCGATATATTTTTTCACTAAATCCGGATAATCTTTCACCGCCTCTGAGAAAGAACAGAAAATCACACCCAATTCGGCAAGTTTCTCCCGGTGGGTTGTCTTCACGCTGACGGAATCCATGACAGCATCCACAGCGACACCTGCGAGCTGTTTTTGCTCTTCAAGGGAGATACCTAATTTATTGAACGTTTTCACGAGTTCCGGATCAACCTCGTCCATGCTCTTCTTCAGCTCCTTGTTTTTCGGAGCGGCATAATAACTTATTGCCTGAAAATCTATAGCCGGGATTTTCAGGTGTGCCCATTCGGGAGGAGTCAGGGTCTCCCAATATCTGAACGCCTTGAGGCGAAAGTCGAGAAGCCACTCCGGTTCACCCTTTTTCTTTGAGATAAAGCGTATCACATCCTCGTTAAGACCGGGAGGCACGATCTCAGTGTCTATATCCGACGTGAAACCATACTTATATTCGGAGTTAGTGGCCTCCTGAATAGTCTTCTTCGATTTCTCGGATTTACCGTTCTTCTCAACCTCAATATTTATATCGTCCTTTATAATGTCACTCATAAAGCGTAATTTTCTATTATTACGCAAAATTACAAAAAAAGTTCTGTAAGCCCGCACCAAACCCTGCAAGATTTCTATCGGGCAGTCCAATTACAGAAGCGGTGGCTCTTCTCGCGAAGAGCCGCCGCCGAATCCACAACTTTATAATACCTACTGTTTTTATAATATTTGCTGTTTTTATGAAACAACCTTTAAGTAAGTGCTCAGTCCATGCGGAACGGAGCTACCGGCAAGCCGTCCGTCCCATATAGATTACCATTTGGATATGCTGTCCAATTGTATTTTACATTAACCGGATTCTTTACATAGGGAGAAGACAGCTCTATCGTGCAGTCATCAACCAATTTACCCGTGGCCTCAAAATATTTGCCCTCTTCAGGCGAAATAATGAACCCTGTAACGGCACATGTACGCGGTTTAAGTTTAGCATCGAACCTTAACCGCAACTTATTGTCCACCGTCTCCTTAAATATACATTTCGGAGCTTCATAGTTCACATTTTTCCCGTAGTCACGGTTGAGGGCTATCAAGGCAAGTCGATGTGCAACCGTCTGCTTGTCCTGCGGATGGATATCTTCGGGATTACCTAAATCCACCGCTACCGCCATCGCAGTGTTGTCAAGTTCCAGGGCTTTTGTCTGCGCTTCCCGTATATTGGCATACGATGAATTGGGCTGGCAATACATCGGTCGCCCGAACCCGGCGAGCTGCACGAAATAAAACGGCATATCCTTGCCCCATTGACTCCGCCAGTCGCCGATCATGTTTTTAATCAAGGGTCCATATTGCTTGTCACGGCGTACATTGGCACACCCCTGATACCATATCACACCTTTAACCGTCATGGGCGCAAGCGGCTTTATCATCGTGTTATAAAGGGCTGTGGGATAATATTTGCTGTAAGGAGCCACCGGCTTCTTCTGCATTTTGGCGAAATTCAATGCCTCGGCAAATTTCCACCCTTTATCCAAGGGGATACTCACGTCACCACTTATAGCTTGAAGTTTCCCTTTCCCGGAGAACCCGCCGTAGCCATGATAATTGATAACCTTCACAAGCAATTCCGCTTTACCTCCCTTTACCATCCCGGCGGGGACAGTATATTTACGGAGATTCTTATGCCCTTTACCGCGTCCTATTTCCTTGCCGTTGAAATATGCGACATCGTAATCTTTCAGGCCGCCGAGGTTTATTTCCATAGGTTTTCCCGCGATTTCCTGCGGAATATCAATTGTCTTCTTTAAAAACACGACACCGTCAAACTTTGGCAGCACGCTGTCCTCCCAGAATTTTCCTGTCGGCATTTCCTTCCATTCAGACACAGGTGGAAGTTTCGCGTCATCTGCAAGATCCATAAGTTCGGAATTCTTTTTTTCCGTCATCTTGTCGGCATCGAATGCATTCCCCTCCATCAACCTGATTTCTTCATCAAAATCGGGTGCGGAACGCACCCCTTCAAGACTTGTCCACGCCTCCGCCGGAGTTCCTCCCCACGAGGCATTGACAATTCCTATCGGGATGCCCACCGAATCCTGAATTTCACGCGCAAAAAGATAACCTACGGCTGAAAACGGCTGGACAGTAGCCGGATTGCACTCAACCCATCCCCCCTTCTCTGCCTGACAGTCTTCTTTAGGGAGGAGAGACATCGTCCGTTTCACCTGAAATAGACGTATGTCCGGTCGCTGAGCCGTGTTTATGAGCTCATCCGCATTCATAATGGTTCCCCACCCTTTCACGGGAAATTCCATGTTCGACTGCCCGGAACACACCCATACATCGCCTGAAAGTATGTTGCGCACACCGGTCCGGTCTTTCCCGCATTTTACAAGCATGGCATATGGACCGCCTGCAGAAGGTGTCGCAACCTTGATGTCAAAACGCCCCTCAGCATCGCTGACACCCTTATACACCTGGTCTGTCCATCCCGGGAACACCTCGACCTGTGCGTTCTTTGCCGCAGTTCCCACAACGTTCAGTTGCGCATCCCTCTGAATCACCATGTTGTCAGTAATGTAGCCGTGAAGCTTGATGGCACAATCAGCCTCACCCACAGCAAACATGGCAAGAAGGACGGCCAGAGAAAAACCACTAATCCTCATTTTCATTTCATCAGTATTTTTTCGGATTTGTTTCCCTGTCGGCGTATGAATAACCCCTTGTCAGGATTTGCAACCCGTATCCCCTGTAGGTTGTAAT
Organism: uncultured Muribaculaceae bacterium; assembly: GCA_910584055.1. GTDB lineage: Bacteria > Bacteroidota > Bacteroidia > Bacteroidales > Muribaculaceae > Lepagella. The sequence goes on along the minus strand of CAJTZS010000007.1, from coordinate 55,798 downwards.
ACTCCACGGGGGCGGACTCATCAATTGCCACATTTTCAGAAATCCCTGTCTGACCTGTCTTTTTATAATAGACGTATATATGAGAGCACTGGGAAGTGAAAGCAGCGCCCTTGTTACCGTTGGATTGAAACTTCATAGTCCTCACCGGTGATGCATTATCGGAGTCTGCTGTCAACTTATACCAGAATGTCCTGTCATTTACCGTAAACAGGGGCGAACTATAGCAGTTTGTCAGAATCGGTTCATAATCGTCACTGAGAGGGGCAATGTTTGAGCCATTGAAATAAGCAGCCTTGATCTCGTAGTCTTCAGGCACCTCGAATGTCAGGACATTCCCGAGATAATATCTGAAGCCGAGTGTCCATCCGTATGTGTTATCGTAACACAGACATGGGCGAGTATTGGTTTTACCTGCCACAACACGTTCACCGACAAATGGTGTCATTGTCACGTCCCCCGACTTGAAAGAGAAAGTCTTATACTCTGTCCCTTCCGTATTGGCTTCCGCAGAAAGGTAGATCCATTTCATCCCGTTTATTTCCTTTGCCTGACTCTCCACGAAACTTTTCCCATTCGTCAACGGGGTGAGCGTTGACCAGAGATTGAAATTGAAATCCGCCTTCTCAAGACCGCCCTCTATCGGAGCGAAAGATGCAGAAGTCTCGGGGCTGTCGGTCATGCCGTTCTTCTTTGCACGCGCAAACACGACTCCCTCCTCTTTGATTTCAATGCCATCAGTATAGGTATGCCATTCCGAAGGGGCATTCTCATAACTATACTCGATTGCTGCCTCCGGAGTGGAACAAGAGAGTTTAACTTTCGTCCCCTCCGGAACAATCGGATATGTTGAATCGAAAATCACCGGTGCAACCTGTGTCGGTGTACCCGTGTATGTGATTTCAATCCACGAAGCCCGGAGATGATGGTTTGTTACCGGAAAAGCCATAGATTCCGATATGTCGGTCAATGTCTGGGTCTGGGTCGCGTCTGCATACGCGGCTGTCTTGAGCAGTCCGCATTGCGCCGTTTTGCCGGTGCCGGCTACAGACTGGCGTACAATCATATCCGTCACAGTGACACCCTCAAAAGGAGAGACGTACACGTTGGAATTCATCGTCAGTTGGAAAAGCCCCGTATATACGAACATTGTCTGGAAAGAGATTTCACCGAAATCCCCCACCAAAGGTCCGGCTGAACCAACCGGCACCACCACTTTCTCGGCATCCCCGTTATAGAGATGTTGCGCACCATCGGCTATGAACACCACTTTCCCCGCGTTCAGAGTCAAAGCGGCTGAAGCCACAAATAATGTCAAGAATAATTTCTTCATGATTTCTGATTTTAGTTGTTATTTTTATTTGAATAATCTATCCATTCCCCCCATGTATACATGTAATATGGATGTGTGATACGACTCGAGAGAAGCCATTCGCCGAGGGTATAGCGGGTAGGGACTTCGTGACCCAATTCCGCCCAATGCATCGGCACCAATACATCCGGATTCACAGCATCGACCATTTCGTTGAGGTATCTGGCCCAGATAATGCAACAGAACACGTTCACTTTAGGCATCTTTCCCGCCAGATATGATTTAGATAAAATATCCATATCGGAAAGACCTTCCTGATTCTCCTCAACCTCATGACCGTCGGGATTCTGATCGCCGGAATGCGCCACCACAGTTCCATCGGGTAAAGTCACGACATAGAAATTGTTGTCGAGCTGCCCCAAATAATTTCCGGCTGCATCATAAGCCAACGACTGATGTCCCGGGACTATGAAAGTTTCAAGTTTGACTCCGTTGGCAGCCACAAAAGTCTCCTTCCATGGTCCGTTGCGCCGCGCCCGGACAACACTGTCATAATCTTTATACACCTCGGCAATCTTCTCGTCAGAATGAATCACAGGCTTTTTCCCTGCCGCAAATCGTGTCAAAACCCAGGGGTCATAATGATCGGAATGTCTGTGCGTGACATACAATATATCGCATTTATCTATAATCTGTTGCATCAAGTCAGTGTCGATATAACCCATCGTCCTTTTCTTCTGACCGAGGGATGTTGCTATGTCCTCACCGCCGAGTCCCGTGCCACGCACGAGGTCAAAAGCCACGGTAACATCTTTCGTGCGAACTACCACCCCGCAGTTATATATTTTATATATCCGCGCCGAAACCCCTGAAGGAAGCGGTTTGTTCATATCGGCCAAGACCTGCATTAACCTGCGGCTCATGAAATCCCTTACCAGCGTATAGTTCTGTGGGGGCAAACTTGAATTATGGTATATTGCATCAAGGATATAGAACGCCATTTTCCGTTCATGCGGCAATTCACCCTTGCACGGTTTGAATCTGTTAAACAAAGTGTGTACCATCGCCAGCTGCTCACCTACCTGTGAGTTGAACAGCGACATGTCATCCTGCGCCTGCAGCGGAGACACCGAACCCGCGAGACCCCAGGCCGACAATACTATTATAAGTGTATTCAAATATTTTTTCATCATGGAAGTTATTTGATTCAATGTTTGTACAACTTATATGTCTCCTCCCCTTTTTTCTCGATATATATTCCTGAATAGCCGGATATATCCCTGATTTCCCTGCCGTTAAGGTCAAATCTCCGTATCCTGCCGGAACGTCCGTCTGAGGTTTCAGTCTCTTTAACCGAACTGACAGAAGGGGTTTTCACTGCCCAGGTCTCTCCGGGAATCATCAGGGACTTCAAATCCGCCACAGATTTCTCAAGGGCCTTTCTTGAAACATTCATGAAACCACGCTCACTGTAAGGTATTCCCAAGGCGTGTTCCCCGCAGGAAGTGACTGCAAGCGGCGAAGTCTTTTTAACCAAAGTGTCAAACCATGGTTGCCATGCCGGGGCAATCAATATGCCTCCGGTTTCCGGATTGAAGCTGTCACTGTAAATATCATCCTCACTGCAGACGGTGCTTATCAATATCGCCGGCAACGCTTCATGTTTCAACATCATCAACTTCTCTATCTTTTCTTCATCCGAACCGGTATCCGTGAAACTGAGTGTAAAGGGGGAGTCCATATCAGGGAGGACAATCTTCACACCCTCCTTACCCATATGGGTCACTCCCGGATCGCCGCGCAACATTCCTTCCGGTGCGAACACCGGTTTTCCCGCTTTCCTGAAAAGATTTACCGTCTGCGGATCGCATGAAGCGGGAGACGGATCGGTGATAATCAACATGTCGGCAACTCCTGCAAACATTTTCATTATTTCCTCAATGTCCTCTGTTTCGGGCGACACCCATGGATACGATTCCCCGGAGAGATTGACAGCGATACAGACTTCACTCGTGCGAAGAATCATACCGTTCCCGGTAGCCTTCGATATCTCAATATACCCCTCTTCCGGAGTCCTCCTACTGGTCAACTCAGAGAGTCGTTCTTTCAATTGATAACCCACAGCCCTTGAACCGCTGATTTCCGGGTTGCTCTGCAAAAGCGCGTCATACAGCGTCAGCATGGATTTACGTAATATCCCTTCAAAATCATCAGGTGAAGATTCCCTTGAAATATTCCTGATTTCCATAAGCCACGTATAGCAGAACTCATCGTGGTCTGTTGTTGGGCGAAGTATTCGGAAAGGTTTCTCCGATGCCATTGCAACGTTGCATGCAACGAATGCCAACAACCATGTTAGAAATTTATTATAAACCATTTAAAACGACATTTAAAGAAATATTATACATTCTATGGCTGCTGTTGCTCGCAACGGCAGCATGGAAAATTTCTTAATAACCGGGATTCTGCGTCAGTCCGGGAGCTGTCACAATATCGTAGGAAGGAATCGGGAAAAGATACTGACGGACCGGGAAATAACGGGCAGTGTGTTGCCGGATTGTACCGGTGTCGAGCAATGGTTTAAGGTCCACGAGACCGTTCTCGTCAATATCGGGGAGGGCCTTGTCGGTGAAGAAGAAATCCCCAGATTTAATAAGCTTGCCCAGGTCGCTTTTCCAATAATCGCCATTTACCGTCAACCCGAGAAGACATTGATACTGCGGACGGTTCATGCATATATCGGCGACTTTCCAGCGGATAATGTCGAAATAGCGCTTGTTCTCGAAAGCCAGTTCCATCCTACGTTCGAAACGCACAATTGTGCGCAAATCCCGCTGTCCGGTCTCTTTGACGGAGGGATAGAGGGAGGTCTGCGTCCTTCGCGCCTTGTAGGCACGCGAACGGACATCGTTGATTGCATCGAGCACCGACTGGTCAATCTCGTTAAGTTCAACTTTAGCCTCCGCATACATCAGCAGCACATCGGCATAACGGAGCACCGGAACATTATTCTCCGCATATTTGTCGTCAATCCAAGTTTCATCTATTCCCTTACGTAGATACAACGCACTCGTAGGCGAGCCGTTACCCACCAAAGGCGACGAAACGTTAGACACAGATTTGCCGTTCGGGTCACGAACCTTCAATTTTTCAGGACTATACTCATAACCGAGGAAAGTCGATCCAAATTCAACGATGGTTTTCGCGCATCTCGGATCTCTGTTCTTGAACGGCTTGTGAGGATCATAGAGCGGAGATTCGTCCACCGGTTTGCCATCCGTACAGAGGAAAGAAAGGAGCAGTTCCCACGAAGGACCTAAATTGCCTGTGTATCCTGCGATTATACGCGGAATGAAATTGGTTGTGGCGAATTTGGAAGCGTCATCAAGCGATCGGCTTCTCGGGATTGACAATATCCATTCCTTGGAAGTGCTTTTAGGAGCATGCACATTATCCCAATCAGCATCAAGGGCATAGGCTTTGGAATCGATACATTTTTTAGCTTCTGCCGCCGCTGTTGCCCAATCCGAGCACCAAAGGGCTGTCCGCGCCTTGAACGGGGCAACGGTAGCTTTACACACCCTTCCCGGATTTTTTTCCGGAAGCAAAGTCTCCGCCATGTCGAAATCTTCATATATTTTCCCAAGAATCTCAGATTTCGGAGTGCGGGTCATGGCCTCCGCCTGAGAAATTGATATTTCATCGGTATAGTAGGGGGCATCTCCCCAAAAGAATATTATATATGAATAGAAACATGCACGCATAAAGAGAGCCTCCCCCTCCAAGGCCTGCAAGTCGGCAGTGTCGTCGGCCTCACGGAGCCGGCGTGCCGCCGCCACGCAAAGGTTGGCGTTCATAATCGAACGGTATGTGTTTTTCCATCTCGCCTGCACGAAACTATGATCCGATGTGAGGTTACCTGTCGGACCGGGGTCATTGGTAATGGTGTTCTGAAACCAGTCGTCGCTCCACATATCGAGATTATAGGGCCGATACCCTTCAAAATCCCATTGCTTGTAACTATAGAGCGCATCCACACTCATCTTAAGGTCAGAGGCGTTTTTAAACCAAGTTTCCTTAGTGGGATTGGTCTGCGGTTCGATATCTATCTGTGCGCAACCCGCAAAAACCGTCATGCAGGCGACAACCGACAGAGAATATATGATATTTTTCATTTAATTTGGATTTTGAAGATTAGAATTTAACTCTAACGCCGAAATTGAAAGATTTTGCGATATAGGAAGAGCCATTGTTCTTCATCTCGGGGTCCCAACCCTGCGGGAAATGACTGAAACAAAACAGGTCGGAGGCGGAAGCGAACACCCTCAGTGCCGAAAGGCGCAGCTTCTGAAGAATGTTTTTCTGGAACGAATACGCGAGCGTCACGTTCTTACATCTGAAATATGAGCCGTCGAAAAGCCATTTGTCAGTGCACACCCTATAATTGTTTTTATAATTCTTGGTATCGAGACGCGGGAACTCAGCCTGTGCCCTCTCCTCGGGCGTGCTGTAGATGTTGTCCCATTCATATTGTCCGAAATGATATGTATCGTTAAGATAGCTCCAGAATTTTCCAAGCGTTTCCTTGGGGAAATTGTAATAACTGGCCGTATGGGTGGTCATGGCTTGCGTGCGGCGCACTTTCTGCTTACCCACACCCTGAAACAGCGCACTGAGCTCTATACCTTTCCAACTGAAATTCAGATTGATTCCATAATTGAAATGCGGTTGGGATGAGCCTAAGATAACCCGGTCATATTCAGGAGATATGATACCGTCCGGTTTTCCATCCGAACCGCTAATGTCGCGGAATTTAAGATCCCCCGGCCTTGTCAGCCCCGGATACAGGAGCGGTGAAGAATCCACTTCGTCCTGCGTCTGGAATATTCCTTCGCAGATGTAACCGTACCAGGCACCGAATTCATCCCCCTCACGGGTCACATACCCGTTCGTATCGTCGTAAACTTCCGTCCCATGCATATTGCCCATCACCGACCTGGAGTCGGAAAGATTAAAACCTACGGCATAGCTGAAATCCCCTATCCTGTCGCGCCAGTTCAGTTGCAGGTCAAATCCCTTCGTATGCATGTCGCCGGAATTCCGATACGGATTGTCAACACCCATCAGGGTTGGTATCTGGGTTGCCAGAAGCATATTCTTGGTTTTCTTCCAATACCAGTCGAATGTAAGTGTGAAATGGGAATTGAATAGCGAAGCATCCACCCCTACATCATAACTGTGAGTGGTTTCCCATGAAATATCGGGAATTGCGTACTCGTCTATAAGCGCATTGTTTGAAGATGACAATGCACCGTCAGGATCCATGAATATAGTGTTTCCTATGGCAAGCGTTGAAAAATAGGGATAATCGCCGATACGCTCATTCCCAAGTGTGCCGTAAGACCCCCTTACCTTTAGGAAGCTCAATACTGCAGGATTGACACGGCTCATGAAATTCTCTCCCGTGACAACCCAAGCCGCTGAAAACGATGGGAAATATCCGTTACGGTATTTATTCCCGAAACGGGACGACCGGTCCCATCGCAAGTTTGCCTGAGCCAGATATTTGTTGTCGAACGCATAATTGACACGGCCGAATACCGACCGGTAGGAATTTTCGGTCATCGCTCCTGTCAAAGTGACGTTGTTTTTATTGGCATTGTAAAAAAACGGATAATCCGAAAGCAGCATACCCTTGGTCACCCCTCCCTGCGTGTCATAGCGTCGATGATAATCCTCGTATCCGAGAAGTGCGGAGAGGTCGTGTTTTCTTTTGAATGAAACCTTGTAATTGAGAAGAAGCTGTTTCGTGAGGGTACGTGTCACATACCTGTTCTCCGTCAGGTCGTTTGAATCCTGATAATAGATGGTTCCAGCATTCCCCTGCCAGTCGTAACCTTCCACTTTCTTTACAAACTTTTTCGCCCTGTTCCAATTGAAGCCGGGAGCCACAACCCCCGTGATGGTAAACCCTTTGAATGGCGTTATGATTACGGTTGCCTTGGCGGCAAGCTGGTCTTTCCATCCGTTCAGGAAACCGCCGTAATTCAGTTGTGCCCATGGATTGATAAGCCCGTGACCCTGTGCCGGTGTCCCGTCACTGTTCTGATAGGCTCTGTTCGGATCCATCTCTATGCACCTGTTGAGCGGATTGATTGTCGGTTTGTGTGATGTGTTATTATAATAATTGGCGTCAAGACCGACCTGCAGCCAGTTGGAAACTTTGAAATAATTGGTGGCACGCACCATTATACGCGAATAATCGTAATGATTGTAAAGGCCCTCGGAATATTCATAGGTGGCGGAAATTTTACTTCGCGTCACTTTATTGCCGTAACCGACGCTTACGGAATGTTTAGTGAAAGGGGCGGTCTTGCGAATCATCGCCTTGCACCAGTCAGCGACAGGATACCGGTCAGGATTCTCCGCATTCTTCTCCAGCCAGATTTCAATGGCATTCTGATTGGCGACGGCGAACACCCCGCCTTCCGGATTCCCATTCTGATTCCATGCCTCTTCATTACGAAGTTTGAAATAGGTGATTACATCCACAACCTCCGGATGGTCAGTATCCGTGTCGAAACCGACAGAACCTTGATATTCCACCGTGGCTTTCCCCTCTTTGGCACGTTTGGTTGTAACGAGTATAACTCCCGAGGCGGCTCTCGCGCCATAAATTGATGCCGAAGCGGCATCTTTAAGCACCGAAATGCTCTCTATATCGCTCACATTAACTGATTCCAGATCATCCGGCACACCGTCAACAATCACTAAGGGACTGGAATCGTTAATCGTCGTCACGCCACGCACCAATATCTCGCCGGTGTCGCCGGGCGCTCCCGAACTTCTGGTAACATTCACACCCGGGACAGTTCCTTGCAATGCCTGGACAACCGATGTGTTCCTGTTAGCATCCATATTCTTGGGAGTCACGCTTGCCACCGCGCCGGTCAAATCCGCTTTCTTCATCTCGCCATAGCCGACAACCACCACTTCGTCCATGGTATTGGCATCCTCCTGCATCTCAATACGCAGATTCTCCCTCCCCTTCACGGGAACAAGCTGTCGGGAGAATCCGACATATGAAACCTGAAGCACGGCATCAGGTTTTGTGGTTATGGAAAATTTGCCGTCAGTATCGGAGACAGAAAACTGCTTACCCCCCTTTACGACTACGGTAGCACCTATCAATGGTTCCCCGGCCTTGTCCACAACAATACCGTTTACAGCAACCTTGGAGGGATGAGCGGCCGATTTTCTGCCACCGGATTTCTCTAAAATGACGACCGAATTCGGTGGGATTATTTCATATGTAAGGTTTGTACCGGCAAGGGCCTTGTCCAAAATCTGCCGGATAGTGGCTTGTGTGCAATTGAAGGAGGCAACATGTTTCTTATCGAGAGAGGACGCTTTATAAGAGAATTCCCATTTCGTCTTGTTTTCGACCTCCTTTAATATTTGCTGCAAAGAAACATCCTTCATGTTCAATGTCAGCGTCTCTGCTTTCTGGGCGTTTACACATAGAGCTGTGATGAGTCCCAATAAAAGAACCCATAGATATCGTGCAGGATTCCTCTTAAATTCATGAGTTTCACAAACTGGTTGCATTAGCGGATACTGATGTTAGGTTAATAATAAAGATTCATTGTTAACCTATAAGTCGCGCCTTACGCCAATTCGTAATCCTGAATTTTAATGTTCTTAAACATATTTTCAATAAAATCTACGGTTGCTCTTCTTTTTTTGAAGTGAAGGGCATGTCGAATCTGTAGATTCTGCTGAGGATATATAACGCACGGTTCAGGTCATTGTCGGGCAAAGTGCCTGTGAAATCATCAGTGATGGCATCGGTTATCGGTGCATTCAACTTCACATTATATGTTTTCTCTATGACACGGATCAATGAATCCGGACTTACATTGTTCAACTTTATTCCGCCAAACGCCCAGACCGGAATCTCATGCGGTTTCTCCTTGGAAACATCGGTCTGCGTTTTTTTATTATCGTCAGCATTCCCGGCTAACGCTGGCGTTTCCGATTCCTCTTCCTCCTCACTTATCTGTTTGACTATGATGGTCGCCTCTTTTTTATTATATACGGCCATTTCTCCAGGAATGAGTTTAACCATCCGGTTATTGTCAGTGGAAATTATCTCCACCGAGCCTTTGTCAAGCATTACTCCTGAACACACGGAACCTTCCCTTGCCGATAGGCTGAACGATGTTCCATAAACCTTCACGATCATACTGCCCGTGTTTATTAGGAACGGATGTTCCGGATCATGCGATATGTTGAAATATGCCTCCCCTGAAAAATCAATACTGCGACAAATCGAATCCATACCGGCATTGAAACTGAGGCGGGACATACCTGTCATCATAACCTCCGACCCATCGGGAAGCATTACCGTGGATTTCTCGTTAGCACCGGTGGTTACAGTACACATAGATGCCGTCGGCATCCACGTTTCCGCCGGATTCTTATAGATATACACACAGAGAACCACAAGTGCGGGAATAACTACGGCGGCTATTGCGGCAACCACCTTAAAAAAGGTATTCCCTGATTTACGGCGATAAGCCTCGGTCATGATGGCTTGGTCAATATTCCTTTTCATCTTGGACAATGTCTCTTTCTTGTCACAACTATATGCATCAAGGGTATCCTCCGTGCCGAATATTTCCGTGATAAGCTTGTCATCGCCATTGTCAAGCTGTTTACGAAATCTGACAAGCTCTTCCGAAGTCAAGCTTCCGGTTTTATATTTATTGATCAAGTCTTTCATTTCCATAATAGATTCATTAAGATAAAATAGAATGGAAGATATTTACGAAGAGTCGAAAGCCCCTTTGACAAGGCATTCTTCACTGATTGATGGGTAATCCCCAGGCGCTCCGCAATTTCCGGATAAGACAGATTCTCGAAACGTGACAGCCTTATGACCGTCCGTTGGGTTGCAGGTAGAGAATTGATCAGAGCCGAAACTTTGTCGCAAAACTCCGTATATTCAATCGGAGGAATCCCGGAGTCGGAAGTATTTCCCTCCATCAGTTCAACATAGTCTGCATACATCCGGCTTTGAGCGGTAGCTCTCCAGGAGGATATTATTCTTTTCTTCAAGGCTGTAAACAGGTATGACCTGATAGAGCAGTTTTTAATGCTCTCTCTGTTTTTCCATAAAGATATGAACACCTCCTGGACAAGGTCTTCCGCCTCTGATTCCGAATTGATGTGAGCAAGGGCATAGCCAAGAAGCTTATGGGCATACAATTCATAGATCTGATTGAACGCCTCATAATCACCTTGCCTTAAACCCGCAATCAACACCTCCTCCATCTTTCTATTATAATCAGCAATCGAAAATAATCAGTAATCGAAGATTTCGTTGAGGAGGCGGGCGAGGCGATAGCCGGCGCGCACAATGCGGTCGTGCGCGATTTTCTCTCCGGATAGAATCAAGCGGTAGGTTTCCGCTTTGTCATATTGGCGACCGTCCTCAAACCATCCATATGTCTTTGTTATCGCCTTACCTGACTCCGTGGCCCATTCTTCCGGAGTGCCTTTCTGCATCTCCCCTATCTCTTTATCTGTGAACCTGTCAAGTTGCTCGGCATACTCCTGATATTGCCAGGGATGCTGGTCGAGGACACAGTTGTCCCAGAAATCATGAACCTGCGAGTTCCTTGTATTCAGTTTGAACTTGATATTCTTCTGGTCATAGCCGGTATAAAAGGCATGGCCGGGACAATGCATGTCGCCTACTATATGCACAAACAGCTTTATGTTGTCTGCCACGGCTGAGTCTGTCATCTCTTTGTGCCGGCTTAACCGGTTATAGGTTTCTTTCATTCCTTCTACTGCATCACGCCTCTTGCTCGGATAATAGTTACCTAAAGAATCCACGTCAGAGGCATGCCAACGGCTCGAATGCTTATAGGGAGGCATCTGGCGCACCCAGTCCATCCAGGAAGCATAATACACAATTGAATGATTGTCGAGGTAACGCTCGATATTTGCCTTCGCCTTTGGGGTGAGATGTCTTTCGGCTATATAAGCTACCGCGTCATGCCCCAGACGCCCCCACGCACAAACCTGAAAGCTGCATGCCAATGCGAATGCAACCGCCAGAATCATTTTAATTTTAGTCTTCATCAGTTAAATTAGTTTATTATGGATTAATTTTTAAGTAGGTAAGAAAAATTAATGCACAAATAAAACGCAGTTATTTTTGATATGTTTTTGCCGCGTAATGAAGGAGCATATAGGCATATGCGACTGAATTACAAGGTGAAAACAGCCAAAAAGAACAAGTTTTATCGGGCAAGATTTCATTACCTACATATATCGTTTAATTTTTCTTACCTACTTAGAAGCTGTTTAATTATCCCAACTATATACTTTAAGATACCAAGCATAAAATAACCTCGGCACTCCTACGAATGTCGAGGTTTCTTTGTGTCTTATCGTTCTAAATAATCTCCATGATACACGGGGCCAACTCTCGGATTTATCAACATATATTCTATGTTTGGATATCGCGGGTCTGCTTCTACAAGTTCTGTGATGTGCAGAAATCGTTCTTTCGACAAATGGAGGTTCATGTAGTTCAATTGGTCGGATAACGTTAATTCTGCTATTTCTTCATCAGTTTTCGTTTTAGCAATCTCTTTATAGAGTTTGTCTGGAAAATTGACAATGAATTTCCAAGTATAATGGCTATCGGGGTCCAACGGGTCGTGAACGAATTGACTATCACTGCCAAGACGCTTGCGTATTCGTTTGTTTTTCCGCCTGTTATCTATATCAACAATATTTAACATCTTTTAATTATTACGCTTATTTCAAGAATTATCTTTGTATACTCTTGATTTTCAAGATTGTATAAAATTGATTATATTTAATAATACAAAATATGGACTAAAATGAGATAAGCGAAAACGTATTACTCGCCCAAATCAAAGGGCTATGCAGAAATTTAAGTCGGTAAGGGACATTCTAAGAACGCTACATGACGAGAAATCATGTCGTGAATTCTTAGAGGAAATTCGGTGGAATGGAACACCAAAATGTCCGCATTGTGACACTGAATCCGCCAAGCATTACCGACTGACAAGGAACGGAGAATTTCAAGGCAAATATAAATGTCGACATTGTCGCAAGACATTCACTGTAACTGTCGGGACGATGTTTGAGGGTACGCACATACCGCTATACGATTGGTTTTATACGATTATTCAGTTCTTGACGCATACGAAAGGAATAAGCAGTGTTCAACTTTCAAAAGACCTCGGAGTAACGCAAAAGACTGCATGGTCGATGTTACATAAGATTCGGTGCAATCTTATGGAAGATACGTCTAAACTTGGCGATGTGTTTAGTGGAGTCGTACAAATGGATGAAACTTACATCGGCGGCAAGGCTAAGGGTAAGATTTGGCAAAATCAAGGTCGTAGTCGTAAGCAGAAAACTCCTGTATTCGGTCTGTTGACACGTGACAGAGTATTCGCCTTAACAGTTCCAGATGTTAGTACAAAGACCTTGCACACAGTTATCAATTGGGTCGTTAAGCGTCATTCAACAGTTGTAACTGATGGATTTGTAAGTTACATAGGTCTATCTAAAAATTATCGCCACGAGGTTGTTGAGCATAAAAAAGGAAGTTATAAGAATAAACGAGGTTTCCATACCAATGGCATTGAGGGCTTTTGGGGTCAGCTGAAACGGGGATTGAAAAGCACCTATCATTCGGTTGGTCGAAAATATTTGGACAGATATTGCAGTGAATTCTCATTCCGTTATAATAATCGACATTTATCCACATTGCAGGTATTCATAAACTTCCTATCCGGCGATAATTTCCATGTAAGTCGCAAATTGTTACTCGCCAATACTACCTAATTCATAGAAAATTAGTATATTTGCATGTCCTTAGGGGCGATATGTTTAATCGGAAGCGTTTAGTGCTTTTCTCAAGCGTGAATCTGGACAATTCATACTATATTGAGAGACAAGCGAAAACGCTCCCCTTGGTTCGTGTATAGCATTACGCCTATATACTTTCCAAGGCGTGAGCTGTATTCTTGTATTCAATATAGAGGTAGTCCAGAACCTACGCTTGATATAAGTCTAACAGTCTCACGCCTTCTGTTTCAAGTAAACCTTTCCGTTGGGGCTGTGGAAAGACCAAACAGCAATGCAATGAGAAAAATGCTGCTTATGTTCATGGTGTCGCTATTCGTGGTATCATGTTCAAAGATTCCCGAAGAACGGGAAGTCAACGCCTCTAATGTAGAGGTGTCGGGGTTCATCAAAGACTACATCGAAGTAGTAGATGGAACGTACAAGTTTACAAACAATGGCAAAGAGGGTCGAGTCACGATAAAGCTCAAACTCAAAGCTCAGCCAACTGAAGTCTACCACGAAACAAGTTTCCCGAAAATTCGTATCAACGCCGTTAGCGAAGATGGTGAAATCTTTGATACTGGCGTGTATGGATTCTCTGCTGAACGTAAAGAATTCGATAAGGTTAAGGAGTTGCTTGCGAAAGGTAAAATCGGTGACACTAAGTCAGTCTCATTTACTTGGGATTATCTCGGCCAAGATGAAGACTTAGGGTTACGAATATTCAACGAGGCAACAACATTTGAGGTTATCGATGATGGCTTTGAGGCTGGAGAGAAACCCGAAAGTACTAAATCGATAGGTGCAACCGAGGAAAACACCGAAGAAGGTGAGGATTATGATGCTATCACCGAAGAACATCGGTTAAATCAAATGGCTAATGAATCCACCGAAACATCCAAAAGCAATAATGCCGAAATTGACAAGTGGATTGATGAATACGAGGAGTATTTCAAGACTATGGCAAAATTCTATAAGAAAGCCCAGAACGGTGACCAAAGTGCGTATATCGAATATGCTAAAGCATTACAAAAATTCCAGCAATTACAATCAAAGTTACATGGCCGTGAAACTGAACTAACTCCCGCACAGATGGCTCGTGTTAGCCGTATTCTGCAACAATTCAGTATGGAGATGCAATGAAAAAGAAGTCAACTGCTGTCCTTCTGTGTTTCTTCTTAGGAGGATTCGGCATACACCGATTCTATCTCGGACAAACAGGTCTTGGGGTCGCATATCTGCTATTCTCATGGACTTTAATCCCAATGTTCATTGCCTTAATAGACTTCATTGGCTTTCTGTGCATGAGTGATGAGAAATTCAATCGCAAATACAATGCGGTTGAAGAAATCGCAGTATCGGCTATGCCGAATAACAATGTAAACACAGTTGCTATCAATATGGGTGGCCCTATGACAGCAACAGCTACAAGTAGCGATGAAATCGTAAAACTCTACGAACTCAAAGAAAAAGGCATAATCACCCAAGAAGAGTTTGAACTGAAGAAGAAAACAATACTCTGATACCTATCTGAAACAGAATGAAACCCCGACACTCTTGCGAATGTCGGGGTTTCTTGCGTCATCTGCTAAATGACCTCGTGTTAAGCAAATTAACGTATCTTAAACTGGCACGTTATTTGCTTGAAACAATGGTATAACGGAAATCTGAGATGATATCCACAAATAATCAGAAAGGAGGATAGATGGCACAAACATCCAGTGGCAAGAAAAAGGTATATGTTCATCCATATACAACAAAGAACGGAACTCAAGTTCCACCGCATTACCGCTCCACTCCAAATACAAGCAATGGAGAAAAGAAGGGTAAATAAGTGATTTGCACCCTGCCAATCTGACACATTGGCAGGGTGTTCTGTCATTTATGTCCTCCTCACATTATTGTTTACCATTATTTAATCAATAATACACTTCATTGAATATTGGTATCTTAAAGTATATAGTTGGGTTAATTATTATGTTGCCTTTACATCTATCAGGACGTCAATTCTATTTATCAAATCACTCACCATGGGGATTAAGGGAGAGATATCTTGTTCTGTCCAATCAAACAAATCATCATAATCACCGGTTTGACGCATTTGAAAGAGACGTCCCAATAATTGGGAATCTTCCTTTGTCAAAAGACCGTCTTTCACAAATTGAAAATTAATCATTCTTATGGCACCTTTATGGGTAGAAGCCTCAATACCCTGATTTATCAGCAATGCCACGCATGCATAATATGCAGCATAATATAACCTATTTGCCGCCAAACTCCAATATCCAAGATTGGCGACAGCTTTTACCTCTTCTAATGTGGAGCGCGATTTTTCAATACGATATGTTACTATAGCTTTTCTTTCAAGTGGAGATAGAGTCATTTTTTAGAAACTTATTAATTTTGAAAAATTATAATCGCATCGCGTTCAACGTTTTTATAGAATGGTAGAAAACTGCGTTTTAACCAACCTGCAAAAGAATACAACCTGGAATTAATTTGCTCGCCAAATTCAAATCCGGTTTGTTCAAATGGCCATGCATATTTATCATAAAAAGATAAGGGTATTCTTTCATCTCCGGGTATAAGAATATGAAGATCCCAATCGGAATCCGGACGAGCATCGCCGCGCGCCCTTGAACCGTAAAGAGCCAATCTGGAGCCTTTGGGCAAAATGTCTGCTGCTTTTGCTTTAAGAGCTTCAATTATTCTTTTATATTTATCCTGTTCAGACATGTAGGAATATATATAATTTTTGCAGTGTGAGACTATTCACACTGCAAAAATAGATGAAAATATATAAGTATCCTAATTAGGGAACAATTATTTTTTTGCCGTTGACGATGTAGATGCCGGAGCCTGGGATGTGATCGAGCTTTATACCCTGGAGGTTGTAGATTTCCTGTTTGTCCTCGGAATCGTCTACACCAATCTCCGTCACTGCCGAGGTGGCAGTGATGTTGGGGTAGAAACTGAAGCTCAATCCTTCATCGGTTTTCTCTATATCCTGAATACAGAAATAGGCGCGGGTGCCGTCTTCATAGAACGGATAGTCGTTGTCGTCGGCATGCCCGAAACTCTTGCGGTTGGTTTCCGGACCCAGTGGAGCGCGGTTTATAGTGCCGCCACTTGTCGTAGAGCCGTTGGGGCGGAACACATACAGCTCGTATTTGTTGTCAGCCCCGCCGTTTCCTTCATAGCCCGGATGAACGCGATAAACCAACAGCCCTCCGTAAGGGAGCTGTTTATCCCACTGATCTTCACGGTCACGGTACTCAAGCATGAAATACTCTGCCTTGGTCTTATTCGGCACTATCTTATACGCCACTTTCTCGGAGCTTCCCGAGGACATGGGCCGGATGGTGTATGTTCCCGCTTCGGTGAGCGTTTCCACGTCTGAAGCCGGAAGCCATTCGCCATATGCCGCTCCGTATGTCATGCGCATGTATGCGCTGAGTCCCTGCGGCACTGTGCCGTTATCGCTCATAAGATCCCACACTCCGATAGGATTCAGAGTTGAATTCTTACGGGGATAGAGGTCGAAAGCGTTGAGCGTATGCGACATTTCATGACAGAGCACGCCGGTGTTTATTTTCTGCGGCACCATCGATTTGTAGCCGTTTGCACCATCGAATACCTTTAGATAGTTGCCCACCTTCACTCCGTCAAGATACGCGGATGCCCCACGGTTGTTCGACGGCCACAGCATCCTCGAAGCACTGATATCGCTATCTCCGCAGATGATCATTACGATATTGTCAACCTCACCGTCACCATTGGCATCAACCACAATCCTGTCTTCCTCATTGACGATACCGTCGCCATTAAAGTCGTAGGTGGAAAGCTTTTCCGACAGGAATACGCACATATCCTTGACCAATGTCTTGATGCGCGTGTCCAGCATCAAGTCAAGATCCGAGTATCCATCCGGATTTGAAGTGCTTTTAGGGCAGAAATACCCGACCGGATGTGAGTCAACATACTCGAACGGCAGTATGGTAGATTCCCATTCCATGCGTCCGAAGCTCATGTCGGAGAAATAGTTGCGCACAGAGTTAGCACCGGGGGTGTCGTCATTGAACATCGTCCGGTAATAGTCGAAATCATGCTCCCACGCCTTCTCCGCCTCGTCGGCAAACTTCACAAAGCATACGATGTTCGCCAGCCTGTACGGCTCGGCGAACATCGACAATGACGTGAGAAATAGAGATACTAATAATAATCTGATCATAATATAGGTATTTTGTATTAAGTGCAAGGTCTCCGACCTTGGCTGGTATGAGTGATGGCACGCAGTCCCCATCTACGTCGTCGCTATGCTCCTCCTAAAGATGGGGTTAACCATGTGGAGACTCTTCGAGTCTTCACCCGACACATCCCCGGTATGCGTGAGAACCCGTAGCTACATCGATGTATTCTGTCGCTGCCATGTATTCGACGGTATTTTGTCGCCGGCATGTATTGGCTCGAAGAGCCTTCACTCGGTTAACCCCATCTTAAGGAGGCACATAGTGCCGACGTAGATGGGGTTAGCACGGAGAGTCTGCACTAAATCAAGTCAAAAGATAATCATTCCATTCTTTTCCCTCCTCTTCCATTATTTTCTTCAATTCAGATTCAAATGAAAGGGATTTATGATGGACCTCCTGGTTGATTATATATTGCTTTATGACATCTATATCGTTTTCCGACTTGCTAAATCCGAAATATTCTTTTCCCCATCCCTCCCATTCAGGGAATGAGGGGTTCTGTTTAAGCCAGATACTTGAACTCTGTTTTATTGACTGGACAATATCCGACAAACAACATTTAGGATGCAAATCAACCAATATATGCACGTGATTCCCAATACCGTTTATTCTGTGAACAAAACAATTCTTATGCTTCAGGATTCCATAAATATAAGCATAAAGCAATTTTTTGGAATCCTCACGAATTGTCATTTTCCTCTGATAAGTATTGATGACAATGTGATATAGGCATTGGGTCACACTCACGATATACCGCTTTTATTTCACGATTACCTTTGAGGTCTTGGAGCCTTGACGGCGGATGTAGAGACCCGGCTCGTCACCGCTCACGCGCACACCCTGCATGTTGAAGAACTCAACGGGAGCGTTTGCATCGTCAACGCCGATTTCACCGATGCCGGAACCGGAATTGGTATTGGTATATGTAAATACCTTGATTCCTTGCAGAAGCATTGGCGTATTAGTACCATTTGTAACCGCAGCTGTCACTTTCTGTCCCAAACTTGACTTTAGTGATTCTTCAAGATTTGCATTTTGGAAATCCTGAAGATTCCTCCAATATAACTGACACAACTTAGTCGCGGGGTTAAAGACCGTATAACCTTTAAAGACAGCCCAGTCTTGGCGTTGCTCCCAATTTTTTGCCCCTTGAAGCATCGGAATAAATTTAGAAGCATTCGATGAGAGAAAAACACTGAACTCAGCCAGATCGGGCAACATCATTGCTATGCCTCCACCATTTGTTTCTCCTAACCGATAAGCTCTCGGAAGCACTATGGCACCTGTTTTAGACCCTTCCCCTCCTTCATTGCCGTCAGCGTCAAATCCTTTGATTGTACCGTCAAGTTCGGGTTCGGGATAGTTGCCGTTACCATCGTCATAAAATGTAGATTGCAATTGAATTTTAAATTCTTCAGTGAAACCGCAATATTTTTCAAGTTTGGCCTGGGTGTCGAACCAGAGCCAGCCGTCGGCATCGCAGTCGGCGGGGTCGAAATAGTTGTAGGTCTGTTGCGCGTTGGCAATGGATACTGCAGACAATGCCGCGAGTGTAAGTAAAACTTTTTTCATATCTTTATAATTTAGGGTTATTTATTCGCAAATCGTAGGGATGCACCATGGTGCATCCGCCGGCGCATCCGCCAATGGGTATCGGGACATCGGATGCACCGGGGTGCATCCCTACATTTCTACCCATTCCGGGTTCTGTTCCAGTCCATGATATTTCACATCAGCCCAATCCAATGGGAGATAATACTGACGATCGCGGAAATATCTTACAACTGTGTTGCGGCCGTTGACAACCGGATTGGTTATCTTTTTCGTGCCGTCCTTCTGGTAAACTATCTCGACACCGAAGAGAGTATTCGTGGTTCCTGTCATCTTCTGTTCCGCAATGTTCCATCGCAAAAGATCCCAGTATGTGCATTTCTCGAAGGCGAGTTCAACGCGACGCTCGTTGACAATGTCGTCCCAAGTGACAGATATGAGTTCGGGCATATGGACACGGCGGCGGATTTGGTTCACCTTGTCGAGGGCATCGCCGGTGCGACCCTTCTTGAAGTCGATCTCAGCATAGTCGAGAAGCAGCTCGGCATAGCGCCAGATGATGCAGTTCTGCGAAGATGCATATGTGTCATCATTGTTGATCGCCTGACTTTCGCGAAGGAATTTCGCCATGTAATATCCCGTGCGGCTTACCGCAGCGGTGGTTGAAGTGCCGTAAGGGGTGAGGTCTTCGCCTGCAACTTCCTTACCGTCCACAACTGTGTAATGGATATCCATCGTGTGGCCTTTCCATTGCGCTCCGTCATAGAGGATATTGGCATAGAACCGGAAATCGCGACCTTCGTAGGGATTGTTCTTGTCATATCCGGAGCCTTGTTCCCCGATCATCTTGCCGTTGGCCATGCGGTATTCGTCCACATGGTTCTGCGTTGGGTTGTATGCAGCCGTTGTCCCTCCGAAAGAGGGGGCGGCAGCATCGCGGTCGAGTTTGTGGCCGTTAGACTTGTCGAAATTGCCGTCATCGGCGTGCTGCACCTCCCAGATGGATTCCTTGGAATTCTTGGTCAGGAAGATATTGCGGTATTCCGCCACAACGCCGTCACGGTCCGTAGCGTTGATCTGCACGAGGTCATACTGATGCGTGTCTATCACGCGGTCATATTCTGCGGCGGCAAGGTCAAGTAGAGCCATGGAGCGGTTGTCAGGGAATCCGAGATAACCTTTCTCCTGATTCTGGTAATGGTCGCCGGCCGCCCAGAAATATGTCTTCGCCCTAAGCATATAGCACACACCTTTTGTCGGACGACCGATATTGGCGGCATCGTTTGAAATCGGAAGCAGTTTCGAGGCTTCCTCAGCTTCTTCGGTGATGAATTTCACCATCTCCTCGTATGTGGCACGCGGAAATTTCACGTCATCCACAAGCGGGTCGTAAGTGCGCGTAATTATCATCGTGCCGCCGAATGAACGGAGCATAAGATAATAATAATATGCACGGAAGAAATGAGCCTCACCGAGCACACGGTCCTTGACAGACGGGGCGAGCTTGTCCTGGTTCTCCAGCAGCGTGTTGATTGAATTTATCTGCGTATAGAAACGAAGCCATTCGGTCTTGCCACGGGTGGTGAGATCCTGCTGCATACTTTTGAGTATGTTGCCGTAGTCGCCGTTATACCAATCGCGCTTGCCGACAGTCAGCTGGTCGCCATACCAAGGTTCGTATTCAGCACCGAGACCTTTCATGATTGTGGTGACGTAGGTGTAGAAACCACGGTCCATGTTGCGATACCACGGAAGCACATACTCGTCGAGCAGCAAAGGGTCGCTCCAGATTACATCGCCGGGGAGCTTGTCGTTGGGGAAGTCGCGGAACATGCTGTCGCAGGAGCTGAGACCTGCCATGGCGATTGCACCGAGACTTAAAGAGAGAAATATATTTTTAATTTTCATTTTAGAAACCGAAATTAAGGGTTACACCATAAGTGCGAGAAAGAGGATAACCGCGAAGCGACTCAGGATCCATATTGTTGAGCGAGGAAACGGTGAAGAGGTTTCCGCCCTGAAGCGCTATGTCGAGTGTCGAGATTTTCGCGCGTTTGAGGAGCTTCGAGGGGAAACGGTATCCTATCGTAAGCGCCTTCAGACGGAGGAAGTCGCAATCGCGAATCCAGAATGTACTCTCCTTGCGGTTGTTGTCGCTCGAAGACGCGAATTTCAGGCGCGGATATTCCGCGTTAGGATTCTGGGGAGTCCACGTGTTTGTAAGATGATAATCCTGGAAACGTTGCAGCGAACGGCTCTCAAGAGTGTAGAGCTCGTTTATTTTCTGGCTGTAACCTGCCACACCCTGGAACTGCGCCGACATGTATATACCTTTCCATGAGGCGGAGAGACTGATACCGTAGTTGAGGTCGGGGCGCGATGAATTCTTTACATATATGCGGTCGTTGGCCGTCAGCACGTTGTTGCCGTCCTGGTCAATATACTTGATGTCACCGGGAGCGAGGGTTGCATTGCCCATACCGTCCTGGTCCACAGGCCATGCGGCAATCTCCTCATAGCTCTGGAAGAGTCCGGCAGCCTCATATACAGACCATACGAGATAAGGTTTCCCGGCGCGGCGAAGGTTCGGAAGCTCCGCAGATTCGTCGCCATAGTCGAGGACCTTGTTGTCGGATACCGACAGGTTCACCCCTACGCTATATTTGAAATCTCCGATGGTGTTGAGATGTTTGATAGAGAAATCCCAACCCTGGAACCGGATTTTACCGATGTTCACACTTGGCACAGACCCGTCCGTACCGACAGATGGCGGGAACAGATATGAAGGAGCGCTTGTAACGAGGTTCGTGCGGTAACGCTGATAATATTCCACAGTGGCGTTCACGCGGTTGTTCCAGAAACCGAGGTCAATACCTACGTTCCAGTCTTTGGATTTACCCCATTGCAGGTTCTCGTTGGGAATTGTTCCAGTGGAGACAAGGATGCCGGGAGCGAAATTGCCACCGATGGGATAACCTCCGTTGGGCGAGAACATATACTGCTTCAGATAGCTGTAGTCTCCCACGCCGCCGTCGTCACCGAGGATTCCGACTGAACCGCGAAGCTTGGCGAACGAAAGAACGTCGCTCGGCACGCTTTCGAAGAATTTTTCATTCGAAATCACCCACGATGCAGAAAGCGTGGGGAAGAATCCCCAGCGGTGTCCGGGCGCGAAACGTGTCGATCCGTCCACACGGAATGAAAACTCTGCGAAATAACGGGAAGCATATCCGTATGTGGCACGACCCACGAGCGAGGCGCGTTGGCTGTAATATTCCGATCCGACGAGTTGACCGGTGGAGGTCGAACCTATTATCTCCGGATACTGCCCCGGGAGGTTGTTGTTCGTTCCGTTGAGGTATTTATTATTATAGTCCTGATAGTTTGCCACAAGGAGTCCGGTCACGTCATGTTTCTCGGCGAAGGTATGATTATAGTTCACACCAAGCTCCACAAGTTTATTGTTGACGGTCTGCCAACGGTCCTGAAGAGTTATCTTGGCGTTGGGATATACTGTCTTATCGTCGATCGAAGTGGTTCCGGTAGCCTCGTCGTAGAGATATAGGGGTACCGGCTTGCTGTATTGCGAAGTGTTCTGATGGTTCAGGTCGAGAGTCCCTTTCAAATACACCTGTAGCCCGTCAACGCCGGGAATCTTGTATCTCAATTGAGCGTTGAGGGTGTGGTAGTCGGATTTCACTTTGTTGTATCCACCGATTCCCTCAACGTTTATAAGGGGATTGTTGCCGTCGATGGAGGCAAGGTTGCCGTCGGTGAAGCGTAACACCTGGAGGGGTGAGAAAGCATAAGCCGCATCAATCGTGGTATATGACGAATTTTTATTTGTCGATACATTACCGTTCAGGTCAACCGACATAGACAATCCCTTGAAAAGGTCTGCATCAATCTTTGCGGAATAGTTGAAACGGTCACGGCTCACGTTCGAATAGAGACCCTTGGTGTTGGTATAGCCGCCCGACACGAAATAGCGTATCGACCTCACGCCTCCCGACACCGAAAGGGTGTAACGCTGCGAGTGTCCCCATTTGTCGAGGTAGTCGAGCATATTCTCATTCCCGTATAGGTTCGGGTTCGAACCGATCGCTGAAAGGTCATACTTAGTGTAGACATCGCTGTTCGACTCATCGACGATGCGGTTATAAAGCTCCGCGAACTGGTAGCTGTCAAGGAATTTGGGCAGGTACGTAGCCTCTTGGAAATTGAATTGTCCGCGGAAGTTGACGCGCGCGCGTCCACCCTCCTTGCCACGCTTTGTCTGCACAAGGATAACACCGTTTGCGGCACGGGCTCCATACACTGCGGAAGCCGCCGCATCCTTAAGAATCGAAATGCTCTCTATGTCGTCGGGGTTAAGATCGGAAAGGCGCATCTCACCGTCGCCGGTGTTCGTTCCAAGGCGGGGAATACCGTCGATTACAAGCAATGGATTCCCGTTGTTGCCGCGTATAGAAAGATTGGCTTCAGCATTGGAAGAGGGGTCGCCGGTAGTGCTCATCACTCCGAGTCCCGGAATCTGACCGGCCAACGACTGATCGACGTTCATCGCCGGAATCTTGGTCAGCTCATCGCCTGTGACAACTTCCACCGATGACGTGAGCGAACTTTTCTTGGCAGTTCCGTAACCGATCACCACGATTTCATCAAGGTCGCCGGAGATCGGTTCCATTTTTATGGTCATAGGGTCTGCACCGGGGATGGCGCTAACGTGCTGCGCGCGATAGCCCACATATGTAACCGAAAGTTTAATTTTATTGGAAGCCGGCACGCTGAGCGTGAATTTGCCGTCGAGATCGGTCGAGATTCCGTTGGAAGTGCCGTCAACTTTCACTGTGACGCCAACCAATGGTTCTCCCTTCTCGTCAACCACGATGCCTGTGACCTTCTGCTGGGCGCCTTGTGCCCATGAGGCAAGTGCCGACAGGCAAGCTATAATAAATGTCAGGGTTATTCTCATTTCGGATTAAGCGTTTTGTTGATTTGTATGATCTGATAATCGTAGAAGTCGCGGGTTGCGGCATCCGCAGTAGCGGCGCGACGTGTTTTGTAAAGGTTCAGCGTCTTGCGTAGCAACGATGTCATCATCGGGCGCAGCTCCGTAGAGGGTAGTGGTGGCTGGTTCAAGAGAAGACGGAAGAATGAATGGTCTCCGTCTTCATGAGCCTGGCACGCCGAGAATCCGCATGGAAATTCCGGAAGAGTGGAGAGTGCCATGGTTTCGGCAAACTCGTCCACAACCGAAAGGGTGTCTTCCTGATCTGTCAACGAGCGTGAAGATTTTGTTTCTTTCGGCTTCAGGCCGGAATAGGTGGTCATGACATCGATTGCCGCCTGCTGCATGTTGCGCTCCGTGGCATCGAGCTTTTTGCCTTTATTGGTGGCTTCGAATATACCGTCGTAAGCCTCTGCTATGTATTCCGGAAGAGTGTAGTTGACTTTCGGGTCAAGTTCTCCACCCTCCTTTATACGCTGGAGGTTTGTGGCTATCAGGAGACATGCCACTATGTTGCGCTGCATTTTGTCGCGGAATTGATAGGGCTCTTCAAATTTTGCAATCAATTTTGCGGGCACCATCCAGTCGCTCGTGCGCGCCTGGTTCAGAAGCCATTTCATAGCCTCGCGTTGCTTCGCTTTGGGAATGAAATTGCGTTGGGCGCCATTATCCTTGGCTCCTTGACGAATCTCCTTGAACTCGACACCTCCGATATATGGATAGACATGCCCTACATGGCGGAGATATTGCGAACACATGGCCTTATATTTATCGGCAAGGGGTTCGAAGTCTTCACCGGGTTCACCTGCCCAGTCTTCAAGATTATTCATTATTATCTTGAGGTTGGAGATTGCCATGTCACCGGCCTTTATATGGTCGTTGCCGAGGTCTTCAGTCTGGTCGGTGGGATCCACGAGTCCGAGGAACTGTTGCGCTCCGAACTCATACATCGGGTCGTCTGCCTTCTCTTCAATCCATTTCGTAAGAGTAGCCTTTTCCTTCTCCGGGGTGTCTGCCCCGGGAATCAGACGGTATCCCCAATTGATTGCATATATGTCATAGACTCCTACAGGAGGAGGGGTGAGGCGCACGCCGCGTTCCATGTCACCGGGCTGGGCCACGAAGTTATTACGGGCGTAGTCCATGATTGAAGGGGTGGTGCCGTGTTTCTGTGTGAAAGCGGGGTCGCGGAGATTGTCGAGAGTGAATGAGTGGGAAGCTCCCATGTTGTGCATAAGTCCGAGGCAGTGCCCGATTTCATGGGCTGCCACATAAGTGAGGGATTCGTGCATCACGTCATCGTCGAACACCGGCTTGCGGACACGCGGGTCAACGGCTCCGGTCTGTGTGAAACGCCAGTTGTGAACGAGGCTCAGGATATTGTGATACCATATCACGTCGGCTCCGAGAATCTCGCCGGTGCGCGGATCGGCATAGGAGGGACCCATGGCGTTGGCAGTGGGCGTCACGCAATAACGGATGCAGGAATAACGGATATCATCGGGATCAAAATCAGGATCGTTCTTCGGATAATCACGTGCCTCCACAGCATTCTTGAAACCGGCGGCCTCGAATGCCTTGTTCCAATACTCGATACCCTCTTTCACGGCCGGGCGCCATTTCTCGGGGAAGGCGGAGTCTACGTAGAAAACGATTTTCTTTTTCGGTTCCACGAGCTTGCCCGCGAAATAAGCCTCGCGGTCCTCGTCTTTCGGTTCAAGGCGATGACGGTTGATTATCTCGTATGTCTTTGTGCCGTCAAGATTGGATGAATAGAGATTCTTATATTCCGAGAAGAAGCCTACCCTCTTGTCGTGAAAACGCACGGGCATAGGATCGTCGGGAAGCTGAACGATGCTGCGCGACATTGTAACCATATAAGGATTCGCGGCAGTCGGGGTTGTATAGGCAAGACGGCTCTTGATCTCCACATTCTGTGGGAAAGATTTGACGGAAACAATTCCCGAACCGTCGGCATAATATGTCCCTTTGATGCCGTCACGGCCGCCAAGCAGCTTCGATAACGGATTGGCTTCCTTGATTGGGGAAATAACTTTCTCGTTGCCGGCAAAGAAAGAGGTAACGTCAATGTATACCTTGCCGTTCTGTTTATGATCGATCTTGAAAGACTTTAACACAGGCTCGGCGTAGTTGAGATCGAAAGAGGCGCGGATGGGGTCGTCGTCGCCGACAACATTCGTCGACTGCGGAAGGTGCATGAATACGTTGTTGTCATTGCGAGAGAAGCGTATGAGACGCGATGACACCACCTGTCCCGCAACCCAGTCGTTGGTCTGAGACAAAGAATTGACCCGGTTCACCAACATATAGGTCTTGCCTAACAAAGAGTCAGGAATCTCGAAAATAAGTTTCCCCTTCTTGTCGAGATATGCATTGAACATGCCCTTTGCCACGGTAGCGTCCTTAAGCTTCTTGTGGAACTCAATGCTGTCTTTAGCCTCCTTGGAAAGTTCCTTCTTCGGAAGTTCTATCTTCTTTTTCTTTTTGGCATCCGCGGAGAGGGGAGAGCAAAGCGCTCCTATTGCCACGAATGCAGCAATCGCATAATATGCAGGTTTTCTCGGGTTCATATACAGTCGGGTTATAAGTATTATGAATAAGATTGATTTAAAATTAGGTTAGAAATCGTTTAAACCTCAATGATTAAATTCAAACAATCTCTTGACATCATAAATATTTTGTCCTTTCCGGATTTCGCAAACTAAGCATAATAACTTATGGCGAAGTTATTTGCGTCTTTTTTTGCGATTTTTTGAAACGGAGATGCTTTCTCCTCGGATTTGAGAGGCATGAAATGTCTCGGTCATAGTCTGAAAAAAAGCATCCGGAATTCTATAAATATTCGATGTTCTCAATCGCAAAGATAACGAAAGGTTTTCAATTATGATGCATAAATGAAGCCAAAATCTATGGTTTTTAACTAAATTTTATTGTTGCACAACCCATGTTTACAAGATTTTAGTTAAAACCTGCATAAGTTCTGAATAATCGTCCGGATGCACCGGGGTGCATCCCTACCGCACGACAAAGGGATGCCCGTTCGGGCATCCCTTTGCTATGTGGGTATCGGACAGGACTGTCCGATTACGGGTGCGGTGTTATCTTACGATTACTTTCTCTGTCTTGTTGCCTTGGCGACGGATGTAGATGCCGGGCTCTGTGCCGCTCACTTTCACACCCTGGAGGTTGTAGAACTCTGCGGGAGCGGCAGCATCTTCCCCGTTGAGGTCTGCAACTCCTGAACCATCCACTGTTACATTCACCGGAATTGTGGTCAAAGTCAGTTTCGGCAGCGCTGCGTTTGTCATCGAGCATACTGCATCCTCGGCAGACTTGGTGAACGTGATCATACCGTTGGCAACAGTGAAGTCTTTGAATTCTTCAGAATTGGCTGTCCAAGCGAATACGGTCTCCACATCACCGACCTTAGCCTGCGATGTCAAGTCAACCTTGCCGTCTGCAACCTCTACCGTCATCGGTTTCTGGCTATCATAAGTATAATTGGTGGCAACGGTGGCAGCCGGAAGTGTTGCAAACGTCAACTTGTTATTCTTAACATTGAGAGTGCGTAGTTTTGCGGGCAACTTGAGCGAACTGATATTATTGTTCATCGCCATCAATATACCCTTTTCACCCTGGAATGACGACACATCTACAGCTTTCAGATTATTATTGTTGACAGTAAGTTGGGAAAGCTTGGTAAGTTTTGTCACGTCAATAGTTTCAAGATTGCAATCCGTAGCTATGAATGTTGCAAGCTCAGTATTCTTGTCAAGGTTGATAGTCGTGGCTTCTGCATCCTTGTTGTTGAAACTCAAGATAAGATAATTCAACTTGGGAGCTTTGCTCAAATCAACCTTGAAGAGATTGTTATCACCTGCATCCGCAGTGTTCTGAGCTTCGATACGCGTAAGTGCGCAGTTCTCCGGGAATTTGATGTCAGTTATGTTATTACCATTGATGAATAACTTTGCAAGAGCGACATTGCCTGTCAGGTCAAGGCTTGTCAATGCATTGGAAGCAAGCGTGATGTCATCCACTCCGGTGAGATTCTTAAGGTCGATCGTCATCATCTTTGTTTCCACACCACTCTCTTTGTCCCATGCAAGGTCAAGTTTATTGATTGTGGCAGGATTGCTTCCATATACGGTCACGTCTGTTCCCGCAACTTTACCTGTGGGGGTACCGTATTCCCATGTCGCTGCATAATCTTGGGTTGCCACCGGATTTGAAAGCGTTCCGTTACCCCAGTCGACCTGTACGCTCTGATTATCGGTGGAAGATATGTTAAGCGTCATAGTCTTGCCGACTGCTTCGGGGGCTACGGTGAATGAGAAGAGTTTTGAGGGTCCTTGCTGAACTTCGATTGCAATCGCATTCGTTTTCAGTGTGAGATCCGGGAAAGCCTCGTTCGTCATTTCGCAAACATATTCACCGCCCTTAGAGAATGTGAACACGCCCTCATTGGCCGTGAAGCCTTCTGTTGCAGTTTCTTCACCAAGTTTCCATGTGTAGACAGTTGCTTTGTCGCCGACTTTAGCTTGAGAAGCGAGGTCTACCACACCATTCACAGCTGTTACCGTCATCGGATTCTGCGGTGAGTAGTAGAGTGTGCCGCTCACGGCGTCTGTGGCGGGAAGCGTGGCGAATGTGAGGTTATTATTCGAGAGGTTTACATTTCCGAGAGTGTTGACAAGCGTTACAGACTCGAGCTGGTTGTTGGTTGCAAAGATGTTTGCTTTTCCCGTAATTCCGGTGGCATCAAGAGTCGTAAGCTTGTTATGATTCATTGTCAGGTATTTCAAAGCCGCGCTCTGGCTGAGGTCAACGGATGTCAAGCCGTTTGCAATCGAATAAACATTCTCCAAAGCGGGCACTTTCGTGAAGTCGAGTACGTATCCTGTGTATGAAACCCTGAGAGTTGTGAGTTTAGGCAACTTGGAGAAATCGATTGTGGATATCTTATTGTCGCCATATTTTTTGTCAGCCCCTGAGCCATAATTGTCAAGGTCGAGTTCCTTCAATTCCGGAAGGTCTGCCTCGAATTTGGAAATCTTATTGGAATTGAGGACAACCTTCGTGAGCTTCTTATTAGCTGTCAGGTCGATGTCGGACAATAGATTATATTTGAAATCAAGCACGGTAAGTTCCGTGAGCGCGGATACGTCGGCTTTCGACACGAGCTTTCCCTTGGGTTTGCCTGTGGTCCAGTCGTAGCTACCGTTGCATGAGAGGGATGTGATGGTTGTCGGGTCGCCATAAATCTCGATCTTGTTTCCTGACACAGGTTTGTTGATTGAGACAGGTTCATCCCAGTCATCCTTCTCCAGAGTTGTCAAGACTCCTGTGCCGTCACCCCAGTCGATATATACATTCTGGGGTTCCTCTGCAGACGAGCCTAAAGTCAGCGTGAGCGGGGCTTCGGCTTCAAGGGCGCCGGGCTCGGCTGTGAGTTCCAAAGAAAGCAGTTTCGGGAATAATCCCATCGATGTTGCCTTCGTGGTTTTCAGGGTGAGATTCGGGAACAAACTGTTGGTGATTTCTCCGTAGAGGTCTTTCACCGGCACGTCAAAACGGAAAACGCCCGGAGCTGTCTGGTTGTACTGAGCGTTGTCGATTGAAAGCTCAGTCGGCTCTGTCGCATCGCCAAGGATTGCCATCCACTTGAACACAGACTCTGTGTCACCAACCTTAGCAAGAGAAGCATAATCCGCGAAATTCTTGCCGTCAAGGGTGTTGACAATAGTGGCCTGCGGAGAGTATACATACCTCGTGGCAGTTGCAGTGATTCCGGGCTTTGGCAAGCTTGCAAATGTCAACTCATTGTTCGAAAGGTTTACATTGGTCATTTTAGTTGAGCCAACTTCCGGAAATACTATTTCTTTAAGTTTGTTGTTCTTAAGATTTATAGTTGCTTTGGCAATGACCATCTTTGAAAGGTCTATTGTCGTAAACTCGTTATAAGCGGCATTGAATGTCTTTAGCTTGGTGAGATGCGTGACATCAAGACTGCTGAGCTTAGAACCATTGATTTCCAATGTTGCCAACTCCTTGTTTTGTGATATATCGAATGAATCGAACCATCCGAGTTTCGAATTGCCATTTAATTTTAGGGTTGCCAGATTCTTTGCTTTCCCCCAATCCGTTGCCAACACCTCGTTCTTCCCGTTTGTAACTTCTCCTGTATTGGTATTAAAAGTGTTGGATGCGGTAATAGATGTCAATGCAGAATTTTCAGGTAATATAAGTTCTGTGAGTTCATTGCTGCTTACATCAAGATACTTCAAAGCCGCATTGTTCGTCAGATCAAGCTTAGTCAAAGCATTAGTGTTGAGTTCCAGACGAGTCAGACCGGTAAGGGCACTTAAATCTATCGATTTGATTTTGGCATCCACGCCGGAAGCCGCAGCCCAGCTTAAATCGGCTGCATTAAACGTGGAAGCACTTGTTCCATACACGATAATCTTAGTACCGGCAATTGTGCCAGTAAAATTTGTATAATTAGATACGTCATAATTTTCCGTAGCCTTGGAAGCTGATAAAGTACCGTCTCCCCAGTCAATGGAGATAGACTGCGAATCAGTGGTGGACAGACCTATCGTAATTTCAGACTCGACAGCGGAGCGCCCGACCGTGAAAGAGAAAAGTTTCACCGGCGCTGCATCCTCGGCAAAAGCCGGAGCCGAAAGGCTCATAGCCGCTGCCAAGAACGAATAAGTAAAGAATTTCGCCATAAGTTATTTATTATAGAATTTTGAGTTAAATCGCTGTTTATTACCATCTTGATGTGAACGATGAAGATTCATGATAAAGCTCATTTATCTTTATTCTTACAATTTATGCCGCCAAAGATAGAAATAATATCGGAAATTGCAATAACATACACCAACATTTTTTAATATTTATACACAAATTGGATAAAACCTGCATATTCAGTGAATCATATCAGTCTCCAATAAATTCACATTTATTTAGAATACAAAAAGTAATCACCCTAACTATTCTATCAATTGGAAACTCCCAGTTTCCTGGATTCTTTACGGACAACGCGGTAAAAGACGACAGTGGCCATCACCGAGGCAACCGCAAGTGCCACATCAAAGCTATAATAGACACCTATATTCCCTAATTGCAGCCCTTTTGCAAACAGCAATAATACGGGAATGCCAACAAGAATATAAGAACACACTGAAATCCACAGCAATGGCTGAACATGCGACGTGCCGCGAATAGCATTAATGTATGTAAGCTGAGTGGCATCCATGTACTGGTATATCACAAGCGGCAGAATCAGAGTCAACGCCGATGCCGTTACAGCCGCATCGGGCGTGAAGCAATGAATGAGCCATTCCCCTCCGAAAATGAAAATAAGCGATGCCACGGTTGCAAGCACGAGATTGAGATGAAGCCCTGCCAACGTGATGCGCCTCACTCCCCTGATATCCGACACACCCATATAATTCGCCACTCGGATTGATGTGGCTGTCCCGAAACTTATGAAAGTCATGAAACCGAGCTGAGCCATCGTATTCACCACCTGATAGGCAGCCAATTGTATCTTGCCGAACCAACCGCTGACCACCGCGCCGAAACTCCATAATGAGCACTCCACGCCACTCTGTATCATGACAGGATAAGAAGTTACCCACACTTTGCGTCTCACATCCCCGAGCCCTTCCTTAATCTTGAACCCTATCGCATAGGGACGGTAGCAATCGCGGTGAAAAAACACAAGCACCATGACTATTGCCGCCGCATATCTCGCCAGCATCGTGCTGACACCCGCGCCAGCAAGTCCCAGTTCCGGGCATCCGAACTTACCGAAGATAAGGAGGTAATTGCCACAGATATTAAGCACATTGGCACCAAGAATCATCCACATCGGCATAGCCGTGTCGTTAAAGCCGTTACATGTCTGCTGAAACGAATTGAACACTGCCATCGGCAACATTGTGGACAGGACTATGAGGTAATATTCACGAATAAGGGGCAACAACTCTTCCGGCTGTCCGAACCTATCGACAAAAAAGAACAATATCCCCATTATCGCCGTCAGGCCAAGAGACACGACAAGATTAATCTGCACTCCTCCGTGAAGAGTGCGTCCGGCTTCCTCCTTCTCCCCTCTCCCGAACAATGCCCCGACAAGAGGCGTCAGCCCTTGGGCAAATCCCATCTGCATCACGATGGGAATTATAAAAAGAGAGTTGACAAAGGCGGCAGCCGCCAATTCATCCACCCCATAAGCTCCCACCATCATCGTGTCGGCAAAGCTGACAACAATAACTCCGACCTGCGTCACAAGCACAGGCAACCCCAAGCGGAACAGGCTCTTATATTCTGCACTATATTTATTTTTCATCTGTCTTAACAAATTTTACAATGCAAAATTACTAAATTAAACAAAATGACGTTAAATTTGTAGTTTAAATAGAGATGAATTGGGACTTATTTAGATTTCACAAATGAGCTATATGATGCTATTCAAGAAGATAACATTTTGTGGTTCCGCCATATGCATGGCAATAGGAGCACTTTCGGCAAGCGCGGAGGTCTATACTCTCGATTCCTGCCGCAATATGGCCGTGCATAACAACAAGACCATCCGCATGGCGGAAGAGGGCATCAAAGGTGCCGGCTACGACCGCAAGGCCGCCAAAGCCCTGTATCTTCCGGGAATCGATTTCGCCGGGACATATTTCTACAACCAGCGCACAATCAACCTGCTTGCGGAAGATGCGAAACTCCCCACTATGAGTTTCGACCCATCAACACAAAGCTTCAAATACAATATCCTCACCACCCCCGACGGCACACCCATCAAGGATCCTGCCTCCGGCGGGTATATACCTACGGAAGTGGCGGTGATTCCCAAGGATGCGATGAGTTTCGACACCCACAATGTATTTGCCGGTGCATTCACCCTGACTCAGCCTGTATTCATGGGCGGTCAGATCAAAGCCCTCAACGAGATTTCCAAGTATGCCGAGAAACTCGCCACTGCGGCGCGTAACAGCGTGGTGCAGGACGTGGTCTATGCGGTGGACCAGGCTTACTGGCTGGTTGTCTCCCTTAAATCCAAACAGAAACTCGCCGACAGCTTTGTGACCCTCGTCGATACATTGCGATATAGTGTCAACGCCATGCTTGAGGAAGGCTTGGCCACACGCGCCGATTTGCTGACCGTGGAGGTTAAGCTTAACGAAGCAAAGATAATGCGTACAAAACTCGACAACGGGCTGACTCTGGCACGCATGGCCTTAGCTCAGGTCTGCGGGCTTCCGGTGCAGTCGGAGATGACGCTCGCCGATGAGGATTTCAAAACCGGACTGACAGCTATGCCCGACCCTGTCTATAACATGCAGGACGTATATTCCCGTCGCCAGGACCTCGAGGTTATACGCCAGGGGATATCCGTGTTGTCACAGCGTGAGAAACTTGCGATGGGACAGATGCTTCCTAAAATCGCGATTGTAGGGGCATATGAATTCTCCAACCCCAACCTGAACGACGGTTTCCGGAAACGCTTCGGAGGAGGATTCAGTGTAGGGGCCACCGTGGCCATACCTATCTGGCACTGGGGAGGCAACTATAACCACTACCGCGCCACGAAATCCGCCACGAACGCCCAACGCCTGATGCTCGAAGACCTTGAAGAAAAGGTTGACTTACAAGTGCAACAGGCGAAATTCAGCTTTCAGGAGGCTTTCAAGACCTACAACATGACAAAAGCCAATATGAGCAGCGCAGAAGAAAACCTGCGCTCCGCACAAATAGGATTCAAGGAGGGCGTGATGACAACCAACGATGTGATCGCGGCCCAGACCGCCTGGCTTCAGGCCAACTCTGAAAAAATAGATGCAGAAATAGGGATTCACCTCTGCGAGGTATACCTCGACAAGGTGATCGGCAAATTGAGCTATTAAGCCTCAAAAATAAACATTGGACATTCAACATTAAACATTATAGAAAGTGGCTAACGATACATACAACACGACTCCGGCCGGGGCAATAGACCCGAAGGCCGTCTCCCAAAAGGAGAAAGCTCTGATTATTACGATTGTCATAATCGTACTGCTTCTCGCGGCATTGGCCGTGGTGGGTTTCTTATGTCTCAAACCCGGCCCCGACACTGTCCAGGGACAGGGGGAGGCTACAGAAATAAGGATTTCCGGGAAATTGCCCGGACGCGTTGCGGCAATCTACGTGGAGGAAGGTCAGAAAGTGAAGGCCGGCGACACGCTTGTACGCATCACTTCATCGCTGGTTGAAGCCAAGCTCGATCAGGCAAAGGCGATGGAAAATGCCGCCAAGGCCGCCGATGAGAAAGTTGATGCCGGCACGCGACCCCAGATAATAGCCGGAGCACGCGAACTTTGGCAACAGGCCGTGGCAGCTGCCGAAATCACAAAAAAGACCTACACCCGTCTGCAAAACCTTTATGAGAAAGGGGTTGTGAGCGAGCAGAAACGAGATGAGGCGAAAGCCGCCTATGACGCGGCGAAGGCCGGAGAAGCCGCCGCCCGCAGCCAGTATGAGTTGGCGAAGTCGGGAGCCCAGAGAGAAGACAAACAGGCTGCCTCTGCGATGGTGAACGTGGCGAAAGGAAGCATCAAGGAAGTGGACGCACTCCTCGAGGACCAATATCTGACAGCCCCTTGCGACGGAGAAATCACAATCGTCTATCCGAACGTGAGCGAACTTATTGCTACCGGGGCTCCGGTTATGACCCTCCAGAAAGATGATCACTGGGCAGTCTTCAACGTCCGCGAGACATTCCTCAAAGACATAAAGGTTGGGTCGGTGCTGAAAGTAAAAATTCCAGCACTTGACAAGGAAGTAGAGATGAAAGTATTCTATATCAAAGATCTCGGCACATACGCCAACTGGCAGGCTACCAAAGCTACCGGCGACTACGATGCCCGCACTTTCCAGATCAAATGCCGCCCTGAAAAGCCGGTTGAAAACTTCCGCCCTGGAATGTCGGTGCTTTATGAAGGAGTCGTTAAGTAGGCTGTAGGTTTTAGGCGTTAGGCATTAGAATGATGGAAGTGACAAAAATAGGAGACAAAGGGCTGAAAGCAATTATATTGCGGAGCTTGGTGCAGATGGTGAGGAGACCGGTGTATTGGACCGGGTTCTTCTTGCTGCCCCTTTTCCTTTTCCTTTTCATAGGCTCGATGCTCGACAAAGGTCTGCCAACACGCGTCCCGGCTTCGATAGTTGACCGCGACGGCAGTTCCCTGAGCCGTGAAATCACCCAAGAATTAGGGGGTATGCAGATGGTTGACCTAACCCACACATCGCAGAGCTTCTCCGAAGCCCGTCACCTCATGCAGAAAGGCGAGATATACGGGTTCTTCCTTATTCCCGAAAACTTCCAGGCTGATCTTCTCGCAGGACGCAAGCCGGTGATCACGTTCTATACCAACATGACCTACTACGTGCCCGGCACAATGCTCTTCAAGACATTCAAGTCCACCGCTGTCTACACGAAAGCGGGGATAGCACAGAATATTGCCCAGACAGCAGGACTCAACGGAGAATCACTCTCCTCGATGATGATGCCGGTAAATATCGCCACACGCCCAATCGGCAACCCCCAGCTGAACTATGGGGTATATCTCGGCAATTCGTTTATACCGTGCGTGCTGCAGCTCATGATATTCCTGATGACCGTCTTCAGCCTGGGGCAGGAAATAAAATACGGCACATCGCGGCGTCTGCTACATATGGCTGACGGTTCAATAATCAAGGCCATATTCGGCAAACTGCTCCCGCAGACAGTGATATGGATGGTGATGGTATTCTTCATGACAGCATGGCTCTACAGGTTCAATCATTATCCGATGCATGGCTCGTGGGGATGGATGCTGCTTTCCGAATTCATGTTCGTGCTGGCGTGTCAGGGATTCGCTGTGTTCGTGATATGCGTACTACCCAACCTGCGCTTCTCCCTCTCGGTATGCGCCCTCCTCGGCATACTGTCCTTCTCAATAGCCGCCTTCTCCTTCCCCGTGCCGAGCATGTATGCCGGGATGCAGCTCTTCTCATATATCGTTCCTATCCGTTATAACTTCCTGATTTACGTTGACCAGGCACTTAACGGCATAGACATAGCCTATTCCAAATGGTGGTTTGTTGCATATATCATTTTCATGCTTCTCCCTTTCACCCTATTGTGGAGACTTAAGAAATACATGAAAAATCCGGTATATGTGCCCTAAAAACGAAAAAAATGAAGATAAGAGACAGCATAAGGAATTTTGTCGATGTGTATCGCCGTGAGTTCAAGATGGTGACGCACGATGTGGGGATCATGCTTTTTTTCATCTTCCTCCCCTTCGTCTATCCCATAATATACTCATTGATATACAATCCGGAGCTTGTAAAGGAAGTTCCGCTCGTAATCGTGGATCACGACAGAACTCCGCTGTCAAGGGAGCTTGTGCGCAAGATGGATGCATGCGACCAGGCACATGTAATCGGATATGCAGCCGACCTCAACGAGGCTCGCCATGCAGTGAACTCCCACAAGGCTTACGGGATTCTGGAGATACCAGAGGGATTCGCCCGGAAGAACGGGCGTTCGGAGACATCAAATGCCGTGCTATACGGGGAAATGAGCCTCCTGTTGCGCTACAAGGGATTCCTTATCGCCGCCACCAACGTTATGGAGGACTTTTCTTCAGAGCTCATGACCGCCAAAATTGATGAAATAGCCCCGCTCGCCGAGACCATCATGACCGGAGACCCGCTGCCCATCCACAACGTATCGATGGGCAACATCCGCAGCGGTTTCGATTCGTTCATCATGCCCGGTGTCCTTATCCTCATCCTCCAGCAATGCATCATCTTAGCTGTGGGAATGGCAGGAGGAGCCCGCCATGAGAGCGCACGTATCACGGGATACGACCCGGTGAACAGCGCTCCTTCAGTGCTGCTAACAATGGGGGCACAGGCGTTGTGTTACCTCACAATACTTATCATCCCCGCTATTTTCATGCTCCATTACGTGCCGCTCATATTCCGGTTTCCAATGGCCGGCAACACGCTTGAGATATTTGCATTCATCCTGCCCCTCGTACTGGCATCCTTCGGCGTAGGCTTCACTTTCCAGTCGCTCGTTACAGAGAGGGAATCAGTGTTCGTCCTCTGGGTAGTGACATCCCTCATATTCCTGCTACTGTCGGGACTCATATGGCCGCTTTACGACATGTGGCCGGTATGGCGATGGCTCGCCGACATATGTCCGTCGACATGGGGTGTGGAAGGCTACATCAAAATGAATGCCAACGGTGCGAGCCTTTCGCAGGTTGGCCGTCCCTATATCAACCTGTGGATACTCACCGCTGTGTGGTGGGCGGCGGGATACTGCGTAAGAAGATGGATTGTCCGTCCGGCCACATCACCGCTTCCAAAAAACTGAAATGCTCTATAAAATCATATATCTCCTTTCTTTACTCCCTTTTAGGGTTCTTTACGCGATCTCGGACGTGCTTGCATGGATAGCATGCGACCTGGTGGGATACAGACGTGAAGTGGTGAGGGGAAACCTTTCTTCGTCATTCCCCGAAAAAAACGCCAAAGAGCTGCGTTCGATAGAAAAAAAATTCTACCGGTGGCTATGCGATTATTTCATGGAAACCATAAAACTCGCATCCATGTCGGAGAAAAAGATGAGAAAAAGGCTTAAGGTCGAGAATATCGAAATAATCAATGAAGCTGTCCGCTCGGGGCAATCCGTATCCCTGTATCTCGGTCACTTCTGCAATTGGGAATGGGTCAGCTCCTTGCCGCTGCATATCGACAGGACTGCTCAATGTGCGCAAATATATCACCCGCTCGAAAACAAGAGTTTCGACCGACTGCTTTACCGATTGCGCACGCAATTCGGCGCCAACAACATCCCCATGGCAGACATCTTGCAACGTCTCGTAGCCTGGAAACGCGAGGGCGTCCCCACCGTAACCGGCTACATAGCAGACCAGGCACCGGGACTCAACATACACCTGTTCATAGAATTCCTCCGTCATGAAACAGGGGTCTATACAGGCCCGGAAAGAATATCGAAATTCCTTGGAGCTAAAGCCGTTTACGCCCATATGAGCCGACCGAAGAGAGGTTACTATACCCTGAGGTTCATCCCCATCTCGGAAAATGTGAAGAAGGAGAAAATTTTCCGAACATCACATGAGTATTTCCATCTTCTTGAAGAGAATATAAAGGAAAGCCCTCAATATTGGCTATGGAGTCACCGCCGCTGGAAAAGATCCCGGGCAATGTTCAACGAATACCACGGAGAAAAAGCTTCCGACATGCTTACCCATCTGTGATGCCACCCGCTATGCTTTGAATCTTCAAAGTTTTTGATTAATTTTGCACGGAAGTGTGTTTTTTATGAAAGATTTCTTTAAATTCATGCTGCGATTTGCAGCACCCTATAAGTGGAATATCATAATCAGTGTGATATTCAACCTTCTGACAGCTTTCCTGACCCTGTTCTCATTTGCGTTCATCATGCCCATCCTGGAGATGCTGTTCGGCATCAACACCCAGGAATATGAGTTCATGGAATGGGGATCGGGAAAATTCAAGGACGAAATAATAAACAACGCGTATTATTTCATCTCAAAGATGATTGTGGACGACGGGGCGTCAATGACGCTTCTTTTCCTTTGCGGCGCCCTGAGCATAATGACGCTTTTAAAAGTGCTGTCGGCATACACGAGCGAATTCTTCACAATACCGATGCAGAACGGTATAACCCGCGATATCCGGAATGCGATGTATGACCGTATAGTGTCCCTGCCAATCGGTTTCTTCACAAATGAGAAGAAAGGTGATATCATGGCGAGAATGTCGGGAGACGTTGCGGAAGTGCAGGTTTCCGTGATGTCAAGTATGTTCAGTATGGTAAAATACCCCATACTTATCATAGCCTACCTCGCATCCATGATCGCTATCAGCTGGCAACTTACCCTCTTCGTCTCCATCACATTGCCCATAATCGGAACGCTGATGGGAGTTGTGGGACGTAAGCTCAAACAGCAGAACCTCCGCGGACAGCAACGCTTCGGTTCGATACTTTCCAACATAGAGGAGACGATCGGCGGACTGCGGATAATCAAGGCCTTCAATGCAGAAAAGCAGATGGAGCGCAATTTTGCGGACGAGACACTTGACCTATACCGGATTCACAATGCCATGTCACGCCGGTATGCGCTCGCCCATCCAATGAGCGAATTCCTCGGCACCCTCGCAGTGGCGGTGATCCTATGGTTCGGAGGCACCTTGATTCTCTCGGGAAACGCACCTATCGTCGCTGCCGAGTTCATATTCTTCATGGTGATATTCTACAGCCTCATCAATCCGGCAAAAGAACTTTCCAAGACTTCCTATACTATCCAGAAAGGGATGGCGGCTATGGAGCGTATCGACATGATCCTTGACGCAAAGAATCCTATCCAGGATCCCCCCCATCCCAAGAGCCTTCCTTCAGACACGTCAAAAAGTTCTGTCAGATTCCGGGATGTAAGTTTCAGCTATGACGGAGAACGGGATGTGCTCAAACACATCGACCTGGATGTGAATCCGGGTGAGACTGTCGCCATTGTCGGACAATCGGGGTCAGGCAAATCGACCCTTGTGGATCTGATCCCGCGCTTCTGGGATGTGGAGAGAGGGGAAATTCTTGTGGATGACATAAATGTCAAGGACCTGCGTGTGAAAGATCTGCGTTCGCTGATGGGAAATGTGAATCAGGAGGCTATTCTCTTCAACGACACCATATTCAACAATATAGCGTTCGGTGATAAAAACGCGACGCAAAAAGAGGTGGAAGCTGCAGCCCGTATAGCCAATGCACATGATTTCATCATGCACACCGAGGATGGATACCAGACAAGAATCGGCGACAGGGGTTGCCGACTGTCGGGTGGACAACGTCAACGTATCAGCATCGCACGCGCCATACTCAAGAATCCCGCCATCCTAATCCTTGACGAGGCGACCTCGGCACTTGACACGGAAAGCGAACGTCTCGTGCAGGATGCCCTCGAGAAGCTGATGAAGAACCGCACCACCATAGTGATCGCCCACCGGCTATCAACCATCGTTAACGCCGACCGTATATATGTGCTTCACGATGGAAAAATCGCGGAAACGGGCACACATACCGAGCTTATAAAATATGGCGGCATCTACCATAGACTCGTGGAGATGCAGCAGGTTTGAGATAATGTGGAATATTTAATGTGGAATGTTTAATGAGCCATGGATACAGATATAGATAAAAAAGATAAGGAAGGTGTTGAGGAAATAGAAGGAACAGAGCGGAAAGACACCGAACCGATAGCCAAAGAAGATGAAGTGTTGACAGAATGGGCTGAGACCCTTCACCTTGAATATGATCCGGAGGAAGCACAGCGCAGAGCCGAGAAAGCAGCCGGATTAGTTACACCCCCTCCCGCACCTGTACCGGTCCCTGTTCCCAATCCGACACCCAATCCTTTCAATCAGCAACCTCCGGCACCGCACACTGCCGGGTTCAGCCATCAGGAACCAATGCCGGAGACCTACCTCGTATGGTCAGTGCTGGCAACGGTGTTTTGTTGTCTGATACCGGGTATTGTGGCCATTGTATACAGCACGATGGTCAGTTCCAAGTATTATGCAAAAGATTATGAAGGGGCTCGCCGCGCATCGGAGAAAGCCCAATACTGGATCATCGCATCCGTCGTGCTCGGTGTAATAACAGCTGCCGTATACCTTCCACTTTCATTATTTGCTTGAAAAGACGGAATATATACATTATCGGGGCTGTCTTTGCGATAGCTATCGGCATTATATACTTTGCTGTGGATCCGACTACAAGCCGCTTCATGCCGAAATGCATCTTCCATGAACTTACCGGATGGCAGTGTCCCGGTTGCGGCAGCCAGAGAATGCTTCACGCCCTTCTTCACGGAGAGCTGAGGGAGGCGTGGCATCACAATGCACTGCTGCTCATGCTCCTTCCGCTGCTGATACCCATGGTATGGCTTGAAATCAACCGCGAACGTTATCCCAAAGCATATATGCGCGTCCATTCCCTCCCCGTGGTGCTCACCGCCGTAGCAGTCATCCTTCTCTGGTGGCTTCTCCGCAACCTCTAATCTACAGGCGGATTAGGCCTTAGGCCTTAGAACCATTCGTCGAAGATTTCTAAAGCCCAAAACCTAACGCCTAAAGCCTAAAACCTCATGTTTATAATCGGATATATGGCAAGTGGCAAGACCACTTTCGGGCGTGCGCTCGCACGCCGCACAGGAATGCAGTTCATTGACCTTGACTTCTACATCGAACAGCGTTTCCGCAAATCAATCACGGATATATTCTCTGAGAAAGGGGAAGAAGAATTCCGCCGGATGGAGACTGAGATGCTGCGTGAAGCGGGGGAATTCGAAGGAGTGATCGTATCTTGCGGTGGCGGCACACCATGTTTTCACAACAATATGGACTATATGCTCTCAAAGGGAGATGTCGTATGGCTCGAAGCCTCCCCGGAGCGGATAACCGAGCGTCTGATGATAAACAGTTCCCGACGTCCGCTCATGCGCGGCAAAACACCTGAAGAAATACGTATGGCTGTTGACGAAGGACTTGCCAAACGAATTCCATTCTATTCCAAAGCCAATATCCGTTTCAATGGAGAAGAGCTTGAAGATCGCCGTCAAATTGACCGCACCGTAAACGCCTTCCTTGAGAAACACCCTCTAAAATTTTGTGGAGATAAATATTAATATTAATTTAGGGGGATAAAATTTAAGAGTATGGAAAATATGGATCTGAAACCTCAGGAAGCTGTGGAAGTCCTCGAGAATGAAAATCCAGCAATAAGGATAGGCATAGTGGCCAATTACTCGGATGGGTATGAAACACGTATGCTGCTGACTCCGGAAGCCTGCGGCATGCTGACTTCCGGCGGCGTGAAGGTGTGTATGGAAAGCGGAGCAGGCAGCGACATCAGTTTCCCCGATGAGACATACGCCGAATATGGCGTAACGATCGTGACCCGCGACGAGGCCCTCAAGTCGCCGGTTGTGCTCTGCTACACCCCCCTGAAGGCAAAAGACATAAAGAAAATGCAGAAAGGAGCGGCACTGCTCTGCATGATGGATAATATCCTCTTTGAAAAAGCGACCATAAACGCATTGCTCGACAACCGGATTGCCACGGGATGTTTCGACAATATGTACAGCCATAACGACGAGCCGGTGTTTGCCAACATAATTGACGAAATCGACGGTCGCGCCGCAATAATGTATGCAGAGGAAGCGCTGTCATATCTCGGAGGAGGAAAGGGCGTGCTCTTAGCTGGCGTGGCAGGAATCAATCCCTGTGAGGTGCTCATCATCGGAATGGGGAACGACATGATAGCCGCATCCAAGGCTGCCGCCGCCACCGGCGCAAAAGTCACCCTGATGGACAATGACACTTCCACCCTCCAGGTGGCGAAGGACCTTATCGGGCCGTATGTAGACGCCATAGCCGTACATCCCCGTGTGCTATATAACCGCGTTAAAACAGCCGATGTCATAATCCTCGGCAATACGACGCGTCCGTTCGAATTCCCGAAAAACCTCAAGGCGGCAATGAAGGAGAACGCATATGTGCTTGATATGAACGAGACGCATCCATCCGTATGTGTGCCCAGGACGGTGGCAATGGCCCTTTCGAGCGCACTTGTCAACTTCTTCGATGAAATGGCAATCAAAAACGGGTTCTACGGCATGGTGGCAACCACACCGGGCGTGCAGTTCGGCATCGTGACATACGAAGGCAAACTTGTGGATAAACTGATTGGCAGTTATCTGGGCATGCCGAGCGTTGACATCAACGTCATGCTTTCGGCCGCCAACTGATATTTTTGAATGAAAGAGAGGAAAAGTCTCATTCATATAATTCCTTCCAACAAATGGGGAGGGGCACAGACGTATGCCCTTGATATCTGCCGGCATTATCACGCTGCAGGATGGGAGGTGACAGCCCTGACGCGCAATGCCGTCGGGGTTGACGCGCCGTTCGCGGAAGCGGGCATAGGGCTTCTTCATGCCCCTCTTGGAGGCATCTTCGACCTGGCCTCGGCCATGACGCTGGCCCGAAGGCTCAAAGCATCGCCCACCGGATACACCGTGATACACGCACACAGATATCGCGATGCGTTCACAGCCCTGTTGGCAAAAAAAATCGCAAAACGCCCAGACGTAAAGATTGTGACAACGCGCCACACCGTGAGACGGGGACGCGACACATTCCTTTTCCGGAAGATATATTCCGGTGTAGACGCGCATATATTTGTCTCGAAGATGGCATTTCAGGGTTTCCGCAATTCTCTCAAGGGAAAGATAAACCTGCCTGAAAACAAAATCCATATCCTTCACAACGGCATATACGCAGCCCCGGAAGAAATTATGCCCGAACCGGGGCATGGTCCGGTTATAGCCCTCTATCAGGGAGCCTTGGTCAAGGGTAAAGGCCTGGAAACACTTATCGATGCCATGGCTTTGATCAAGGGTTCAAAAATGCGTCTCCGCATTTCCGGCATGGGGGATCCCGATTATCTCGACATGCTGAGAAGGAGAGCGATGCAACGGGAGGTGATGGACAATATCGACTGGAACTTAAAGGCGACACCTTCAGTAGAGGCTTGCTCGGAAGCCCATTTCGGCGTAATCCCGTCATCCGTGCGGGAGGCGTTCAGTCTTGAAAGCCTACGCTTCATGGCGGCGGCTCGTCCACAGATCTCCACCGACAACGGTGCGCAATGTGAATATCTGGAAGAGGGTGTCACTGCTTTTCTTATAAAGCCCGACAATGCCCAGGCCCTCGCCGAGGCAATGCTCAGGCTCGCAAAAAATCCGGCACTCCGCATAGACATGGGGAATGCTGCATATAAAAAATTTTCCGCCCACCTTTCGTGGAAACATTTCATTAATTCTCTCAATAAAATATATACGACATGAAAAAAGCCCTTATTACAGGCGTAACAGGACAAGATGGATCTTACCTCGCAGAATTCCTTATATCCAAAGGATATGACGTGCACGGCACCATTCGCAGAAGTTCAACCGATTTCCGCGAGAGAATCTCACATCTTGAAGGTAACCCCAAATTTCATTTGCATTATGCCGATATGGCGGACTCAATGAGCCTGATGAAGGTAATCATG
The DNA here is from genome assembly GCA_910584055.1 of uncultured Muribaculaceae bacterium. Lineage (GTDB taxonomy): Bacteria > Bacteroidota > Bacteroidia > Bacteroidales > Muribaculaceae > Lepagella. Next base: position 11,543 of record CAJTZS010000007.1, on the reverse strand, counting down.
AATGTAAGACCGGATGAAATATACAACCTGGCGGCCCAGAGCCATGTGCAGGTCTCGTTCGATGTGCCTGAATATACAGCCAACACGGATGCCACCGGGGTGTTGCGCGTGCTTGAGGCTGTGCGGCAGGTAGGTCTTGCCGACACATGCCGAATATATCAGGCTTCCACATCCGAACTTTACGGCAAAGTGGAGGAAGTGCCCCAGAATGAGAACACCCCTTTCCACCCCTATAGCCCCTATGCCGTTGCAAAACTTTACGGATATTGGATTGTGAAGGAATATAGGGATGCATACAACATGTATTGCTGTTCTGGAATCCTTTTCAACCATGAATCGGAACGGCGCGGCGAAACTTTCGTGACACGGAAGATAACCCTTGCCGCCGCCCGTATCGCTCAAGGGAAACAGGATAAACTTTATCTCGGGAATCTCTCGTCACTGCGCGACTGGGGATATGCCCCCGATTATGTTGAATGCATGTGGCTGATACTCCAGCAGGAAAAACCGGAAGATTTTGTAATCGCCACCGGTAAGCAGCATTCGGTGCGAGAATTCGCAACGCTTGCATTCTCCCGCGTCGGAATAAACCTCCGGTGGGAAGGTGAGGGTATCGACGAGAAAGGTATTGACGAGAAAACAGGACGCGTGCTGGTTGAAGTGTCCCCCGATTTCTATAGGCCTACCGACGTCGTAAACCTTTGGGGCGATCCGACAAAAGCGAGGGCGGTGCTCGGATGGAATCCGACAAAAACATCTTTTGAAGAACTCGTGAACCGCATGGTAGACTCGGATATGAAGAAAGTGGCGGCAGAGCGCGTCTCCGAACACGTCAAAACGAACTTAGAGGAATATCTTGAAAAAGGCATTGTAAAATAGAAACGGGTTATTAAACAACCTCTTAAATCTTATGGATAAAATTTCAAAAATTTACGTGGCAGGACATCGCGGAATGGTCGGGTCCGCCATTATAAGGGAACTAAAGAAACAAGGATACGAGAACATTATCACTCGAACTCACGCAGAACTTGACTTGACAGACCAGAGAGCCGTGAACGAGTTTTTTGCAACGGAGCGTCCCGAGTATGTGTTCCTTGCCGCCGCGAAAGTGGGCGGTATAGAAGCCAACGACAAAGCTCCCGCAGATTTCATGTACCATAACATGATGCTTGAAATGAATGTCATCAACGCCGCATGGCGCAATGGTTGCAAGAAGCTTGAGTTCCTTGGCTCATCATGTATATATCCCCGCCTGGCGCCGCAACCTATGCCGGAATCGTGTCTGCTCACCTCATCGCTTGAAAAAACGAATGAAGCCTATGCCTTGGCAAAGATTTCAGGACTGAAATATTGCGAATACCTGAACCGCCAGTATGGCACGGACTACATCTCCGTGATGCCTACCAACCTTTACGGCCCGAACGACAACTACCATCCCACCCACTCCCATGTGCTTCCGGCCCTTATCCGCCGCTTTCATGAAGCTAAAGAGGCAGGTGCGGAAAGCGTAACCTGCTGGGGAGACGGCTCCGCGCTGAGGGAATTCCTCTACGTGGACGATCTTGCGAACCTCTGCGTGTTCCTTATGAACAACTATTCAGGAAACGAAACCGTCAATGCCGGCACAGGAAAGGAACTCTCCATCCGGGAACTTACGGAATTAGTGGCAGAGGTGATCGGATATAATGGTAAGATAGAATGGGATACAACAAAGCCCAACGGTACGCCCCGCAAGCTCCTCGACGTGTCGAAAGCTTCAGCATTAGGATGGACATACAGCACCGAACTCAGGGAGGGAATAGCGCTGGCCTATGAGGATTTCCTCAACAATCCGATGAGAGCTGAAAGATAGAGGGCATTGAACATTAAACATTACACATTAAACATTGAACATATAGTGTCGTGGGGGGTATTTTTTATCCTCCTCGCCACTTATTGGCTGACAGTCGCCCCCACCGTCTCTTACTGGGATTGCCCGGAATACGTGGCGGCGGCATGGAAACTGGAGGTGGGTCACCCTCCGGGCAATCCGACATGGATGCTCGTCGAGAGGGTTATCACAATGTTGGCGCCATCGGGAGAGAAAGCGGCATTGTTAGTGAACCTTTCAAGCGGACTGTTCACCGCTTTTGCGGGTTTCTTCCTCTGCAAGACGATATTTGCAGCCGCAGGCTGGGTAATCGAATCCCTGCGGCCCAGGCGATGGCAAAAACTGCAGTGCACCATCGCAGCAGTCATAGGCGCGTTGGCATTCGGTTGGTGCGACTCTACATGGTATTCGGCGGTCGAGGCGGAAGTATATGCAATGTCCATATTCATGACATCGCTATGTGTCTGGATTATGGTGAAATGGGCTTTCTGCCACGACAGGACAATGTCCACACGTTATCTTGTGCTGCTCGCCTATCTTTTCGGATTGTCCTTAGGGGTGCACCAACTTAACCTTCTCTGCATCCCTGCACTGGCCATTATATGGGGCATCAAGCGAGGCATCCGGAGATGGTGGAAAGTCTCCCTTATGTTCCTGCTGTCGCTTATTGTGGTAGGCTGTATCCTTATAGGGATGATGCCCTCCACCATCTCTTTGGCTGCTGAATGCGAGCTGATAGCGGTCAACGGTCTGGGACTTCCTTATCTCAGCGGGGTTGTTGCGTATGTTGTATTATTAGGGGCAAGTCTGTTGACAGCCTTGACAGCTACCTCGCGCTCGACAAACCGGGGACTACTTGCCGCCGCGATATTCCCGGCAATATTCCTTTCGGGCATATTCATATTCTCCGACCATTTCGCGGTTGGGGCAGCACTGAGCGCCATCGCGTCCTTATTGCTGGTCAAGGGTCATAATTTCTCCGTAAGGCGACTGAACATATGCATGTGGCTGCTTTCGTTGCTTCTGACGGGATATGCCTCATATGCCCTGATTCCAATAAGGGGGGACATCCCTTCGCCTGCCAATTCAAACCTGCCGGGCGATCCGTTCTCGTTCGCGTCATATCTTGCACGGGAACAGTATGGAGGAGCACCGTTACTGTATGGATATACGCCCTACAGCAAAAATATCCTGCGAGAGGAATATCCCGCCGATGGCAGCAGACCTGTATACCGGCGCGTGGTATTGGAAAAACGTCATCCGGTTGTTTCAAAGAGAGAAGCCAACGCATGCATATCCGATCCTTACAGCATGCTGACCCGCGAAGATTCCGCTTTCAATTCACGGGCAATGAAAAAAAACGGAGACGCGTATGTGGTGAGGAGCTATGCCGTGAAAACAGTTACAACACCGGAGCTTAATATGTGGTTTCCGCGTATTACGAGCCGGGATCCGTCGGATTTAGCATGCTTCCGCGACTGGACGGGAATGGATGAAAGCAACATGGCGAAAGTCCGGATAAGCGAAGCAATAGATTCGGCCGGGAATTTCGTGAACAGAATAAATGCCGAAGGCAACCGTACACCCGTGACATCATTTCGCCCGACATATGCCCAGTCTCTAAAAATGCTGCTCACATATCAGGCCGGATATATGTATTTCCGCTATCTTCTCTGGAATTTCCTCGGACGCCAGAACGATGTCCATTCCACGGGAGAGGTTGAACACGGCAATTTCATAACCGGCATCACTCCCCTCGACAATGCCATGCTTGGCGCGGAAGACGCACTCCCTTCATGGCTCGGGAAAGAGAACAAAGGAAGGAACAGCTATTTCCTACTCCCTTTCATCTTTGGCATCGGGGGGATTATCGTGCTTCTATTCCAAGGTAAGAGGGGCAGAAAGACATGCCTCGCCACCGCAATGCTTTTCATAATGACCGGATTGGCGATTGTAGTATACTTGAACCAGGCTCCCGGCGAACCACGCGAGCGCGACTATTCTTTCCTCGGATCATATCTCGCCTTCTCAATATGGATAGGGTTCGGTGCATTAGGGCTGCTGAGGGCTGCGGGGAAGTATGCCCCCATAGCTTCTCTCATACCCTTGTTTTCCGTTGCATGGATGCTGATTGAGAATTACGATGACCATGACCGTTCCGGCAGATACGCGGCTTCGCGGATCACCGCGAATGTGCTGAATTCTCTGGAACCGGATGCCATAATTTTTGTGGATGGCGACAATGCCACGTTCCCCCTCTGGTACGCACAGGAGGTGGAAGGGATAAGGAAAGATGTGCGTGTAATCAACCTGGCGTATCTGTCCGTACCTAAATATTTTGCCTCCTTGATGCAAGACTGGGACGGATTCTCCGGAATCAAAACCACTCTGACACGGGAAGATGTGATATACGGCTCCCTTCAATTCCCCAAGATTGCGTCAAACGCTTCCGATTCTATAGTATCCCCGGCCGTGATGCTCCGGGAACTCGCTGATTCTGAAAGCAAAGAGACCCGATATAAATATGTATGGCTCAAAACCGGGAAGGGGGATTCAATTGTCTATCCCCTCCATAACCTATCACGCGTAAGCGGAGGGAAACAATTGGATTTCAGGAAACTGATAATGCTCGATATCATCGCCACAAACGCTGAATCAAAAAATCCGAGGCCGCTTTATTGGCACAGGTGTTTACACGGACGCCATTATTTAGGATTGGACACCCTTACATCGGAAAGCCTGTTCGCAAGACGGTGGGGGTTACACAACGCCCAAGAACGAGAGTCAGACTATCTTAAGGGCATCAAAATGTTGAAATCCCCCAATGATTTAAACCGTGAGGTTTATTTAGACGGCACGCCTGCGGCTCAGGTTAGCTATCACCGCGCAGGCTTATTAATGGCTGCCAAAGATATGCTCAAACAAGGGCGTTTACATTCCTCGCTGCTGATTGCAAATGCCGCCGACTCACTCATGGGGACAGACCGGAACACTTTCTCCTCCATAAACAATCTCGATACGGTGTTTCAAACACGTAAACAGATTCCCTTGATTTTCAGAGAGCTTTCGGATTCGTTGAGGAAATCAGACAATCCTGTGCTGAAAGTCGCAGCCGGTAAGGTATCAGACCGTGCTGACTATTTTTTCCGACAGGACAGCCTTGTCAACGAAGAATGGAGAAAATATTATCGAACTTTACCACCACATTTGCGGTTAAAAATATCAAGATAATTAGTAAATTTGTAGCTGTTAAATTTAGACACGATGAAGAAGATATTGTCCATATTGATGCTGGCGTTGATGATAGGGGCATTCCCGGTTGATGCCAAGAAAAATAAGAATTCTGACGGCAACGCACTGATAGCCTTCACCAAGGAATCTCATGATTTCGGGATAATCAACGATGACAAAGGATTCGTATCCACAGAATTTGAATTTATCAATCAGGGAAACGCCCCTCTGGTCATCGTGAGTGCAACTGCCGATTGCGGATGCACCCGTCCGGAATTCCCAAAAAATCCGATTGCCCCCGGGAAAAAAGGTAAGATCAAAGTCAATTTTATTCCGAAAGGGTATCTGGGTAGCTTCACAAAGAACGTGAAGGTTAAAAGCAACGGCTCAAAAAAGATGAAGGTGCTGAAAATCACCGGAGTTGTGAATCCCAACAAATAACAGAAATGAAAGTCTGGAAGACGGGTATCGTTCTTGTTTTTGCCTCTCTGCTCCCCTTTGCGGGGCGGAGCGAAATCATATGGCTTGAAAAAGAATATGACTTCGGTCTGATGAAAGAGGAGGCAGGGCCGAAAACCGGTAGCGTAAGGTTGACGAACACCGGGCCTGAAGAGGTTGTGATCACCGGAGCACGCCCGAGCTGCGGATGCACGGGCGTGGCATACAATGAAGACCCCATCGCTCCCGGAGACACTGTAAAATTTTCTTTTACATATAATCCGATCGGCAGACCGGGACGGTTCGAAAAGACAATCCGGGTATATATCGGCGATTTTGATATGGCCACAATCAAAATACGCGGTAACGTGCTTGGAACTCCGGAATCCCTCTCATCATTATATCCAGTAGAGGCAGGCGCCCTAAGGCTTTCTGAGAATATGTTGCCCGCAGGCGAAGTTACATACGGCACAACGCGCCATTTCTTCATAAACGGCTATAACCAGACAGCCGACACCATACGGCCGACATGGAAATGCCCCGATCCTGCATTAAGCGTGTCGGCATCTTCGAAAGAAATCGGTCCGGGAGATATCGTGACTTACAGTTTCTATTTCAATTCGCGTAAAAAAACAGACATGGGGCCGGTGGAAATCCCGGTCACTATATCGTCCGACAACAAAAAAGGTTCACCCGAGACAGATGTTGTATTCACAGCAAAAGTAATTCCTGATTTCTCACATATGACACCCGATGAGGTCAAGGATGCCCCGAAGTGTTACCTCGCGCCTGCCATTATCGATTTAGGCGCTCTGACATCTGGCATAAAAAATCCGGTAAAATTCAAATTTGCAATCAGGAACGAAGGGAAGAAAGACATGCGGATCATGCGTGTCTTCCCGCAAGCCGATGCCATAAAGATATCCCGATACCCGTCAACCGTAAAACCTGACAAATCCGCGGACGCTGAAGGATCCCTGAATATCAATAAACTCCCTTCCGGTCCGTTCAATATAAAGATAGAGGTTCTCTCGAACGACCCTCTCCACCCGGCAAGAACAATTTCCATAGTCGGCATAAAAGAATAATATCATGACACATCCCGAAAACAATTCCGAATACAAAGGCCTCCAGGTAAACTCCGGAGTGTCCTCCCAACCTATCACCAACCCGTACCGTCGTCCGGCAAGACGCCGTCAGCAACTCTCCGCATCTGAATATGTAGAGGGTATTCTGAAAGGAAATGTCAGCATTTTAGGACAGGCTGTAACACTTGTGGAAAGCACTGCCGAACATCATCAGGCACTCGCGCAGGAAGTGATAGAGAAATGCCTTCCTTATTCGGGAAACTCACGGCGCATCGGTATAACCGGCGTCCCCGGAGCAGGCAAATCCACCTCCATAGATGTTTTCGGGCTTCATGTACTCAGGGATGGCGGGAAATTAGCTGTCCTTGCCATCGACCCGAGTTCCGAAAGGACGCAGGGAAGCATACTCGGCGACAAAACCAGGATGGAGAAGCTTTCGCAACATCCCGACGCTTTTATCCGCCCCAGCCCATCGGCGGGATCTCTTGGAGGCGTTGCGCGAAAAACCAGAGAAACAATAGTGCTGTGTGAGGCTGCCGGCTACAACAATATCTTCGTAGAGACAGTAGGAGTGGGTCAAAGCGAAACTGCCGTGCATTCAATGGTGGATTTCTTCCTTCTGATCCAGCTTGCCGGTACAGGCGACGAGCTGCAGGGCATCAAACGCGGAATCATGGAGATGGCAGACGGGATAGTGATCAACAAGGCGGACGGCGACAACATTGAGCGCGCCAACTTAGCTGCAGCCCAATTCCGCAATGCGCTGCACCTGTTCCCGCCTACACCCAGCAAATGGATGCCGGAGGTTGTTACTTACAGCGGTTACTACGAACTGAATATCGACAAAGTGTGGGATATGATCGACCGCTACTTCGCATACGTAAAAGAAACCGGGTATTTCGACCGCAAGCGCAATGAGCAGGCAAAATACTGGATGTTCGAGACCATCAACGAAGAACTGCGCCACAACTTCTACCGGCAGCCGGAAATCCGCGCCCTCCTCGAACAGAAAGAGCTCCGTGTCCTCAACAATGAGCAGAGTTCCTTCACCGCTGCCCACGACGTGCTCCGCCGCTATTTCACCCTCCTCCGCAACAAATAATCATGAAATGTCTGCTAATCGATACGAGCAAAAAGAAAAGCCTATCCTCAAATTTATATCCTACTTGCAAATAATAGGCATTATCCTCGTAGTTCTAGGACATTCCTTTCATGAATGTCCTGATTCAAACTATGGGAAAGATCTTCTTGTATACCGAATGATGTATAGTTTCAGGATGCCTCTCTTTATGTTCGTGTCCGGATTCTTGATGGTTTTAACAAACATATTGAGAGGTAAAAGATCCTGGAGAAGCTTCGCTTCGATTAAATTCAAAAGATTGATAATCCCTTTCATCACCCTATCAGCTGTTACATTTATTCCTCGCTCTTTATTGTCGACATATGCAGATGAACCATTGGAATTAAGCCTACAAACATTCCTGAAGTCATTTGTTTATCCGGATTATATAGTGATTCCGTATTTCTGGTTTCTTCAGTCAAGTTTCACACTTCTCATAACGGTTTTTTTGATTCTATCTTTCTCTTCAAAAATCAGAATAAAAGATATCTTAACGTATCCCTTACTGATAATCCTGTTCGTCTTATTACACTATTTCCCCATTATAGGAATTCAATTTTTTTCTCTTTATAAGACATGTGAACTTGGAATATTTTTTATCCTTGGTTGCTGCTATGCCAGGTGTTACCGTGCGATTGACAGTCACATTCCGTGGAGTAAGACCTCATTCCTCTTTATATGCTCCGCTGTATGGGCAATATTGTTCTTTCTGACTGAATATACAATTTATTCTCCAGTATGCTCATTAACAGGAATCTGCATGTGTATAAGCATCGCAAAAGCCATAGAAAGCAATCGTTTAAATTTTCTTGACCATATGCTGGGAACCAATTACATTATATTCCTGTTGTCATGGTATTTCAACATAGCAAGCCAACAGCTGCTACATCATTTCGTAGATTGGCCGTGGTGGATATTTTCGATTCTTTCGCTAATAACAGGCATCTATGTACCATGGATATTCTATAAATACATGGAAAAGAAACCGAAAAGCCGAATTACAAAAGGTTCGACAATATTTTTAGGACAGTCATTCAAGCATCACCAATGATTCCTATTCGAACATAGCCACTTCTATTGGATTGTCGGTTCCTACTTGAATGAAATACAATCCAGATAAAACTCGTTTACCTTCAGCATCCTTCAAGTCCCATTCGATATTTCTTGAATTGCCATTGCTCAGTTCCCGAATCAACAAGCCTTCTTTATTTTTAATATAAATCACCTCCTGCGGCCTCACGTTTCTGATTTCAATATTTCCATTATAGCCGGGAACAACATGGCTGGGCACAACATATGGAAGAGTTGTATTCGCACATTCAGTTTGAGAGAATGGTAAAACTTCAGCCAACCCTAATTTTGTCGAAATCAAGAGAGACTTTGTATCCTGATTCCATCCGAGACCATAGACGCAATCAGACGGCATGGGAGAATTAGATGTATCGTATCTGACAAATATTGATTCCCTGTCTTTTGACACACCAATAACTCCTTGATTATTGGTTCCAATCCACATACGGCCATACTCATCAAATATAACCTTATTCACCTGTGTACAATTGAAAGGAGATTCTGCAGATCCAGCAAGAATAAGATGACGACTTTCCATAACGCCATCCTTTACTTTTTGCCTAGGATTGATTATGGAAATTCCATCTGAATAAGCCATTATTATGTCACCATTAACCGGATCTTCAACAACATCCTGAAGATACACTATCTCAGACAAGTGTTGATTGTTTCTAACCTTTGAAAAAATTTTTATCTCGTCATCTTTATTTTCATCGGGTGTTCCTTTATGATCTAAGATAATTGTTGTATTACTAGATCCTCCGGTAAATGCCAAAACTAAATTTTCGTTTAATTCATGACGACAAGCTAAAGCCATACAGTTCCAGTAGGGATAACCTTCCCAAGGCAAAACTATAGTCTGCATATTTGGAAGAGAGGAAAGACTGGAAACAGGAGACCTATATAAATCATGCCTGACATCCGAAGTCATATATTTCAAGTGTGCCTTCCTCTGGGATCCATCTGTAATGAAAGCATTGGAATACAATATCCACGCCGTGTTTTCATTATCATATGATACATTTGAAAAGCAACTGTGTCCTCTCCAGCTTTTCGCCGGAACTGCTTCCACAAATCCGGGAAAATCTTTGAAGGGATCATCTGGAGAACCGAACCTCAGTACATCTTTCCTCAGATCAGAAATATCCTGGAACATAACACCCCCAAATACAGAACCACAAGAAACAATGTCTTGATTGATGGGATCTATCGAAACACCCGCGGGTTCCGGAAGAGGAAATCTATCAATATTGTCACTATATATTTTCTTTAAAGATTCATCTGCTTCGACAGATGCGGGCGTTGTATATGTCTGCGAATATAGTTGCCAATCTTTATTCTTTAAGCCTGAAAGCAACACTGGATTGACCTTATTGTTCCCTGCATCCATCTCAAAGGTAAGCCCATGGTTCATAACGAGCATTCCATATTTGGGAGAATACGTCATGTGGGTTGCGATAAATGCAGCAGGGGCATCAGGGCGCAACGATTCTGAAATATCACCCCATGCGGCAGTATTTGTCAAACCGGTAAGGCTATATAAGGCATGTCGTTTCACAAACCGTCCTCTGTCACGGTATGTCCAGAAACTCTGAAAATCCCATGAACCCAACGGAGCCACAGACTCGTCCCGGCTGATTGCATGAACACATGGCTTACCATTACCGTCATCTTTTTTAAGTTGCCAGACCTTGGAGTTTGAATATAATAAATACCCATCGCGATTTGGCACCATATTCATTTCATATGGGTGAATCAATGTATTATTATCAGGGAGACCAAAAAAGGTGTCATTACATAATTTCGTTGTGCGCCAGGATTCACCATTCCTTTCTGCAAGCATCAATGCATTGTTCCCTCTCGGATTACCCGAAATATATGCGAAAGCTGTTTCCGACAAGGGCATAAGAATCAAAGGAGAAGATATGTTAGGAATATGAACTAAATCTTCAGAAGACGGACTGATTTCAAAAACTTTATTGTCAGAAATCGCAACTAACTTATCACCGACAGGCGCAAGCCATTTTACACCGCCAAGCACTCTTCTATAATCCAACATCTTTTTAGCACTTCCATCAATATGCAAATAACCGCTATCCCCGGCCACATACACCGAACCATCACGTCTGTCAAAAGTGATGGAATTGACAATCGAAGTTCCCGGAAGCGTCTGACTTTTAAGGATATCAAAATTAGCAATCTCTCCAGTATCAGGGTCAAATATATCTATTCCCCCATCATTATATACAATAATAAGATACTTGCCTTCGGGTGAATAATCCGCCATTCTTATATCCGCAGAAGAGAGAGCAGCATCACGCACCAAAGGATATATCCCCTTCTCCGGTGCTGATTTTGAATATCTAAACAAGGTTAATGTAGGAAAATCATATCCTTTCCAATTTTTTTGATAAATCTGCTGGTGAACAAGGAAATACGTATATTCGGGCGTATCAATGATCCTTACCGGCGTTCTGTCAAACGAGGGATGAAGCTTCCATTCCGCTCCCCGAACAGGGAGCACGAATGTTATGACGCCGACCAAAGCCGCCATCATAAACAGATATGTTGACTTACGAATTTTCATTCCGATATCAAGTTAGAGGCAAGAAAAGGAGTTATTATTAAAACAAAACCCGGACTTGCATTTAAGCTGTCCGGGTTATTGTGGCGGAAGGGACGAGATTCGAACTCGTGGTAGGATTGCTCCTACGTCAGTTTAGCA
>CAJTZS010000006.1 GCA_910584055.1 uncultured Muribaculaceae bacterium | reverse complement strand
TTTTACAATTTGCTGATTTTCAGCGTTTGTTGCGGAGAGACAGGGATTCGAACCCTGGGTGCCAAAAGGCACAACGGTTTTCGAGACCGCCCCGATCGACCACTCCGGCATCTTTCCTCAGTCGTTTTTGATAGCGTGCAAAATTACTACTTTTTTCTGACATACACCAAATTTTTCCAAATATTTTTATTTATACCTTTTTTTTCGTACATTTGTAAAGCCGATAAGCCTGCTCAAACGTTATAAGAACATACTATAGATTTAACAATTTGATATTATATTGTTTAGATAATATATTGTTTATCGGTATTGAATATTAACCTTTAATCTGTTTATCATCGTATAAACACAATATTGTATTTATGGCAGACGATAGAATTATTCCAGCTTCGGAGCTTATCATCAATGATGATGGTTCGGTATTTCATATTCACCTTAAACCGGAACAACTCCGCGACAATATTATATTTGTCGGCGATCCGGGCAGAGTGGACATGGTTGCATCCTATTTCGATTCAGTGGATTATAATGTTTCTTCACGTGAGTTTCATGCAATTGGAGGCACTTACAAGGGCAAACCTATTATGGCCATCTCCCATGGCATCGGACCTGACAATATCGAAATTGTCATGACTGAGCTTGATGCTTTGGCCAACATCGATTTCAAGACCCGTAAGGTAAAACCTGAACACAGGACCTTGAACATCGTGCGTATAGGCACCTCCGGTTCTTTGCAGGAAGACCTTCATATCGGAGATTTTGTAATAGCGGAAAAAGGTATGGGGTTTGACGGTATCCTTAATTTCTACGCGGACCGTGATAAAGTATGCGACCTTGAGTTTGAAAGGGAGTTCTGTAAACACACTGATTGGAAATCTATTTGGGCAGCACCTTACACTGTTGATGCAGATGCGGAACTGGCCAACCGTATCGGTCGCGATGATATGGTTCGCGGCTATACAATAGCCGCTGTCGGTTTCTATGCACCGCAAGGGCGTATGGTGCGACTCAAGTTGGCAGACCCGAACCTCAATGAGAAGATTGAAAGCTTCCGTTTTAATGGACGCCCAATCACCAATTTTGAAATGGAGTCTGCATGCTTGCAGGGTCTTTCAAAACTTTTAGGTCACCGCGCAATGACGGTGTGCTGTATTATAGCCGAACGCCGTCTGAACAACGCAAACACGGATTATAAGCCGAAAGTCAGACATCTTGTCGAGACAGTTCTCGAACGCTTCTAAACCACACGTTAAACTACATAAGTATCTTTTACAAATTAGTTATAGTATCCCAATATTTTTATCAGTTAATGTATCTTTGGCGGCTTTTTGGTGCTTTCCGCCAAGTCTCGTCGGTCACTTAGCCCGCTAAGCTCCCTCCTCAACTCGCGGAAATCCCGCAAAAATCCTCTCAAATATACATTAACTAATTTGTAAAAGATACTTAAAGCCGGAAAGTGACAGTCTCACGATCCGGCTTTTGCTATGCAATCCGTTCACTATCACTCAGGATATTGAATACCTGCTCCCCGGCTGACGCGTGATAATTCCGTCAAACTCAAGATCAGTGAGCGCCGACATCAATTCCGGCACTGACAAGCCGGTACGTAAATGCAGTGTATCTATCGTTATGGGTTCTGACTCAAATTTGAGAATTTCATAAATCCTCCCCGCAATTCCTTCAAGTTCAGGGAACAGATTCCGTTGTCTCGGTTCAATATGTTTTCCGAGTGGCTTCCAATCCATCAGTTCAATCACATCGGCGGCAGCAGTCAGCAAATGCGCCTTTTCTCTCCTGATCAGCAGATTGCATCCTGCACTTACAGGATCTGTCACCCTGCCGGGTAAGGAAACCACATCCCTGTTATAATTAAACGCAAGGTTTGCAGTGCTCATTGCCCCTCCTTTAATGGGGGATTCAATCACGGCCGTCAGCTGCGACAAGCCGGCAACAATCCTGTTACGTTCGAGAAAACGCGCTGCATAAGGGGTTGAACCGGATGGATATTCTGTGACTATGGCTCCTCCCGACCTTATAATCCTGCGTGCAAGATCCCTATTGGCAGCAGGATACAACGTATCCAATCCGTGTGCCACAACCGCGACAGTTGGCAGGTTCATTTCCAAAGCTGCGGTATGTGCTGCAGAATCAATTCCTAAAGCAAGTCCGCTTACAACTGTAAGATCCGGGAAATAACCACCGAGATCAGTACAGAATTGCTTACAGAAGTTCACCCCATACTGAGTGGGTTTTCTTGTGCCAACAACACTTATCGTATGTAAGGAATTAAGATCAGCATCTCCAAGCATATAAAGTGTTACCGGCGCATCCGGTGTCTCCGCAAGCAGCCATGGGTAATTATCATCCAACAATGATATCACCTTCACCGAATGTCTTGATGTGAACGCATATTCCCGTTTTGCCCTATCAATTGCCACCTCCCTGTCACTGGCGCCAAAACCGGTCTTACTGTTTAAGCCAAGAGCATCAGAGACCGACAAAAGGTCAAGTGTAAAGAAATCCTCTACCGTTAACCCTACCTCAATCATCCTACGAACAACCTGAGGATTAATGCCCTTCATCATTCCGAGCGCTATTCTGAAAACAGTATCTTGCTCTGAGCTTACCATAATAAGAAGTAATTTACAAGTATTTTGCGAAAAGCCGGGCAAGTTCGTCACCCCTTGTCAATTTTCCATCTTTCAATATCACACACGTCACCACCGCTTCCGTGCACACCTCCCCGTCAGACCGTATTATGTCCTGATGAAAAATAAATCTTGCCCCCTTTCTCTCTATTCTGAGACAACTCAAGAACGTGTCTCCTCCCTTAAGTGATGTTTTATACTCAATCTCAATTTTTCTGACCACTGCGTCAATCCCCCGGTTATGCAATTGGGTAAACGACACTCCGGCATCCATGCAGAAGCGATGACGCGTATGCTCCATATAATGGAGATAATTGGCATTATTTACAATCTGCTCACAATCCAACTCATAATCGCGGACCTCCATATCCATTATGAAGCAATACTTCTTGTTGTTATCTTTAAGAATACGCACTTAGAGTATGTTTGAATTTAACATGAATTTAATTTAGATGATAATAAACTTACAGCTTTCCGGAACGAATCGATGTCATCGAATGCAGAAAGCGGCAGCCATATGAATCCCGCAACCGGTCTTCCAACGGGATATATCACACTATCGGAAAACACCCGGTAATTCAATATGTCCCTATAGTTAATCGAAAGTATAGACTCCCGAATTAGTTTCTCGCTATTTCTCTCACACTCCTCTGTCCCGCAATCATTCACCTCTTCTTCATGGAAATACATCGTTATTTCAAGGCAATCTTTTTTGATCGAGATATTATGGTCAACAATGTTGAAATAACAGTATTTACCCAATCCATGATAATAATATAAGAACATCATTACCATTGGAAGCACTATGAATACAGCCATAGCCGACACAATCAGATATCTAATATCTAAAAACAGGCCTACAGCCAGACCGGATATAAAAATAGTCACCAACACAATCCCGGGAATCAGTCCCCAGAATCTTAACATTTTCCGGGCAAAATCTCCTCGCGACATCCTGAACGGGGCAGCACAGACAAACCTATTTTGATCCGATTCCGTCACGCGCTTCCCTCCCTTTTCTATAATTCTCTTTGTTGATCGCCCGCATTTTTGCCACTATCCCCTCTCCGTCTTTACTGAAAAGGACGTTCATGTCAATATATTTGTCCCCATTTCCCTTATGAATAGGAAAAACCTCGTCCCTCATCTTCTTTGCTTTATCCGCAAGCGGAGAATGACCGTTCGCCAAAGAGCCTCTCATCTCTTTATCCACGCCATTTTTATCGCACATGACAGCCCGAACCTCGGCACAAGGCGGATATCCCAGACCCGTCCACATCACATATTCCTTCTTCACCATTTCAGGTGTGACCTCTGACACCGAAACAACAGGACGGCATCCTTCGATAGCTACGGTCGCTGTGGATTTATACCGGGGAATAAAATCCTGATCAATAACCCATCGATCACCTCCGACCGAATAATCACGTTTGTTCATATCGTGATAGAAACTGCGGCTCAACTCTTCTGTCAACACCTCGGGGGTAACTGATTTCGACTCAACAAAAGGCTGCAGCAAATGACATGCATTGGCCTCCCTTACAAAACCGAAACCCTCTTCCGGCCTGCCGGAATGGCTATAATTAGTGCGCACCAGCACTCCATTCCCAGCATCCTTAAGGTCGAACCTCTTATAACTGTGATTATTGGTTTCAAAATAAGCCCCGTTCCCGGTTGCATCAATCACACCGAAATTAGCCTCAACCCCCATAGGACGCGGTAAGGTTTCAAGCAGTCGAGCAAAATCCTCGACCGTGCGGCATGTCTTCAAGGCCCTTGTCATTACCACCCCCTCCTTATCCATTTTTTTAGAACTTACATTGTCATCCTTTATATTATAGGAAGCGGTGTTCATTACCGCAAACCCTGCTTCATTCATCCCCATCCACGCCTCTTTGAGATACTTGTCGCCTGCATTGAACAAAGCTACATAAGAAAACTCACCGGCACGCGCAGCAACAAATTCAACTTTATTATCTATTGTGCTTGTATCACGATGTTTCCACAAGATAGGACGGCCGTAAGGATTTACATCTGCCGATATGATAGCGGATGTGCATGCCCTGCCTTCCGGAACCGGAGACAGGAACATGCACATCACTGTTACTGCTAAATATTTTATTATTCTAATTATCATTACCTTTTGGATTCAGAAATACGTTGACGCATCGCCGCATTAAATGAATCCTTGCCCATAAGTTCCTCCACAGTGAGGTGCATGCGGTAGCGCCAGTAATGTTTCGGATTGGCAGGTTCATTAATCTGTTCCTCGTGCGGATTCTCTCGCCTTAGAGACCCATCGCTTGCCATCCAGTCCTGCAGAGGAAGAATGCAGAGCATCGAAGGGCTGTCAAGATGCAGACTGATAATCTTATCACATATCCAAGGTTCGGCAAACTGAGGAGCATCTCCGCTTTCGTGGAGCACATGATTATAGAAGTTCTGCGCCATAACATGATCACTTTCCCACCAGCCCCGGATTCCCGCCATATCATGGGTAGAGGTTGTGCAAACTGAATAATACGGATAATGCCACGTGTCACCGAATTCCGCACCGGGATCCTTTGGCATACGCTGTATTTCGAGAGCAAGGATCTGAAGCCGTTTCATCACTTCCGGCACACAATCCGGAATCATACCGAGATCTTCCGCACAAGTCAGCATTGAAGTTGCATCAAGCAGAGGGGGCAGCTTCCACATTGCCTTTCCATACCAGAAATCGTTATGACGATGGTAGAAGAAGTCAGTGTATAAACGGTTGAAATTCCACTTTCCATAATCTGAAAGCACTCGGAACTGATAGGTATATTGCGCGGCAATTCTCGGATGGTAATGCCCCTTCATATATGGATCCTCAATGAAAAGGACATCATCAATCAATCCCATGAGGGCACTGATTATACGGGAATTTTTCTCATTCTTTTCTGCATTAGCGAAATACTTCTCTACTTTTTCCTGAGTATCTACAAAGCTCTTGAGGCAATATCTGTCACCTCCGATTCTTTCAAGAAACCTGTCTTTGACTTCATCCTTAAAATCTCCGAAGAAATCATCGAGCATCCAGTCAAGAATCAGGGGATGTGTCATCACGTCCGGATCAATCCAGAAATCGTAACTGTTCCGCAGTTCCTCTGCAGAGAAGGGAAGAGCCGGATTGAAATATCCGAGCAGGCCGTGGACCGCATCCATCGGAATTTCCCATATCCGGAAAAATCCGAGGATATGGTCAATCCTGTATGCATCGAAATATTCAGACATTTTTTGGAACCGGTTTTTCCACCATTGGAATCCATCTTTCGCCATTTCGTCCCAATTATAAGTCGGGAGACCCCAGTTCTGGCCGAGGACTGAGAAATCATCCGGCGGAGCGCCCGCCTGCGTATTCATGTTGAACAGTTCCGGTGAAACCCATGCGTCTGCACTGAAACGGCTGATGCCGATTGGAATATCACCTTTCAGCACCACTCCATGGCTATGTGCATAATCCCGTGCGTCATGTAGCTGACGATCCAGATGATACTGCACATAATAATGATATTCAAAGGCATCCTTATGTTTTGCATGCAGTTCCTCAACCATCCCTGATTCATAACGCGCATACTCTCCCCAGCAATTGTTATCGGGTGTCTGATATAGTTCCCTAAGCACACACCAGGCTGCATATGGCCTCAGCCAATATTCATTGCGCGCCACAAACTCCTTATATTCCTTGCGGCGACGTGTTGAGGCACCCTGCTCTGCATATATCTCCCGAAGATACTCCTGTTTACCTGCGTTTACACGCTCGTAATCAATCTCCGAAAGTGCGTTGAGTTCCTTCGCAAGATTATAATAATATTCACGGCGTGCCGAATCTTTTAATGTTCCCACCTCCCATAAATTAAGGTACATGGGATGAAGAGCAAAAGTTGAGTTTGCCTTATAGGGATATGAATCAACCCACGTGCAAGTCATTGTCGTATCATTGATCGGAAGTATCTGAAGGACTTTCTGACCGGTTGATGCACACCAGTCAACCATTTTCTTTATATCAACGAAATCTCCAACGCCGAAATCATTTTCAGTGCGGATAGAGAAAACTGGTATTGCCGTGCCTGCACCTTTCCAATTTTCCTTTGGATTTGCAAACCGAATCCCGTCAATCACAACTTGTTCCGAATCTCCTTCCGGATGAATGCCATAAACACGGTTGTTGATATATTCCCAACCTTTAACTTCTCGGGTATCCTTGTTCAATATCAAAAATTTATACTCGAAAGGAATCTTAAGGGCATCCGTCTGAAGATTTGCTTCCCACACCGGGAAATTGGCATCGTTCATTATTACAGCATGTGCCGGATCCCAATTTCCGAGAAAATCGCCCTCTCCCGATATCGCGAGCACTTCGTCCGGCTCTATCATTGGCGCCTCTATACGCAGACACACCGTTCCGGGTTTAGCCACAAGAGGCTGATCCCGATAAGGGCGACGTAACATTCCATCAACAAATGCCGATGAATAAAAAGGTTTGTCCACCGGGAGATCATGCCAAGAGCAGAACACCCTGTAAGATACAATCCCTTTACCGATTACAAACCGATGTGGCGCACCCCACTCAAAACGCCACTCCTTTTCCGGTGCCTTTACAATAAAACGATAGTCAAAACTTCCGGGATCTTTCTTAAGGTCCAACTGAAGCTGCCACATATCAGGGCTTACAAGGTTCATTTCCAACGCTTTGGAAGCATCCCCGTTACCGAGTTCAGGGATGGAACCGCTCACATAGAGCGATTCCCCCCATTCAGTGTGGTAGTTGATGTTTAAGGTAATTTTCATATTAGAATTTAGTTAAGCTATACTATGATCAATTATTTTAACCGCATTTGGAATTACCGCAAGACGTGCATATCAGACATCCTTCCTGATATATCAATGTCTCAGCTCCGCACTTGGGACATTTCTGCCCCGTAGCGGCCATGCCGTTAGGCAGATATTTTTTCAACGCCCTTTCAAGACCGTTTTTCCAAGTGTTGATATTCGTAGAATCAAGTTCAAGACCGCCCACAAGTTTGAGCACCTGATCAATAGGCATTCCATAACGCAACACGCCAGAAATAAGTTTCGCATAGTTCCAGAATTCGGGATTGAATTTCTCGCTCAGTCCTTCTATAGTGGTTTTATAACCGCGTTTGTTGATAAACTGGAAGTCATATCTCTTCTTTCCGTCGATGTCCATAGCCTTGATAATCTTGCCATGGCTTACACTCTTCGGGCAGAAGATGCCGTCCTCATCGTCTGCAAGACCCGTGAATATCTCGTATGGCTTGCCATCTACCAGACCGACGAACGCAATCCACTTCTCCTTGTTATTCTGAAAACGGACAACATCTGCTTCAAGTTCGACCGGCCGCTTCATTATATGCTCTGGAGTGGCAATAAGAGGAGCTTTGGAAGGAGTCACGGCAGCAAGCACATTATTCCTGGAACCGTCACGATATACGGTGCATCCCTTGCAACCCGCCTTCCAGGCTTCGACATATAGATTCCCCACCAACTCTTCAGTCACATCGGAGGGGAGATTAATAGTGACACTGATCGAGTGGTCAACCCATTTCTGCACAGCCCCCTGCATCCTCACCTTCTCCATCCAGTCCACATCATTGCTTGTGGCCTTATAGTAAGGAGATTTCTTAACGAGTTCCTCGATTTCCTCGGCACTCATGTTATCCTTCCTTTCTATGCCGTTTATCTTCATCCATTCAAGAAATTTATGATGATAAACAATATATTCTTCAAAAGCATCCCCCACTTCATCAACAAAATCAATACGCACATTCTCATCGGAAGGATTCACTTTCCTCTTACGCTTGTAGACAGGAAGGAAAACAGGCTCAATGCCGGATGATGTCTGGGTCATGATCGACGTGGTGCCGGTTGGAGCGATTGTAAGGCAGGCAATATTCCGACGTCCGTTCTTAACCATACGTTCATATAAGGCCGGATCGGCCTCGCGTATACGGCTGATGAACGGATTGTTTTTCTCGCGCTCGGCATCGTATATCTCGAAAGCGCCTCGCTCGGTTGCCATGTCAACGGAAGATGAATAATAGGCAAGCGCAAGCTCCTTGTGCACACCTGTTGAGAACGCTGTTGCCTCCGGAGTTCCATATCTGTAGCCGAGCGCTGCAAGCATATCCCCTTCTCCTGTCGTGCCGCATCCTGTCCGTCTCCCCTTAAGTGTCTTGGCGCGGATTTTTTTCCAAAGGTTAAGCTCCGTGCTTTTAACCTCAGCGGTTTCCGGATCTTTTTCAACCTTTGCTATTATAGTGTCGATCTTCTCCATTTCAAGATCGATGATATCATCCATGATTCTCTGCGCCTTACCCGCATGGTTGCGGAAAAGTTCAAAATCAAACTCAGCCTGTGGAGTAAACGGATTCTTCACATAACTGTAAAGATTTATGGCTACAAGACGGCAGCTATCATAAGGACACAAGGGAATTTCCCCGCAGGGATTGGTCGATACTGTCTCGAATCCGAGATCCGAATAGCAATCGGGCACAGATTCACGCTGTATTGTATCCCAGAACAACACGCCCGGTTCTGCACTTTTCCATGCATTGTGCACAATCTTATTCCACAATTCGGAAGCATTGATTTCTTTTGTAACATCCGGAGTTTCACTCTTTACAGGGAATTGTTGTACATAGGGTTTCCCGGTCACTACCGAATCCATAAATTTGTCATCAATCTTCACAGAAACATTTGCGCCGGTAACCTTCCCCTCGGTCATCTTTGCATCAATGAAGCTTTCGGCATCAGGATGCTGTATGCTCACAGTCATCATCAATGCCCCCCTGCGACCATCCTGCGCCACCTCACGGGTGCTGTTGCTATAACGCTCCATAAATGGGACAAGACCGGTTGAGGTCAGTGCTGAATTCTTCACGGCACTCCCTTTCGGACGGATATGCGACAAATCATGACCTACACCTCCCCTTCTCTTCATGAGTTGAACCTGCTCCTCATCTATCCTTATTATACCACCGTATGAATCAGGATGACCGTCAAGTCCTATAACAAAACAATTAGACAGCGACCCTACCTGATACGTGTTTCCTATCCCTGCCATCGGGCTTCCTTGCGGAACTATATACTTGAAATCCTTCAGAAGCGAGAATATTTCCTCTTCGCTCATTGGATTTGGATACTTCTTCTCAATGCGTGCAAGCTCCGAGGCAATACGGCGATGCATATCGTCCGGAGTAAGTTCGTAGATATTGCCATCGGAATCTTTCAAGGCATATTTGCTCGACCATACACGGGCGGCAAGTTCATCACCTTTGAAATATTTAAGCGAAGCTTCATAAGCTTCGTCGTAACTATAAATTTTTGAAGACATATAAATTTAAAAGTTTTCAATATGGATAATTCGTCAAATAAATAATTCCCAAAAGTTTTCCGTTTTGAAAATAATCCGACTGCAAATATCGCACAAAATATTTGAAAATAAAAATATAGGACCACTTAAATTTTAAGACTAAATTCATTTTCCGTAATAGTGAGATGCGTTTACACAACAATAGTTTGTTTAATAATAAAGTAATGCACATTCCATATTTGGAAATAATATAATTATTGATTAAATTTGTAATGGTGAAATTGGATTTGATATTAACCACCACTAATAATCAACCACTTATGAATTATGGTTATACCTACAATATAGATCTTCCCGAAGATGTGCCCACAATTCTCAATCAGGATTTCTGGATACTTGAAGATATGGGTCCCGAAATCCTCTCCACAATAAAAGAGCCGGTTAAATTCTCTGCCTCAACATGGATCTTTGTTAAAAAGGGCGAGTGCATTGCTGATATCAATCTAATAAATCATGAGATAAAATCACCGGCTCTCGTCACAATTGAAAATTCCCAAATTTTGCAACCCAAATATATCAGTGCAGATTTTAAAGCATCGATAATTGTAATGTCGAAAAGGTTCCGCGACAACCTTTTCCTATTTATGAGCAACATGCCGCTTTATACCGTCATGTCACGTCACTCCGTTGCAGAAATCCAGACCGATACCCTTCCCCTAATCGACAGTTTTTTTGAACAATGTCAAAAAATAATCGCAGACAAGAATAACCCTTACAGATCACAGGCGTTCCTGTTTGAGCTTACTTCGTTCATATTCCGCACTGTATATAAATGGTTCGAACCATATAAGGATGAAGTCATGACCAACCAAGGCAGAATGTCTGACCAATTCCTGATTCTTGCACAAAAACATTTCAAGCAACAGCGGTTTCTTGACTTTTATGCCCAAAAACTTGAAGTCACACCCAAACATCTTTCCCGCACACTAAAGAGCCAAACCGGATATACGGCAGTGGAATGGATCGAGAGATTCGTCATTCTCGAAGCCAAAGTTCTGTTGAAATCTTCAAACTTGAATATTCAGCAAATTTCAGATGAACTGAACTTTCCGTCACAATCATTCTTTGGCAAGTATTTTAAGAAACTGACAGGAATGTCGCCGAAAGAATTCCGGAATTCATAGAAATGTTTAATGTATGATTTATCCCTCATATAGAGGGATATAAGCAGAGTTTCAGATAAGTAGTTCATAAAAATTAATCGATATCATTAGTGTCCACTAATGATGTTCAATATGTTTTTGGCATGAACCATCAATAAGATGCCAATGTTAGATGTTATAGATACTTACTTACACTTACTAAACAACTGCTTATTGTTTTTTGTAAACTGTCATACTATGAAAGGGCTATCTTTTTATAAAACTATTCTGGCAACAGTCTCAGTTGTTGCTGTCTTTAGTATTCCAATGCCGAATGAGGCATGTACTCGAGCTGTCTATCTCGGGCCGGAGGATATGGTGGTGACGGGACGCACGATGGATTGGAAAGAGGATCCACAATCGAATCTCTATCTGTTTCCTCGGGGAATAGAACGCCGTGGAGGATTGACAGACAATACCATTAAGTGGACTTCACGATATGGAAGCGTGGTTACTGCCGGATATGACATAGGCGTATGTGATGGTATGAATGAAAGAGGTCTCATGGCAAACTTGCTGTTCCTTTCAGAATCGGACTACAAGCGCCCAAATGACGCTCGGCCGGTAATGGGATTGAGCATATGGACTCAATACGTGCTTGATAATTTTGCCACAGTTGAGGAGGTGGTAGCAGAATTAAGCAAAGAATTATTTCGCATAGATGATCCGGATCTCCCGAATGGAGCTAAATCTACATTACATCTCTCTGTATCAGACGCCACAGGCAACAGCGCCATATTTGAATATATCAAGGGGAAACTTATCATACACCAAGGACGCGATTGCCAAGTGATGACCAATTCTCCGACATACGACAAGCAATTGACACTCAATGACTATTGGAGACAGATCGGGGGACTTGTCATGTTGCCCGGCACAAATCGAGCCTCCGACCGTTTCGTGAGGGCATCATTCTATGTCAATGTTCTACCGATGACATCCGACTTCCACCATGCTGTAGCCGGAATGTTCAGCGTTGTCAGGAATGTATCGGTCCCCTTGGGCATCTCTGTACCCGACCAGCCTAACATAGCCTCGACACGTTGGCGGACGGTCGCTGACCAAAAAAATCTCAGATACTATTTTGAATCGACCCTAAGCCCCAATATTTTCTGGGTGGATTTAAGAAAGGCTGATTTCAGCGAGGGAATGCCTGTCAAAAAACTCACTTTGACAAATGGCGAGATTTATGCCGGCGATGCTATAAATCAGTTCAAGAATTCAAAGCCTCTGGATTTTTTATTCGGAATCTGATCAACAATAGATAGCAAGGGATTTTTGAGGCGTTGTGGTTGCTGAGCGCAGGAGAATATATTGATACTAGACTGAGCGACAAGGCCGGAAGTGTTATGATTTATTTAAGATGGCATTTATACGAAAATTAGGCCATTATAAACTATAAACGAGCTGTACAGTAACATGTTTCTATACAGCTCGTTTAGTTATAACATTTTTTCTATCTAAGTGTCGGGTCAGTTGTGCCATGCGGATTGCGGATCCAACGAGCCGCAGCACTCATCGTCGGCAAAATCCTGTTCATCGACGGGCTGAACCATGCGAACAGAATTGTCAGCATTATCAAAATCCCGAATAATATCAGATATCCGTAACATTCCTTGACCGCAAGCATGATGTTCTGCGTCGTAAAATACTCTGTAAACCATGAAACGCCGTCGCCGCTGAAATTGTCCAGCTCGGAGGATGTCAGCATTACATTCTTGTTCATAGCCCATGCGAACATACGTTCCACCAATGCTCCGGCAGCCGCCGTTCCTACGCCACAGCGGGCAAACCCGATAACGGCGATATTCATAAACATGTGCTGAAACGGAATGTTGCGGCATACCATATAAGTGGCTCCCGCCTCCATCATCACCTCTCCGGCGCCGAAAGCGAACAGCGGTATATAAAACAGCCATGCTTCCGTCGAAAGGTCGATAAGAAAATACGATGCGATAATGTAGAATGTGGTTAGAAGAAAGCAGGTGAAGAAAAATATCTTCATTCGCCATTTCCATCTGACAAGGGCGAAATATGTCAGCACCGCCCCCATTATTATGCCGTAAATCTCCGGATAGTTGAAATTTACTATTGTAAAGTAGTCGTATCCCGCGACCGCGTTCATAAATACGGGCTGCAATACATGGGCCGATGCCTGAAGAACTGCTATTCCCAACAGTACAAACGTTACTCTACATGTTGTAGGATAGCAAAATGCCTTCAACGAGATAAACGGTTCTTTTTTATAGTGCGATTCAATCAATGTCAGGGCAAATACCGCAATGAAAAGCCATGTGGCATACCAAATCTCGCTACTGTCCCACCAGTCATAATGTTCCCCGAAATTGAATATCCAAGCGCCTATGCAACAGGTCCCTACCCAAAGGACATGCCCTGTCCAGTCCACCCCCTTGAGCGGAATGAAAGGAGCGCCCCGGTGGTCATGGCTCATCATGAAATATACGATAAGGTCAATGACCAGCATCAGTCCCACGATTATAAGATAGACATATTTCCAGTTGAAATCGTATGAAATGTAAGCTGTCATCAATCCTGAAATCTGAATGGCTCCGCATACGAGGATATAAACAACAGGAAAGAACACGCCATAATTACGTGTCGGGGTTATGTTCAATTGGATTGTACTCATGCAGCCGAACATACCCATCATCTTGAAATATCCGGCGAAAAGGCATACGAGCCATAATATCCACGGAATTGTGGAATATGGAGCGGCTATGGCACAGGTAATGGAACCTATGCTCGAAACAAACCACATCTGACGGCTGTAAAAATAGAATTTCCATCTGAACAGTACCGGGAATATCATGTTAAGTCCGATAAGAGAGCAATAACTCGCCATCGTCACATCCTCCCTGATAAAAGAAAGTTCTCCAACCATCTGACTTAGGGCGGCGAGATACACGCCTCCCGACAACTGGTAGAAAAAAGCGAACATGACAATCAACCAGAAGCGCAACCGGCGGGGCACCCACGGCTTATACACCAGAAGGCGGTTGTTGGTAAATGGGCTTGGTCCGTGTCCCATCATTTGACTACATTACATTCCACATTCATGCCCGACCGTAACCGAGCCATCTCATTTTCAGGTGTATCTGCGGCAAACCGTATTTTCACCGGTATGCGTTGCTCGACCTTTACAAAATTTCCGGTTGAGTTATCCTGCGGCATTGGTGAATACTTTGCACCGGTTGCATTGGATATGGCCTCGATCACACCCATATATTTCACGTCGGGAACGGCATCGACTTCTATGCTCACGCTGTCACCGGCCGTCATCCGTGCGGTTTGCGTTTCCTTGTAGTTGGCGATAATCCATGTGTCGCCGGTGTCAACCACCGACACATGGGTCTGCCCCGGCTGAATAAGCTGTCCGGGCTGAATGTTGCGCCGGGAGGTAAATCCGTCACAGGGAGCAATTATCACCGTATAAGACAGATTAAGTTCGGCAAGGCTTACCGCTGCCTCTGCCAACTCTATACCGGCATCATTCTGACCGAGGCGGTAACGCTGTTGCTGGGCCACAAATCCGGTGGAGTTTTTTTGCCTCACGAGCGTGTTTCGTTTGGCTTCAAGTGCGAGATAATTTGTTTCCACCGCGTCATATTGCTGTTTGGTGACAGCCTCCTGTTGAAGAAGCGCCGAATAACGGTCGAGGTCACGTTTGGCGTTCCGCAACAAAGCCTCCACCTCGGCAAGTGCCGACTCGGTCACGGTTATGTCATTCGTCGAGGTGGACACAGCCGATGTCGCGACATCTTTCCCCGAAAGAGCATTTTGCAGGTTTGCTTTTGCCTGTGCGAGTTGCAGACGGAAATCCGCGTCCTCTATTATGGCAAGGGTGTCACCTTTGTGTACGGGGGTGTAGTCGTCAAACCGGATTTCCTTCACAAAACCCTGCACACGGCTGTTTACAGGCACTATGCGTTGATATACCTGCGCGTTGTCTGTGAATGTCGATGACGAAAATCCGATGAATTTATAAGCTATCCATACGAAACCTGCGAGTATAAGGATAATTACTCCGGCGTTCTGGAGCCGGCGGCGAGTTTTTTGTTTCATAATGTCGAGAGTGTTCCTGCTATATAGTGAAGTTGATAATAATAAAACCTTGTTGATATTTCGGCGTTTACAAGCCTGACCCCTGCGTCAAGCCTTGCGTTTGATGCATCGAGCATATCGGTGAGCAATGCAAGCTGGTTGTCAAAACGATTCGACACCACGGCATAGTTTTCCTCGGCGAGCTGCACATTTTTTCGTTCAATCTCAAGTCGCTCTACCGATTGCCGATAGAGGATTACAGCCTCGTTTATCCTTCTTTCAATTCCGGAAGTCATAGCCTCTCGTTCACTTCGAATTCTTGCCAATTCAAAATCATGCTTTTTGATGGATTTTGGGGTCGTGAAAAGTGATGAAATATTCCATTTGACATTAACCCCGACAAACCATGCGTTATAGTTCTTGTTCAATGCAGGTACTTCAAAAGTCACCGGGCCGAGAAAATTATCACCGGCCACAAGTCCTATTTTGGGGATGTATTCCGAATGTGCAACCTTACGGTTCAGTCGCTCAATGTCTGCGGATATGTCCAGACTTTTAAGCGATGGTGAATGTTCCGAGGCCGTTTCAAGCCAAGAGTGCATATCGGCTTCGGAGGTCAACAATCCATCAGCATCAATGTCCGGAACGATTTCGGTATTGGCATCAAACCCAAGCAAAGAAACGAGATTGTTGTTGAAGATCCGTATGGCGTTTTCTGTCGCCAGCCTGTCATACGACAATGATGAAAGCCTTAATTCGTATCGCGTTATGTCGTTCTTCAAGACTACCCCTTGTGAATGTTTTGCTTTCATCTCGCCTAAAAGTTTCTCGGTCAGGCGTATGTTTTCGTCATACACTTTCAGGAGATTACGATTTTTAGCAAGTTCAAGATAGTTTGTCGCGATGGCCATTCTGACTGAATTGACGGAGATTGTCCTGTTATTTCCAGCCATTTCAGTTCCTTTCTCGGCAAGACGCACGCCCGAAGATATTGCACCGCCTGTATATACTGGCTGATACAGTTCCACTCCGAGAGTGTTGCTGAAATGTGGAAGTCTGTCACGCATGGCGTTACCGAAATCCCGGTCAAGAATCGTTCCGTCACCGAGATAACTCAATGTAAGCGACGCATTGATTTGTGGCATACGGGCATTTCTTGCCACTGCCTCACCTTGTAGCGCGGCAGTGATGGCCGCATCTGTTGCCCCGATGTCAGGGTTCCGTTGATTGGCGAGGGTGAACAATTCGCCAATGGACATTTGCCGGATTTCATGACCGTAAGAATACGGAACGGACATAACGACAAACATCATTAACAGTTTGATTGTCTTTGTCATTTATAATTATTGGTTTAATTTGAAATATTCGATATAGACACACGAAAAACAGCACCGATGCCTACATTGGCATGGTGCAAAACTATCTCACAGCAAGATTTAACTTACTGAAGAGTGTTCCAGAAATCAGTAGGGAATATCAAATCTATACGATAAGGCATCATTTCATCCCGAAATGATGTAATACCCTTATTCTCCGTTATAATGGTTTCAGAATCAGAAGTAACTGTTGTTGATTTATACATTATTATATTGACTTTCCGCAGGCATCTTTCAGCTCACTGCATCGTCAAATCCGAGTGCAAAATTAGTAATTTATCTTGAAAATCAAGTCAAATATCCATTCAAAAATAGGCAAAATATAAAAGAATAGAAATGAAACTGCTATTTCTTCTTAAACCATATTGATCCCTTCCATTTATCGGAAATTATCAATCCTCCAATCACGAGGACACATCCGATATATCCCAACAAGAATATTTTTTCATTCAAAAAGAAATAGCCGGCAATCATCGTTATGGGAGCCTGAAGATACATATAATTATTGGTTGTAACCGAACCTATTTTTTTCATAGCTACGTTCCATATAAGATATCCGCTTATGGAACACATAAAAACAAGATATAAGAAATTAAGCATGTATTCAGGTTGCCGGAAATCAAACAAAAGATGGAAACGGTATGGCTCATGCTGGATAAACAACAATGGCAAAGCGGTCACAACTCCATAAAAGAATAATTTACGGGTGATTACCAATGATGAATAAAGCGGAATCACTCTTCTTATCGCAATTGTATATATAGCCCAGCACAAAGCAGCCGACAAGGCAAGCAAGTCTCCTTCAGGACGAAATTCCAAACCTGAGCCGCTACTCAAGATCACACAGACAACACCGGAAATGGCCACCCCAGAACCTATAAGCACACCGGTACTGATCCTCTGTTTAAAAACAAGACCCATCAGGAAAGTTGTAAACAGAGGCGAAACGGACGACAATAAGGAAACATTCCCTGCTGTGGTTAGACGCAATGCATAATTCTCTGTTATAAAATATAGGGTACCAGCACATATACCACTTATGAACAACGTAAATTCATCACGCCAAGACCGGCTTTTTATATGGCGGAATGTAAGGCAAAGCAATATAAAATAGGCCACGGCAAACCTATAAACATACATCTCTACAGGAGTAAAGCCACCTCGCTCCATAAGCACTTTGGTACTCAGGAATGAAGTCGCCCAGAAAGTCACCGTGATTAATGCGCCTATATGAGCCAAAAGCACCATATAACGCGAGCCTACGCTTTTATAAAACCTCATTGTAGTGTTTCTATGGTATACTTGAAACGGCTTACCGTTTTTTATTTGCAAATTTATTATTTTTTTTTCAATTATTAAAAAAAGATGTTTCTAAGCATAAAAGAAAAGCGACAGAAACTGCCGCTTTTAACGATACATATAATTATATGTCACACTTCAACAAATTCATCCTTACCTACCCCACAGATTGGACATACCCAATCATCAGGAATATCTTCAAAAGCAGTTCCGGGAGCTATCCCACCATCCGGATCACCTACTGCTGGATCATAAATCCAATCGCAGACCTCACATCTATATTTTTTCATATCCTTTAATGTATTAGAAGGTGTTAATATTATTTTCAAGAGTAAAACACATCTTTATTCGCAATGGTTCAAAAAAAGTGGCATAATGTATTTGTTTTTTTGAACTCCGCTGATTAAATTTGCAATTGGAATGAAAAAGAATAATGTTGATGAGTCGCGTCGCGACCGCCTCAAAGAAGTTTTCGCCACCTACATCAAATCAAAAATGATGAGGCAGACTCCGGAGCGTTTTGCAATACTTGACAAAGCCCTGGAGCAAAAGGTGCATTTCGACATCGACGAGCTTTATCAGGATATCGAAGCTGATTACCATGTGTCAAGATCCACTGTCTACAACACCGTTGAACTTCTTTGCGATTGCAACATTCTTAGGAAACACTACCTCAATGAGACGCAGGCTGTCTACGAATTCGCAGACGACATGCATCTCCATCTGATCTGCCTGAAATGCGGATCTGTAAAAGAAGTGCACGATGAAAAGGTGGGAGAATACCTTGCCTCACTTAAATTCCGAGGATTTCACACCACCTCTTCATCTACCAACATATATGGAATATGCTCCAATTGTGCGCGCAAGCGTAAGAAAACATAGGGAATAACGTTAATCATTATATAAACCTTTATACCTTATTGATACCATGGCAAGAATAAAACCTTTCAAGGGAGTGCGTCCCCCTAAACAATTCGTGGAAGAGGTGGCATCACGCCCCTATGATGTTCTAAACAGCGAAGAGGCCCGCAAAGAAGCGGAAGGCAACGACAAGAGCCTTTACCACATCATAAAGCCTGAGATTGATTTCGAGATTGGCTTTGATGAACACGACCCGGCTGTCTATGACAAGGCAGTGGAGAATTTCAAAAAATTTCAAGACAACGGATGGCTTGTGCAAGACGACAAAGAAAACTATTATATCTACGCCCAGACCATGAACGGACGCACACAATATGGCTTTGTGGTGGGAGCCTGGGTGCCCGACTACATGGAGGGAAGAATCAAAAAGCATGAGCTGACACGCCGCGATAAAGAGGAAGACCGAATGAAACACGTAAGATGCAATAATGCAAATATCGAGCCGGTTTTCTTCGCATTCCCTGACAATGAAGCCCTTGAAAATATAATCAGGGATGTAACTGCAAACACACCCGAATATGATTTCGTAGCGCCGGATGGATTCGGCCATACTCTTTGGGTTATCGACAATCCGGAAACAATCAGCGCAATTACAGAGGATTTTTCAAAAATACCCAACCTCTACATAGCAGACGGTCACCATCGTTCAGCTGCCGCAGCACTTGTAGGTGCGGAGAAGGCGGCAGCAAATCCCAATCATACGGGCGAAGAGGAATATAATTATTTTATGGCTGTCGCATTCCCGGCCTCGCACCTCAAGATCATCGACTACAATCGTGTCGTCAAAGACCTGAACGGCTTTACACCGGCGGAATTTCTCAACAAGCTCTCCGACAACTTCATAGTTGAAGAAAAAGGGAAGGAGATATATACTCCGGCAACCCTCCATAATTTCGCCCTCTATCTTGATGGCAAATGGTATTCTCTCACTGCCAAACCAGGCACATTCGACGACACAGATCCGATTGGGGTCCTTGACGTGACTGTGTCAAGTGACCTGATATTACGAGACATCCTCAACATCACAGATCTTCGCAGTGACAAACGTATAGATTTCGTTGGCGGGATCAGAGGCCTTGGCGAACTAAAACATCGCGTAGACAGCGGAGAAATGGCAATGGCCCTTGCCCTCTATCCCGTTACGATGGATCAGCTTATAAATATTGCCGACACCGGCAATATAATGCCTCCCAAAACCACATGGTTCGAACCTAAGCTTCGTTCCGGACTGGTAATCCACAAACTCGACGATTGATTTGGTTATTTGTGGCGTTTAAACTAATTTTGTATCATGAAATTCAAAATAGACGCCACAGCTCCTGAAACCGCAGCACGCGCTGGTGAGATAACCACCGCCCATGGTGTAATACCCACTCCGATATTTATGCCGGTGGGCACAGTAGGCAGCGTGAAAGGAGTTCATATGCGCGAACTTCGCGAAGATATTGACGCCAAGATAATTCTTGGCAACACATACCACCTTTACCTCCGCCCCGGTCTTGATGTGATCCGCGGAGCGGGTGGACTACACAGATTCAACTCCTGGAACCGCCCCATACTTACTGATTCAGGCGGTTTCCAGGTGTTTTCTTTATCCTCAAACCGTAAACTCAAGGAAGAAGGTGCATACTTCCGTAGCCATATCGACGGCAGCAAGCACCTGTTTACCCCCGAAGGGGTCGTTGATATTCAGCGTATCATAGGCTCAGACATAATGATGGCGCTTGATGAATGCGCTCCGGGAACTTCCGACTACAGTTATGCCAGAAAATCTCTTGACCTGACACACCGTTGGCTGCAACGCGGCTGGAAACGCTATCAGGAGACTGAAGGATTATATGGATACTCCCAAGCATATTTCCCTATTGTCCAGGGATGTGTATATCCCGACCTCAGAAGGAAATCTGCGAGATTCATATCTGATCTTGGAGCAGACGGCAATGCCATAGGAGGTCTTGCCGTGGGAGAACCCACTGAGAAGATGTATGAGATGATTGAGGTAGTCAATGACATTCTACCTCAAGACAAACCAAGATACCTCATGGGGGTCGGTACTCCTGCCAACATCCTCGAAGCCATTGACAGAGGAGTAGATATGATGGACTGTGTAATGCCGACCCGCAACGGCAGGAACGGAATGCTCTTCACATCAAACGGGATTATGAACATGCGCAACCGCAAGTGGGCAGACGATTATTCAGAGCTTGATCCCGATGGCACCGCATGGGTGGACCATGAGTACTCAAGAGCGTATGTCCGTCATCTTTTTGTAAGTCAGGAATTACTTGCCATGCAAATTGCATCAATACATAATCTCGCTTTCTATCTGCATCTTGTAAGAGAAGCTCGCAGACACATTATCGATGGCGACTTCGCAAGTTGGAAAAAAGATATGGTTGAGCGCGTAACAAGAAGGCTATGAGAAAAATTAAACCGAGAAATATCATGTCTAAGATGACTTCAGTCTTCCGACTGAAGGTGCTTGACATATTCATACTAAAGAAGTTTCTCGGCACATATTTCATGGCTACAATCCTGATCCTGGCTGTCATCTCCATGTTTGACATCACTGAAAAACTTGATGCTTTCCTGACAGCGCCATTGAAAGAAACACTTTTTGATTATTTCTCATCCTTCCTACCCTACTTTGCGAACATGCTGTCCCCACTGTTCGTATTCATCTCCGTGATTTTTTTCACCACTAAACTTGCAGGGAATTCAGAAATTATAGCGATTCTCTCAAGCGGTGTGAGCTTCAACCGCCTTCTGCGCCCCTACATGATAGGCGCAGCCGTGATAGCGGCAATGACGTTCCTACTGAGCAACTATATAATTCCACCGGGCAATGTCAAAAGAATTGCATATACAAATAAATATGTAAGGAACAAAAGTGTGCAGACCGGCGTTGATATCCAGCTTATGGCAAGACCTGGAGAGGTTGTATACATAGGAAGATTCGAAAACAGCACGAAAACCGGTTATCGTTTTTCATTTGATAAATTCAAAGGTAAGGAACTCGTGTCGAGAATGACAGCCCAAACCGTCACTTACGATACCGCCCGCAATTATCATTGGACAGTGAGAGACTATATGATACGCGATTTCGACGGCATGAAAGAAACCATACGGTCCGGAAGCGTCAAAGATACCATCATCCCTATCGAGCCACGTGATTTCCTCATTTCCGCAAACGACTGGGAAACACTGACAACCCCACAGCTCACTGAATATGTAGACAAGCAGAAAATGCGTGGAGTCGCCAATATTAAAGCATTTGAAATTGAAAGGGAAAAAAGGTATGCTTCCACAGCCGCCGCATTTATTCTCACATTGATAGGGATGTCTCTGTCATCAAAGAAATCTAAAGGAGGCATGGGATTGAATATAGGCATTGGACTCGCCTTGAGCTTCAGTTATATCCTATTCTCCACAGTTACAAGTTCATTTGCCGTATCCGGTCTCACCACCCCATTTATCGCGATGCAAATCCCCAATGTGATATATCTTGCAATCGGGCTTTATCTCTATCGCAGGGCCGCAAAATTCTAAGAAACTGTAAACACTCCCTAAGAAACAATCTCCTTGTAACCGATCTGGAAAAACTCACATGCAAAATCTTTTGGACGGATAATTTCCTTATCCCAGATAACTATGTCGACATCTATCGGCACTATTCCTTGAAGTCTACAGGTAGTGTCCCTTCCGTTTTTCACTTCAAAAACCTTTGCAAGCCTATTCAACGTATCAAAGTCATATCCCGTGAATCCTGATGCCACAGCATTCATATAAGGAGCACCATGTCCATGAATCTCAGGCGTTTCATAAACAGAAGAGAAACGGCAATCAATAGATACAGACTCAAACCATTTTAAAGCGTTATTTATGTTCACAACCCTTTTACCGGAATTGGAGCCAAAACTTAAAGTCACTTTAACAAGAGATTCTCCGTCAAGCATCATTTCCTCTTAAGTGTTATTTGAGTAAGTTCTGGATATGCAGTACCGAACCTCGCAGGAATACCCACTTCCCCACATCCTATATTTACATACAGACGCGTTGTGTCTCCATTCTCATTCTTCCTTTCATACAGGCCTTTCCACTGAGGATATCTCCATTTTGACGGACTCCATTCATATCCAAAAAAATCAAGCACAATCTGCATCGCATGCGTATGACCTGACAATGTAATGTCGACATTAGTGGTTTTAGACACCTCCCTATTCCAATGTTCAGGATTATGCGATAATAGAATCTTGAATCTGTCATCATTCAGATTATAGATAGAATCCCTGCACAATGGATAGGCATCACCCAACCTGCCATATTGACGAAACGGAGGTTCACCCCAATTCTCCACACCGATTAAAACGATTGAATCCCTGTTATGCGTTATGAATCTCCTTCCATTATTTATAAGATCCCATCCAATTTGTTTCTGCCATATTGCCATCAACGCATTGTTTGAATCCCTCGCGGATGGAAATTTCCATTGCATATAATCTCCATAATCATGGTTCCCCAAAACGGAATATACGCCGTCGGGAGCCTGAAGACGGCTTAATATCCTTAAAAACGGCTCCATTTCGGAAGTTTCCCGGTTTACAATATCCCCCGTGAAGACAATCAACTCCGGCTTCATCGAGTTTATTCTGTCAACAAGCCGACTAACGAAAGTCGTATCATTTCCCCATGTTCCGACATGGGCATCGCTAAACTGAACAATTCTATATCCATTGAAAGCAGCCGGAACCTTGTCCGAAACTATGTCTACATTCTCGACAATTATCTCATTTCTGGTAAAAAAAGTTCCCCACCACATAAAGATGAAGACTATCAATGATAACGGTGTCCCGATATATATTCCGTAATTAATTTTTCTCCCCTTACGCATACTTTTAAAAAGCCGGCCTATACCGGAACTGATGCAATATATTAATTTGGGGACATAAACCGATGCATAGACATAGAGCATCCACATCAACGGAAGTATCGACCGCTCATCAGAATTTTCACGCCATGTCGCAACTACTGTAAGCAGCCCAAGAAAGAGAACGGTCACAACCACATGAATACATATACACAATTTTTTTCTCCTCCTGCAATATGTCAGTATATCCCAAAGGATATACGAATCCAGAAGCAAAGTGAGGACAAAAATAATTATCATTGATATCAATGGAATGCCTCTCATCGTATACTTGTATGATTTAGAGCTTGTTTAAAAATTATTCGAGACCGCCAAGAAGAGTCTTAAGCTTATTTTTAAGAGGATTCGCATACATATAGAGCATCATCTCCATCATATAAGCACGTTCTTCTTCCTTCAGGTCATCAATCTCCACCTTGGCAAGCTGACGGTTGAAATAATCGACTGTTTCCCTTTTTTGTTCTTCCGTATAATTTCTTGAGAATCTGTTGGTGTTGTGAAGCATATCGTATGCCACATAATTGATTGTAAAAATTTCGTAGCTCCTATGAATAGCCTGATCTACGAGACATCCTACATATTTAGCAGCAGTGTTATTGTCTTTAAAATCACCAAGCTGGTCAAGTTTTGTATTTATTCTCGGTGTAAGCTGGAAATGCACCTTACCTTTGAACTGCAACAATCCTGTTTCCATACTGAAGAGGTCGTCACGCTGTGATTTCTTGAAATTAGGATCCCTGCGGCGCATCAAAAACTCTTTCGCCTTCAGATAATCATTAGGATCGAATTCATACGAAATCGACACGGGCATAAGGTTTATCTCTTTCAGACTTTCCATAAAAGTGCCTTCTCCGCCCAAGGCAAGCATTTTAACAAGCGATTCCTGAGTATGGTCAGAACTATCCTTCGCCCTTCCCTCCCTTTGGGCAATCCAGATTGATTCCCGTTTCTCAAGAATTGTATGATGAATATATGCCGATAATTTCTTGGCCGCCTCAAGACCCTCTCGCAGTCCGGTGTTTCGTTTGACAATAAAACTCTTATTGAGCCTCACAAGGTCTGTGATCCAGTCAAATATCAAAAGGTTATTCCCTATCGCAACCTCAGAAGTCGGAATACCTTTACGGAGGAATGCCAGATTCAGGAACGAGGCATCAAGCACGATGTCCCGGTGGTTTGTGATATAAGTATAGTTTACCCCGGGATTGTGATATTTAAGGCCACCTAATGTTATTCCCGAAGTCGTTGTCTTTACAAGCATCTCCAGAAAGGGGAACATTATCTGCGTCTGGAAATCATACTTATTGTCAATCTTCAGCAATTCATCTATAAGCACGGGAACGTCATCCTTCGGCATGGTGTAATTGACTGCATGAAGGAATCCCGGCTCTTTCACAAGCTGCTCCATCTTCTCATGAAACACGGAGTCGTCATAAGGAGCTATATCACTGAAATCAAATTCTTGAACACTCATAATACAGTAAGCAATTTAACTCACCTCTTTTGCACAATGCAGTCCGAGGAATTTACAAAGTTAACAAATTATTTGGCTACAATACCAATCATCATCATATTTTTTGCCTATTCTGCGTTTCTATAGGCACGCCATTTATCAAACAGAGCCTCCATATCATCCGGGATCGGACATTCGAAATTCATCTCTTCACCGGTGACAGGATGCCTGAAACCCAATGTGCGGGCATGAAGGGCCTGCCGCGGGCATACGGCGAAACAATTTTCAACAAACTGCCTGTATTTTGCAAAAGTTGTCCCTTTTAAAATCTTATCTCCGCCATATCTTGAATCATTAAAAAGAGGATGCCCCTGACTGAGCATATGCACACGGATCTGATGTGTCCTCCCCGTTTCGAGCACGCACTTCACTATGCTCACATACCCGAAACTTTCAATCACCTCGTAATGTGTGACGGCATGTTTGCCCTGATCCGGATCAGACAAAACCGCCATTTGGAGCTTATTCCTGGGATTTCTTCCGATATTACCGGTGATTGTACCACTCCGTTCAGCAAAATCGCCCCAGACCATCGCCACATATTCCCTACGCGTGGTTTTATTAAAAAACTGAAGTCCGAGATCAGTCTTCGCATCCGGAGTCTTTGCAACAACCAGCAGACCCGATGTATCCTTATCTATCCTGTGAACAAGACCGAGGCGCGGATCATTTACGTCATAATCAGGAGTGTCCTTGAAATGCCATGCAAGGGCGTTCACAAGCGTGCCGTTGTAATTCCCATGTCCGGGGTGAACCACAAGACCTGCCGGCTTATTTACAACCAACAAATAAGAATCCTCATATACTATATCGAGAGGAATATCTTCAGCAATAATTTCGAAATCATAGCGGGGACGATCCATCACCACACTGATGATATCGTTAGGTTTTACCTTATAGCTCGATTTAACAGGCTTGCCGTTGGCAAGGACACAATTGGCATCGGCTGCCTGCTGCACCCTGTTACGGGATGTCTTTTCTATCCTGTCGGTAAGAAATTTATCCACACGGATCATCTGCTGACCTTTGTCGGCCACAAAACGGAAATGCTCGTAATATTCCGTTCCCTCTTCGTCTATATAAAACGACCCCTCTTCCTCTGCCATCACTCAAGATAAGATGTGTTTGTTTCTTCCTCCTCTGACGAGGACATCTCATTCTCCACAGGTTGCTCAGATTCTTCCGTCTGGTACACTTCCGGATTTTCCTGATAATATCTCATCAGCTCCACATTCTGAAGAGAATCCTTCACAGCACCGAGACGCCCGTCGGAAACTTCAAGCACGATAGAAGATGTGACAGGAATCCTCTGCATTTTACGCACAGGCTTGCCGTTGGCCGTAACCTTCACAACGCGGTCAGTCGTTCCGAGCACCTTAACCACCCTCACATTTTTGAAACCGAGTTCATCAAGTTTTGCCATAGCGGACCGGAAAGACTCCCCCTTCATTGCAAGCTCATTGGGTCGGTTGTTATCATCAAGCACAACTTCACGGGGATGGACTGCATTTATGTACAAGAAAATCTTACGTCCGGGCTTCACAATCGAATTGGCCTTGGGGAACTGTTCGATCACTCTTCCCGGCTTTATATCGTCACGGTAAAGAGAATCCCGGATATCAACCTTGAAGCCATGATCATGGAGTATATTCACAGCCTCGGTATAGGTTTTCCCCTCTACCCCGGGAAGCTGATCGCTCCTGCCATGTTTAGTGAACAAAGCAATCGCCACATACACTGCATATATTCCCAATACGGCAATAATGCAGATGATGCCTATGTTCGCGAGCACAGGATGACGGGAAATAAAGCTGCTCCCCCAGTCATACGGCATATTATTTTTACTCTTTTTCAAACCTTCAGATGTTTTAGTCCTCAAAGTTAATAGAAATATATGAAATAATAAGAGCTTGTTTAAAAAATTATTCCCATTCTCGGAAATATCGGATTTTTTTATTAACTTTGCAGTTCAAAGCGATTAATTGGAAAATGCGTAAATTAATATATATTTTGCCCCTTCTTCTTCTCTTTACTTCATGTGGAGAATACACGAAAGTTTTAAAGAGCCGCGACGTCGATTATAAATTCGACTATGCAAAAAGGGCATATGACCAGAGAAAGTTTCTTCAGGCATCAACAATCCTGAACGATATAGTGACCCCGCTCCGTGGAGGTCCCAAAGGAGAAGAGGCTCTGTTTCTCCTTGCCATGTCATATTACGAAAACAAGGATTATCCCAATTCCGCTGTATATTTCAAGACATATTACAATCGTTATCCAAAAGGAAAGTATGCAGAGCTTTCTCGCTTTTACAGCGGTTACGGATATTATCTCGACTCCCCCGACCCACAGCTTGACCAGACCAACACCATAAAGGCAATCGAAGAACTTCAGGGATTCCTTGACTACTTCCCTAAAAGCGATCGTGTGACCGTGGCTCAAAACGCCATATTCGAAATGCAGGACAAGCTGACACTTAAAGAATTGCAGAATGCCCAGTTGTATTACAATCTAGGGAATTATATGGGAAACAACTATGAATCTGCGATTATAGTTTCACAAAACGCTTTGAAGGATTATCCTTATTCGAAATACAAAGAAGATTTTGAACTTCTTATTTTGAAATCCAAATTTCAGGAAGCCAAACAGAGTGTCAACGAACGTCAGGCAGACAGATTCAGAGATGTTGTTGACGAATATTATTCATTTATCAACAACTATCCCGATTCAAAACACAAGAAAGAGGCCGAGACAATTTTCAAGATTGCAAGCAAACATGCAAACCTCTGAGTGTGTTATCTCAATTAGTAATTTTTGAAATAAATCATAATAGAACTTATGGATTATAAGAAAACCAACGCCCCGCTCAACACGGTGACTCGCGATATGATCGCCATGGCGGAGCAGACTGGAAATGTTTATGAAACAGTTTGCGTCATCGGCAAACGCGCCAATCAGATTTCAGTTGAACTCAAGAAAGAACTCGAGCGCAAGCTTCAGGAATTTGCTTCCACCGACAACCTTGAGGAAGTTTCCGAAAACCGCGAGCAGATAGAGATTTCAAGATTTTATGAGAAACTCCCGAAACCGACTCTCATTGCAACCCAGGAATACGTGGAGCATAAATTGTATTTCTCAAATCCACTGAAAGAAAAAGAGCATCTTGACGATTAATCAGAAAAATTGATGCATTTCCAAGGCATCACAATTATAAAAATATGT
The DNA here is from genome assembly GCA_910584055.1 of uncultured Muribaculaceae bacterium. GTDB lineage: Bacteria > Bacteroidota > Bacteroidia > Bacteroidales > Muribaculaceae > Lepagella. The sequence goes on along the minus strand of CAJTZS010000006.1, from coordinate 92,310 downwards.
CAGGTGACCCCTGACATATTTTTTAATATTACAGAAAATGACGCTGCATTTTTTCAATCCGGACACAGATTATGCGCTCGCCTCGAACTCGGAGAATTATACCCCTCCTTTTTCAATAATGGCGGTCAAAAGTAGCCTTATGCTTCTTCCGGCGCTATATGCCGATCCGGAAGATGCCATTCTGCTCCCCGATGACAACCCCGGATTGCTCAATTATCTCAATACATTCGCAGAGTTTCTTTCCAATAAAAAGCTCACGCTTGTGCGCCCGCGTCATCTGTCTCGGTTTATTGAGGAAAAGAAAAATATGGAAATCCGTCCATGGGGTTGGAACAGGACCTTATGTAAATGGCTTTTATCCTTAGGCGTTCCTGACATAATGATACCCACGGAAGAGGAGATAACCGTTCTTCGCAATCTCTCTCACCGCAAGCTCACGATTCCATTTCTATTGAATATGAAAGACATCATAAACGATGAAATTCAGATTCCAAAGGAATTTACAGTTGTGGAAGATGCATTGCAGTTCTGGAGCGCCAACAGACTCCAGGACCGTGAAGTATATTTTAAAGCGCCATGGAGCAGTTCCGGAAGAGGGCTGCAATTCACAAAGGACCTTGAAAAAAGGCATATCGAGCCATGGCTAAGAGGAATAATTCGCTCTCAAGGAAGCGTTATGGGGGAAATCGCCTATTCAAGAAACCTTGACTTAGCTACGGAATGGGAATGCCACAATGGGAAGGCAATGTTTCTTGGCGTATCAACTTTCATTACATCAGAAAGAGGGAAATACAAATCAAATGTTGTCGCCCCTCAAGAGAATATTGTAGCATATATCCTCCAGCATGTCGATGTTCACAACAAAGGGAATGACCTTTCTGCAATAATAGAACGGCAGAGGCTCCTCCTTGAGAATTATGTCGCACAATATTATGAAGGCCCGCTCGGCATTGATATGCTCGTGACTGAAGACCGCAACATAAACCCGTGTGTAGAGATAAATCTACGTGACACGATGGGAAGGGTGGCAATAGACATTCAACAAAGAATAGTCTCTCGTGACGCATCTGAATTTGAAGTGAAATGTCTGAGGCATTTCACAGCAGGAGGCATATTTTCACCCATGAGCATAATTTCCACACTCAGGGACATCGAAAGCAATTAAGAAGTTGTTTACATATGAAAATCAACATCATCGGAAGCGGCAATGTCGCCTCTCATCTTATTAAAGCTTTTCAAGATAAAGCTGAAATCCGGCATGTCAATCCACACACCCTTTGTGGATTCGACATAGATGCAGATGTCTCCATCATAGCTGTCACAGACAATGCAATCCGCCAAGTTGCTGAATCGCTACCGGAAGTGGCGGGGATAATTGTGCACACCTCGGGATCAACCCCTATCGATGCACTTGAATGCAGGAAGGAAAGGATTGGTGTGTTTTATCCTTTACAGACGTTCACAAAGGATGTTGAACTTGATTATTCTGAAATACCTTTTCTAATAGAAGCGAAAGACCATGATACGGAATTGCGCTTACTGAAGCTCGCCGCCACCATCAGTGATAACGTAAGAGTTGCTGACTCCGAAAAAAGGAAAACACTGCATGTCGCTTCTGTTTTCGCATGTAATTTCGTAAATCATCTATGGGCAATCTCGGAAAAACTTCTCAATGAAAATGGTATGGAATTCAATATAATCCGCCCGCTTCTGAAGGAAACATTGAGAAAAACCGAACACATGTCGCCGTTCGATGCCCAGACAGGACCGGCAATAAGACGCGACAGTAAAACGATAGACACCCACCTGTCTTTACTTGAAACTGACAGGGAACTGATGAATATATATCAGACGCTCACCTCCTCTATCATTTCATCACATCACAATAAAAATTGCTAAAATGAGCGGAATAAATTATGACCTTACAAAGATACGTGGCTTCGCTTTCGATGTAGATGGGGTTCTATCCCCTTCTGTAATACCGATGTCACCTGACGGCGAACCTCTGCGTATGGCAAACATCAAGGATGGTTATGCACTACAGCTCGCAGCAAAACTTGGTTATAAACTTGCAATAATCACCGGAGGAAACACGATAGCCGTAAAAAACAGGTATGAGGCGCTTGGCTTCACCGATATATTTCAGAAAGCCTCCCACAAAATTGAAATCTTCAAAAAATGGATGGAAGATAACGGACTCAGAAATGAGGAAGTGGTATATTTTGGAGACGACATACCCGATTTGAAATGTATGCGCGCTGCCGGCCTGCCGTGTGCCCCACGCGATGCGGCATGGGAAGCGCGAGAGACAGCTGTCTATGTATCAAGATTCGATGGGGGCTACGGCTGTGTGAGAGACGTAGTGGAACAAGTTATGAAGGCGAAAGGCGAATGGCTTTCAGATGCACATGCCTTCGGTTGGTAATTATATTTGGTAATTGTATATAGTATGCTTGAGAATCTTAATAAATACCACATACTTCTGGCAAGCAAATCACCCCGCAGAAGAGAGTTGCTGTCAGATTTAAGAATACCTTTCAGTTCTATAAATCTCGGAGGTATCGATGAATCATACCCCGAAGACATGCCGAAAAACGAGGTCCCGCAACATATAGCCAATAAAAAGGCTGACGCTTACCTTGAGAACATTCATGACAACGAAATGATAATCACGGCCGACACGCTTGTCATAAAAGGAGATAGAATATACGGCAAACCTAAGGACAATGATGATGCGGCACAAATGCTTAGAGAACTCTCAGGTAAAGTACACACGGTTATCACAGGTGTCTGCATACTTACGGTCGACCGACGCACTTCTTTCACATCAGAAACCAAGGTTAAATTCGCTGAACTATCCGAAGAAGACATATCCTATTACGTAGAAAACTATATTCCGCTTGACAAAGCAGGGGCCTACGGCATTCAGGAATGGATAGGATGCGTTGCGGTTGAATGGATAAACGGAAGCTTCTATAATGTAATGGGATTGCCGGTCCATCGACTTTATCAAGAACTCAAACTGTTTTAAAAAACAATCTTAAAACAATTTAAGGGTCTTATGTCTCGCCGACATAAGACCCTAATATATTTGTCTCAAAACAAATATTCAAAATGAGATCAAGCCTCTGGAGCTGCCGTCTGGTTTTCAGTAGTTAAATGAACCCCTGGAGTCTCATATCGATACTTTGCCTCCCATCCGAGTGCAGAAGCGCCGAGCACGGCTGCATCGCTTTCCTTCAATTCAGAAAGAAGAATCTTGGCTTTGCCTTTGAAAATAGGCAGCACATTCTTGTCATATGCTTCCTTAAGAGGCTTCATCAAGAGATCTCCGCTCTTGGTGAGACCTCCGAAGAGAATGAATGCTTGAGGACTCGAGAACGCCGTCATATCGGCCATAGCCTCACCGAGAATTGTTCCCGTGTATTCAAAAATATCTTTAGCTATCTTATCGCCCGCTATTGCGGCATCATAAACATCTTTCGATGTGATTCCTTCGATGTCAAGATTACGGAGCAATGAAGGTTCTGTCCTGACCTCCAAAAATTCGCGTGCCGTGCGGGCAACACCTGTCGCGGAACAGTATGCCTCGAGACAGCCGGTTCGTCCACACCCGCAAACGCGACCATTATTGCGCTTCATGATCACATGGCCGAGTTCACCGGCAAAACCATCATGCCCGTATACAAGTTGACCATTGACCACAATGCCCGAGCCGACACCTGTTCCAAGCGTAATCATTATAAAATCTTTCATACCACGCGCTGCACCGTATGTCATCTCACCGAGAGCGGCAGCATTCGCATCATTGGTCACTGCAACAGGTATGCCATTGAAAACGCGGCTAACTGTTTCAGCCAAAGGAACCACCGGCCCCCAAGGAAGATTAGGGGCACCCACTATCTCACCGGTATAATAGTTGCCGTTTGGGGCTCCGATGCCAATACCTTTAATTTTATCAACAGCATCGTTAGCCTCAAGAAGGCGCATCACAGCCTGATGGAGATCAGCTATATAGTCATCAAATTTCGCGTGCTTTTTAGTCTTGATCGAATCACTTGCAATTACCTGGCCGCGAGCATCTACGATGCCGAACACTGTGTTCGTACCGCCCATGTCCATGCCTATAACATAAGGTTTGCTCATATCTGAAAGTATTTATGTAATTAATTAAATTTTAAACAAATTCAAGAAAACAACTTCTCAGAAAGTATTACTTCTGAGGCTCATTTTCAGGTAGATTCAATATTTAACGCAAATGTACATAAAAAATCACGAAAACAAAAGAATGCGATTGAAAATATTGTTCAACTTTATGCCGCCGCTATTTGTTATTTAGTTAAACATTGTAAATTTAACTTAATCAATTTTAGGTCAGATTGAGTTATGTTTAGATATAATAGATTACAAATCAAACTTTTATATTATGAATTTTAACAATTTCACTATCAAATCGCAGGAGGTTGTTCAAAAAGCTATTGATTTTACGAAGCAATCCGGACAACAACAGATTGAACCGGTGCATTTGTTGAAAGCCATCATCTCCGAAAGCGAGACTATAGTCAACTTTATATTCCAGAAGCTCGGTGCCAACCTTAATGGTGTCAAGATGGGTGTGGATCAAGCTATAGCTGCACTTCCCAAGGTGAGCGGCGGAGATGTGATTCTCGGCCGGGAATCTAACGACGCACTCCAGAAATCGGTGGATTTTTCCAAATCCATGGGAGATGAGTATGTTTCAGTAGAAGCCATGCTCATGGGAATTCTCAAGACCAGATGTAAAGCCTCACAGATACTGAAAGATAATGGTGTGACAGAAGATGGCATGAAGGCAGCTATCTCTGAACTGCGTAAAGGGAACACCGTGAAAGACCAGAGTGCTGAAGAATCATATCAGGCACTGAGCAAATACGCTATCAACCTGAATGACCGCGCACGTAACGGCAAACTTGATCCCGTGATAGGCAGGGATGAAGAGATTAGAAGAGTGCTTCAGATATTGTCACGGCGCACAAAAAACAACCCCATGCTTGTCGGTGAGCCGGGAACAGGGAAAACGGCAATTGCAGAAGGCCTCGCCATGCGGATTGTACGGGGGGATGTTCCTGAGAACTTGAAATCAAAACAGATTTTCTCCCTTGACATGGGTGCCCTGGTAGCCGGCGCAAAATATAAAGGTGAATTCGAAGAACGTCTGAAAGCGATCGTCAATGAAGTCACTCAAAGCGATGGCGAGATTATTCTTTTCATCGATGAGATCCACACCCTTGTAGGTGCAGGCAAAGGCGAAGGGGCAATGGATGCCGCAAATATTTTGAAACCTGCTTTGGCACGCGGCGAATTACGTTCCATCGGGGCCACTACCCTTGATGAATATCAGAAATATTTTGAAAAAGACAAGGCCCTTGAACGCCGCTTTCAGAAAGTGATGGTTGATGAGCCTGACGAAATGTCTGCAATCTCCATTCTCCGCGGACTTAAGGAAAGATACGAGAATCACCATAAAGTCCGGATAATGGATGAAGCGATCATTGCTGCCGTTCAACTCAGCGTGCGCTATATCACTGACCGTTTCCTGCCTGACAAAGCGATCGACCTTATTGACGAGGCTGCGTCCAAATTGCGTCTTGAGATGGATTCACAGCCACAGGCGCTTGATGAGGCATCACGCAAGATAAAACAACTGGAAATCGAACGTGAAGCCATAAAACGTGAGAATGATAAATATAAGCTGAAAGAGATAGATGAAGAATTGGCCAATCTCCGTGACACAGAAAAATCACTGCGTGCAAAATGGAAAGCCGAAAAGAATGAAATAAACAAGATTCAGCAAAACAAGATAGATATCGAACAGCTGAACTACGAAGCCGACCGGGCAGAACGTGAGGGCGATTATGCCAAAGTTGCAGAAATCCGGTATTCCCGGATCAAACAGAAAGAAGACGAGAACAAGGAAATTCAAAAGAGATTGAAAGAGCTTCAGGGAGATGGAGCCATGATTAAAGAAGAGGTGGATGCCGAGGATATCGCCGAAGTTGTGAGCAGATGGACTGGCATTCCGGTAAATAAGATGGCACAAAGTGAAAAAGAAAAACTTTTGCACCTCGAAGAAGAACTCCATAAGAGAGTCATCGGGCAGGAAGACGCTATTAGAGCCGTCTCCGATGCCGTGCGCCGTTCTCGGGCAGGCCTTAACGACCCCCGTCGCCCTATAGGGTCGTTCATCTTCCTTGGAACCACCGGCGTTGGAAAAACTGAACTTGCCAAAGCTTTGGCCGAATATCTTTTCGATGACGAAGATATGATGACCCGTATAGATATGTCGGAATACATGGAGAAACATTCTGTCTCCAGGCTTGTCGGAGCGCCTCCGGGATATGTGGGTTATGAAGAAGGCGGACAGCTGACCGAAGCCGTCAGACGCAAACCGTATAGTGTCGTGCTCTTCGATGAAATAGAGAAAGCGAATCCCGATGTATTCAATATTCTTCTGCAGGTGCTCGATGATGGAAGGCTTACTGACAATAAAGGCCGGTTCATCAATTTCAAGAACACGATAATAATCATGACCTCCAATATGGGTTCTGACATTATACGTCAGAATTTCCAGGGATTTGCCGATAAGACAAAAGATGAACGGGAAGAGATTATAGCTACGACAAAACAAGATGTTGTGGACAGACTCAAACAGATTATACGCCCTGAATTCCTCAATCGTATAGATGAAACCGTGATGTTCACGCCTCTTGACAAAAAAGAGATTCTTGAAATCGTTGACCTGCAAGTCAAGAGCGTCAAAAAGATGCTTGCATCAAATGGAATCACGCTTGAGGTCACCAATGAAGCACTTAATTTGCTTGCCGATGACGGCTATGATCCGGAATTTGGAGCGCGTCCCGTTAAGAGGACTATTCAAAGAATGGTGCTCAACCAATTGTCGAAAGATATTCTTGCACAAAAGGTAGACCGTGAACATCCAATCATCATCGATCGTAGCGGAGACGAACTTATATTCAAGAATTGATATTGATTTGACCGGAATCCCTTTGATTCCGGTCAAACTTATTTATTCTAATGAGTGTTATAACATAAAAAAGATTTAAATCAATTAATGTATTATGGAAAATTTTGATGATATCATAAAATCAGAGAAACCGGTTCTTATCGACTTCTTCGCGACATGGTGCGGTCCCTGCAAAATGATGCACCCCATACTTGAAGAATTACATTCAAAAGTTGGCGAAAAGGCAAGAATAATCAAAATAGATATTGACAAGAATCAGGACCTCTCCGCTATCTATAACGTCCGTTCAGTGCCGACTCTGATGATCTTCCAAAACGGAGATCTCAAATGGCGCACTTCAGGAGTGCAATCCGCGGAGGCTCTCGAACAGGAGCTTGAAAAGTATTATTAGACCGGAACCTTAGAAACTGTTAAATTTTTCATAGCGGAGGCATCACATTAGCGGTGCCTCTTCGTTTTAATAACATGACACGATTATTATTACTGATTATCCTTGCCACAAGCCTTTGGCCCTGCAGGCTGGCTGCAAAAGGATTAGAAAATGAAAAGCTTCACTATGTGATAACATATAAGTGGGGGCTTATTCATAAAGATGCCGGAGATGCAACGTTGTCCCTACGGAATAACGGAACAAATTATGAACTCATGCTTGCGGCAAAGACTAAACCCTGGGCTGATAGATTCTATCAGGTGCGCGACACTCTTCTCGGATCTGTCCGAATCAAAGACATGAAAGCTTTATCCTATTCTAAAATTGCCCATGAAAAGGGTAAATACGGGAAAGACGACATAACCTATTCATATTCCGGCAATAAAGTCACAGGATATTGCAAACGATATAAACGTAATAAAGACGGTGCTATATCTGAATCTGAGAAAACACTCCAGGCAACCGGACCAGTCTATGACATGTTGTCTGTGTTTTATTATCTCAGACTGATAAATTACAATCAGCTTCAGAAAGGACATCCGATAAAGGCAACGGTGTTTTCGGGTTCGAAGGCGGAGACGATAACAATAAAATCTCTTGGAAAGGAAATGATAAAACTTCGCGACAAAACAAAACGTGAAGCATATCACATTCAATTTAATTTCACCACCGGGGGTAAAAAGAAATCCAGCGATGACATAGATACCTGGATATCCACGGACTCCCAACACATACCGCTATATCTTGTCGGGCAACTCCCGGTAGGACAGGTCAGGGTTTATTTCATCGGAAATTAGAAAACTTTTATTAACTTTGTGAAAACATCTTAAATCTACAAATATCATGAGCTCTAACATTACATTATGCCCTAACAAAGTGGTGCAATACTTAGGTAAGTCACCGGAGGAGTTCCGAAAAGCGGATATCATCCGTTTTATAAAGGAAAATGAAATCAAGATGGTCAATTTCATGTATCCAGCTGACGACAATAGGCTTAAAACGCTAAATTTCGTAATTAATTCCGAGGAGTATCTTGATTCAATACTCACTTTCGGCGAACGTGTTGACGGATCCAGCCTTTTCCCGTTCATTGAAGCCGGAAACAGCGACCTTTATGTAATACCCCGCTATGCAACAGCTTTTGTTGACCCGTTTGCGGAAGTTCCCACATTGACGATGCTGGCCTCTTTCTTCGACAAGGAGGGTCACCCTCTCAAATCTTCTCCAGAGTATACACTTCAGAAAGCATGCAACTCATTCCATGATGTGACAGGAATGGATTTCTATGCAATGGGGGAACTTGAATATTACGTAATCTCGGACGATACAACACTATTCGAGGCAACAGACCAGAAAGGGTATCATGAATCTGCACCGTTCGCAAAATTCAATGATTTCCGTATGGAATGCATGTCTCTCATCGCACAAGTTGGCGGTCAGATAAAATATGGACATAATGAAGTAGGCAATTTCACTATCGATGGAAAAATTTTCGAACAAAATGAAATTGAGTTTCTCCCGATACCGGCAAGGCTCGCTGCTGATAATCTGATGTTGGCAAAATGGATCATCCGCACACTCGCCATGAAAAAGGGATACGATGTGACATTCGCTCCAAAAATCACGGAAGGAAAGGCGGGCAGCGGACTCCATATCCATTTCAAGGTGATGAAAGATGGCAGGAATATGATGATTGAGAATGGCAAATTGAGTGATATCGCCAAGAAAGCAATTGTCGGCATTCTTGAGAATGCCGATGCCATCACAGCCATGGGTAATAAGGTGCCGACAAGTTATTTCCGTCTTGTTCCCCATCAAGAGGCACCGACATCCATATGTTGGGGCGACAGAAACCGTTCTGTCCTTGTCCGCGTCCCATTGGGTTGGACCGGTAAAAACGATATGTGCTCGCAAGCGAATCCTCTTGAACAACCTGCCGGAAGTAATCCGGAAAAACAGACCGCAGAACTACGCAGTGCAGACTGCTCCGCCGATGTTTATCAGCTTATAGCAGCAATGGTTGTCGCTGCCCGCGAAGGTTTCGAAATGGAAAATGCCTTGCAGAGAGCCGAAGAACTTTATGTAAGCGTAAATATCCATTCCGATGAAAATAAAGCAAAGTTGGCCGCACTGAAAGGTCTGCCGGACAGTTGCGATGCTTCAGCGAAAAAACTTTCCGAGAAACGCGGGGTCTTTGAAAAATACGATGTCTTTTCTCCTGAAATGATATCGGGGATAATCAAGAAATTGGAATCTTTCAAAGACGCTTCTCTGCGTAAAGAGATTTCAGGAAACCGTAAGGCAATGCTCGATCTCGTAAAGAAATATTGGCACTGCGGTTAAAGAAGTTATTAAAAAATTTGAATGACAATGACTGAAGAGGAAAAGATTAGATATGCAAGAATGATCGCACTTCCAGAAGTCGGGAGTAAGGGGATGGAGTCTTTGATGGATTCTCATGTATTCATAACGGGATGCGGAGCCCTCGGCTCGGTTGTTGCGATGTATCTTGCCGGTGCTGGAATCGGCAAAATTACCATAGCCGATTTTGACACCATAGACATCTCAAATCTTCAGCGACAGCTTTTCTATGCCACATCTGATGCCGGCAGACCGAAGGTACGTATACTTGCAGAGCGATTGTCGGCATTGAATCCCACATGTGATATAGAATGCATTGATTCCGTAGTTACGGAGGCATCTGCACCAGCATTGTTTTCTCAATGCGATTTCATAATTGACGCCACTGACAATCCGATATCCAAGTTCATGACAGACAAAACCTGTCATGAACTTGGAAAACCTTATTGTATCGGTGGTGTCGCCGGTTTCACAGGGCAGGTGATGAGCTGGAGTCCGGGGCACGCCAGGTATTCCGACATATTTTTTCCGGACGGAATCGATTCCGGTTTAATGCCCTGTTCGGTTGGGGGGGTGGCAGGTCCCGCAGCCGGAGTTATCGCCTGTTGCCAGGCATCCGAAACGATAAAGCATCTCACCGATTCCGGCGAGATGCTCTATGACAAAATCTTCCTCATCGATATGCTTACGATGCAGACCCGGTTGATTGATGTTGCATGAAATCCTTGTCAAAATGCACATCCATCTGGGGGAAGGGGAAAGAGAATCCATGTTTCGGCAATTCCGTGAAGAACCTCTCATTCATATCAAAATACACTCCCCAGTAATTGGAAGAATGTGTCCATGCCCTGACAACTAAGTTTATGCTGCTGTCCGCCATCTCATTCAATCCCACAAACGGTTTACGTTCCACTTTCACCGGAATGGCGGCGTTCATCTCTATATCCTCCGTAAGGGTCTGATGGATAACATCCTTACGTTTTTTTAACCTCGGAGTTATCTTGTTCCACCATCTACGCGGCTTGCCCTCTTCCCGGCCATGTTCCAGTTCAGGATGTTCCTTAGCCTCCATCTTTTGAGCCTGTTCTTCCCGATACTCCATATCATCCTCTACATATCTCTTCACTATTCGCGAATCTTCATTTATCATCTTGAGGATTGTCTCTTTCGCCGCGGCAAGATCAGTATCATAAGATAAACATACCGTCCAGTCCACACGTCTGTAGCTCTCAAGGGAGAAATTGTTTATCGTCCCTGTTGAAAGTCCTCCATTTGGAATAATTATTGCCTTGTTGTCAACAGTGTTGATTATTGTATTAAAAAGCTGAATGGATTTTACGGTTCCTGCATAGCCTTGCGTTTCAATATAATCCCCCACCTTATATGGTTTGAGAAGAAGAATCAGCACCCCGCCGGCAAAATTCTGCAACGTGCCGCTCAGAGCCATACCTATAGCCACACCGGCAGATGCAAAGATTGCAAGGAAACTGCTGGTCTCGATTCCGAGAATTCCAACAATGGTGATGATAAGGATAAAATACAACACCATTTTTATAAGAGACAACACAAAAGTGGTCAATGAAGCGTCCATTCTTCGCTTCGTCATCACATTGAGGGTCATCTTATATAATTTCCGGATTATGAACCGCCCAACATAGAACACGACAATTGCTATAAGCAACTTAAATCCGAAATTTACAATCGAGTTCGCGACTTTCTCAATCGCATCGTCGAAACTCAATCCCTTTAATTCGCTGAAAGCCTTGGCTCCGTCGGGTAATTCCGTAGGAATTGGCACTTGGGGCAAATCTGTCTGTATCATTAGTAATTCATATTTTAATCTATCTCTTCAATCTTTCTATGTATATATAAATATTAGAGAACTATTCTGTCTGAGACCATACGCGGCTATACCAATCAAGTTTCCGATAATAATCATCCCTGTCAGAAGCCTGGTTCTTAAAATTATGTATACTTAAACCGGAAAAATGCTCTTTATTGATAGGGCGGTAATTAAAATCCTTATCTGAGGCTGCAGAGAAAACAACGAAACCATCCAGAGCACGATTTAATCTTTCCTTAAAGACCCCGAAATTATCATTGGAGTTTTCGTCCGTGTTAACACACACATATTCTCTGAGATACTGCCCAAAGTCATAATATGGCGTTAATCTCAGTCGTGAATAATTCTGCAAGCCGCTCTCCTGAGGCCGTTCCTCTCCTGACATGAATATATCGTGAGCGACTGACGCCACTTCCTCTATCCTCGACATATCCATCACGGCAACAGAAACAGCTTCAGGGGTGCTTTTCCCTACATAATATTCATATAATGCCCTTGCCGCTCCTATCTTATCATTAGATTTCCCGATAATTTTAGGGAGAACCTTGTCATAAGGAAGACCTTCCGCCATAATTTCCGTAGGATATGCCACAAAAGTCTCACACTTGTTTCTTAGCTGATATGCGACCTCAATACCTGACATATAGCAACAATCAAACCAAATCATATCGAATTTGTTATCAGGGATTGCCTCGGCAAGCTGGTCGATATCCAGATAATCTGTCCCGACCCTCACACCATCCTCATATACGTACTCTCCTCCATATCCATAAAGTTCCGGCACTGTTGCAGACAAAGCATATTCATCTGACGGTAAGTTGGAATTTGATATAGCCTGACGACCCTTGGAATTATTCAAATACTTATAGGGATTCACCCATCCTAAACCATGCCCCCAGAAAAAAAGATTGGATTCAACTTCCGGGTAGTAATCGAGCGCATCATCAATCACTTCAGAGATCCTCTCCTTCGTTACAGAGAGCAACGATTCATCATATTGCTTTAATAAAGTAAATTCTGGCTTCCCGTTAGAATTGCGCACCTCATATAAACCCGGACCGTCGGAAGTATACTTGTATACAAGCAATTTATATGCATCCGCATCTATATTCGCCATCGCCTGAAGCATCTGATTCTGATTTGCATCAAGATCGGAAGAGAGATTATTATGATTCACCGCGTATACAAGAGTCATCTGTCGAACCTCTTTAGGTCCGGGATTCGGTTCAGGACCGTCTTTACACCCGTATAACAATAACGTCAATAGAATTATCAGGAATAAATACAATTGCTTCATAATGCTGAAATCAAATAAACTACTACAAAATTAATATCTAAAATTGAATTTATCAGTCAAGGGATTTAATTTTTCCGATTTTAACATATTTTATTTATAACAAAATTGCGATTTTAACATTTTATGTTAATTTTGCATTTAAATGTTAACGACACAGTTAAAACCTATTTGAGGCGGATGCACCAGGGTGCATCCCTACGGGAGCCCCAAACATAAATTCAAACAGGCTCAAATTTAAAATTCGTGTTAATTTCAAAACATACTTTAAACCCTGAGCGTTATTTTTTGTTAAATAAATATGAAGAAATCTGTTATCTGGCTTTTGACAATAATAATGGCACTCACCTTCGGTGTTTTGCTATATTTTCAGATTATGTATCTTGAAAATATGGTAAAGATGCGTGATGAGCAGTTTTCCGAAGGCGTTATGAGATCTCTATATTCCACTTCTGAATTTCTGGAACGGGAAGAGACCCTGCATTTCCTTGAACAGGATGTAAATATAATAGAATCCAGTTTCTATCATGACTACACCAACACTCCGCCTGCCGAAACATCTCGCATTGAAACAACACCGATTTTCCCCCCGGCAAACCAGAATGTAGCAGAAAGATACCGAAACATGCAGGAAGTGATACGCAGCCAGTATCTGTATCAGAAAGGATTGCTCAACGAAGTAATACTCTCTATCCTTCGAGACGCAGGTTCCCGCCCTGTTATGGAACGCGCGGATTCCACCCTGATTCGGAATTGCCTGCATACAGAACTTGCCAACAACGGAGTAAATGTGCCGTTTGCATTCGCAGTGTATGGAGTCAGAGGAAACCTGATATATTCCACCGAAGGATATAAGGATAAAGCCAAACACAACATCTATAGCATTCCCCTTTTTTCAAATTCGGATACATATTATAATCTGAAAGTTCAATTCCCCACCAAACATTCATACATTTTCTCATCGGTTAGATTCATCATACCTACATTGGTACTCACGCTCATATTATTGATAATTTTCCTGTATACAATTGTTCTGGCTTTCCGCCAAAAGAAGCTGACAGAAATGAAAACCGATTTCATCAATAATATGACTCATGAACTGAAAACTCCTATATCCACGATATCTCTTGCAGGCCAGATGCTCTCGGATCCTTCGATAAGGAAATCTCCGACTTCGCTGCAACACCTTTCAGAAGTAATAACAGAGGAGTCAAAGAGGTTGCGCTTTCAGGTTGAGAAGGTGCTCCAGATGTCGGTATTCGACAATACCGGCTCTGCTTTGAAATTCACGGAAGTTGATGCCAACAACATAATCTCCAATGTTGTCAATACCTTTAAAATCAAAGTTGAAAAATACGGAGGCTCACTGACTACTATGCTTGAAGCCAGCAACGCTCAGATACGCGTGGATGAGATGCAATTTACAAACGTGATATTCAATCTTCTTGACAACGCTGTGAAATATATGGATGAAGAGCGGGAGCCACAACTCGAAATATCAACAAAAGATATCTCCGGGAACCAACTCGAAATAAGAATCAAGGACAATGGTATCGGCATCAAGAAAGATGACCTGAAAAGAATCTTCGATAAATTTTTCCGTGTGTCAACAGGCAATCGCCATGATGTCAAAGGATTCGGACTGGGTCTTGCGTATGTAAAAAAAATGATCACACTCTTTGGAGGCACAATATCAGCAGAAAGCGAATTCGGGAAAGGATCAACATTTGTCATAACCCTTCCTCTTATCTTAAGCAAAGATACAAAGAAGGATGAATAATGTAAGAAGTTATTTAAAAATAAACTGTTTTTGGGGAAATGTTAAATATATATGGGGAATTTTCCGATATTGTTTGTTATAGAATTAAAGAATGTGAAAAAATGGCAATCATTTAACAATTGCACTGAATGAAATAAATAAAATCTATATATGATGGACGAGAAATTAAAAATATTGCTGTGTGAGGATGACGAAAACCTGGGGATGCTTCTCCGGGAATTCCTCCAGGCTAAGGGTTTTAACGCCGATCTTTGCCCCGATGGTGAAAAAGGATACAAAACATTCCTGAAAGGGAAATATGATCTTTGTGTCCTTGATGTAATGATGCCCAAGAAAGATGGCTTTACACTGGCTCAGGAAATACGCAATGTCAATGGAGACGTGCCCATCATTTTCCTTACTGCCAAGGCTCTGAAAGAGGATGTGCTCGAAGGTTTCAAAATTGGTGCTGACGACTACATTACAAAACCTTTCTCCATGGAGGAACTCGTGTTCCGTATTGGTGCAATACTCCGTAGGGTAAAGGGGAAACGAGATAAGGACATTACACTCTATAAGATCGGCAAATATACTTTTGACACCCAAAAACAGGTGCTCATTGCCGATGACAAGACACAGAAGCTTACAACCAAGGAATCTGAACTTCTTGCACTCCTTTGCTCGCATGTAAATGAGATCCTTGAACGTAATTACGCCTTGAAATCGATCTGGATAGATGACAACTATTTCAATGCAAGAAGTATGGACGTCTATATCACCAAACTACGTAAACTGCTCAAGGACGATCCGTCAATAGAGATTATCAATATCCACGGCAAAGGCTACAAGCTCATTGCCCCTGACGTGGAAGCGGAGACTGAAGCAAACGCTTAATGTATCGATAAAATATTACGGACAGAGGATGCCGTACCTCCACGGCATCCTCTGTCCGTAATATTTCTAATAATATCAATGGAGATAAATCTTAAGGGCATCATACGCACGAGAGGCCTTGGCACGCGCCTCTTCGAGTGTATCGGCTTTTGCAAGAATCACACCCATGCGTCGATGTCCGTGAACTTCCGGCTTACCGAAAACTCTAAGTTGTGTGCCGGGTTCTTTTAAAACCTCCTCCAGGTTATCAAACACGACACAATTGGAATCTCCCTCAACAACGATGGCTCGCGATGCGGACGGTCCGTAGAATTCAATTGCCGGGACGGGAAGTCCAAGCAATGCGCGTGCATGAAGAGCGAATTCCGACATATCCTGGGATATCATCGTCACCATACCGGTGTCGTGCGGACGAGGAGAGACTTCACTGAAAATTACCTGATCTCCTTTCACAAACAATTCCACACCGAAAATTCCATATCCACCTAATGCATCTGTAACTTTACGGGCAATCTCTCGTGCCGAGCCAATGGCGGCTTCACTCATGGGTTGCGGCTGCCATGAATATCTGTAATCGCCATTGACCTGAATATGACCGACCGGCTCACAGAACGATGTTCCGGATATACTTCTGACGGTCAGTAATGTTATCTCATAATCAAAATCTACGAAACCTTCGACGATTACCCTACCGGCACCGGCACGTCCACCCTCTTGCGCTTCTTTCCATGCCGATTCTATATCTTTCTGGCTCTTGACTGTGCTTTGACCATGTCCTGAAGAACTCATCACAGGCTTGACAACACAAGGAATACCGATCTCCTCAATTGCCTTGTCGAATTCTTCGCGAGTAGAGGCAAAACGATAAGGGGAAGTGGGCAAACCGAGTTCCTCGGCAGCAAGACGACGGATACCTTCCCGATTCATCGTGAGCCACGCGGCCCTGGCAGTAGGGGTAACATTAAAACCCTCCTTCTCAAGTTCAACAAGCACCGGCGTAGCTATAGCTTCTATCTCAGGAATGATATGATCAGGCTTTTCAAGCTCCACAATTCTTCGGAGTTCATTCCCGTCAAGCATATTGAACACATACGAACGATGGGCAACCTGCATTGCCGGAGCATTCGGATATTTATCACACGCAATAACTTCGATTCCAAGACGCTGCAGTTCGATCGCAACCTCTTTACCAAGTTCACCACTTCCGAGCAGCATCGCCTTGCGACCTTTCGGAGTCATCACACTTCCAATTTTTGCCATACCTATAATACATTATTCGCTGCAAAATTAACAAAAAATATCCACAAGCCAATAAATTAAGAGATGTTAAAACAATTCACCAAGTCAACTAAAATAAATACTATATGTTTAAAAATAAACAAAATCATATACATATGGAAAAGGTTATTACAAAGTCCCAGATTAAAGAGGCACTGGAACAGACATATGAAGAATGTAGAGATATCAAGGGAGGGAAAAATGCCGATTACATCCCTTTTCTTGCAAATATAGATCCTGAGCTGTTCGGTATAAGCCTAACTCTCCCGGACGGCACGACATTCAGTGCCGGCGATACGGATTATAGATTTGGTGTTGAATCCGTATCCAAGGTTCTGACAGCCATTCTCGTATTAAAACAATATGGAGCAAAGGCAGTGCTTGATCAGATCGGCGCGGATGCCACCGGACTTCCGTTCAATTCTATCTTCGCAATTCTTCTCGAAAATGACCATCCCTCCACTCCATTAGTGAATGCAGGAGCTATAACGGCTTGTTCCATGGTGAAACCCACGGGTGACTCATGGGGGAAATGGGAAGCCATTATAAATAACTTCACAGATCTTTGCGGAAGCGAATCTCAGGTGCTCGACGAACTATACAGATCGGAATCCGAAACAAACTTCAACAACAGGTCCATAGCATGGCTACTGAAAAACTACAACAGAATTTACGACGACGTTGACATGAGCCTGGATCTTTACACCCGACAATGCTCAATCGGAATCACCGCTACCCAACTTGGCATATGCGCAGCCACAATTGCCAATGGAGGAGTTAACCCGATAACAAAGAAAGAGGTTTTTGCACGCGAACTCGCTCCTAAAATAACTACATTGATCTCTTCCGTAGGTTTCTATCAGAACACAGGAGACTGGCTATACACATCCGGCATACCTGCAAAAAGCGGCGTTGGAGGTGGCGTCCTCGGAGTATTGCCCGGCGTATTCGGAGTAGCAGCGTTCGCGCCTCCACTCGATGAAGCTGGCAATTCCGTAAAAGCTCAGGCCGCCGTAAAAGGCATAATGCAGAAACTTGGACTTGGTGTATTCAACGGAGATGCAGTAAAGATATCTGAAATGGCTTAATTACAAGAAGTTTATATAAAAAAGTTCCACTAAAAAAGATTGTTATGCAAATCAAAACAGGTAAAGGGCAAATATCACTGATGGTGGTTCTTGCCATATGGTCTCTTTCTCTTGCGGTAGACCTCCCGGGATTGGCCGTAACCCCTATAGAGGGGAATCTACGCACGATATTCCCGGATGTAACGGATTTTAAAATCCAGTTGTTAACAGTATTACCCAATTTGGTCATAATACCGTTTGTGTTGCTCTCCGGAAAACTCTCGGAAACGCGGCATAAAGTATTGGTAATCACACTCGGCACAATAATGTACATCGTGGCCGGGGCTTTGTCCATCTGGTCTAACAGCCTTACAATGCTTATTTGGCTCAGTTGTCTGCTCGGTGCCGGATGCGGCCTTATACTGCCGTTCTCAACAGGTCTGATTGCCGATGTATTTATTGGGAAATATCGTACCAAACAGATGGGTATCATTTCAGCCATCGGCAACATAGCTCTTGTAGGCGCAACCTTTGTCGTTGGTTTCCTGGCCGCAAAAAGCTGGCACCTTCCGTTTCTTGTATACCTGATTCCTTTGGTTTCCCTCATTTTAATCCCGTTCCTCAACAAGATCCCCAAAAGCGATTATGGAACAACACAAAATGCAGATGACACAAAACAGGTATCGACCGACAACATACCGTATGCTGTTCCTGCCATAGACGCAGATGGATTCTCGACTGCCGGACAAAAGGTTAAGGGTGGATTCTATCTCGGCCGCACTATCTGGCTGCTACTCGCCTATTTCTTCTTTGTATTCGCCACTTCCGTTCCGGCATATTATCTTCCGAATCTTATGCCCGACTACCATATGTCAACAGAAGATGTTTCCGTAGTCACATCGGTGTTTTATGCGGCAATGTTCCTTATCGGATTATGCGTGACAGGCGTTATGAAGGCGTTCCGCAAAACAACGTTCATTGTTGCAATTGCTCTCCTGGTGGGTGGTTTCCTCCTTTTTGTGATTACAAAGTCATATCCACTGTTTATAGCTGCATACGGCATTGTCGGACTTGGCAATGGCCTTGCCCAACCGATCTTCTATATTAAAGCCACTGAACTTGTCGTCACCGACCGTAAGTCAACTTTGGCACTTGCATATCTTCAGGTTGCCAATTACATTGCAATCTCTCTTGTACCTGTTATCGTTGACTTCTTTGCTGATATATTCGGTCAGCAGCACAGTGACCTTTTCCCGTTCGTGTTGGTAACTGCTGCATCCGCATTGGTTATGGTATTTGTCATCATAAGGGTCAATCACTTTACGTTCGGAATTAAACCATATTATTACGAAGATGTAAAACCTGCCGCAGCTCCGGCTACACAGAATTCATCTGTAAAACAATAGAATTATGGATAAGCCTAAAGTTTTAATAATTTACACCGGCGGAACCATCGGAATGGTGGAAACTCCGCAAGGTCTCCAACCATTTGATTTCTCTCATCTTATGGACAATGTGCCCAAGCTCTCGGAACTTGGATATCAGATAGACAGCGTTCAGTTTAAGAACCCTATTGACTCTTCAAACATGAACCCTCAATACTGGGGAACAATTGTAAAAGACATCGCAGACAATTATGAAGGATACGATGGTTTCGTTGTGCTTCACGGCACGGACACCATGGCATATACTGCTTCCGCTCTCGCATTTATGCTGCGTAATCTTAGAAAACCGGTTGTTGTCACAGGGAGTCAGTTACCAATCGGGGATGTGAGGGAAGACGGCACTCAGAACTTGATATCAGCCGTGGAAGTAGCGGCAGCAAAGGATGTCGATGGAAATCCTATGATTCAGGAGGTAGTTATCGCATTTCAGGATTATATTGTAAGAGGATGCAGATCAACCAAATTTACCTCAACAGGTTTCCATGCATTCAAAAGCTTCAATTATCCTGATTTAGGAACCATCGACCTGCACATAACATATAATACCCCATATCTTATGCGGCATGACGAAAAGCTTCCTCTTGAGCCGTTTTACGCAATGGATCCATCCTTATTGGTTCTATGGTTATACCCCGGAATTACAAGCGATGTTGTCAAGGCTCAGCTCTCAACACCTGGGATCAAGGCAGTTGTCCTACGCACATTCGGCGCAGGGAACGCGCCTACAGAAAAGTGGTTTCTTGATGAAATATCTGAAGCTGTCAAACGTGGCATAATCGTCTACAACGTGACACAATGCATGAACGGTGGAGACGAACAAAAACGTTATTATACCGGCGACATGCTTGCAGAGGCCGGCGTTATATCCGGATATGACATTACCGCCGAAGCCGCCATAACAAAACTTATGTATCTTCTTGGAAGCGGAATGAGCCAAAACGATATAAAACAATACCTTGGCATCTCCATTGTAGGTGAATTAAGCGACTGAGACGAAAATATCAAGGCCATCTAATAAATTTAGACAGGCTCTAAAATTGAATCTCCGTATCTTGTGAAAGAAGATACGGAGATTTATTTTAAGAGAGTGTTTTTATCTGTGATTAATATTTTGTAACTTTGTGATTGGAGAATTTTAATTATTATCGAAGCTGTTTATTCATGAAAAATGTGATCAAGACATTATATTTCGTCTATCAGTGGCTTATAGCCGGTCCGATATTCGTGGTGGTGACCTTCATCACGGCTATCATCACTGCCGTTGGATCCCTTATCGGCAACAAAGACTACTGGGGGTACTATCCTCCACACTGGTGGTCAAGATTCACATGTTTCATATTCCTTATGCGCATAGAGGTCAAAGGGAGGGAAAACATCGACAGGAACACGTCATATGTATTCGTAGCAAACCATCAGGGGGCATACGACATATGGGCGATTTACGGCTATCTCAACCATAATTTCAAATGGCTCATGAAAAAGGGACTTGAAAAAATAGCGATGGTTGGATGGGCCTGTAAATGCGCCGGACATGTTTTTGTCGATGATTCAAGCGTTGCAGGAATCAAGGAGACAATTTCTGAAGCGGAACAGACATTGAAACATGGCATGTCGCTCGTGATTTTTCCGGAGGGCAGCCGAAGCTGGGATGGTAAAATGATCCCTTTCAAACGAGGAGCATTTATGCTTGCAGCTGAGTTCAAACTTCCTGTGGTGCCCGTTACAATTGACGGCAGCTTCAAAGCCATGCCACGAACCACCTACAACATGACACCCACGACAATAAAGGTGACAATACATAAACCTATATATCCTGGAGAGAGAGGTTTTAATACCAAATTACTTATGACGCAATGCCGTGAGGCCATATCTTCGGCATTGCCTCAGGAAGAACAAGACCAATAAGTTGTGTATTCATGAAAACACAAAAGATAGTGTTAAGTATCGCCGGTTCTGACAATACGGGCGGTGCAGGAATTCAGGCGGATCTCAAAACATGTTGCGCTTTCGGTGTCTATGGAGCCACAGTAATCACCGGAGTCACGGCACAGAATTCCCGGAAAGTATTTGGGGTTGAACCTGTGTCCATACCGATGCTCGAAGATCAGATTGATGCCGTTTTTGAGGTGATGCATCCAGATGCGGTAAAGACGGGGATGCTGCCATCCCCCGAGATTATTAAAAGAGTCGCGGAAAAGCTAAGCGAGTATAATGTGAACAATATTATAGTTGACCCTGTCATGGTTGCAACGAACGGAGGGTCACTTGTAGCCTCCGGAAATGAAACTGTCAAGGCCTTCATTGACTACCTATTGCCGCTGGCGACATTAATGACACCGAACATATCGGAGGCATCCTCTTTCTTAAATACTGATGCGTCTGCAATGAACCCGAGAACAGCATGTGAATTATTACTTGAAAAGACAGGAGCGCATGCAGTATTGCTAAAAGGGGGACATTCGTCTAATGAAATAGCAGCCGATTATCTTTTTGACGGGAAACTGTTTACCGCTTTTGAATCACCGAAAATAGATACAGCTAACACTCATGGCACAGGATGCACTCTTTCCTCTGCAATAGCATGCGGACTTGCCAATAAAAAAAGTCTCGAAGAATCCATTTCAGATGCAAAAAGCTTCATCTACAAGGCGATAACATCAGCCGTAAACCTTCACGTGATGAATGGGCCCGGTCCATTGGATTTCTTCGTCTGAATATAATTGTTTTTTCCAGGACGCGACAACGATTAAATATAATACGAATATTATGAGAATTAAGATAAATAATCAAAATATAGATCTCTCCTCCGATTATCTCACAATAGCGGAACTTATGCATGAGCGGGGCGTTAAGCCGGGTGGCACTGCAATAGCACTGAACAATCGCATAGTTAAGCACGAAAATTGGGAAACCATCAGATTGAAGGAAGGTGATTCATTGACTATCATTTCCGCTGCATTCGGCGGATAATACAGAATGATGTCTATTATAATGATGTCTATTATTAAGATGTTGCCATGGGGAGTTTTTTAAAGATAGCAATAACAGAACCGGAAATGACTCCGGGTGAAGCCGCAAATATAGAGCATATTCTTTACGGGGGCATCGATTTTGTGCATATCCGAAAGCCGGGAGCATCCTTGCGCGACATCAAAAACCTTATAGAAGACATCCCCTATGCACTTCGGAAAAGACTCAAACTTCACGGTCATTTTGAGCTTCTGAACGAATTTAATCTTGGAGGGGTGCATATCAATTCACGTTGTCCGATTGCTCCGCCAACCGCCCATGCCATATCGCGCTCATGCCATTCATTAGAAGAATTGGAAGATTGCGAAAAATATGAATATGTGACGTTGTCACCTATTTTCGATTCAATTTCCAAATCGGGATATCGGTCTGCATTCGATTTGGATGAAATAAAAGGAAAAATCCGGAGCAAAAACGTTATAGCCTTAGGAGGAGTTGATCCTGCAAAGTTTCATATCCTTGAAGAAACCGGTTTTGCAGGAGCAGCTATGTTGGGATGCGTGTGGAATGACATTGACAATTTCCTGGCATCCCTCCACCAAATGCATTAAACATTGCACATTAAACATTAAACATTACCCAAAATGTTACAATATATAACCTCAACTTCTTCCCCTGTGTCAGTTGTTGAACAAGTGCGACAAGTGCTTGAGGGTGGATGCCGGTGGATTCAGGTCCGCATGAAGGATGCCACCGATGAAGAAATAGCGAAAGCGATACATGAGATCAAGCCTATGTGCCTTGACAAGGAAGCATTCCTGATTCTCAACGACAGAGTCGAACTGGCGAAAACTCTTGATGTAGGAGGAGTTCATCTCGGCAAAATGGATATGCTGCCTTCAAAAGCACGACTCGTCCTTGGCCCGGCGGCTGTTATAGGAGTGACAGCAAACACTATAGATGATGTGATGGCCGTTCGCGCCCTTGACATTGATTACATCGGTATCGGCCCCTATCGGTTCACTGAAACAAAAAAGAATCTCGCACCTGTACTCGGTATTGACGGAATCCGTGATATTTGCCGGGATATGCATCAACATGAAATCAATATTGCCACAGTAGCGGTAGGCGGTATAAGACCGGAAGACGTCAAGCCCCTTATGGACTCTGGAGTCAACGGTCTGGCAGTAAGCGGGGCGATTGCCTTTGCACCGGATATAAAAGCGGCAACAGAAGAGTTTCTCCGTCTGTTAGAACCATATGAGAAGAAAGCGTGACTGCGCAAACAATTCTGAAAAATTTGAACAACAATAATATGCAGGATATTTTAAAAATCGGAGACCGGGAATTCACATCCCGTCTCTTCGTAGGAACGGGCAAGTTTGCCTCTCCCGATATTATGCTTGAAGCCATCAAGGCATCTGAATCTCAGATGATAACTGTGGCGATGAAGCGCGTTAACATGATGAATGAAGCTACAGACGAGATGCTCACTCATGTTAATCGCGAACACGTGCAGCTGCTTCCTAACACATCCGGTGTGAGAAACGCTCAGGAAGCAGTGCTTGCAGCCCAGATGAGCCGCGAAATTTTCGGCACATCGTTTATAAAGCTTGAAATTCATCCGGATCCCAAGTATCTCATGCCGGATCCAATCGAGACACTAAAAGCAACCGAGGAATTGGCGAAGGAGGGATTTACAGTGCTTCCGTACATACAGGCGGATCCTGTGCTCTGTAAGCTCCTTGAGGAAGCCGGATCTGCAGCTGTTATGCCGCTCGCCGCTCCAATCGGAACAAACAAGGGACTGGTGACTCGCGATCTGCTTGAAATAATCATCGAACAAAGCCGTGTGCCAGTAATCGTTGACGCCGGCCTCGGTGCTCCATCGCATGCCGCAGAAGCGATGGAAATGGGTGCTGATGCCGTGCTCGTAAACACTGCCATTGCCGTTGCAGGAGATCCCGTGCTCATGGCAAAGGCTTTCAAAGATGCCGTGCACGCCGGTAGAGACGCTTTCAATTCCGGACTTGGAGCTGTATCTTCACATGCACAAGCCACCAGTCCACTGACATCTTTCCTCAATAGTTAACAGGTCTAAATACAACAATAACATGAAAATAGAAAACATAGATGTCTCCTCATATCCGAATTCGGATAAAATATATGTGAATGGGAAATTACCTGGTGTGCGCGTCGGCATGCGCAAGATTCACCAGTATCCCACAGTAAAAATTGAAGACGGCAAAAGGGTTGAATATCACAATGATGATATAACCGTATACGATACTTCCGGTCCCTACACAGATCCTGATATATCTATCGATATTAATCAAGGACTACCGCGACTCCGTGAAAGTTGGGTTGAGGAACGTAACGATACAATGATACTTCCGGACATCACAAGTGACTACGGACGTATGCGCCGTGACGACAAGTCACTCGATTATCTCCGTTTTCCTGTGCAGCATAGGCCACGCAGGGCAAAAGATGGGAATCGCGTCACTCAGATGCATTACGCACGCAAGGGCTTGATCACCCCCGAAATGGAATATGTTGCTATCAGGGAGAATCTTGACAATGAAGCGCGTGGTATCAAAACACATATCACGCCTGAGTTCGTGCGTGATGAGATTGCCGCAGGACGAGCTATAATAGCCGCAAACATAAATCATCCGGAAGCCGAGCCGATGATAATCGGTTCAGCATTCAGCGTGAAACTCAATACAAACATCGGTAATTCAGCCCTATCTTCCGGCATTGAGGAGGAAATTGCAAAAGCAGTGTGGAGTTGCTACTGGGGCGGCGATACACTTATGGATCTTTCCACCGGCGACAATATCCATGAAACACGCGAATGGATAATCCGCAACTGCCCTGTCCCGATGGGTACAGTTCCTATTTACCAGGCCCTTGAAAAGGTTAATGGTGATGTGAAGAAACTCACATGGGAGATTTATCGCGACACGCTTATCGAACAATGTGAACAAGGGGTGGATTATTTCACGATTCATGCCGGGGTGCTTCGTGAGCACGCCAAACTTGTTGAGGAGCGCCTTACCGGCTGTGTATCACGTGGAGGCTCAATCATGACTCAATGGTGCGTGCTTCATAATTCCGAAAGCTTCCTTTACACTCATTTCGATGAGATATGTGAAATCCTCAACAAATATGACGTTGCCGTTTCACTTGGAGATGGCATGCGCCCCGGTTCCACCCACGATGCCAATGACCGCGCGCAGTTCCTTGAACTTGAAGTGCTCGGCGAGCTGACTAAGAAAGCATGGGAACATGACGTACAGGTTCTTGTAGAAGGACCGGGACATGTGCCCATGCATAAAATCAAGGAGAACATGGAAAAGCAGAAGAACGTATGCAATGATGCCCCTTTCTATACGCTCGGTCCGTTGACCACAGACATCGCTCCCGCCTACGATCATATCACATCAGCCATAGGAGCAGCCATTATCTCCAATCTCGGCACTGCTATGATATGCTATGTGACTCCCAAGGAACATCTCTCACTCCCGACACTCGAGGATGTGCGTGAAGGAGTTATAACATACAAAATTGCGGCTCATGCTGCCGACCTTGCCAAGGGGTTCCCGGGGGCAAACGTGCGTGATGACGCCCTCAGCAAAGCACGCTATGATTTCCGCTGGAAAGATCAGTTCAATCTATCGCTCGATCCTGAAAAGGCTAAGAAATTTTATCTTGAATCAAGGAGAAATGCTCCTGACGCTGACGACCGCTTCTGCACGATGTGCGGACCCAACTTCTGCGCTATGCGCATTTCCCAGAATATTGAATCGGAATGCAAGAAGTAAACTTTAAAAGCGATCCAACTAAAGATGCCGTTTTCGGTCATGGCTTCGCCGATGTAATCGGCGGCTATGACTGGAACGATACTATATCACTTGTTGATAACGCCACGGAGGCGGATGTGCGGCGTGTACTTGCCAAGGCAAGCCGCAATGTAAAACCGCTCTCTCCTGAAGAATTCGCAATACTCATATCTCCAGCTGCAGATCAATTCCTTGAAGAGATGGCGCAATTGAGCCGAAGGTTCACACTGGAGCGCTTCGGAAATACAATCTCGATGTACATTCCGATGTACGTGTCAAATGCCTGCACCAATAAATGCGTATATTGCGGTTTCAACCATGACAATCCATTTGCAAGGACCACTCTCACCATGGATCAGGTGGAGAACGAATGCAAGGCAATCAAGAAACTCGGTCCATTCGAAAATCTATTGATAGTATCGGGAGAATATCCATCCCTATGCGGAGTGGATTATCTTGAAAAAGTGTTACATGTTTGCCGTCCTCACTTCCACAACCTCACAATTGAGGTTCAACCGATGAAGGCGGCAAGCTACCATCGTCTCACAAAGTCAGGGTTGAACGGAGTGGTATGTTTTCAGGAAACCTACCATCGTGAAGCTTATAAAACATATCATCCGCGTGGGATGAAAAGCCACTTCGAATGGAGGCTTAATGGTTTCGACCGTATGGGAGAAGCCGGGGTACACAAGATCGGTATGGGTGTATTGCTTGGACTTGAGGATTGGCGTGCCGACACTGTTATGATGGCCCGTCATCTCAGATATCTGCAAAAACGCTATTGGCGTTCAAGGTTCTCCGTAAATTTCCCCAGAATGAGACCTTCGGAGAGCGGGTATCAGCCTAAAGTTGTTATCAGTGACAGAGAATTGGCGCGTCTTACTTTCGCATTCCGCATTTTTGACCACGACATTGACATATCATATTCCACCAGAGAAGCGCCTGAATATCGCGACAATATCATGCGTCTCGGCGTAACATCCATGAGTGCCGGCAGTCAGACCGAACCGGGCGGTTACGCCACCTCTCCGGAAGCATTGGAACAGTTCGAAGTCAGCGATGACCGCTCCCCCGCTTCCGTAGCAGCCGCCATCCGCGCCAACGGCTACGAACCCGTCTGGAAAGACTGGGATGCCGTTTTCGATTGAACGACAAACAATGGCTACAGTTTATTTGTTAAAAATATGAAGTCTTTAGAAGACTTCATATTTTTAAACCTATAATCTATCGATATCAATATGAAATTTACACAGCCAAGACTTCCTTATGCACCGGATGCGTTAGCACCGGTAATCTCTGCCACAACAATAGATTTTCATTATGGCAAACATGAGAAAGCTTATATCGACACGCTCAATTCTCTCATTGAGGGAACACCTTTCGATGACATGTCGCTTGAAGAAATAATCTGCAAGAGTGAGGGAAAACTTTTCAACAATGCCGCCCAGGCTTGGAACCATATCTTCTATTTCTTCCAATTCTCTCCCAACGGGCTTAAAGAACCATCAGGAGACCTCCGCAAACAGATTGAAAGCCAGTTTGAAAGCGTTGACGCTTTCAAGAAGAAATTTGAAGAAGCCGGCACCACACTTTTCGGGTCTGGCTGGGTCTGGCTTTCCGCTGACGACAAAGGCTCTCTTTTCATCACTCAGGGCGGAAACGCTGCAAACCCCATGACACAAGGCCTTAAGCCTATCCTGACATTCGATGTATGGGAACATGCCTATTATCTCGATTATCAGAACCGCCGCGCAGATTATCTGCATTCCCTTTGGGATATCGTAGACTGGGATATTGTCGGAATCAGATACGGCAACGAGTAAGAGCTTGTTTAAGGTCACATATCATAACAAAAGCTCGCGTCGTTTCTGACGCGAGCTTTATTTATGGTTTGAAGAACCCGGTTTATTTAAGCATCTTCTGAAGACGCTCCGGCTCATTGGTAGTGATGTAGTCCACACCTTGTTCAATACACCATTTCATATCTTCGGGTTCGTTCACAGTCCAGACATTCACCTCAAGTCCTTTTTCATGACATTCCTTAATCCACTCGGGATGCTTTTTCATCACTTTAAGGGAATAGTCGATGCCTGCCCCTTTTGCATATTTTATCTGACAGGGAACATAATCGCCATTCAGGAAATATACCTTGGCTCCCTTAGGCGCGGCTTTCACATATTGCTTGAAAGCATCTTTCGAGAATACTATATAATCCGTGCGATCGGCAAGACCATATTTCTTGACCAATTCAATAGATTTCTTTACAGCAGCTTTCTCCCTCGCACGACTGTCATGCGTTTTAAGTTCAAGCACGAGCCGTGTCTTCAGTCCGGCTGCCGTCTTGAGATATTCATCAAGAGTGGGGACCGTCTCGCCGTTTGAAAGTTTCTGCTTGCGAACTTCCGCAGCCGGTGTGCGCTGAATCTCCACGCCATTGATTGTCGGGTCATGATTGACAATAAGCACGCTGTCAGGGGTCATCCATACGTCAAATTCAGATGCATAGCAACCCACGGAGTCTGCCTTTACAAGCGAACGGATCGAATTCTGAGCGGCACCGGCCGTGTTCCAGTAACCTCGATGAGCGATCACTTTCGGTTTTGCAGCATGAAGCGCAAAACTTCCTGCGAACAATGCCGCAGCGATAAAGAGAATGCTTTTTCTCATGATAAAAAATTTATATGTTATTATTCTGATTCGGTAATATTGTAATAGTTTAAATAGTATATTCGACTATCACTTTTTTCCGTACATCTGTAGAAGGAATCTCTATAACGGACACTCCTTCCTTATCTGTCGTTACTTTCACTTTCTTACCATTTACCTTTACACCGGCTTTAACATCAGCCTTAGGTAGACGGACAATATACGCCCGTTTTTCCACTTGACCGTCATATCCCCCCTCTGAAGGATTCACCGTGACAACAGCCTTATTTCCCTTCTGAGAATAATTGAGCTTTGACACTGAATATTTACCATCCTTGTAGTCAAGGCTGATACCATCGTCTTCATACAGCTCAAAAGTGTTGTCTACATCCGAAGCCGCCGGATAAACAATAAGTTCAAGTTTCGTCAACGGTGTTGTTGCAGGACGCGGAGTGTATGGCTGCATTGCAAGGATATGACCTCCCCTTACGTAAAGAGGGAATTCGTCAAGAGGTTTGGCGATATCGAGGGTCTGTCCTCCGTCAATGCGCTCTCCTGTGAAATAGTCATACCATACCTCTCCATTCGGAAACCAAACCTTCTGAGACGCTACTTTATCCGGACCGTCCCCGGGAGATGTGATAGGAGCCGCCATAAGAACGTCACCGAACATAAACTGCTGCGGCTGGGCAAACGACTCTTTCTGATCTCCGAAATCGATAAACATCGAACGGTTCAAGGGAACCATTGTATTGTGAGTATGCCATACGTTGCTGTATATATAAGGCATCAGTTGGGAACGGAAATGATACATCTTGCGCATCGCCTTCGTTTCCTTGTCTCCACTGATCCATGGACGGCGGTCAAGCTTCTTGTCTTTTGTAGAATGCACGCGAAGAGCAGCTGAAAGAGCACCAAACTGAGTCCAGCGGGTTGTCAGCTCCGGATTAGGTTCTCCACGGAAACCACCTATGTCGTGAGCCCAATAATAGCAACCGCCCTGCCCGGAACAGGCTGTCAGTTTAACCTCGAAGGCAAGCATTGGCCAGTTTGCCTGGGCATCGCCGGAGAACTGAATCGGATGACGATGATCGCCCCATCCTGCCCAGCGGCTATAGCCGGCGCCACGTTTCCCCTCTCGCATCGAATTGCGATAATAAAGTTCGTTGATCCATTGCAGAGAGGTGGAGTTATGACCATGGACGTAAGGATAAAGATAATTCTGCTGCCAATCGAGCCACCAGAAATCCACACCTATATCTTCTGAAGGCTTATGTGCATATTGAAAGAACTTCTCCATATAATTTTTATCGGAGAGGTCGAACAGTGGAACTTCACCATCTTTCACACCGAGAGCCTTTGCAAAATCAGCATAATTATCCTCGTGGGGACGAATGCCGTCATGAGGATGGTCGTTAAGGGAAACCGTCACACCTTTGGCATGCAGTTTCTTCACGAGATCCGCAGGATCGGGTATCAATTCTTTATTCCAGCTATAGCCGTTCCAGTTGAGATGACCGTTATGTCCCGTTCCGACCTTCGCGTCGTTCGTATGCCATCCCATATCGAAAACGATGTTATCGATAGGGAAATCGTTCTTGTCATAGCCATCAATAATATCAAGAAATTCATCCGAGGTGTAATCCCAGTAACGGCAATACCAGACTCCATGGATATATTTACGGGTCATCGGTACTTTCCCCGAAATGGCGCCGAGGCTTGCAAGTGCCGCCTTGAAATCATTGCCGTATATGAAACAATACTGATCCTGAATATGATTTTGAGTGTCACGTGGTTTGATCCAGTCATTCACAAGAAGGTCACTTCTTGCATCATCTATCATGTACCATCCATCCTTACTGAGGATACCATCGTTCATCGGTATCTCCTTGGTGACGCGGTCAAGAGTCTCGACCGGGCCTCCAAGATTATTTTTGGTTATGAAGCGATTGGTAAATTTTTTCTCTTTCCCGTTATGCGTATAAAACACATTGAGGTTAGAGGTTGAGAACGGAAATCCGTCATTTTTATACCATATACGCAACGCCGGTGTCCTGATTTCATAACAATTGTCGCCAAGATCCTTTACGTCGATGCTCTCCGGAGCGAGCATCGATGTGCGGTCGTATGCGAAAAGTGTGGGATCGTCTATAAATTTCTCATCAGTCGCGTATTCCAGACGCAAAAGTGTCGGGGTAATGATGGAAAGACGATTCTTGCCGAATGTCATCGGATTCTGTTTCGGATGGTAGGCAAAAGCTGCCAGCCCTCCTCCTATGAGGAGAACTGACAATGCTATCAATTTAGAAAATCTTTTCATTTATGCTTCGTAAGGTTTCGTTTTGCAAAAATAATAATTATTTCTTATTTTGCAATGAAATCATTGAAGTTGTTTAAACAACTTCATTCATTATTCAAAGATGAGGTGTAAACATTTCCGAATGGATCAGTTGCTCGTACCGTAACGCTCTTCCATGTTGCCGAAGGCTTGTAGAGGAACATATGGTTGGTCGTGGCGATTTGAGCGCCGTTATGATTGGCCGGAATATACCATTTCTTATCATCCTCGTCATATACCAGACTCTTGCGCACATCAGGGTCTTGTGCCTGGACATTGCTGAGGACTTTCCATTCTCCCCCGTCTTCCTGAAGCTCAACCTTCCATTTCGGATACCAGCAGAAAACGTTCACGAGAATTTCGTCGAATGGATCGCCGGCATTGTTCGAGGGCTTGCAAAGGACTGCATCCTTGGGAGCATATATCTTCATCTGGAAATCATCAGGATGGCCGACCGACTTATATTTGACATCTACAAGTTTGTTGCCATTGAATTTAAGCATTCCATATCCGCGGGGCGTCCCGTCACTGCAAAGAGGATACCAGTAGGCACCCATCGCGGCAGCAAAATTATATTCCGTCATATTGGGTGCAATCTCAACCGTTGACTGATTGTGGGCATGACCGGAAACAATCTGCACATTGTCGAAATCTTTGATTAAATCATAGAGTGCCTGCGTGTTTGTCAGATTGTTGAGTTTGTTCCAACGCGCCGTAGGGATATGAAGAGCCACGATAAGACCTTTCTCTTTAGAAACATACGACAGGTCTTTCTTAAGCCAGTCAAGCTGTTCCTGTGTAATGGTGTTGGCATAATCGTTTCTTCCGGTTTCTCCACTATAGAGAACGTCGTCGAGAACAACCATATGGTAGTCACCAATATTCACAGAATAATATGTCGGGCCAAGGACATTCCGGAAATCAGCATCGCTGTCCGTATCATTCTTGATGCTCTCGTTATGGTCGTGATTACCGATCACGGAGAACGTAGGTACTGAAGTGCGACCGATAAGTGTCTTATAAGTTGAGAACAGATCCGGTTTGTTCCATACAATATCCCCAAGAGTGATACCGAAAGTGTTCTCGCCCTGCGGTTTGGAAAAATCGGAAAAATCAGGAAGGATAATACTGCTGAAATCATTCACATCATTATCATTGCCTATCTGAGGGTCTGCAATCGCCATAAGAGTCCATTCCGTTTTCTTAGGAGAAGAATTCAGGTTGAAGTCACGCTGAATCTTAGCATCCACAGAGAAGTCAAGCACCTTGTAGAATCTTGGAAGTCCGTCAAGCACAGGAATTGCGCAATCTTCGGGCACAGATACAAACACGTGCTGACGTGTCGTATACATCTGGTACTCACCTTTGTCATCCGTAACTTCAACGTTTATTCCGTCGCTCACCACAACCCCCGCACGAGGCACTCCATCTACTATTACCCTTCCGGCAAGATTCTTGCCAAACTGATGGACAATCGTCACATCATCCCGGTCGAATCCATTGGGAGCTACCGGAACCTCTTTCTCGGAGCAGGATGTCAGCACAATGGCCGACAGTCCCGCAACAAGAAAACTATATTTGAAAATATTATTGAGTGTCATTATATTGTTTACTTAACTATTTTAGTCATTAACTATTAGTATCAACTATTAATATCCGGGGTTCTGCTCAAGCAGAGGATTGCCCTGAATTGCTTCCAATGGGATACAGAACACTTTTTTGGTGTTGTCGGTAGGGGTGTGATCCCACCATGACTCAGTAGTGAAGAGTCCCCAGCGGATAAGATCCGTGCGTCTATGTCCTTCTCCAAGGAATTCAATCATATATTCGTCAGCAAGACGATAAAGGTCAAGATTAGACTCAGTGACCGGATCGGGATCGACACCTCCTTCGAAATTGCGCTTACGCACTTCGTTGATCAGCTCAGCCGCCCCTTTCTTGTCGCCTCTGCGGAATTTGCATTCAGCAAGGTTATACACAACTTCAGTGAAACGTATCACAGGAAAATCTGCATCGAAAAGTATATCCTTGTCTGCTGAATTTGACACCGGCATCTTAACCAGACGGATACCTGAATTTTCATCGCCCTCCATCATGTCGCTCTTGTTGCCGGTGCGGTTTATGTAGTCAACCATCACCATATCTTTCCCATTCTGGAGTTTAGTACCTTTGGCCACCTTGCCCGTATGAGGATTCTTCTGCAAACCTACGCAGAACATCCCCTCGTATTGCTTGTTGCCGTTATAGACATAAGGCTTTTTACGAAGATCCTTTTCATGAAACTTGGCATATGTCCTGCCGAGTTTTGAAACGAGCTCCACCCCTTCTTTTTCCAGTGATGGCGCAAGCTGATAGCCGTTGTATGGATTCTTCAGGACATTGCAGTCGAAATATGTTTTTGCGTCAGCGATAAACATAAATCTATACAGACCGTCAAATTCTTTCTTGGTAGTCTGAGAAGGAACATACCACATTGCCTCGGGAGACTGGTGATTATCAAAAGTATGTGGGCCGTTCCATGTCTTGTCAAGTTCATATTTGCCGTATTTACTGTCGTAAATATCCTGAAGCAATTTCTCTGCATCAGCATATCTATCCTCTCCTATATAAACTTCAGCGTTGAAATAAAGCTGGGCAAGTAGCATAGCTCCGGTTCCGCGTGTGATATAACCATTCTGACTCTCAGTCAGAGAGGTGCGCGGCTTCAGTTTGGGAATCGCATCAAGAAGCGCAGACTCG
Organism: uncultured Muribaculaceae bacterium; assembly: GCA_910584055.1. Taxonomy (GTDB): domain Bacteria; phylum Bacteroidota; class Bacteroidia; order Bacteroidales; family Muribaculaceae; genus Lepagella. The sequence continues at coordinate 58,377 of CAJTZS010000006.1, read as the reverse complement.
ATAAAATCGAAATTCTCCTTACGGCTGTTACGCGCCTTCGGTTTATCCTGACTGCTCGTGTATATAGGAAGCCCACCGTATGAGCTAAGTCCGCGCATATAGCAATAAGCAAGGAGGGTGTTGATCTGGTTCAAATGATCCGCCTTCTCCTCCTCGGTCAGACCGACTGCCGGATAATTTACGCCGGCAAGGTCCTCACGGGCTTCAAGCGAACGTGCGATAACATAGTTCAGCTGATTGAAGTTATTGACGATGAAGCGGTCGGCTGTGTTCCATGTGTGATAATGATAACGCAGGTATTCACCACCGTTATAGAAATCACCGGCACGTGCCGGGCACGCCATCTCATCTGTGGTCAGTTCCTCAAGAACCCAATTGTTCTTCTCATTGTGATAGTAACGCCACTGATCGAACGGTTTGGCGAGCACAGCGTATACACTCTCCGGACTTGTGAAAAAATTGTCGGGCGTAACTTCGCTGTAGAACTTCTCGTCCAAGTCGCAAGACGACATCATCAGAGTGCCGACTGCCGCGAACGCCATATATTTAATCTTATTCAGTTTCATTATGTTGAATTGTAAAAATCAAGGGTTAGAATTTGAGCTGCATACCGAAGGTCCAGCGTATTGTCTGAGGATACATGGAGCGGACATCCTGGAAACCGGCGAGACCGGGGAAAAGTCCGTTGACATTCTGCTCGGGATTGTATCCTTTATATTTGGTGAAGGTAGCAACATCGCGCGCTGTCACATAGAAACGTGCGCTATTGATAAACTTCTGCCATTTTGAAAGGTCAAGGGTATAGCCAAGCGAGATTGCATCAATCTTGAAGAAGGAAGCATCCTGCAGGAAGTAGTCTGTGGTGATTCGGTTGTCATTTATGGCTGCATTCTGACCATATGCCGATTTCAGCACATTTATACCCTGTTGTCCTTTAAGACCGTAATAAAGTTCCGTCTCATCGAACACATCATATTTCATCCATGAACGGCAGCTGATGCCGAGGTCGAAATTCTTGTAACGGAAGTTGTGATCCATCGAGAAGATAAGTTTCGGCACGCCGTTGCCCACGTAATGCTTGTTCTCATCTGTGGTGTTGCTGGCTGCAGGCACGACATTGTTGTTCTTGTCATATATTAGCCACTTGCCGTTCTCGTCAAGACCTGCATATTTGAAGAGCCAGAATTTTCCGATCTCCTGACCGTTCACGATCTTGTGCGTATAGCCCATTGAACTGGGGAGAGCATCCGAAAGTATCTGTGAACCGGCCTCACCGAGATTCTTGATCTTACTGCTGCTCTGGCTGAAACGGACTGTCGCATCCCAATCGAAGTCTGCCTGCTGGAATATTCTTCCCGTAAGTTCAAACTCCCAACCCTTGTTGTCGAGAGTTCCGACATTCTTCATGATGGTCTTCTGTACCATCGGAGGCACCGGAGCTGTTACCGAAAAGAGCATGTCATCAACACGGCGGTTAAACCAGTCGAATTTACCGGAAAGGCGTCCTCCTAAGAATGAGAAGTCAATACCAACGTTAAGCTCTTTCTTCTCCTCCCATTTGAGGTCTGGGTTGATATTTCTTGCCGATCCATAAGCCGGAACCCATACACCGCCGGGATTAGGGAACATACCGCTCTGATCATAGTTCCTCACAGTATAGCCGGAGCCGAAGTTATTGTTACCTGTGACACCGTAACCTACACGGACCTTAAGATCGTTAAGCCATTCAACATCCTGGAGGAATTTCTCCCTATTGATACGCCATCCTGCCGACACAGACCAGAAATCACCCCACCGGTGGTTCTTGCCGAATTTCGAACTTCCCTCGCGGCGATAGCTCACAGTTGCTATATACTTGTCATCGTAAGAATAGTTCACACGACCGAAATAAGACATCAGTCTTTCACGGGCAGACTTACTTGACGACATCTCGGCATATCCGTCGGTAAGATCCGAACCGGCTCCCATATCCCATGGTCCTACACCGTCAACAATGAAGTTGCGGTTTGTCATGCTGAATGCCTCGGTACCTTTCTCTTCAAAGAAACTCCATCCTGCCACCGCATCGATATGATGGTCGTCGAGAAAATCCTTTGTATATGAAGCGAATGCCTCGTATGAAAGATTCATCGACTTGCTGTAGCTATGCGATCCTTGACCGAGCTTTCCGGAATTTACGCTATACCGGTGATATTGATTGTAATATACAGTCTTCACCCACTGTCTGCGGTCAACCCCGGCAGTTGCCTGAATGTTGAATCCGGGAAGAATCTCAAACTTTATGTTTGCATCTCCCATAAACCATTGGTCTGTTCCGTTATAATCCTGATCCATGATATTGGCTACAGGATTGTAAAGCGTACCTATGCCATACTGATTCACGTTGTAACGATTGGGGTTCAACGGATCGAAGAGAGGTGTAGTGGGATTGAGGGCAAGAGCCTGCTCAAAAGCTCCCGCACTGTTTCGCTGATCGCGATGAGCCTCACGATACTGCATCCTCAAACCGATCTGAAGACGGTTATCCCAGATTGAGTATCTTCCGTTGAGTCGTGCGGAATAATCTTTACGTCCGTCACCTATCACGATGCCCTTCTGATCGGAATACGAAAGCGAGCTGTAAAGCTGCAGGGCTTTCGTTCCGCCTGTCATAGTCACGGAATGGCGCTGTGAGAAAGGATTGCTGCGGGTCAACTGATGGTACCAGTCGGTATCATAGCCATAATCATATCCTCTGCCGAGCTCAATATATTCCTGCGAATTGAGAGTCTCAAGACGCTTGCGTGTGCTCTCCACCGACAATTCCATGTTATATGTAATCGAGGCCTTTCCTTCTTTTGCCTTTTTAGTGGTCACAAGGATAACGCCTGCTGAGGCCCTCGTTCCATAGATGGCACCTGCAGAAGCATCCTTAAGTACATCGATTGATTCGATATCCTCCTGGTTCACCGCACGAAGGTCTCCACCGGGAATACCGTCTATCACCACAAGCGGAGAGTTCCCTGCTTTAACGGAAGACACGCCGCGGAGCTGATAGTCGTTGGTTGAGTTCGGGGAGGACGACCCTCCGATTGTAAGACCGGAGACCTTTCCCTGGAGGGCTGTCGCCACGGTTGAGCCACCGAGACCAGTCATAAGGTTGTCACCTGAAATCGAAGTGATCGACGAAGTCACCCGCTTTTTCTCCATTGTACCGTAACCCACGACTACAACCTGATCGAGGGTCTGGTCATCACTCTGAAGGATAATTTCATAAGAGGTCTTCCCTTTCTGAACATTGACACTCTGACCCTTCATCCCCACATATGTCACTTTAAGAGTCTGACCGGGATCTGCATCGATAGTGAATTTTCCATCGATATCAACAACGACGGCCTTCTTGGTGCCTTCCACCATCACGGTTGCACCGATCATTGGTTCGCCGTCTTTGTCAAACACAGTGCCGCTGATTTCCTCTGCAAACGCCATTATTGAACCGGCTGCCAAAAATGCCGTGGCGAAATAGAGTCGCGCGTATTTATTTGATTTTATGTTGAGTTTCATTTTATGTTAGTTGTCGATTCTTGTTACTTTGATGTCATCGATGAAACCGCGATAATATCCGGAACGGGTCTTAAAGCCGTCGATGATATATTGAGTCTCCCCGATTATTATTTTGGTCTCTGATGTCACTCCGGAGATGTTGACCGAGAACTCCTTCCACTGCCAATTAATCGTCTTGTCGGAGTTGTTGACCGGCACACAGGGTGAACTGAGGTTTTTGTCTTCGTTCACCGCACCTTCTATTTCTCCCGGGCCATCGATGGCAACGGATGCCGTGAAGTTGTCGGTTCCATTCTTGGCAAGACGGAACGTCACTGCCACGTTTGCTTTCTTGCCGGCAGCTATGCCGAGGGGTTCTTTAAGCATGAATGCATTCTGATGACTTCCTTTACCGAATTTCAGATATCCATCCGCAGCATATACTGATGAACCGGATGCATTGAAATCAAAATACCTCTTGTCAAACTCGGTTTTGATGGCAGCATTTGCGGCATTGTATATAGGAAGGGTAGAACTTGCAGAACCGTTTATCGATCCCACCTGGTCGTTACCGCCTGTTGCCCATGCCATATCATCGTGGAAATATACGTATCCTGCTATCATATCATCAAACACGATACGCGTTCCTGACTGAACCACATTGAATCCTTTCCCCACATCCCCCTCCATTACAGAGAGAGCGACCTGCCGGTCTGCACCCGTTGTATTCTCCTCCGCACTGAAAACTACCTGAGTTTCTCCGGCTTCCCCACTTGACGGAGTCGCCTTTAGCCAACTGCAGTCCGCCGGAATAGTTATGCTCCACGGAGCGTTAGCCGTAATAGTCAGCGTCTCAGAGCCATGAATTGCCGCAACACCATCTATGGTCAGGGATATGTCGGTTTTATCAAGCTCAAGCACATAGTCAAAACCATTCTGAGTCACGGCGAACTGCTCTGTTTTCCCTGCCATATCAATCTCGATGAAGCCGAGACGACTTTTAGAAGAGGTGTTTGCATCTGCAGAAATGAAGAGGTTATGACGCCCGCGAGTCCCCGATTCATGGGAGATATGCAACCATTCGTCTTTACGGGAAACATGCCAGTCGCCGTTTGCGGCAAGCACCACAAGAGCTTGGTCTCCCGATGATGTGAAGCCTGTGTTCTCAAGCTTGACCTCTCGGTTATCGGAATGCACGAAATCGGGTAAACTGTCTTCCTTGCAGGAAGTTGATGCCAGCATAAGCCCTGAAAAAAGCATCGCGCACCCTAAAATATTCTTAAATTTCATGATCATTATTGAAAATCAGTATTATGAATTAATTAGCAATCTTCTCGATCTTGAGATCATCGATAAACCAGCGGTAGGTGCCACTTGATGTAATATTGTCACGGATGAATTCTATCGGACCGACCACCACCTTGTCTTCACCTGCGAGACCGGCAATATCGACAGACACGTCATACCATTTCCATGTCGCATCCGGGGTTATGAGCTGGGGACTCACGCACCCACCTTCAATTTTCTCGCTGTCTTTAATCTGACCTTGCCCGATGACCCCGACGGCTATCTTGGCGCCCTTATCTTGAAAGGCAGCCTTAAAGCTCACCCGTACGGCAGATGTTTTGCCATGTTCGATACCATTTGCTTTAGGAGATATTGCAGTGAGGGTATTTGTTTTGTTGAATTTAAGATAACCGTCCTGTGTATATACCGTCTTGGCATTCGAGTTGAAATCCTCATATTTAGCCTTGAAGATCGGAAGGGGATTCTCTCCCGTCCATGCAGTGTAGGTGTAAATGTTTCTCTGATCGCCAGCCGAACCTTGCGCCACAGCATCCGAACCATCTATCGCCCATTTGAAATCATCAAAGAAATATACGTGTCCGATTTCAAGTTTATCGTCAAGATTGAGTTGGAGATTTTGCTTCACCGTCACAATCTCCGAAAGATTCATGGAGGTGATATTGAGGTGTCCAATCCTTTCCGCTTCCGTTTCATTGGGTTCTGCAACAATTTCAACTGTGACACGCCCCTTCCCTTCAGGACGGTCAACACTTAGCCAGTCGCAATCGCTCGTAATGGTGTAGCCTTTGTTGGATGTGATATTGATTGTGGCTGGAGAACCGGATATAAGTTTACCATCCTGTATCACCTGCACAATTGATTTGTCTACGTTCAGGCGAGGAAGCACATCTTTGGTATTGTCTTCAACTCCGCAAGACGTAAACGTCATGCCGACGGCAAAGAGCGCGCCATACATGAGGTGTCTGATTACTTTCATTCTGTTGGTTGAAAAAATTAATGGAAATGAATAATGATTTCTTTGGCAATACATGTCATCTCTCGGCATGTATTATAAATAGGTGTCATGGGTTATCGGTCATGGAATGTGTTTTTCACACTGTTCAGGATTGACCGGCGTAGTAGTCTATGCGTCAGCCTTTATTGATTAGAATTGAACTTGTCTAAACTTATTTTTTTATTAACATTGGCAGAATATTTTTGAGGCGGTTTTGTCACTCTCATCGGCAGCAACCTCTCGGTTGGTGCCGATGAGAGGGGCAAAAGCGGCCAAAAAGATTCGCCAAGGTTGATAAAAGAATGTAATTAACGTCTATTCTTAACATTCGTAAATAAGTTTAGACAAGTTCATTATCTAACTTTAGGTCGGAAAAGGGTGTTTTGATTATTTCGGTTGCAAAATTACATCCGGAATTGAGCAAAACAAACAAATTTTAGTTAAAGAATATATAAATAATCAATACATTTAGTTAATAAATATCAAAGTGACATAAACATGTAAAGTTTACAGCAAACCACATCATATTAATGTAGCAAAATGACAAAACATAATCCTCTCTATCAGAAAAATTTAACTTTCCGATAGAGAGGATTAAATATTATATACAGGTACGTTTCGGAATATCAGACCTCAACAATCCTCAGGTCAATCCCCATCGCTTCAAGGGAGGCGGCAGCCTTGTCGGGAAGACGGGAATCAGTGATAAGCATGTCAATTTCGTCAAAATCGGCAATCTTTACAAAACCTCTCCTGCCGAATTTTGATGAATCTGCAAGGACAATCGTTTTCTGAGCTGCACGCATCATTGCCTTGTTTAGATCCGCCTCCCGGATATCGGTTGTGGTAATGCCGAATCCCGGATCGAAGCCATCAACTCCAAGAAAAAGTTTGCTGCATGCCATATCTTCGAGAAACACTTCTGCAGTGCGGCCTACAACCGAGAGGCTACTCCGTCGCAGAGTACCGCCGAGCTGTATCACATCTATTGCTTCTTTTGGACCGAGAGCCTCAGACACCTTAAGTGAGGCCGAAACCACCGTGAGATGATGTTTCGGTTCGATATTATGTGCAAATGAAAGCATTGTTGTGCCGGACGCGATTATTATTGAATCGTCCTTTGTGACAAGTTGAGCTGCATGATATCCTATTACACTTTTTTCATGACTGGCAAGCTTAGCTTTCTCGCTGATGGTTCTGTTGTTAATATAAGGATCTATCAGGATGGCATTTCCATGACTGCGATATAATTTTTTTGCAGCTTCGAGTTCACTTAGATCTTTTCGGATTGTAACTGCCGAGACTTGCAGTTGGGCTGACAGCTCCCCCACTGAAGCAGACTCCTGCCTCAGCAATGTCTGAACTATCAGATTATGTCTCTCTTCCTTTGTCATTTCGATTATGGTATTTGAACATATGTAGAATCTTTTCAAAGTTAATAAAAGACTTCCAATCCAACACTTAAAAAATGTTAAACAATCACTGCTTTTCTCTTAAGCATACCTTTTTCTACTAATAAGCTCCCATTTATTGCACTGAACATTATTCCTCGCAGAGTAGCCGAGGGCGCAAAGAATCAACACATATTGTTCAGTGAGATGAATGGGAATTTAACGAAACAGCTTCTGATTGTTTGATTCTGACAGATGAAGTTCGATTTTAATATAAACAACAAACTTCTCAACACGCAAAAACACTTTCTTGCTTACAAACGTTAAATTTAAAAGTAATTATTGAGAAAATATTATTTTTTTCGAAATAAGTTTGCTTATTAAAAGAAAGTTGTTTACTTTTGCATTGAAATCAATTTTATATAACATCGAAACCTGACTTACGATATAACCAATGGAAGCCGGCTTGAAAAACAAACATTACGATGTGATCGTGATTGGCGGCGGCGCGACTGGTGCCGGAACTGCCCGCGACTGTGCGAAGCGTGGTCTCAAGGTTATGCTGATTGAGCGCCTTGACTTCACTGCCGGAGCGACCGGTCGCAATCACGGTCTTCTCCATAGCGGAGCACGCTATGCTGTGACAGACCATGAATCTGCCACTGAATGCATACGCGAAAATATGACCTTACGCAAAATTGCCGCCCACTGTGTCGAAGAGACGGGTGGTCTTTTTGTAACTTTACCGGAGGATGACCTCGGATATCAGAAGACTTTCATCGAGTCCTGTATTGCCGCAGGCATAGAAGCCAAGGAGCTTGATCCAAAAGAGGTAATCCGGATGGAGCCGGCCGTCAATCCGGATATAATAGGAGCAGTCTCAGTGCCCGATGGAGCCGTTGATCCGTTCCGCCTCACTACTGCCAACGTGCTCGATGCCCGCATTCACGGTGCCGATGTGTTGACATATCACGAAGTGGTGGAACTTATTCAGGAAAATGGCCGTGTCATTGGTGTGAAGGTCCGGAATTCAATATCAGGTGAGGAACAGGAGATACGCGGCAGCATCACGGTGAATGCCGGCGGCATCTGGAGTCACGGAATAGCGAAAAAGGCCGGTATAACAATCAATATGTTCCCTGCAAAGGGAGCTTTGCTGATTTTCGGTCACCGCGTCAACAATATGGTGATAAACCGCTGTCGCAAACCTGCCGATGCCGACATCCTCGTTCCCGGCGACACAATTTCTTTGATCGGCACAACCTCCAGCCGCGTCCCGTATGATCAGGTAGACAATATGGATGTGACTCAGGAAGAAGTTGACATTCTTTTGAATCAAGGATGCCAGCTTGTCCCCTCTCTTTCATGGACTCGTATATTGCGTGCCTATGCCGGGGTGCGTCCCCTTATCGCAGACGATTCCGACCCCTCCGGAAGGAAGATTTCACGTGGCATAGTTTGTCTTGACCATGCAACCCGCGACGGAATGGAGGGATTCATCACGATCTCCGGCGGAAAACTGATGACATACCGCCTGATGGCTGAAACTGCGGCAGATATGGTTTGCAAGAAGCTCGGAGTCAATGCCAGATGCACAACCCATATCGATCCGCTGCCCGGTTCTGATAAAGAGACGGACAACCCGTCTGCCTCGAAAAAACATATCATCGATATGAGCACCGGTCAGATCGCCGCCCGTGAACGCCATGGCTCACTATCTTCAAAAATAAAATATGATTCTGATTCCGATGATGCACTTGTATGCGAATGCGAACAAGTATCGGTCGGGGAGATCAAATATGCGATGGACACCCTCCACGTCAATAATCTCGTGAACCTGCGCCGTCGCACCCGCCTGGGGATGGGGACATGCCAGGGAGGCATCTGCGCTTCAAGGGCTGCCGCGATCCTCGGCTCTAAATTCGGAAACGAAAGGGCCATCAGCGACCTGAAATCTTTCCTGCAAGAGCGTTGGAAAGGAGTCAGACCTGTGGCATGGGGACGCTCTCTCGCAGAATCCTATTTCACATCATGGATATATGAAGGCGTCTGCGGCATGGAGAAAGGTAACGATAAAGAATCCAATATAACTTCGGCACAATGAAATTCGACTATATAATAATAGGTGGCGGACTTTGCGGACTCTCCGCCGGCATCCGGCTTGCAGAACAAGGCAAGAAAACCGCAGTCATATCTTCCGGTCAAAGTGCGTTGCATTTCTGTGCCGGCTCTTTCGGGCTTCTTGGTAAAAAAGGAGAGAAAACAATTGTCAGTCCATTGGACGAAATCAAGAACCTTCCGGAAAACCATCCGTACAGACTAATGGGCGAAGAAAGGGTGGCAGTTCTTGCCGATAGTGTGCCTCATACACTTAAAAATGCAGGTATAACCACCATCGGCTCTGGAAAAAACAATCATTTCACACTCACTCCGTTCGGTGTGGCTCGACCGTCATGGCTCACTCTCCATGGATATTTCACATTTGAAAATGCCGACACCAGACCGTTTGACAAGGCATTGATAATTTCCGTAAAAGGTTTCCTTGAAAGCTATCCCGCATTCATAGTGGAAAACCTTGAAAAGCTTGGAGTGGAATGCCGAATCGAGACAATCGACCTTGAACGTCTCACCCGGTTGCGCAAATCCAATTTCGATATGAGGGCTGTGTCGGTTGCAAAACAGATGGATGCCACTACCATTGATGAATTCGCATCGAAAATCAATGCTTGCGCAAAACCAGACGAGACAATTCTTATTCCTGCCATAATCGGCATTCAAGACGAGTCTCAGATGAATCGCATGCGCGAACTTGTGAAGAATCCTCTTTTCTGCATACCTACGATTCCTGTATCCGTTTCGGGTCTCCGCACGCAACATATCCTCCAGAACTATTTCGAACAGCTCGGAGGCACATATCTCCTGGGCGACCATGTGGAGAAAGGGATAATCGAAAACGGGAAAGTGAAAGAGCTCGTGACTACCAATTTCGGGGAGGATCATCTGAAGGCTGACGCCTATATCCTTGCCACCGGCTCACTTTTCAGTGAAGGCATCAGGTCTAACCCCAAGGGATTTTTCGAACCGGTGTTCGGTCTCGATGTAAACTCCCCTGCAAGCCGTGATGACTGGTATGCCGCCAACTTCTTCGATCCCCAGCCTTATATGAGCTATGGCGTAGAAATTGACAAAAATTTTCACCCTTCCATCAAAGGAGAGACAATCAGCAACTTATATGCCGCCGGAGCGTCTTTAGCTCATTGCAATTCCCTTAAAGAAGATTCCGGTGCAGGAACTGCAATCCTCACCGGTTTCCACACAGCAGACCTCGCTTTAAATAATGATAAATGTTAAATGTTCAATGTTTAATTGAACATTACTCACCAAACATTAAACATTTCACATTAAACATTAAACATTATTCAAGATGAATTATCAGGAACAAAATATAAGCGCCAATAACTTCGAAGAGTGCATCAAATGCACTATCTGCACGGCTTATTGCCCCGTTATGGCTGTAAATCCCGATTATCCGGGTCCGAAAATGGCAGGTCCTGACGGCGAACGCTACCGGCTAAAAAGCCCGGAATTCTATGACAAGGCCCTGAAATATTGTCTCAACTGCAAACGTTGTGAGGTGTCATGTCCTTCCAATGTAAAAATCGGTGACATAATTCAGAGCGCAAGAATCAAATATGACAAAAAAGCGCCAAAATTACGCGACCACGTGTTGGCGGAAACTGATGTCATGGGGAATCTCGCATCTGCGTTCGCTCCGATTGTGAACCCTATCTTGGGCACAGGAATAGCAAAAATGGGGCTTCATGCTTTCGGTGTTGACAAACACCGGAAGTTTCCGGCTTATTCCTCCCATAAATTCTCGACATATCTGAAAAAGATACAGCCAGAACAGGAGAAATTCCCCAAACACATAGCGTACTATCACGGTTGCTACGTCAACTATAACAATCCTTCGCTTGGCAAGGATCTCGTTAAGATTCTTAATGCAGTGGGCTATGGAGTGCTCCCGCTCTCGAAACAGAAATGCTGCGGGGTAGCCAAAATAGCGAACAAACTGATTTCAAGGGCAACCCACGACGCCGAAATAAATCTCAAATCCATCCGGGAGGCCGTTGATAAGGACATGCAGGTGCTTGCCACAAGTTCCACTTGCGTTTTCACTATCAGGGACGAATATCCCCATCTTCTCGGACTTGACAATTCGGATGTGCGTTCCGACATCATGCTTGCAACCGTATTCCTTTCCCGTAAGATAAACGATGGTGAAATCAAACTTGTTTTCAAGGATGATTACAGCAAGCGCGTCTCCTATCATACCCCATGTCACATGCAGAAACTCGGATGGAGCGCTTACTCCATAGGGCTGCTGAAGATGATTCCGGGGCTTGAGTTCGTTCCGCTGCCGTCTCAATGCTGCGGCATAGCCGGCACATATGGGTTCAAGAAAGAGAATTACGAATACTCACAGAAGATAGGAGCTGAACTTTTCGATGCAATTGAGATGGCGCATCCGGATCTCGTGGCAACCGACTGCGAGACCTGCAAGTGGCAGATCGAAATGAGCACGGGAGCAAAAGTTGAAAATCCAATCTCCATCCTCGCCGATGCACTCGATGTGGAAGCCACCATGAAGGCAAACGGAATCCTCTGACACGATAATTTAATACTTTTTTGAACACAACCTATATCATGTCTAAAGAAAATATTTTCGAAGGCTGGGACAAACAAACAATAAAGAAATACCAGCACTGGCAACTGCGCACGATCCTCGTTTCGATGATCGGCTATGCCATTTATTACTTCGTTCGCAAGAACTTCTCGATCGCAATGCCGGGGCTTACAGCCCAGTATGGCATTTCAAACACAAGTTTCGGTATCGTGATCGGTATCGGATCGCTTATCTACGGTCTGTCGCGATTCATCAACGGATTCGTTGTTGACCGCTTCAGCGCGCGCGTCATTATGGCAATAGGTCTCCTTCTCTGCGCGTTATCAAACCTCGCTTTCGGGTTCGGTGTCAACATCAGCAGCTGGATCACCGGAACGGAAGCCGGCCCGGACTTCATCAATATGCTTGTAATGGTGATGGCTGTGACCATTATCTGCAACCAACTTTTCCAAGGCGTGGGATATCCTCCCTGTGCGCGGCTTCTCCCCTGCTGGATACATCCTTCACAGCTTGCAACCAAGATGTCTATATGGAACACATCACATTCCATCGGTGCAGCCTTGGCTGTGGTTGTCTGCGGTTATATCATGGGCACAATGGGTACGGATCTCAGTTCCGATCAAAGCATCATCGCCCGCATAGCAGCCAACCTTAACCTCGACCCCTCAAACCAGGAACACCTTAAGACAATCATGAGCTACGCCAGGCACTGGGACGCATGGAGATATTGCTTCTGGATTCCGGCCGGTATAGCTGTCTGCGGCGCCATATGGCTGTATGTAGGCCTCCGCGATGACCCCCGCTCTGTGGGACTTCCGGAACTTCCGGGCACAAAAACCGGTAAAAGCGATAATGCCGCTACAAAGGACGTGTCACGTAAAGACTTCCTTAAGGTTATGGTCTGGACAAACCGCTGGATATGGACTCTATGCATCGCAAATATATTTGTTTACGTGATGCGTATGGGCATCCTTGACTGGGGCCCCAAGTTCCTTACGGAAGCACGCAACATGAGCATCGAAGATGCTGCATGGTCTGTGGGTGTTTTTGAGATATTCGCCATTGTAGGAACTATCGGGGCAGGATGGGCTACAGACCACATTTTCAAGGGGAAAGCCCACCGCATGTGTCTCGTATGCATGACATGCGCCGTGATCTTCATGAGTATTTTCATTTTCATGCCCGGTCTCCCGGTTATAGTTTCAATCATCATTCTCGCCATGGCGGGCTTCTTTATCTATGGTCCGCAGGCCCTGATAGGAATTGCATCCGCCAACCATGCCACTAAAGAGGCTTCGGCAACTGCCAATGGCCTTGCCGGAATATTCGGTTATGTCGGTTCCTTCCTTTCTGCAATCGGTATCGGTATCGTGGCCGACCACTGGGGCTGGAATATGGTATTCTATATCATTATAGGCGTAGGCTGCCTCGGCGCGGTTACGTTCCTGACAATGTGGCTGGCTCCTCGCGACGGTTACGAGCGTTCAAATAAATTCTACGCATCTCTCGAAACCAAGGCACGCGAAGTAAACAAGATAGAAGGCAACGTCACAAACGATGACGCCGACATTTAATTAAACATTAAACATTTCACATTAAACATTATAAGAAGAGTGGAATTCAACAAATATCATTCACCGTTCAGCCATGACGAACTTATGGCTAAGTGTCGCAGGATAAAGCACGTGGCACTCGATATGGACGGCACAATATATCTTGGCTCAAAACTGTTCCCCTATACTTTGAGTTTCCTGAAAGATCTCGAGGATATGGGTATAAAATATTCTTTCCTCACAAACAATCCAACCAAGAGCGTTGCCGATTATCTTAAAAAAATTGAAAAACTTGGTATCACAGCCACGCCGGAAGAGATGTATACCTCTTCCGTGGCTGCGATCGATTACCTGCGCGACAAAATGCCGGATGCGCGCCGTCTCTTCGTGGTGGGCACTCCGAGCATGGAAGAGGAATTCCGGAAGGAGGGATTCGAACTTCTTCCCGATGATCCTGACTGTAAACCGGATTGTCTCGTTGTTGCGTTCGACACTACACTCACCTATCCCAAGCTGTGCCATGCGTCATGGTTAGCTGCAGAAGGCGTTCCATATATCGCCACAAACCCTGACCGTGTATGTCCGACCGACCTGCGCACAGTCCTCGTGGACTGCGGCTCTCTTTGCAAATGTATCGAACATGCCACCGGCCGCAAACCCGATGCAGTAATCGGGAAACCGAACCCCGACATGCTTTCCGGGATTTGTTTCCGCGAAGGTCTTGAACCGGATGAAGTGGCGATGTGCGGCGACCGCATCTACACCGATGTCGCGACAGCTCGCAATGCAGGGTCACTCGGGGTGCTCGTCCTGTCTGGAGAGACAACATTGCAGACAGCAATGGATTCAGATCCTCAGCCGGACATCACAGCTGAAAACATCGCTGAATTCTGCGAGCTCCTCAAAGAATCCAGAAAAAACACATAATGTCAATTAAACATTGAACATTCAACATTAAAAATTATAATTACCTCTCATAATTTTCATTAGTTTTAATAGTTATCATCATCATTTATGAACTGTAGATCCATAACTTTACTATTCGCAGCAATAGTATCAATAATCACTGTTACTGATCTTGCAGCCCGCAATGTCAAGATTGACACGGGTAATTCATCAATCATTCTTGATGCAGAAAAAGGCAAAAAATTGAGGCACCTGTATTATGGCTCAAAAATCTCCCAAGCAGATGCCGCCAATATTCCACAGGCATTGGGAAAAGGGAATGTCGCCTATCCTGATTATGGAATGATCACCCTGTCAGAAACGGCAATCGCCATGACACAACCTGACGGCAATATGACATTAGACCTGGTTGTGGACAATGTTTCCACCCGTAAGGACAATGGCTCTGATATAACCTCCTTCATCCTCAAGGATACTTACTATCCAATTGTAGTTAATGTTAATTACCGGACTTGGCCGGAAGAGAATGTAATGGAGACATGGGTGGAAATAACAAATAACGGCAAAAAGAATGTTACTCTCACCAAGTTTGCATCCGGACACCTTCCAATTCGCGGTGGTGATGTATGGCTCACTCATTTTTACGGCAACGCTAAAAACGAAGCGCGTATGGAATCGTCTCCGCTTGAACACGGACTGAAAGTGATAAAAAATCGCAGTGGGGTGCGGAATTCAAGGTATACGCATTCCGAAGTGCTGTTATCCATGGATGGAAAACCGGCTGAAGATGTCGGCCGAGTGATCGGAGCCGCACTCGAATATAACGGGAACTACTTAGTAAAGATTGACACAGACCAGTCAAACAACCATTACTTCTTTTCTGGAATCAATGAAGAGAATTCTCAATATAAACTTGCTCCCGGTGAGACCTTTGCAACTCCTCCTCTTGCTCTTGCATGGAGTTCCAACGGCACAGGCGAAATTTCTCGAAGTTTCCATAAATGGGCACGCAAATATAAACTTGCCAATGGCGACAGAGAACGTAAGATACTACTCAATTCATGGGAAGGTGTCTATTTTAAAGTCAATGAAAAAGAGATGGCCAACATGATGAAGAGTATCTCTGATATGGGTGGCGAGCTCTTTGTAATGGACGATGGATGGTTCGGTGTCAAACATCCACGTAATAACGGTTCAGCAGGATTAGGGGATTGGACAGTTGACACCCGAAAACTCCCCAACGGCATTGATGGACTTATAAAGGAGGCAAAAAAGAATGGCATAAGTTTCGGAATATGGATTGAACCTGAAATGACCAATACCAAAAGCGAACTTTATGAAAAACATCCCGAATATGTAATCAAGGCACCCAACAGAGAGCCGATTACAGGGCGTGGGAAAACCCAACTTGTCCTTGACCTTGCCAATCCTAAAGTTCAGGATATTGTTTATAACGTCGTCGATACCCTCCTTACCAAGTATCCCGAAATTGATTATATAAAATGGGATGCAAACATGGATATCCTTAATCATGGGTCACAATACCTCACAAATGACAATCAAAGTCACCTCTATATTGAATACGAAAAAGGGCTGAGGAAAGTTCTTGACCGTATACGCTCCAAATATCCTGACGTAACCATACAGGCTTGCTCGGCGGGGGGCGGACGCGTGAATTATGGTTTCCTACCATGGTTTGATGAGTATTGGGTGTCTGACAATACCGATGCGCTTCAGAGGATTTATCTTCAATGGGGCATATCACAGTTCTTCCCCGCAATAGGAATGGCATCGCATATAAGTGCATCGCCGAACCATCAGACACACCGTATAATCCCTATAAAATACCGCACAGACGTGGCCATGAGCGGTCGTCTCGGTATGGAAATTCAACCGGACAACATGACCGCCCGGGAAAAAGAACAGACCAAGAAAGCTATTGCTGAATATAAGACTATTCGTCCTATAGTTCAGTTTGGAGATCTGTACCGTCTTCTTTCTCCCTATGACGACAAAGGGGTCGCATCGCTTATGTATGTGAACGATAATAAAGACAAGGCGGTATTTTACTGGTGGAAATTGCGGACATTTGCAAATGACCTGCTACCCCTCGTACCAATGGATGGCCTTGATCCTGAAAAAATTTATACCATTCGGGAACTGAATCGAATTGACCGTAAACCACTACCATTCGAAGGAAAAAGTTTTTCCGGAAGGTTCTTGATGGAAAATGGACTCGAAATTCCATACAATCATGACCTCCCTAAAGAGGAACAGACAGACTGGTCAAGTCGCGTCCTCTACCTCGAGACAACCCCGTAGGGATGCACCCCGGTGCATCCGCCATGTGCGTTGCTAATTATATTTTGGATTTGACGGGACAATGAGCCAGCTGCGATATTTTTCGCCCAGCCTCTCGACCTCCCTTCTCCAATAAAGATCTTCCGCCCCGGTCAGAATGTCATTCTGTCCGGGGTTTGGATTTAATGCCCACGCATTGTGCAGGATTTCAGATGTCAGCTGCCCTTTCACCCAACCGCTGTATCCAAGGAAAAAACGCATTTTTCCCTCAATATCCTGATGATTGTTGACAAAGTCTATTATATCGTCCAATTTCGCGCCAACGAAAACCCCGGGAGCAACCTCCGTAGAACCTTCGAATCTGTCACCCATGGTATGCAGCATAAACAGACGGTCTGCTTCCACAGGGCCGCCACTGTAGACAGCTATGTTTTTCCCCGATTTCCAGTCAGGAAACAGATCCTGAAGCGTTACAGGTGTCTGCTTGTTGAGCGTAAGACCTATATGCCCCTGCGTGCTGTCCTCCTCAAGAATAAGCGCTACACTTCTTTTAAAATAAGGTTCATCAAGCAATGGCTCTGCAATGAGCAAATCGCCTTTCTTAGGATTGACTATCGTCGGATCCTTATATATTATTGATTCTAAATCCATTTAGGCCACATTTTTTAGGTTCTCGTAAGAGAGTGTTGCAAAACTCGATTAATCGCGTCTCAAATTGTAGGGATGCACCATGGTGCATCCTTCAATAACCAGACAATCACTTGTTCATCCTCGGATGCTCCGGGGGGCATCCCTACATTTGAGATTTATGCAATACCCTCAAGGATACTTACGTAATCGTTTTCTATATAGATAACGCGCCCAATAATTTTTTTCTTAAATTTTTTGAAAAATATTTTGCTGTTTCAAATTATTGTTATACCTTTGCGGTGTACTAATATACTAATACACTAACAAACTAATATATGCTAAACATTAGAAACTGCACTTTCAACTATCGACACAAAGGAGAACCGACCATCGATGATTTCTCCCTTCAGCTCAGGGAAGGAGGCGTGTACGGCCTTTTGGGATCGAACGGTGCCGGGAAAACCACATTGCTTCAACTCATCAGCGGATTGCTCACGCCGGTATCGGGGAAAGTTACCCTTGACGGCGAAAACACAAGACTTCGCCACCCTTCCACACTCGAAAAGATATTCTTCGTGCCTGAAGAGATAGAGTTGCCGCCACTTAAACTTGATTCGTTCATCAATCTTAACGGTGCGCTATACCCGAATTTTTCTAAAGAGGAGATGTATCATCACCTTGACACCTTCGGCCTTCCACGCGACATTCGCCTCGACAAACTCTCCATGGGTCAGAAAAAGAAAGTGGCACTATCCTTTGCCATGGCGTGCAACACAAAAATCCTTCTGATGGACGAACCCACCAACGGACTCGACATCCCGGCAAAAAGCGCTTTCCGCAAATATGTTATTGAATCAATGAGCGATGACCGTATCTTCGTGATTTCCACTCATCAGGTAAGAGACGTGAGCCAGATTCTCGACCATATACTCATAATGGACAAGCAAAAGGTGCTTCTCGACCGCACTGTTTCGGAAATCCAAGACAAAATGAAATTCACGGAAACCACCGACAGCGGGCTTATCGACAACGCCCTCTATGCTGTCAAAGGTCTTGGAGGCGCATCCGTAATCCTTAAAAATGAAGACGGCGATGATTCAGAGCTCAATATCGAGCTATTGTTCGACTTCGCTATCTCTAATCCAGAAAAACTAAATTCCCTTTTCGAATAATTAAATGACCCGGGTAATTAAATGATTCGGATAATAGGTTGTGTTTAGCGAGCTCTGCTCGCGGCTAATAAATATCTAAAAATGAATTAATATGAACAATATATTCTCACCGCGCCGCTTCGGCCTTTACATCAAACAATACACCGGTCAAAACTGGAAAAAACTATTGCAGATGGCTGGATCCATATTCGGATTCCTGCTCATCATAACGACTCTTGTTCCCTTGATGAATGGAACATATTCATATTCCTCCTCGCACGATGCGTTTTGGAACAAAGAGGCAAATATCTTTATTATCGTGCTATATGTGATGGTTGCTGTGACCGCCGCCACAATGTTCTTCAATATGGAAAGCAAAAGCAAGCGTATCTCCCTCCTCACTTTGCCTGCATCCAATCTTGAAAAATTCCTTACCACCTTTCTTTTCTCCATTGTCGGAATCTACATCGTGTATTTCATAGCCATGGTAGTGGCTGATTACGCCCGTGTGCTCATTGCCCCTGTGTATGCCGCTCCCGGAGCCGAAATTGCACCGCTGCCGTTGAAATACATCTTCACGTTCGGAAAAATAGATGCCAACCTTGAATTGCCTGCGCATTCGCGCGAATTTGTTGCGGGGATGCAGATGTTTGTGTTCACCAGTCTTATTATTCTTCAGGCATTCTACGCGCTCGCAGCCACTATATGGCCCAAGAATGGAAGATTGAGGGGAACGCTGGCCGGCATATGCATCATAATAGGCATGAACCTGATTGTGTATTTTTCCATGAAAATATTTTTCCCGCTCGGAAATATCATGCCAAGAAGATTTGACCCCGAATTTGATTTAAACACATTCATAACTATCAGCTACATTGTGGCGATTGCAATTACTATAGGCACATACCTCCTGGCATATAAACGATTCAAGGAAACCGAATCAATTGAACGCTGGTAAAACACCTCAATATAAAGCTGTTTAAATACCATAAAATGATATTTGAAGAAAACAATAAAGCGATATACCTGCAGATAGCCGACCGCATCAGCGATGACATCCTGCAAGGCAGATACGACACAGACAGCCGCATTCCTTCTGTCAGGGAATATGCTGCATCGGTGGAGGTAAATGCCAACACTGTGATGAGATCTTACGAGCGGCTCACTGCGAAAGGGTTGATATTCAACAAACGCGGAATAGGATTCTTCGTCTCTCCCGATGCAAAAGAAAAAATAATCGAAGAAAAAAGCGAAGACCTGATGAAGCGGCAGTTGCCCCCCCTTTTCAAACTCATGAATCATTTAGGGATATCTCCTGATGACTTAAAAAATGAATATACAGATTATTTAACTAACGGAAACAATCAACAGTTATGAGATTCAAGACCTCAACATATATCATAATAGGGATTCTCGCCCTCCTCGCAATTGCGTCATTCTTAGCTCCCCTCTTTATCTTCGAACAGGTATAAGAAGAGTATTATGGAAATGATCAAACTCACAGATGTGAACAAGACTTATCCGGGCGCCGTGCCTCTGCATGTGCTCAAGGGTATTGATCTTGAAATTGCCAAAGGGGAGCTCGTGTCGATTATGGGGGCATCCGGTTCCGGCAAATCGACCCTCCTGAATATTCTGGGAATACTCGATAACTACGATTCGGGAGAATATTATCTCGATGGAACTTTGATAAAGAACCTTAGCGAAAACAAAGCTGCCGACTATCGAAACCGGATGATCGGTTTCGTGTTCCAGTCGTTCAATCTTATCAATTACAAGAATGCAGTGGAAAACGTGGCTCTCCCGCTTTTCTATCAAGGAGTATCCCGGAAGAAACGCAACCGAATCGCAATGGAACAACTTGAGAAAATGGGGCTTGCCGACCGCGCGCACCATCTGCCCGGGGAAATGTCCGGAGGACAAAAACAGAGGGTGGCTATTGCAAGGGCAATGATCACCAATCCTTCTATAATTCTCGCGGATGAACCTACAGGAGCCCTTGACAGTAAAACTTCGCACGATGTCATGAACATCTTCCGCAAACTCAATGAGGAGGAAGGAAAGACAATAGTGATTGTAACCCACGATCCGGGTGTTGCAGAACAGACCGACCGTCTGATCCGCATCTCCGACGGCATAATCGTATAGATGTTACCTCCATCTAATTTGCCACATTCTATTTGCTACAATCTAATGTAGGGATGCACCCCGGTGCATCCGATTATAGATTATAAAGGATATTATGTTAGATTTTTTTCGAGAAATATCGCAGACTCTTAGCCATAATAAGGTGCGGACAGCCCTCACAGGCATTGCCGTGACATGGGGCATATTCATGCTGATTGTGCTGCTGAGTATGGCGCGGGGCGTTACCAACAGTTTCAATGAAAACATGGTTTCGCGCAATAACGCCCGGCTGGTGGTATGGAGCGGCTCTACCTCGCTCCCTTATCACGGCAACCGCGAAGGAAGACGGATACGCATGAAGGATGGCGACCTGAACAGCATACCTGAAAAGACCCCGAAGTACGTTGAAGAAGTTACATCCCGCCTGAATGGAGGAGAGAAGTTGCGTTCTACCAAAGCACAGGTAAGCCAGTCATACACTGGTGTCTATCCTAATGAATTCACATCATCCGGTGATAGGGGCGAGATAATCAAAGGGCGGTTTATTTCCGACAGGGATATGAAATCAAAGGCGAAGGTTATGGTGATTCCCCAGAGCTATGCCTCCCAGCTCTTTCCTACGGATGGAAAGGATGCTCTCGGCTCGCGGATCGATTGCAGCGGGATTTCATTTCTTGTGATCGGAATATACGAAAGCAAGTGGAACCGAGATGTGTACATTCCATTTACTACCGCCCGCATGATGGCATCTGACAAAGAGGATCTGCGCACACTCTCCATTAACCTTAAGGACGTGCATACTGAAAAAGATGGCAACGATGCCGAAGCCGCCGTCAGGAATACGCTGGCATCCAACCATGATTTTGATCCCAAAGATGAAAACGCCGTATACATCTCCAATTATTTCACAAACTCGCTTCAGAGCAAGAAAGCGCTTGGAATTCTTGACACCTGCGTATGGATACTGGGCATCCTCACTCTCCTTACCGGAATCGTGGGCATCAGCAATATAATGTTTGTCACAGTCAGGGAACGGACCCACGAAATCGGCATACGGCGCGCAATCGGCGCACGCCCGCGACAGATCCTGAACCAGGTGATCGTGGAATCGGTCTCAATCACGGTGCTCTTCGGATATATCGGCATTGTGCTGGGAATGATAGTGACCCAGATTATCGCAAAAATTGTGGGTGATGACGGACCTCTCCTCAACCCGACAGTAAGCCTGTCCATTGCATTTGAGGTGACATTGGTATTGGTAATAGCCGGAGCGTTGGCAGGGCTGTTTCCGGCATTGAAGGCACTTAAAGTCAAACCTGTAGAGGCTCTGCGCGATGAATGATGATAATAACAATTAGGAGTTAGGAATAACAGAAATGCGACTGACTATATTTGATAAAGAAAACTGGAAAGAGATAGGGGCAACTCTCGCGCGAAACAAAACGCGCACTTTCCTCACAGGCTTCGGGATATTCTGGGGCGTTGCAATGCTCGCCCTGCTCATGTGTGGCGCCACAGGCGGAGAGGACCTGTTGAAACGTAATTTCGCAGGTTTCGCCACCAACAGCGGCGGTATGATTCCGGAGCGAACCACAATCCCTTTCCATGGATATCAGAAAGGACGGAGCTGGCAAATCGATATGTCTGATGTGGAAATGCTACGCCGGTCATTCCCGGAACTTAAATCTGTGATTCCCACATTCCAGAAATGGGGCTCATCCTTCAAATACGGAAAAAATTCGTTTTCAGGACAGCTTATTGGTGCGGGTCCGGATTATATGACAATGCAGAATCCTAAATTCTTTTGCGGCCGGTTCATCAATGAAGCCGATGAAAATTCGGAACGTAGGGTCGCCGTAATCGGGAAGAAAGTGGCATCCCAACTCTTTCCCTCTATAGAGAATCCCACAGGAAAGGTGATTGACATAAACGGAGGGGCGTATTCCGTGGTCGGAGTAATCGGAGACAATTCCGAGATTCATCTCAACGGAAGCCTTGATGAGAGCATAGTCGTTCCAGCATCGACATTCCGCCGCGCCAACGGATATGGCGACAAGGTCGATTTCCTGATGATGGTCGCAAAAGACAAAGTGAACCTTTCCGAGGTCATTCCCAAGATGCGGCGCGTACTCTATCGCCGTCACGACATCCACCCCAATGACGAAGGTGCGATGTGGGCAATCAATATAGCCGAGCAATTCGAGCAGGTTGACACTCTTTTCACCGGGATTGATCTCCTTGCACTTTTTATCGGTATCTCAACGCTGCTTGCCGGAGTGATAGGAATCGGTAACATCATGTGGGTGATTGTAAAAGAACGGACACAGGAAATCGGCATACGCCGCGCAATAGGGGCCAAGCCGAGAGACATAATAGTCCAGGTGCTGAGCGAAGGGGCAGCTTTGACAATAATCTCCGGTATGGCAGGCCTTTGTTTTGCGGCAATAATACTCGGAGTGATGCAAGTCATTAACAATCCGCCGGATGCTGTCTCTGTGGTGCGCTTTCAGATGAGCTTCGCCCGGGCCATATCAATCCTAGCTGTTTTCATGATTCTCGGCATTCTCGCAGGTTTGATTCCCTCAATCAAGGCAATGAAGATCAAACCGATCGAGGCTATAAATTCTAAATAATCAACTCCGTTCCCCATCCCACCCATCCCCATATAACCCCATTCCTCCCTATTCCGCCCCATCTCCCCCATCTCCCAAAAAAATTCGAATTAAATTAAAATTAAACCATATATGAAAAAATTTTTCAAAATCTTTCTTTGGGTGATTGTCGGCATCATCTTTGTCGGAACTTTCGTCTACCTCTATCTGAATTCTAAGGAAAAAGAAGAAGTGTATTCAATCGAATATCCTTCCGAGAAAACAATCGAACGCGTCAGCGTGCTGACCGGCAAGATCGAACCGCGCGATGAAATCGACATCAAACCTCAGATTTCCGGAATCATCAGCGAAATCCTTGTGCAGGCCGGAGACCATGTCAACAATGGCGACATCATCGCGAAAATCAAGGTCATACCTGAAGAGGCGCAACTATCTTCTGCCGAAAACCGCGTGGCTGTAGCAGAAATATCTTTAAGCGAGGCGCGATCAAACTTTGAGCGCACAAAGCAACTTTACGAAAAAAAATATGAGAGCCGCGAAAAATTTGAAACAGACGGCGCCGCCTACGAACGGGCAAAAAAGGAACTCGACCAGGCACGCGACCAACTCACAATCGTGCGCGATGGAGTCTCTGCCGCAAATGCCCAAGGATCGAACACGCTTGTGCGCTCCACCGTCACGGGCGTTGTGCTGGAAGTGCCTGTGAAAGTGGGATCTTCCGTTATCCAGGCCAATACTTTCAACGATGGCACGACTATTGCCAAAGTGGCCGACATGACAGACCTTATATTCAAAGGGAAAGTAGATGAAACCGAAGTGGATCTTATCAACGAGGGAATGAATGTGAGGATAACTGTCGGTGCAATACCCGATTCGGATTATGCCGCCGTAATCGAAAAAATCGCGCCTATGGCAACAGACGACAATGGCACGAATACTTTTGAAGTGAAGGCGGCCCTCAATCTTGAAAGCGAAGTGAAACTCCGCGCCGGTTATAGCGCCAATGCCAGCGTGATTCTCGAAAGCGCGCAGAATACGCTTGCAGTTCCGGAGAGCGTGGTGGAGTATGATGGCGACAAATCTTATGTCTACGTGCTGAAGGATTCCGTACCCGCCCAGAAATTCGAACGAAAGGAATTCAAGGCGGGAATCTCCGATGGCATCATGGTTCAGGTCAAATCGGGCGGTCTTAATAAGACAACACCTCTCAGAGGCAGCGTAATAAAGAAATAGGTGATATGAGAAACGTTTATAAACTATCAGTTACAGCCGCGTTGCTGTCGTCTTCATTCACAGCTTTCGCCGAGGCTTGGTCGCTCGACAGCTGCATATCCTACGCGGTGACCCACAACATTAACGTGTTGCAGCAAGAATTGAGGATACATGAGGGGGAACAGGGAATCATCGAGGCTAAAGACAGATTCCTTCCCACTCTTGATGCCTCGGCATCCCAGAGTTTCAATTTCGGACGCGGTCTGACAGCGCAGAACACATATGCCGACCGCAACACTTCGCAGTTCGGATGGAATGCAGGTTTGAGCCTACCACTTTTCCAAGGTATGGCAGAATACCGCAACCTTAAGCTTTCCAAACTCTCTCTGAAACAGTATCTTCTTGAAACTGAAGCCGCAAAAGACAATATAGCCCTCAACGTTATCTCCCAGTACCTTCAGGTTCTATATTGCAAAGAGGTTGCAGCCAGTGCTCGTTCACAGTCGGAACTGTCGGCGTTCGAAGTGGAGCGTCAGCATGCCCTCATAGATGCCGGGAAGGTAGCGGAAGCCACAATCTATGATCTGGAATCCGTAGCCGCGCAGGATCGCCTGCAGGTAGTGACGGCAGATAATGACACCCAGACCGCGCTTGTAAATCTTGCCAATATGCTGCAATTGCCTACCGTCGAAGGTTTTGACGTGCTGCCCATACAACAAGGAGAGCCTTCGATTCCTTCGCCCGACAGAGTTTATTCTGAGGCTTTGATGACCAACAACGGTATTCTCGGGGCACGGCAGGCTGTAGAGGTTGCAGACGAACGCATCTCCTATGCAAAATCAGGCTATATTCCTACATTGCGGTTCAACGCCGGTCTTGGATCAAGTTACTACCGTCTTGGAGGTTACGTCAACGAATCTTTCAGGGAGCAGATGAAGCATAATTTTGCAACCTACTTGGGATTCTCGCTCTCGATTCCCATCTTCGATGGATTCGGCACGCGCAACAACGTGCGGCGAGCCAAGTTGCAGAAAAGCAGTGCGATGCTCGACCTCGATCAAAGGCAATACAATCTTTACAAAGACATCCAACTTGCATATTATCAAGCGAAAGGTGCACGGGAGCGTTATCTCGCATCCGGAGAGACACTGGAAAAAACAAGGCTCTCGTTTGAGTCCACGCGCGAACGTTTCAACCTCGGCAGAGCCACCCAGGCGGATTACGAGCAAGCTAAAAACAACCTTTTCCGCACAGAGATCACCCGTATCCAGGCCCACTACGAATATCTGATGCGCCATCGCATCCTGATGTTCTACCAGAACGGCTATCGCAGATGCTGGTAATAAATGGGAATTTATGTTAAAAGACATAACTATTCTTCAACCGTCATGGCTTCGATTGTGTTTACAGATTGACATTTAGTATGTAAAACTTAAAAACACAAGATTATGAACATTGAAGAATTAAAAGGGAAAGCCGACCAGCTCAAGGGAAAAGCTGAAGAGATACAGGGAAAGGCACAGGAATTTCTCAACAATCCTGACGTGCAAGACAAACTGAACCAGGCAAAAGACTTCCTCGGAGGAGCCAAAGACAAGCTTGAGGACTTTGTCGAAGACAAGACAGATGGCAAAGGCATCTTCGGTTTCGGCAAATCCGAAGAACCCGCGAAATAATCCGCCGGAACCAATCTGTAGGGATGCACCCCGGTGCATCCGCCTACCCCGGCATCCGCCCCGATGAGGTGCATCCCTACAATTTTCTATATCTAAGAAACTGAAGTCATCTTGACCTCAGTTTCTAACTAATACCGAATCCCTGTTTGCGGATGAAATCCAAATAAACCTTTGAGAAAACCTCGTTCGTTTCTTTAGGATATCTGACATCCGTGAATACCTGCGCAAGGGTCTGCTTACCGTTTTCCTCTATAAAACGGCGGCTGTCTTCACGAGCCTCCTTCCCGGCATAAATCATTTTAATATCCTCGTCCGAATAATCCTTGTACACCTCCTCATGTATAAACCCGGCGGCAGGAATCCTGTCGCTCTTTGGCGATTCACCCCCTGGATAACCCAACGCTACGGTTATCACCGGAACAACTCGCGATGGCAGCTCCAGGATCTCGGCAATCTGCGGCGCGTTATAGGCGGTGGTGCCGAGATAGCAAGTACCCAATCCTTGCAGTTCAGCGATAGTACAGAACTGCTGGGCGAGAATCACCGTGTCGAACACAGCAGACATAAACGACTGGAAATTATCGTAACCCGGCTTAGCATCGCTAACCTCGCACCATTTGACAAAACGGTTGAAATCGGCACAGAAAGTGACGAGGACATTAGCGCCGACAGCCGCCGGCTGATTGAAATGGGTCGGAGTCAACTTACTTTTTCTCATAGGGTCGCGGGTAATGACAACGCTATAGAGCTGCATATTGCCGTTTGTAGGCGCATGAGCAGCAGCCTCAAGCATATCGCGCAACAACTGAGCGTCAACCTCACGGTCAGAAAAATTCCTTACCGTCACCCTATCCATGAAATACTTATCCATCAGCTATATTTATGTTTAATGTGGAATGTTAAATGTTTAATGACAACGCTGCTGCAAATATACTCCAAAAATTCCAATCAGCCAATTCAATTCCTGCCCCAACAAAAAAGTATCTCTTGGTGAGAGATACTTAAGATTTCGCAACAGCTTAATAAGCAATAGGAAATAGCTTTTTTGAGGCCGTTCTGATATGGGGAAATAATTAAATGCCCTCTTCAAGGGCTGTCGCGCAATCTCAAAAAAGTTAGCATGTATTTTGTGATTTGGGATGAATTTGTTAATTTTGCAGCCGAATTAAGTATCTCTCACCAAGAGATACTTAATATATTTCAATATCTCAGTTACTTAAAGTGCTGAACTTGCAAGACATATCATCCACAAACCACTGTTCTATGCGGAAGTCCGCATCAGTAATAGAGGGACGATGAGAATTGTCTTGGTTTTACTGAAAGTTAGAAATCATATATGAGTCAAAAGTCTGATATCTTGATTGATAACATATTCACAATTTCCGATTTCTTCTCTACTTACTCCTCCCTTCTTTCCCCGGCAACAGCAAGTTCATACAACAAGGCAATCCGCTCGTTCATTGCATTCGCAGGCAACGACCTGCACGAAAGCAGCAACCTTACGGATAAGCTCCTCGGCGAGTGGGTCATCGATATGGCATTATCAGGATTGACCCCGAAGACCGTCTCCTATTATCTTGACTGTATGTGCAGTGTTTATAACGCCGCTACGGAAGAAGGCTTGGCGCATCCCACATCCTCTTTCCAGACAATAAAATCGCGGCTGAAATCCCTCATACGTACCAACAAATCCGACAAGTCCGGTCCGGACCTTCTGCCATCATTTAATTTTGGTGCATTGACATCGATGATCCGCACTGCAGACAGGCAAACCGGAGAGTTAGGATTATATACAGACATTGCTGTTCTCTCCATTCTAAACCCGACACTCACACTTGATGAGATCACGCGTTTGAAAAAGCGCGACCTCGACAACCTCTCTCCAGAAAGCAAAGCAATTGCAGAACGACACATAGATTCTCGCAGAAGCTATCTTTTTCCACTTGGGCAAACAGAAAAAACTCACAAACAAATAGCATCACGCTGCAACGAAAAGATTACCGCGCTCCTTAAATATCGAGGTCTCCCCGTTTCAACTGATGCACAGGATTCATTGCGCTCGCTCTGGCTGCAAACTGCATTGAAAGCAGGAATAAAGGCATCCGCCGCCCTCTCCGTTTTTGAAGAGGCACCGGCGGCATTACCCCTCCTGACAATTGTTGAAAAAACTCAGGCAAGCAATGAGGAGAGGGAGGAAATACTCAACACCGTTGCAAAAACACTTGTTGAGAATCCCAGGCAATGGCACATAATGAGACTACGCCACGGAGTGAAATTCGAATCACTCAAACAACGTCTCGAAATGCTGAAAGACAGCGTCAAAGCCTCCGACACATTCTATCCCATAGAAGAAATTGCCAGAAAAGTAGGTAGAAAGGTAATATCCAAAGACAAACCGCTCATACCGGGAATAGTATTTCTCCGGACAAGAGCCACAGACATCGGGATGATAATGCGCACGGCCGGCGACATAGCATGGTGCATGCGCGACTCATCGTGAGCCGACCGGAGGTATGCCGTAGTGTCGCAACGCTCCATGGAAACCTTCCAGCGTATTATCGGTCAATTCACCCCCGACTATCAACTTTACCCACTCGGCACACTCCTCCTCAAACCACAAGACCGCGTGATCATCATCGGAGGGGACCACAGCGGCACTGAAGCCATCGTGGAGAAAACGCCGAAAGACCCCGCAGGCGATATAATATATCAGATCCGTTTCATCGACGACACAGGTTTCGAATGGCACGTACCCAAAGACCAGAGATTGCTGAGAAAGATATAAGCATAATGGCATCATACCCCCAGCGGGACATCGAAACGCAAGGGCGCAGCATCGCTGACCGTTTCCGCGACGCAGGAGGATTCATGTCACGGACACCGAGATCATCGCAGCTTGCAACCATCCGCAAAGAAGCCGAAGAATGGATAAGGGAAGTAGAGAAAGGCATATCCACCCAATCACCCGAAGGCATCTGCCGATACCTCTCCTGGTATGACATCGTCCACCGCATAGCCTTCGGCATCCCCGGCGACGGATCCTTCATCGACCGATGGCAGCTTCGGATTCTCGAACAGATTGAAGAAAAATCTTTCTCTAACATCGAAGTCTCCGCCGGCTGCCGCGAATGGCTCCTCACCGCCGTCCGCAACCGCCTCTCCCGCTCACCCCGCACCGTCTCCCCCCTCCTCCGCGACTGGCTTCATCATCCTTCAACTCCCCTATAACCCTCCAACTCCTCAATAATCCTCCAACTCCTCAATAACCCTTCAACTCATAAATTAAGACTGTCCCCGCAACTACAAACACCCCGGGATACCAGTCGTTACGCGTCGCAACTTCAGTTGCGCGATGACATATATACCCCTCCTCCGATTCTCCACCCCGCTTCCCACCCTTTCTCCCAGCCTGCAATCCCTACCCATCATCGATTCAGCCCTACCGCGCCGAATCCCCGTCAATATATCTGCAGCGACCACTACCCAAAGATTTAACTTTCCCTTATTAATCAATCGGCATCATAATGGGACTCAAGAAAAACATTTTCTATAGCGGGCTTTTAACAAGTCTAAATTATGTTTTCCCCTTGATTATATTCTTTCGGTGAGAAACTGCTTGGGACAGCATCTCCAACATGATACGTTATTTTTACATGTTAACCATTTAATAAATGGATTTTCAAAAATTTTTAGGAAAGGATACTCGCACGATTAAAGCAAGGAAAAACATTTTCGAATCAATTCTATTAAGAGGCATTGATTCAATTGTTTACCTCTTGCTTGTGCCTGTTACATTAGGCTATTTGAATCCCTATGAATATGGAATATGGCTAACATTAAACTCAATTCTAACATGGATTAATTCTTTAGATATTGGATTAGGGAATGGTATGCGAAATAAACTTGCGGAAGCAATTGCTATTGATGACAGGAGATTGGCTCGGCATTATGTAAGTACAACATTTTTCATGCTAATACTAATTATGGGCTCTCTAATAGGAATCGGCACACTATTGTTCCCTTATATTGATTGGTATTCTATTTTATCAACTACGTCATTTCAAGTTCCTCATCTTAAAGAAATTGTATATGTGTCGTTTATAATTTTCTGTATTAATCTTATATTTAAATTTGTAGGAAATATTTATCTTGCATTTCAGCTTCCTGCCATTAATAATTTAATGATTACATCGGGTCATATATTGTCACTTATCACCATATATGTTCTAACAAAGGCTACTGCAAGTAATTTGCTTTTTGTTGCTATTGCTTATTCAATGTCTCCGCTTATCGTATATTTAGTTGCGTATCCAATCACCTTTCAAAAAATTTATCCTTATCTATCTCCTTCGTATAGATATTTCGATAGAAGATATCTAAAGGTATTATTTAATATTGGAATTCAATTTTTCTTATTACAACTAGGTGGTATTCTTTTATTTGCTTTTGCAAATTTATTGATTTCACATATTTTTGGACCAGAACAGGTAACTCCCTATAATATCTCTTATAGATATTTCAGTCTATGTATGATGGGAATGAGTATAATTCTATCTCCTTTTTGGTCGGCTACGACAGATGCATATGTAAAAAACGATATTATATGGATTAGAAAAGCAATTAAAAATATCCATAAAGTTTTATGTATCTTAATGATTGTCATTTTAATTATGATTTGTATATCTAATAGTGTATATAGACTATGGATTGGCAAAGAGATTGAAATTCCTATGACGGTTTCCGGACTTATGGGTGTATATACATGTATATTGATATGGAGTCTTTCCTATTCAAATTTCCTATATGGTATTGGTAAACTTAGAATCCAAACAATAAATACAGTATGTGTTGCAATTTTATTTTACCCTGTATGTAGATATCTGGGTATAAAATTAGGCATATGTGGTGTTTTAGTTGGAATGTGTTTTTTAAATTCGACAGGATTAATACTTAATGTAATACAATTCAATAAGTTGATTAACAATAGAGCGGTTGGATTGTGGAATAAATGAAGATGTGTAAATGAACGAGTGGTTAGACCTGCATATTTACCAAGTCCTTTTAATTGTGTATATTTCTATATTATCTGGATGTACAGGTAAAGTATACAAGAAGTTCGACTTGTTTTCTCCATGGACTATCACAAACATAGTTTGGACTTTGATATTGTTTTTTTTTATTTTTTGGGGAGAATATTTATATCAATTAAAAACACAATTCTATACAGCATTGTTACTATGGATTACCTTTTTTAATCTATTTTCAGTCATCCAATTTGATTTTACAACAAAATTTCATGGCAAAAACATATTCAATGTCACTATTTATAACATACTTATAGTAGTGTTGGTTGTTTTGATGCCAATCTATTTCTATAAAATATATTTATCAATTGGAGGTAGTTTTACAAATTTAGCTTATACTATACGTATAACAGCGCAACAAGGAAATCTTGAAATTGGAGTATTAAAATACATCAGATCGCTTGCATCCGCATTAATGATTGTTTCATTATGGCGATGGGAAAATAATAAGAAGACAGCCGTATTTTTAGTTATTGCTAATATCTTAATGGGCTTATCCATTATGGAGAAGGGAACATTCTTTACAATTTTAGTTGTTATTATATTTATATTTTATTGTAAGAAAAAAATTTCATTAAAAACAATAACAATACTGGCATTGTGTTTCCTTGCTTTTTCTTTCTTTTTTAATGTCCTAAGGCAAAGGGATATTCATAATGAAATATCATTTATAAATTTCTTTTCAATATACATAACAAGCCCCTCTGTAGCTTTCGAAACACTTGAAGCTTCCTCTTCTGCTTACTTCGGAGAATCAACATTCCCATTTTTTTATAAAATATCAAATGCCTTAGGATTAACAGATATTGAAACAGTAAGTAAAGTTAAAGAATTTGTATGGGTTCCGGTTTATACAAATGTATACACAGTAATGGCTCAGTATTTTGTTGATTTTGGTTATCCTGGCGTGGCCATATTTGCTAGTATTAATGGTTTTATTAATGGTTTCGTGTACAAAAAATGTCTTACTGGCTCAAGTATAATGAAATGTTTGTATTCATATTTGTTGTCATTACTTTTGTTACAATTTTTTCAAGAAAATTTCTTTGTCAGTATTTCTGTTGTCATACAGCACCTTATTATATTCTTCCTACTCTATTCCTCAGATAAAATTAAATTGAATCATCGATTTTCACATGTGAGATAATGTGCGACTTTTATATCTCCCGCAATATTAATTAGAATCAACTTCCCATATATTGTATGGAATCAAGAAAACCAGGCATTGTTATTGTATCTTATAATGACATTATTGCTGTGGAAAAATTAAAACAAATTTCTCCCTCAAATGGGTCTTCAATAATCATAGTTGATAATACCCCTTTAAGGAATTTAGAAATTAAAGAGGATTCAGTTAGTTATATTCCTCTTTTAGAAAACAAAGGAATTGCTGAGGCGCAAAACATAGGTATTAAAAGAGCGATAGAATTGGGATGCTCTCATATTATATTCATAGATCAAGATTCAATTATCAGCCCCGATTTTATCAATTCAATGATTGATGAATATGAGGCCATATCAAAGAGTTATACGAATATTTTCCTGCTCGGCCCAACTGTTATCAACGGACGAACAAAAGAGGAGTATAAGTCTACAATTCATAGAGATATACAGGAAGAGAGCGGTTTCATATATAGAAGAGAAATTATAAGTTCCGGTAGTTGCGTAAAGACTGAAAAAATAAAAAGTATTGGTCTGCTTGACAATCGCTTATTCATTGATATGGTCGATTTTGAATGGTGTTGGAGAGCGAATAGTCTTGGATATATTTCAGGGATCACCAAAAATGTAACATTAATACATTTTGTGGGGCAAGAGGAGTATCGTTTTTTTAATCAGCTTGTTATTGTTTCATCTCCAATTAGATATTATTATCAAACACGCAATTTACTTTGGTTGTTGAGAAGAGGCTACGTTCCTCTTTCCTGGAAAATTAATCAAATATTGAAAAAAATTATTTTTTCATTTTCTTATCCATTTTACATTAATAACTGGAAACAAATTTATTTGCAATCTTTTCGAGGACTAATTGCCGGTTTAAAAAGACAATCTTAAGCAAATTGCTGTGATATGGTATTTTAACCTCTATATCCTATAACAATCCAAAACAATGGAATCTAAATCTCATATCGATGTGAAAATCGGGGCAATAATGGTTTTATATAAACCCAATTTTGCTTTGACTAATAAAGCTATAGAAAACCTATGTACTCAGGTTGATGTAGTGTGTATCGTGGATAATACACCCGAAACCGACAATTCTAAGTTAATTGTAATGCCTAAGAATCTCCATTATATTCCTTTAAAAGAGAATGTGGGTATTGCAGCTGCACAGAATTTAGGAATCAGACATCTATTTGAATGTGGCATGGAGTATATGCTCTTCTCAGATCAGGATAGTATTTTGGAAAATGGAGTAGTAAAAAAATTATTTATTGGGTATCAAGACCTTACTAAAAATGGCATAAAGGTAGGAGTTGTAGGCTGCAATTTTTATGATAGGGAGACAGGAAAATATTATTTAGAAGGTCTAAAACTTAGCTATGAGGAGATGGGTATAAATCCGATTGACGGTTTAACTCCTGCTAGTTGGTGTATCTCATCGGGTTCTCTGATATCGTCAAAGGCTTTAAAAGAAAATGGAGGTATGGATGAGAGCTTATTTATCGATGGAGTAGATGACGAATGGTGTTGGAGAGGAAGTTATAATTGTAAAATGAAACACTTTATAAAAAATGATGCTATTATTAGCCATTCTTTGGGAGTAGGTTCTAATAAAATCGTGAGATTACGGTTTTCAATCTCTTCTAGCTTTCGGGTATATTATCAGTTTAGAAATTATTTTTGGTTGTGTAGTTTACCATATACTCCTTTATTTTTTAAGAAACGGCATGCACCAAAGTTTTTCATAAAGCTTTTCTATTATTCAATATTTACGTCACACAGGATTGAATACATCAAACGAATAATAAAAGGTATAAAAGATGGTGTTTTGTGTTACAAAAAATACGGTAAGACGAGAAATATTCCGAATTTTAACGATTGATACAAGTTTTCATAAAAATAGAGAATATGGGTTACTTAAATAAGAATGTGAGTCGATTTAATTTATTATACTCCAAGATATTATTAGCAGGAATAAAATTTATATATCGCGTGCAGTATAACAAACTCCTTAAACTTCATCCCAATAATAATGCTAGTTTAGAGAAGGAATTTGTGAACAAATGGAAACCAATATGCAAAAATCCTCATATTAAATCATATAGACTCTTTTCTCAATATATTGGACCAAATCCTAATATTGTCCCTGAAGATATCTCTGCTACAATAATTCAACCTATTCTCAATCCTCCAGAAACAAGGCCCTTCTATCAAGATAAGAACTCGTTTGAAAAAATTCTTCCCAAAGATTATTTGCCTATTACATTATTGCGCTGTATAAATGGTACGTTGCTTGATGCAGATTATACAAAAATTAACATTTCAGATGGTTGGGTAACCGATAAAATTTTGACCGAAAATAAAGTATTTCTAAAACCAAGTACTGATACCAATTCAGGTATAGGTGTAGAATGTTTTTCAAAAATCAATAATAGTCTTCGTGAAAAAGAATCTGGGAAAATACTGAGTGCACAATATATACAAGAATATGCAAACAGATATCAGAATTTCATATTACAAAAGGCATTAACTCAAAGTCCATATATCTCACAATTTAACCCAACTTCTATTAATACCTTAAGAATATGTACTTATAAATCTATTAAAGATGATTCGGTTCATATCACAGGAATAATTATGAGGATTGGGAAAAATGGTGCCATTATCGATAATGCGCATGGAGGAGGAATGTTTATAGGTGTAGATTTAAATGGTCATTTAGGAAAATGTGTGTTTGATCAATTCGGAAACAAGAGTAATATATTCAATAATATTGATTTCTCTAAAAATGATTTTATTATTCCGGATTTTGAAAGAGTTAAAGACTTTGCTGTAAGTGTCGGAAAAAACATTTTACATCATAGATTAGTTGCACAAGATATTTGTATTGAAAATGATGGCACTCCAAAATTAGTCGAATTTAATTTAAGGGGATTTGCTCCTTGGATATTTCAGTATGCAGTCGGTCCGGCATTAGGAAATTATACTGATGAGATTATCGAGTATTGTGAAAAGCACATTAAGAATCGGAATGTGGTGTTTACAGAACCATATTAGTTTGATAAGATGAATTTAAAAAATTTGATACCCAGTCAAGAGGCAAGACAATCAATGTTAAAATCTTTAGCATGGATACCCGATAGAATAATGCTTCCAATACAGTATTATGCTGTGCTAAAACGAATACCTAATTTAAAAAATCCAGCCAGATTTACTGAATGGATTCAATGGTATAAGATAAATGTTAGAGATGAACTGATGGCTAAATGTACTGATAAATACAGAGTCCGCGAATATATCTCCAAAATATTAGATTGCTATACGAACAATTATCTGACTGAATTATTGGATGTGACAAATGATGCGACTAAGATTAATTTTGAAAGTTTACCTAAAAAATTTGTAATTAAGACCTCCGATGGCGGTAATGGTGACAATGTGTTAATTTGTAGAGATAAAGATAAATTAGATATTGAGGATGCCATTGTCAAGGTAAATTCATGGAGAAATAAAAATACTGATGTATTTGGCCGAGAATGGGCCTATACTGGTGCAAAGGAATCTTTAATTGTAATAGAGGAGCTTTTAGAAGATGTTCAAAACGACGATGGTTCTATAGATGACTATAAGTTTCTTTGTTTCAGTGGGAAATTTAAATGTCTATGGGTGGATAAAAGTAGATACTCAGATCATCACAGAGGATTTTGGGATGAGAATTTGAATTTTCTAAAAGGTGTTGTCAGTGATCATCCAACTTTTGAAATGGAACCGAGACTTCCTGAGAATATAGATGAAATGATTAAGGTGGCCGAAAAAATAGCACAACCTTTTATTTTTGCGAGAGTAGACCTATATAATATTAAGGGAAGAATAGTATTTGGCGAAATCACATTTTATCCATGGAGTGGCTATGTCCAATTTGTCCCAGATAAATTTGATTTTGAATTAGGATCATTCTTTGATAAAAACTATAAATATAAAAAAGATAATACTACAAATGTCAATCTCAGTATTGATGTCGGTTTATAAGTCAGAAAAGGAGGCTTATTTGAACAAGGCATTGCAAAGCGTTTGGGATGACCAAACGTTAAAACCCGATGAAATTGTACTTATAGAGGACGGTTATCTTGGAGACACACTTTATGGTGTGATTGCATCGTGGAAAGAAAAGTTAGGTGACAAGTTGATTATCCTGCAGAATAAGAATAATGTAGGCCTAACGAAATCATTAAATAGAGGACTTAAGTTTGTCAAAGGCACCTATATCGCGCGTATGGATTCGGATGATATATCCATGCCGCAGAGATTTGAAAAGCAAGCTAAATTTCTTGATGATAATAAAGACATTGCTGTTGTTGGAGGATACTTGCAGGAGTTTAATTCTTCATGCAGCAATCTCAATGTTAGAAAATATCCATTGACTCCAGAAAAGGTAATAAGATATATTCATAAGGCCTCACCTTTAGCACATCCTACAGTTATGATGCGTCGCGAAATCTTTGAGAACGGGGTCACATACGATGAAAGATACCGCACAAGCCAAGATATCGCGTTATGGTTTGAGGTATTGTCTAAAGGTTATCGCATTGCAAATCTGAATGTTGTTACACTCAAATTTAGACGGGATAATGGGATATATAAAAGAAGGAGTAGAGAGAAAGCCAAAAACGAATTTTTAATATATATGGGGGGGATTAGAAAATTAAATGGGCTTTTGTCGATTAAATATATATATCCGGTCGCTCGATATCTTTTTAGGCTGATGCCAGTACCCGTTGTTAGACTTATTTATAGCAGCAGACTTCGTACCGAAATCCTTAGATCTGGTGTTTGATATTTATAATATGAGTAATTTGTAAATATTCCCTCATTCACAAATTAAACTTTCAAAGTAAAATAGCTAATGTTATTTTCTGTTATCCTTTAATAATTTAAGAGGGTGTTTAATAATAAAAGTTAATTTGGGGTCGCAAGCTTGGAGCAGGTTTCTTCTTGAGGTGAAGGAGCATAGCGGGCTATGTGACTGAACCGAAAGGAGAAAGATGCCCAAGATTGCGAGACCAGAGGTAACTTTAAAAACAATATAAATTAAAAAAATTAACAAATGAGGCGTGTCTAAGAATATAAAATACCGTTTGTCCGGCTCTCTTTTGTTAAAATCCATTCGCGGCGCAGTCACATAGCCCGCTATGCTCCTTTGCCTTAAATGGATTTTATCCAAAAGATAGCCGCCCCAAATTTAACTTTTATTATTAAACACCCTCTAAATATTTGCAATAATCACACTGACAATCTATGTATTTGATGCTATAATTCTTTTATATCAAATTTGATTATTCTATTTGGCAGTAACAATCATATTTTATAATTTTGCGAGCACAATTCAATTACCCGAATTATGACACCCGAATTATCTGAAAGAGGAATCGAGATGCCGGCATCGCCGATCAGGCGGTTGGTGCCGCTTGCAAACGAGGCGGCAAAACGCGGCATAAAGGTATACAAGCTTAATATCGGTCAGCCGGATATCCCAACGCCGCCGCAGGCATTGGAGGTGCTTCGGCATATCGACCGCAATGTGCTCGAATACAGCCCGTCGGAAGGACTTCTTTCCCTTCGTGCCAAACTTTCCGAATATTACGGCAGGTTCAATATAGATGTCTCACCGGATGAGATAATCGTGACATCGGGAGGTTCGGAGGCGGTGCTCTTCGCGTTCATGGCCGCCCTCAATCCGGGTGACGAAATCATCGTGCCGGAACCGGCATACGCCAACTATATGGCTTTCGCCATCCTTTCAGGAGCAAAAATCGTGTCCATCCCCTCCTCTATCGACACCGGGTTCTCCCTGCCTCCAGTGGAGGAGTTTGAAAAATTGGTCACCCCCAGAACCAAAGGTATACTTATCTGCAACCCCAATAACCCTACGGGCTATCTCTATACAATGAAGGAGATGCTCCAGATCCGCGACATGGTGGCCAGGCATAACCTCTACCTCTTCTCGGATGAGGTATACCGCGAATTCTGCTACACCGGAGCCCCCTATATCTCCGCCCTCCAT
This sequence comes from uncultured Muribaculaceae bacterium, assembly GCA_910584055.1. Classification (GTDB taxonomy): domain Bacteria; phylum Bacteroidota; class Bacteroidia; order Bacteroidales; family Muribaculaceae; genus Lepagella. Next base: position 19,998 of record CAJTZS010000006.1, on the reverse strand, counting down.
CTTCCGGGAATAGAGAAACAGGTTATCCTCATAGATTCCGTATCTAAAAGATACAACGAATGCGGAATCAGGATAGGCGCGCTGATAACCAAAAACAGGGATTTTCATGACAATGTGATGAAATTCTGTCAGGCGCGCCTGAGTCCGCCATTGTTAGGTCAGCTCGTGGCGGAAGCTTCAGTTGACACTCCTCGCGAGTACATGCTCGACACATACAACGAATACCTGCTGCGCCGCAACCTTCTCGTAGACGGCATCAACCGCATCCCAGGCTGCTATTCCCCTATTCCCATGGGAGCGTTCTATACAGTCGCCAAGCTCCCCATAGACGACAGCGACCGCTTCTGCGAATGGTGCCTCAAGGAATTCTTCTATGAGGGGGAAACAGTGTTCCTTGCACCCGCGTCCGGTTTCTACACCACCCCCGGCAAAGGTAAGAATGAGGTCCGTATAGCATACGTTCACAGCCGCGAGGAACTTTCCCGCGCCCTCTTCATCCTCGAAAAGGCACTCGAAGCCTATCCAGGCCGCGTCTTGAATAATGTATGATATAACTGCCCCCGCCGTATACGATTGGTATTGCAGCTTCGCACGGGAAAATATCTTTGTACAAAAATTGAACTTCATATTGTGAACTACAAAAATTGTAGTAAATTTGTATCTCAATAAAAAATCAAGATATGGAGACTCCTTTTGTATTTGGACGAATAGCTACTGACCGTAATTTCACAGACCGCGAAGTTGAGACTCGGATTTTAGTAGATAATTTCAAATCGCTTATCAATACTATCATCATTTCTCCGAGACGCTGGGGAAAAAGCTCACTTGTTAACAAGGCTGCAAAAATAGCATTGGCTGAGGATTCAAAGTTAAGGATATGCCATGTCGATTTATTCAACATTCGCAACGAGAAGCATTTTTACGCGACTCTGGCTCAAAAAATCATATCGGCTACGTCTTCAAAATGGGAAGAGGCGGTTGAAAATGCCAAGAGGTTTCTATCTTCACTGATTCCGCGGATCTCGGTAGGCACGGAACCTGGAAATGAAATCTCACTTGATTTAGATTGGAGAGAAGCTCAAATCAATACTGATGAAATCCTCGATCTTCCCGAAAAGATAGCGAAAGAGAAAGGAATAAAAATCGTGGTCTGTATTGATGAGTTTCAGAATATTGCGGAATTCGGTGAGTCGGATTACATTCAAAAAAAGTTAAGATCTCACTGGCAGAATCAACAGCGCGTGGCCTATTGTCTTTATGGCAGCAAGCGCCATATGATGATGGAAGTGTTCACCAATTCTTCAAAACCTTTCTACAAATTTGGCAATCTCATCTTTCTTAACAAAATAGAATCGAAATATCTCGTTTCTTTCTTCCGTAGCAGATTTGAAGAGACAGGTAAAACCATCACTGAAGAGGCGGCTGAAGAAATTGCCCGACTCGTAGACAATCATCCGTATTACGCGCAACAACTCGCACAACTTGCGTGGCTGAGAACCGATGAAATATGTGATATGGAAACTGTTGAAACGGCTCACGAATCGCTTGTTGAACAACTCAGTCTGCTGTTTGTGAATTTGACAGAAAATCTCACTGTACAGCAATTGAATTTTCTTCATGCCGTTATTAACGGCGAGGAGAAAATCAGTTCGGCAGCGGTGATGCGAAAATATAGTATTGTATCGTCAGCCTCTGTAACACGCTCAAAGGCAGCCCTAATGGAAAAAGATATCATCGATGGTACCGGTCTGAAACTCATCCCGCTTGATCCCATATACTCATATTGGCTCAAACACACCTATTTCTCTAAATAAATCCTATGCTATAATGCATGGAATATTTCAAACAAAAGAACAAAACCATACCCTAAGATATATTCTTTCAACCATTGAACAACCACTTTCAAAGCCGCATCATTCTGTACCGGACAGCGAGCAGAAGCGAACAATGGTTTTAAATGGTTTCCTTGGTTTGATAAAAAGAAAACCGATACAAAAGTGGTTGTGGATGGTTGGAGGATAAGACAGCTCGCGCAAGCGAGCAATGGTTTTTAATGGTTTCCATGGTTTGATAAAAAAACTGTATGACCTGATTTTACAAGTTGCTATAATTTAACTCCCTTTTATGAAAATATTGGTTACGGGCGCTGCCGGTTTTATCGGCAGTGCCCTCTGTCATCGTTTCCTTGAAAGAGGGGACGATGTTGTCGGTCTTGACAATATCAATGACTACTACGACCCGGAACTCAAGTACAGCCGCCTCCAGACCCTCGGTATTGCGGAAGGGGACGTGCAATGGTACAAGTTCGCGAAAAGCTCTGCATTTCCAAGCTTTTCTTTCATCCGTATGAATCTTGATGATACGCATGCCATGCAGATGCTTTTCGCTAACGGAAGTTTCGATATAGTGGTCAACCTCGGTGCGCAGGCGGGTGTGCGTTATTCCATCACCAACCCTCTTGCCTATGTGGAAAGCAATGTTGACGGATTCATCAACGTCCTCGAAGGATGCCGCCACAACAAGGTTAAGCACCTTGTGTACGCATCCTCCTCGAGCGTCTACGGATTGAACGGCAAGGTGCCGTTCTCTGAGCATGACGGCATCGCGCATCCCGTGTCACTCTATGCCGCCACAAAGAAGAGCAACGAGCTTATGGCGCATGCATACTCCAAGCTGTACGACCTCCCCACAACAGGTCTTCGGTTCTTCACCGTCTACGGGCCGTGGGGGCGTCCCGACATGTCCCCGTTCCTCTTCATGGACGCAATCCTGCACGACCGCCCCATCAAGGTCTTCAACAACGGCGACATGCTCCGCGACTTCACCTATATCGACGACATCGTGGAAGGGGTCGTGAGGATAAGCGGGGTGATTCCGCAGGGCAACCCGAACTGGGATGAGAAGGATCCTGACCCTGCAACATCCCCGGCCCCCTACCGCGTCTACAACATCGGCAACCAGCATCCCACGCGCCTGATGGACTATATCGCCTGCATCGAGAAATCGATCGGCAGGGAGGCGAAGAAAGACTTCCTCCCCATGCAGCCCGGCGATGTATACCAGACCTACGCCGACTCCTCCGCACTCGGAGAAGCCACCGGCTTCCGTCCCGCAACCCCGCTACAGCAGGGCATCGACCGCACAGTCGCTTGGTTCAAACAATATTACAATCTACAATAATCACACCATGAACCACTGGTTCGTGTGGCTGCAAAGTCGGGAGGAGGATAATTTAGTCTGTTCCCGTATTGGCTTATACGCAAATGGGTGAAGTAGGAATACCGGTTGCTTCCCAAACTCTATCCACCTATAGATGGGCCTACCGTCACGGCTACCGCATGGCCATGCCCCCCTTAACCGGCTACGACTAAAAAAAACTATTTTCTAATTGACGAGGCTGATGTTCCCTGAAAATGCTGAGAGGGAAGCGGCAAGGGCGTTCATCTCGAGAGCTTGAGCGCGGGTGACGCTGGCGCGATGGAGGTTGTCGGGCCAGGGGGCGAGCAAGAGAAGTCGCCCTTCCGTGCATAACTCGAATTCTCTCCCCTGCGGCTTGAACCGTTCTTCAAAACCTTCATTGCGCAATATTATTAAACTTCCTCCAAGTTCAATGGCTTTATCGCGGATAGCTTTCTCATCCCTGCTGATAAATGGCGATATTAGAACTCCTCCATTAGATACACAATCAAGCCAACGCCGTTCGTTTTCAATGCGGATCTTCTCGCTGTCTGCCCGGTGAATTACTACCGACTGCCTGTCAAAATTCCTAAGCAGGAATATATTACCATAAGCTGCGAATTCTTTGTCGCCGATCTTAAGATGATTATATCGCCTGAAAAGATCGGGACGAAGTCTTTTGATATGCAATCGCCTCGGGTTAGAGGCTATGTAGGATTTCATAGTGGCCAATTGATTCTTACCGGTAAGTAAGCGGTCATGAAAAGGAAAGAAGAGACTGTCTTTTGCCTCAACATTGAATAGAGAGCGATAATGGTTTGTGCAAGCACCTGAGAATCCGCATATTTCTCTGCCTAACGGTTTCTCCAGCTTCTCTTTAACATGCAATATGAAATGAATGTGGTCCGGCATGATAATATAATCATATATTGCCATTTCAGGGTGATGTAAAGGGATGTCCCTCAATTCTTTTTCAATCAGATTTCCAAGTTCGGTATGAGTGATGGATGCATCCGGATTCAGGATTGACAACGGAGGGCGGTTCGGCCTTTCGGTATATGTCAGCATATAGATCCAAGGCTTGGTATAATCATGGAAATTAGCTCGCCGTGTGGTCCGATGCATCAATGGTTTCCGAAAAGAGCTTTCCATATAACTCCGCTTAAAATACAAATAATTAAATTGCCCGGCTGCCCCCTGCTTGCTGAAATTCGGCTGCCGATTCTCTCAGCCAACTTCGGCTACCGCCTCAGCACTAAACCAGAGATCTGCGCCCGATATCTCGCCAGCGGCAGAAGACTCAGTCTTGAGATTAGGATTCGGCTGTGTCTCAACTCTAATTCTGACTCAAACTCAATATTAGGTTTCGGCTGCAACTTCTTGTTCGCGACTTAAGTTAAGTGAAGAAGCGGGAGCTTCGCATGAAATTTAGCATTTCAGCAATTTTACGATGCAAATATAGGATTTATTTATGAATCTTTCATTAATCAAAAGAAAAATTTAAAGAAATTTGAAAATTTATGTTCAAAAATTTGGCACAGATGCAAAATTTTTATACTTTTGCGACAAACATAAGCAGAATGTATTGATTTTAAGCAAGATTTACAATCTCACATTCCTAATATGCCTTTACTCACTGCCGAAGAAATAAAACCTCCCCGGAAATTACCAACCCACAAATAAGCCCAAAATTATGAAACATTTCTACACAAGAACCTTATTACTCTTCCTCATCGCCATATCATCATATTGCGACACCACTAATGCACAGGCCATCATTGCATTTCTTAAGGAAACTCCCAAAGTCAAAGTTAATAATTGCACTTCAGAAGATCTCATGAATATTCTGACGGAGGAATCACTTGAATGGATTAAAAGCATAGAATGTCAAAATATAAATCTTAATAATGAAAAGTCTGGCATAGAGATAAATCAAGAGCTAAATTCTACGACGTCATCGTTCATAAGAATATATTTCAATCGAACAAAAATATTGCAGGCAAAATACATGCAAATATTTGCAAATGATTGCGACAATAATAGCACTCCCTTGTGGGTTTCAATAAATGAGAATGAGGCAAAATCATATGAATTAGGATTTAAAAGTGCTGCTTATATCGATAATTGCCAAAAAATTATTGATGGGATAAAAGGGAAATATGGCAGCATAAGTGTGCCGTATATTTCTATAACCGGACTAAATGAACTACCGTTAGAAAGTTTACTTATAGAAATTAAACCATCCAGTCAGAGAAGAAGAATACAGTTCTACGGAATAAAAATTGTTCATAATAACAGTTTTCTTGATCTATCTGATACTCCTGTGAATGTTGAGGACTTAACTATAGAACAGTCCCTTAAGTCTTACGAGTATTTTGACTTGACGGGGAGGAAGCTGACGGGAATGCCGGAAAGGGGGCTTTACATTCGGAAATGCGGAGACAAGACTGAGAAATGTTTTGCCAATGGAAGTAATAGATAATTCAGGCGCCATACGATAAAGTCCTCATTTTAAACAAGGCGGAAACATAACAAAGACAATCAATTCCTAAGAACCCCATGCGATTAAGAAGGCTTGACACCTTAATCGACATGGGGTCTGTTATATTACATGATTGTCTCAATGCCGCCGTTGCGAGCAACAACGGCTCCGAATTTGACGCTTAAAGCAAACACGCCGCTTTGATTGTTATTAATGATGTATGATCGTTATTATGCTATGATCGTTATTATGCTATGAACTCGACTACATCTGACAAATCGTCTATCCGTCGCCTCACTATGGCGGGGTTGCTTGTGACTCTCGGTATCGTTTTCGGAGATATCGGGACATCTCCGTTGTATGTGATGAAGGCTATCACCGGAGTGAATCCGCAGTATAATGCGGAGTATATAATCGGCGCTATCTCTTGCGTGATATGGACTCTGACTCTTCAGACAACCATCAAGTATGTGCTGCTTGCATTGCGTGCCGACAACAAGGGGGAGGGGGGCATCCTCGCTTTGTTTGCGTTGCTGAGAAAGAAATACGGCAAAAAACTCTGGATTGTAGCGGCAATAGGTGCCGCGGCTCTTGTCGCAGACGGGGTCATAACTCCTGCCGTAACCGTCACATCCGCTATCGAAGGCCTCGGAATCATAATGCCGCACGTGCCAATCTTGCCTATCGTAATACTTATCATCTTGTTTATATTCATCGTGCAGCAGATGGGCACAGGCAAGATCGGTAAGTTTTTCGGACCGTTCATGCTATTATGGTTCCTCATGCTGGGAATATTAGGATCGGTGAATATATATCTTTGGCCGGGAGTATTCAAAGCCTTCAATCCCTGGTGGGCGATAAAACTATTGTGTAACAATCCCGAATGGTTCCTTATATTAGGAGCTGTGTTCCTATGTACTACAGGTGCAGAGGCTTTGTATTCCGATCTCGGTCATTGCGGACGTAAAAATATTTCCGTAAGCTGGATATTTGTAAAGATCATGCTGATACTCAATTATCTCGGACAGGGGGCATGGTTGCTTGCAACACCCGACACTGCCGACATAAATCCTTTCTATGGAATCATGCCGTCCTGGTTCACGATAATCGGTGTCATAATGTCAACGGGGGCTGCCATTATAGCAAGCCAGGCGTTACTTAGCGGGTCTTTCACTATATTCTCGGAAGCCATGAATCTTGTGTTCTGGCCTAAACTCAAGATAAAATATCCGTCAAGAGAAAAAGGTCAACTGTATATCCCGGCAGTGAACTGGTCGCTACTTGCAGGTTGCCTGCTCACCGTGCTGATATTCCGCGATTCAAGCCATATGGAGGCAGCATATGGACTTGCGATAACTATCACTATGCTTATGACCACGGTGCTTCTGACGTTCTATCTACGCAGCCTGAACATAAACATTGTGATTTGTTCCGCATTCCTGGTTTTCTTCGGCATTATCGAGGGCATATTCTTCGTAGCCAATCTTTTCAAGTTCACACATGGAGGGTGGTTCAGCATCATCATAGCGGGAGTCGTAGCTACCATAATGATTATATGGAACAAGGCGATCCGTCTTAGGACATCTTATGTGCAGTATTATGACCTGGATAAAGCCACAGATATTATACAGGCGATAAAAAACGACAACGAGATACCTAAATTCACTTCCAATCTTGTCTATCTCGTGCAGTCCTCCGATGACAACAAAATCGAGAGCAAAGTGCTTTATTCCATCATCAACAAACAGCCCAAACGCGCGGACCATTATTGGTTTGTGCATGTCACACACGTTGACTCACCCGACACTCTGGAATATTCTGCCAAGGTCGTAGTGCCTGAAACAATCTACCGTATCGACATCAATCTCGGATTCAGGGTTCAGCCTAAGATAAACGTATATATACGTCAAATCATCGAAGACCTTGTGAGTCAAGGGAAGCTTGACCTCCGGAGCAGTTTCCCGTCGCTCAGGGAACGTGGCATTCCCGGTGATTTCCGGTTTATCATCATAAGACGCATATTCTCGGCCTCAAGCAACTGTCCGCGCTGGCCTGCCTTCATAATGCGGATGCATCAGCGTCTGCGCCGTCTCGGTATCACAGACCAGGAAGCATTCGGACTCGACACGAGTATGGTTACGGCTGAAACTGTCCCCCTGATTATCAACACCACGCCCGGCAGACGCATCATGCCGCAAAGTGAATATACCGACGAATAGAGGCGCAAATACCCCGGGATACAAAAAAGGCACTTACGTCATAGTAAGTGCCTTTCTTGTGACTCCTGCAGGATTCAAACCTGCAACCTTCTGATCCGTAGTCAGATGCTCTATTCAATTGAGCTAAGGAGCCATTATTGTGATTCGTGCAGGATTCAAACCTGCAACCTTCTGATCCGTAGTCAGATGCTCTATTCAATTGAGCTAACGAACCATTGCGTCTTCGGGTTATTTCCGATTTGCGATTGCAAAATTAATGCTTTTTGGCGATTTCACCAAATATTTCTTAATTTTTTTTCCAAAAATATTCCACCCCGCAGCTACCGACAATAGCGGATACCGGAGGCACGCACTTGTCTATTTTCACCCGAATCTCTTGCGCTGTCATCCAACGCCCTGATATTCTTCTCGATATACGGAGAGCTACAGTTTCGAGCAATAGGCATTCACCTTGCATCTCATCCTTTATTTCTTCATACACATCTGCGTAAGAAATCGAAGATGCAAGATTCTCCTCTTCAAATAAACATGCATCGTATGCCACACTGACGTTGACAACATATTCATTACCTACCTTCCGCTCCTGATCGAACACCCCTATCCTTGAATAGAATCTCAGGTCATTAAGATTAATTCTCAAAACCTCCATCAGGCAACTTCTATCAGAGCACAGGAATCTTATCTATGCGGCGCTGATGTCGCCCTCCCTCGAACGGAGCTGCCAGATAGGCGTCAACGATACTCTTTGCAAGAGACTCGGAAATGAAGCGAGCCGGCAACACAAGGAAATTCGCATTGTTGTGACGTTTTGCGAGATCAGCCAGATCCTCCATCCACGCAAGACCTGCGCGTATCCCTTGATGCTTATTCAAAGTCATGCCTATACCGTTGCCTGAACCGCACATGGCTATACCGAAAGAGCACTCACCTTTCTCCACTGCCACCGCGGCAGGATGGGCATAGTCGGCATAATCACAGGATTCCTCGCTGTCTGTCCCGAAATCCACCACTTCATATCCTTTTTCGGTCATATATCTTTTTAAGACCTCTTTCAATTCATAGCCGGCATGATCGCTGGCAAATGCAACCTTCTCCATATTCATATCTTATATATCCTTATATATCTTTAATATATTTATAATGGTCTTTAGCCACAAAAAGTTGAGTGCAGGCACGGCAGTGCCGCGCAATGCAATCCCTCATTTCTTGCGTTTCCTCAGACTCCCCTGAAATATCTTCGCCTTGAACGCAAACCTCACAAGGAAGAAATTTATCGGCACACATATCGCCAACGCCGGAAGCAACGCCAATGTCGGTCCGACAATGCCTTTGAATATAGCTACAAAACCGGTCTGCATCCCCATGTTTATAAGATGGCTCAACGTAAACGCCAGACCTTTCTTTGCATTGGGATTGCTGTGGAAGGTAAAATAACTTGACAAAAAGAAATTGGCGACAAAGCTGATTGCATAACTGATCATTGTAGACACCACGGCCGTAGTGCCGACGGCATTTACGAAAACCACATACATCCCATATTGCAGCACCGTGGCAAATCCACCAACTGCCACAAACCTTATCGCCTCCGACCGGCTGTCATTGCTTTTCAGCAATTTTTCCTTGTCAACATGCAGTTTCTTCATGGCTTAGAGCTTCTTAATCTTCTGTTTTCGAGTCTTTCAGTTCCTTGTTTATAGAATAAATATAATCAAGCAATTCCTGCCGCCCTTTCCCTTTCTCTGAGGAGGTTACAAAAACAGGCGGCAGCTCTTCCCATCTCTTTAGAAGTTCCTTCTCATAAGCTTCCACATTTTGCTGCGCCGCTACCGGGCCGAGTTTATCGGCCTTGGTGAATACAATAGAGAACGGTATCCCGTTTTCGCCGAGCCAGTCAAGAAATTCAATATCAATCTTCTGCGGTTCATGGCGTATGTCTATAAGAACGAAAAGCGATGTGAGCTGTTCACGTTCGAGGATGTACCCCTTGATAATCTGGGCGAGCTTCTCCCGCTGTTCCTTTCCCCTCGCTGCATATCCATAACCGGGAAGATCGACCAGATACCACTCCCCGTTATCAACCTTGAAATGGTTTATCAACAAGGTCTTCCCCGGTTTCTGTGAAGTCTTGGCGAGACTCTTGCTCTTTCCGAGCATGTTTATAAGCGATGATTTGCCGACATTAGATCTCCCGATAAAAGCATATTCGGGAACATGCGTGTCGGGACACTTCTGCGGGTTTTCGTTACTTATCTCGTATTTTATATTCTTTATATCCATAATAAATTATTTTTAGAGCTTATTTAGGGAAACAGAGGGAATGAATCAAAGTCAGTCCCTCCTTAACTTTCGCGCTGCTCACAACAACGGCTATCGTAGTGTCGGATGCACCATCCGAAATCGCTTTTACATCTACCGATGCCCCCTGCAATTCCTTTACAATATCCGGTCCAAGCTTCTTCACCTGCTTGATACCCTCACCTACGACAGCTATCACTGATAAATCATCGGTCTTATCTATAGCCGTCAGTTCTCCATTTTGAATTTCAGGAGAGAATTCAAGTCTCAACTGCTTCAAAGCCTTTTCTCCATCCATCTGGGGCATAGCTATTGAGAACGATTTTTCCACCGATGGCTGAGCAACGAGGAACACACTGATACCATTGCGTGCCATAGCATTATATGCGCGTGAATTTATCTCTGCAACATTCGAAGTCAGTGGACCGCACATGGTTATCATGGATGTGTTATTAAGAGAAGACACACCCCTTGGCTTCCCTTTATCAGGGACATTGTCGGATATATATGTTCCCGGTGCCGCAGGATTGAAGGTATTCAGAATCTTTATCGGAATATTCTTATGAAATACGGGATATATAGTTGGAGGATAAATCACTTTTGCCCCGAATGAACACAGTTCCATACTCTCTATAAAGGACATCTCCGGAATTATCGCGGCATCCCCGATTACTCGTGGATCTGCTGTAAGGAAACCATCGACGTCAGTCCATATCTCAAGCAGGTCTGCATCAAGCGCAGCCGCTATAAGAGCCGCAGTGTAATCGCTGCCTCCCCTTCCAAGATTAGTAATCTCACCGGTGTCTTTATCGGTAGAAATAAACCCTCCTGCCACGGCATGTCGCATCAAAGGAAGTTTGAATTCTTCCCTTATAAGGCTGTCGGTGAGGGCACGGTCCGCAATATTGCGGTTAAACCATTTCTCAGTCTTTATTATACCAAGCGAATCATGATGAGTTGCGTTTTCAAGCATGCCGGCAACGATAACCGATGACATTCGCTCACCGAAACTGACCACCTCTGCCAACGTGCGTTCGGGAAGTATACGGATAAGGGTAAGGCCCTTGTATCTCTCCTCGAGCATGTCAAGCAGGGAATTCACTATCGAAAGAACACCATCCCTGCGATCGTCAGGAATCAAAGCTTCAATTATATCATAATGACGTTTGCGGATTATTTTCATCTCATCCACATAGTCTTCCTTTCCTTCCGAGGCAGATTTAGCTGTGGCTATGAGCCTGTCGGTCAAGCCACCGAGGGCCGACACCACAACGATAGCAGGGCTCTCCAGACTCTCCACAATATTCTTCACATTGCGGAGACTATCAATTGTGCCGACGGATGTGCCGCCAAATTTCAAAACTTTCAACATCGGCTATTATTTATATATTGCAAAAATACAAAAAAAAACGCAAACAGAACCAATTTCTATTCCAAGGTGTTAAATTTTAAAATTCCGCTACAGATGAAAAACCACAACACAATAGACCATTCTTGCAACAGTCTTGATTTCAAGCCTGTTTCAAAAAAGGATATTCCATTACTAAACAAATACTTCACCTCTTTCCCTTCCCGATCCTGTGATTTCTCGGTCGGAGGCACATTGATGTGGACTGACTATTATTGTTATGAGATTGCAGAATTCAACCACACACTGTTCTTAAGAGGGAAGGATCCTGAATCCGAGGACATGATATATTATTGTCCAGTGGGAACACTTCCGGAAGACACAAGCCGAAAGTTGATTATAAAGGATGCCTCAAAATTCAAAAAATCAAGATTGCTTATTCCCGTTGAAGCGGATGCCGCTTACGGCCTTGATTCAAAGGGCGTCTATGATGATTCATTAAAGGAATACCTATATCCCATTGAGCGTTTCCTGCATTTTGCAGGAAAAAAGATGGAGAAAAAACGCAATCACCTAAACTATTTTCTCAATAATTATCCCGAGGCTACCATCGAAAAGATATCTGCCGCCAACAGTGCGGAACTTATCGAATTCACGACCAGATTCTCGGCCGTCCATGAAGCTTCGGACCTCAGCGGTTATGAAAACTCCCAGACAATTCAAGTGCTCGAAGACTTTGAGTCATACCCTTTCGAGGGAATTGCCATCCGGCATAACGGCGAAATCATCGGCCTTACCTTCGGGGAAAGAATCGGAGATGTATTTTTCGTACACGTTGAAAAGGGTAATATCGAATATCGCGGTGTGTATCAGGCACTCGCCTCTTTCATGAGTCAGGAAGTCAACAAAAGGTATCCATATGTGAAGTATCTTAACCGTGAAGAAGATATGGGCGATGAAAGCCTGCGCTGGAGCAAGGAATCATACCACCCCACTCTGCTCGTCAATAAATCTATAGAGTCACTGACAGTCCGCATTGCTTCAAAGGAACCTCTACGCGTATGAACGCGCACAATTTAAATTAAAAAATTGCAAAGTTAATAAAATGATTTATTATCTTTGCAGGTGAAAAAATACGGATAAATGAGCGACGTTCTTGTAATTATACCTACATACAACGAAATTGAGAATATCTCCAATATCATCGATGCTGTCATGGAACTTCCTGACGGTTTCGACCTTCTTGTCATTGATGATGCCTCTCCTGACGGCACACAGGACGCTGTCCGCAAAAAAATAGGCCAATATCCCGGCAGGGTGCACATGGAATGCAGATCCGGAAAACTTGGTCTCGGCACGGCATATATCCACGGCTTCAAATGGGCTCTTGCACACGGATATCAATATATGATTGAGATGGATGCTGATTTTTCTCACAATCCGCACGACCTTCCGCGCCTTTACCATGAATGCAAAGACCGGAATGCAGACATGGCAATAGGCTCTCGTTACATTTCAGGAGTGAATGTGGTCAACTGGCCTATGGGACGCGTGCTCATGTCATATTTCGCTTCGGCATATGTGCGGCTGATAACAGGAATGAAACTGAGGGACGCCACCGCCGGTTTTGTTTGTTACAACAGACGCGTGTTGGAAGCAATTGACCTTGATAAGATAAAGTTCAAGGGTTATGCCTTCCAGATAGAAATGAAATTCAAAACCTATTGCAAGAAATTCAGGATAGTTGAGATACCCATTATATTCGTCAACCGCCAGCTTGGCACATCCAAGATGAATTCCTCAATATTCGGAGAAGCCGTATTTGGTGTAATTCAGCTGAAACTCACGAGCATATTCAAAAGAGGGTGTTACAAATAGTAGGGATGCACCATGGTGCATCCGAAGAATTGAGAGTTCGGAAACACCCCCTCATATCAAGCCCATTCAACTTCTACCTCAAAATGTCTTCGTAATAGGCCTTCACGTCCTTCCAATGATAATAAGGCCAGATGTCTGTCTGCACCGGTATCTTGGTCTCTTTCTCATTGTGGAGGAATTTCACAAGGATATCATCCGGTTTCTTATCGTTCTTGAATAGAATCATCTGGATATTGGCGGCCATCGGCGACACGAACCAGTCACACCATGATTTATAAAAATCTTCATGGTTAGATGCTTCGCCATAACAATTCTCAAAATGAAGGAGAGCAGTGAATGGCACTACATTGCCGTCATGGCCGAAACGGAGGGTCGCAGCCTCCCCTTCTCCTGCGATAGCATTTTCCGCACCTTTCAAGAAATTACGGAGCAACGGCTTGGCATTGTTCAAATGTTTCCCCTCTGCCCCGGGATAATTTGAATGCCGACTATAGAAATCAGCATTGAAACATTGCCATATATCGAAAAGTTCACGTGGTGTGAAGATATCGTGAAACGATATCTTGTTTTCCGTATTCTGCGCATCCGCTGCAAGCCAATACATCCACCACATGAAATCATCCGGCTTGACATATTTCTCCACAAAGTCCGGATCGGAAAAAATTGATTCAACCAAACGTCGGGGCTTTATTTGCTTTTGCTCGAATTTTCTATGTACCTCCCTCAACCACCCATCTCTGCCGTTGAACGCATCCGATTCAGGAGTGCTGTAACATAAATATGGCATATATCTTTCAGATGATTCAAGGGTGATGTCAAGATTCGGATTATTTTCCTTCAAACTCTGACAGAAATTGCCCATGCTTATTATGCAGCGCGGCACCAACGTTGAGCGTGCCGACACCTTCTTCCCCTCACCCTTGAAAACTTCCGGATAGTTATTATACATACGCCTGGCTATGTCGCGATGCTGACGGGCTCCAAGCGGAGATAAATCTCCTCCTCGCCTGTAAGCTTCATCCCAGACCGTATCCACTCTATGCATCACATCCATACCCAGGGGCGTAAGCGCATTCGCGGCAGAAGCCTTATGGAAAAGATCCACAACCCGGATATAATCATTATCACTTATAAGATAACGAGAGCCATGCCTTCCGTAGTGACTAATATAAAACGGTTTATATCCTTTTGGAGCAGGAGTGTTATCAGCCGTTACAGCTGGATAGGCATAATAGACACCCCCGGTTTTGTTCAGGTCTGCACTAATTTCCTCAAACGTTGTCTGCGCATTGACACTCCCTGCCCATATGGCGGCAACTGATATAATTATAGTCCGTAAATTATTCATAATTTTTACTATTAGAAGCTGTTTAATCCCTATAATATTGCTGAAGATAACACCTCGCTATAAAATCGGAATTCTTCGAAACAAGTTCATGATCATCCGTTCCGGGAAATACGGCATCCGGCAACCAACCGTTCTCAAAAGCGAACTTCACGAGATCGGCCGGACACCTGCCTCTCACCGTCAGAAAATCATAAGCGTTTTCTTTGGAATATTCCTTGTCATAGTAAGGATTATCGGGATCAGCGATACACAAGGCGGCATTCCGCGCTACAAGCATTCCACGATGCGGGTTCACCATCACCACAAAGTTGCGCTCGGGTTTCATAACCGGAAGGTGCTCCTCGTTCTTGTCCCATCCCATCTTTTCGATAAAAAACCGGTTCATCTCCTCATAGTCACCGAAATATTGAACGCGCTTGCCTCCGGTTGCCGCCATGAATTTTTCATAATAAGGATGAATGCCTTTTCCTGATTTCCGTTCAGGAGGTAATTTACTCTCCAATATCAGTTGCAGCCATTCGGGTATAAACAGGGCCAACGGACCTGTCGGATCCTCCATCATAGATTGCTCCATGCGGCTGTGAAGCTTCGTCACATCTTCGCTATGCATCAATTCTGGATCAGACATTATCTCCGACATCGTCAATGCAAACGCCGGTGTCATCAGATAGCAGTGCAGAAACAACCACGACCCTAAATGGTATATCTCCTCCTGATCTTCTGGATCTTTAAGTTCGAGACCTCTTGCTAAATTATAACTATCCGGAACGGGAGCGTCTCCATACACCGAATCGAGATAAGCATGCATATTGTCTGCTAATGTCATGATTCTCTGATCATGGGGATAAATATCACGCATGTCTTCATAAGTCATGGCGATAATATACCACGTGAGGAATCTGACATCCTCAACATTGAGTTCATAATCAACATACTCTTCCCCTTCCGTATGGAAAGGGACGGAATATCCATATAGCTTGCGGTTCGCATCAACAAAAGAACGCCAGATACCGGCATCCGCTACAATATCCTGAAAGTATCCCGTTATTCCGAGGCATAGACGTTTTCCAACCATTTCGGGAACGTTTTTGCCAAGCTCGGAATCACTCCATATTTCCACCAACTCGTTAGCGACATCAAGATAATATGCATCAGCGGCATCCGGTTTTGGGAAAGACGGCTGACGAAACAGGAATTCCTTTATATCAATCTTCTCCATTATTTCAAAGACGAGATGACATCATCGATATTCATCTTCTCCTGCGTACCGGAGATCATATTTTTAAGCATTATTGTGTCGTCGGCAAGCTCACTTTCCCCCACTATGGCCACGAACGGTATTTTCTCCGAATCCGCAAGAGCCATCTGCTTCTTCAATTTAGCAGTATCTGGGTAGAGTTGGGATGGAATACCCGCATCACGCAAAGCTTTCACATATTTAAGAGATTGAAGAACTTCCCTTTCACCGAAATTCACGAACATCACCTTTACCGACTCAGATATCTCCTCCGGATATAGGTTCAGCTGATTCATCACATCATAAATGCGGTCCGCTCCGAATGATATCCCCACCCCGGAAAGTCCCGGCAGTCCAAAAATTCCAGTCAGATTGTCATAGCGTCCTCCACCGGTTATACTTCCGATTTCTGCATCAAGAGCCTTGACCTCGATGATTGTACCGGTATAATAATTCAACCCACGCGCAAGCGAAAGATCCGCCTCTACAATGCATTTATGACCTAAGGCATCAATACCTGAAAGAACCTGACGCATTTCGGCAACTCCTTTAAGGCCTTCTTCTGATCCCTTGAGAATTTCCTGCATTATATCAAGTTTCTCATCATTACTTCCGCTCATCTCAAGAATTGGACGCAACGCATCTACTGCCTCCTCTGTGAGTCCTTTCTCCCTAAGTTCTGCATTTACATTCTCGATACCAATTTTGTCTATCTTGTCGATAGCTACGGTGATATCCACGATTTTATCAGCCGCACCTATTGTCTCTGCAATACCGGTAAGGATCTTACGATTGTTGACTTTTATGGCTATGTTAATTCCAAGGTCAGCAAACACCGTATCAATAAGCGAGAGCAATTCAATCTCATTGTTCAATGAATCCGACCCCACGATATCGGCATCACACTGATAAAATTCGCGGTAACGTCCTTTTTGCGGACGGTCGGCACGCCATACAGGCTGAATCTGAAACCGTTTGAACGGCATCTGCAAGTCATTACGATGCTGCACGACAAAGCGCGCGAAAGGCACTGTGAGATCATAACGGAGACCTTTCTCACACATCTTGCTGGTGAGATGCGGAACGTTGCGTTCCTCTATTTCCTCATCAGTGATTGACCTCAGGCAATCTCCTGAATTAAGGATTTTAAAGAGAAGTTTATCCCCCTCTTCGCCATATTTGCCCATCAATGTCGACAGGGTTTCCATGGCAGGAGTCTCAATTTGTTTATATCCGAATAGTTTGAAAGACTTCTTGATTGTATCGAATATATAATTACGACGCGCCATCTCTATCGGAGAGAAGTCACGGGTTCCTTTCGGGATGCTTGGTTTCTGAGCCATTGTATTGCGGTTTGATTATTTACGCGAATTTACAAAAGTTTTTGCAAATTTTCAAACCAATACCGATTTTTACATGCTATTCACCCGCAACTGCATGTATACGGTGTTGTCCTTCCGTTGACAGCACGACTGAGGTGCGCGGTGCGCACTCCTTGCCATCCACAGACACTATGCACATCCCTCGTGGAGCCACTGCCACTGCCGAAGTGCCTTCAGGCACATTAAAACTGAATTCAAGATTGTTTGAACCGGAACGTGCTTCATAATTTATTTCTCCTCTGACAGTAGGCACTATCGTGCGCACCCATTCGAATCCGGCGAGATCGGGGGCGACACGGAATGATCTATAGCCGGGACTCAACGGCTCTATGCCACAGACTTTCTGAGAAAGAATTGTCAGTCCGCCTCCGCTCCATGCATGATTGGTGGTGCCTCCGCCAAAACCTTCTTTCCCTATTCCCCATCCCTCGAAAAGTGTTGAATACTCCGGATGGTTCACCATCGGGCCGAAACGACGTTTCATGCGTTCAAGCGCTAACTTCCCCTCACCCATATCGAAAAGTGCCTCTGTCACGTATTTCTCCATATATGGGCTTGCGTGTTCAGTAGTTTTGAAAATATCAAGAAGAGCGGGATACTTGTCTTTATCAGCGAGACCTGCCACTACTGCAAGTGCCTGTACCCGGTCATCCGTATCATCCTTATAGTCGGGGTGGCGGTATGCCGTCCCTGTCCAGAATGAGCGGTTGAAAGCCTCTTTAAGGCTATGCATCTCATTGGAAATTGAATCGGCGTCAGCTTTGTTGCCAAGCGCGAGCGCCATTTCGCGCAGCCCCGTCTGAGCAATGTAATACAGCGCGTTGTAGAGTGCTATCTTGTCGATATTGTCTCCCCAGTCTCCCCAATGCCATCCTCCTTCACGGTCGGCAATAGTGCCGTCAGGGGCCTTCTTCCAGACGGAAAGATATTTTTTCGCACCGTCATAGAGATCTGCTGCCGTCTCAAGATCTCCGGTATTGAGGACATAATTCCAGAACCCGTATTTACCTACCGACGCAAGCATCTGTCCCGGCAATTCTTTATTCCAATTAGACGAAGGTATAGGAGCGTAAAGGCTGCCGTCCGGACGTTGCCATCCTATTAGCTCATACATCCCTTTCTTCATAAGTTTATGACTTGATGGCGAGAGTGCATAAAAAGCTTCTCCTGATTCATTTACCACATCTCCCCACCACTGCGCACGCTCACGGTCAGGACAATCCATATAAGTATCCCGCATTGTCACATAAAGGGTACGCAATGCTTTTTTACGGAATCTGTTAAGGAAATCATCACTACACTCAAAAGTACCAGTAAACTCCGTGTCATAGCCGGTCTCGCGATAGGAAACGTCCTTCACTTCAACTCCTTTGGGAACAATGTAGATCACCCGTTCACCGTTCATCCACCCAGGTGTCTCATAAGTTTGGATACCCTTTTTCGTAACATATTCGGCATATACACCGGGTTCTCCACCACCCATATAGTTATCGGTGCGGATATCAATTTTTTTACCGGCAGGTGCTGAAAGGGTTATTACCGGGGTTACGTGGCAATTATATGGAAGTTTTGCGATTATGGTATCATTTTTAATACCGCTTCTTCGTTCCACATTCACATAATCGGCAGTGCCATAATCTTTCCATTGTGGAATGATCCGGTCATGGAGTTTACCCCATGGTCCGTCACCCTCGACTCCAATTTCTTTGACATATTTCCATTTTTTAGGCTCTGATTGCCATCCAGGCATGTCACGACGCGCATCGAAACCTATGTTGGATTCTGGAAGGCGGTAATTGGGAGTAATTCCGTCCGGAACATAAAACGAAGGATGCACCGTGCCCTTCCAATTTGCATTGGTGTTTAACTCCGGCAACTCAGGACAATCAATGAAAAACGCTCCCTTGCCGGATGGATTATAGGAAAAACCTTTCTTCCCCATATACCACACAAGAACTGATACAATGTTTTTTCCCTTATGAAGATATGGAGTAAAATCCACAATATCGCAATAAGAGTCATCCGGATTGGGACCCCGTTTTACACCCCCTTCTCTCACCGCCGGAATTCCGTTGATCCAGAGCCAATATTTGGTGTCCGCTGCAACGCGTGCCGATGCCGTATTTGGCACATTTCCAAGGTCAAACTCATTCTGAAAGCACATCCATGTGTTTTCCTTGTCGGTGTTGCCAACAGTGGTAATCCAACTCGGTTCTGAAGCAAAGGCAGACGAGCCGAACATGGCTATCGCCACAATAATAAATATTTTGAGTCTCATAATATAAGTTTATTTCACCGGTTTTAGCGTTATGACATAACATTGACTAAAACGCATTACCTCATTATTCCTAACTATCTTTTACAAAAATAATAAAATTCCTTGGCGTTTTTAGAATGTATGTATAATTTTGTAGTGTAATCAGACCGATAAATTACCATTTATCGCACTGAATAAACCAAATGTGTCTAAGCCAATGGCCGGACAGGGGGAGACAAGCAGCTCCCGTCCGGCTATATGCACCGACGCGTCATTTTTTTACCTCGCAGAGCCGCAGAGTGGCAGAGCCTTCATATCCGGTTGTCTTTCCCTGAAAAAAGTTGACTCATAATAACAAATATATTATGAGTATAT
>CAJTZS010000005.1 GCA_910584055.1 uncultured Muribaculaceae bacterium | reverse complement strand
TATTAATGTCAAAAAACATTCTTTTAATATTATACATTTATTTTTTTAGCACACCTGTACATCTGTACGGCTGTATATAGTAAAAGGTCCGCGCTTCTGTGCGGACCTTTTGACTTTTGCTCTCCTGTAAGGAGCGTTTGCCATGAAATTTAATTTTCTTCTTTATCTCTGTTTTTAAGGCGCACGCGGTTCTTGCTTTGGCTCGAACTCATGTCGCTTTCTTCTTTCAGGTCTATTTCTTTGTTGTTGCCGTCAACAACCCTGTATTCGAGGTAGGCAAGCGATTCGTCGGGAAGCACTTTAACCCCTCGTCCGAAACGCAATTTCCATTTCCCGTAAAGTGAGAACATACCTTTCTTTATGTAGGCCTCTACATATGGGTGCACATACATTTTGAATTTCTTTACCCTGAGATGGTCCACAAGATATTCCAATTTCTCTTCAAGCTTGTCGGTAAACAATATCGAGGGCTGAACCTCTCCTTTGCCGAAACAGGAAGGACATGTTTCACTCGTCGTGATATCCAATGCCGGCCGGACACGCTGACGCGTAATCTGCATCAGACCGAACTTACTCAGAGGCAAGATATTATGACGGGCACGGTCATTCGCCATTATTTCCCGCATATGATCATACAGAGCCTGCCGGTGATCGGCTTTGTTCATGTCGATAAAGTCGATTACGATTATGCCTCCCATGTCGCGCAATCGCAATTGCCTTGCAATTTCATCCGCAGCCTTGAGATTGACATCGAGCGCATTGGATTCCTGATCCGAGGATGCCTTGCTTCTGTTGCCTGAATTGACATCAATCACATGCAGGGCTTCGGTATGCTCGATTATTATGTATGCTCCGCTCTTGAATGATACAGTCTTGCCGAAACTGCTTTTAATCTGGCGCGTGATGCTGAAATGATCGAAAATCGGAGTGTCCCTCGTATATAACTTTACGATTTCCTTATTCTCGGGAGCTATCAACGACACGTAATTCTGAATCTGAGCGAACGCCTCGGCTTCATTTACGTATATGTTCTCAAAATTCGGGCTGAAGATGTCCCGGATCACGCTTACCATCCGGGAATCTTCCTCATAAATCAACGCGGGTGACTGGCTGCGCTGCATTTTTGCAATTGAATCTTCCCAGCATTTCACCAGTGTGCGCATCTCATGATTAAGTTCGGCAACACGTTTGTTTTCCGCTGATGTGCGCACTATCACACTGAATCCTTTTGGTTTGATGCTGCTCATAAGCTGACGCAGACGGATTTTCTCCTCCGTTGACTTGATTTTCTGAGAAATTGAAATCTTGTCGCCAAAAGGCATCAACACCATGAAACGGCCGGTGAAGGATATTTCCGTAGTCAGACGCGGACCTTTCGAGGAAATAGGTTCCTTGGCAATCTGCACGAGCAACTGCTGGCCGGGGGTGACGACGTCACTGATGGTTCCCTGTTTGGAAATATCCGGTTCAAGCTTGAATTTTGAAATATTGGGCACCCTCTTCTTGTCTGCCATAGCCTCCGCTATGAACTTGCTGTATGTGCTGAACTGGGG
Organism: uncultured Muribaculaceae bacterium; assembly: GCA_910584055.1. Classification (GTDB taxonomy): domain Bacteria; phylum Bacteroidota; class Bacteroidia; order Bacteroidales; family Muribaculaceae; genus Lepagella. The sequence continues at coordinate 128,854 of CAJTZS010000005.1, read as the reverse complement.
ACCCAGGTCGAGATAATGAAGAAAAGCATCTTTCTCATAGCCAACATCAAGGAAGGCGGCGTTAAGACCAGGCATTATCTTCTTCACTTTAGCAAGGTAAAGATCGCCCACTGCATAAGCAATGTTGCGGCTTTCCTTCTGAAGCGACACAAGACGCGAGTCTTCAAGCAAGGCTATCGACACCTCTTCCTGTTGTACGTCTACTACTAATTCGCTTTTCATTCGGTTAATACTACTACGTCCTTTCTCAAGAACGTGCTGTTAAAAGATAAGAGGACAAACTCACCATGACCATGGTGGTCGCGGCAGGTTTGTCCTTATTTATTATTCTATTTCTATGCGCATAGAACAATCGAGTCGCAAAGACCGCGATTATTTCTTCTTATGACGATTTTTCCTCAGTCTTTTTTTGCGCTTGTGAGTGGCCATTTTATGACCTTTTCTCTTTTTTCCGCTTGGCATGATTATTAATGTTAATAATTATACTTTAATTAATTCTTTTGAATCTCTTCAAAAAGATTATTTAACGTCCTCAAGGAATACTTTAGAGGGCTTGAATGCCGGAACCTTGTGTGCCGGAATTTTGATTGTTGTGTTGCGAGAAATATTGCGGGCTGTTTTCTCTTTGCGCTCTTTGATAATAAAGCTACCGAAGCCACGGAGATAAACGTTATTACCATTTGCCATGGAATCCTTAACAACTTCCATGAATTTCTCAACTGTTGCAAGCACAGCTGCCTTCTCAAGACCTGTGCTGCGGGAGATCTCGTTTACAATATCTGCCTTTGTCATTGTTTTGATATTTTATCTTTATACACTTTTTTCGTATATTCTTGGTGTCCCAAATGTGCCTAAGCAAATTTGGCAATGCAAATATCGTAATTTTTTTTGAAACCTTATATATCTCAGAGTGATTTTCTTATGATTTTGCACGATTTTTATTAAAATTGGGCTGTAATGACTCATTTTTTAGTAGATTTTGAGTCTTTATTCCTCAATTATAGATACACCGTCAATCTTCAAGAGTTTCCCTGCAATCTCGTCATTCATGCTCTCCGGAAATTCCATTGTCATGCCGCAGGTATTATCAAACGTGCGTTCAAGAATATTTATATCATTCCCTTTTACAAGACGCATCACTCCCTCCGCCCCGACATATGGAAATACAATTTTAAGTCTTACCATCTTGCGCAGTTCCATCTTTCCCGCCTCTTCAAGGGCGAGACGGGCGGCTTCCCTATAAGCGGAAATCAGTCCGGAAGTGCCAAGTTTGATGCCTCCGAAATACCTGACAACAATCACGAGCACATTAGTAAGCTCGAAGCTGTTGATCTGACCCAATATCGGTTTGCCGGCCGTACCGGATGGCTCGCCGTTATCGTTTAATTGCCATTCAAGACGATCCGGACCGATCATATATGCCCAGCAGACATGACGCGCATCATGAAAACGGTTTTGAAAACGCTTCACCTCCCCTTTGGCTTCTTCCGCATCTGCAACCGGTATTGCAAATGAAAGGAACCGGCTCATCTTCTCCTTATATTGAGACTCGCCGGCTCCTTTTATTGTATAATAGACATCTGTCATTGTATAACTTATCCGAAATAGTTGTCAACATCCGTGCGGTTCCTGTTATAGAGGAGCATACCCGCAGCCACATTGTCGGCCTTTTCTATTCCTAACTGCGCCTCAACAATGGCAAGCGACCATTTCAATGCAAGCGCCGGCCCGGCGCCGAGCACGAATTTATCATCGGCCACTACCCGTTTCTCCGAGCGGACAGCCCCGGCCATCAATTCTTCAAAACCGGGATAACATGTTGCTTCTCGCCCTTTCAGAAGCCCCATCTGGCCAAGCACCACGGCCGGAGACGCACAAATTGCGGCAATCCTGCCATCTTTCGATTCAAATTGATTCTGAAGCAAACCATGCAGCGGATCAAAATCGTAAAGATTGGTGGCGCCAGGCATACCTCCAGGCAAAATCAGCCATGCCGGGTCTTTAAAAAGAGTATTGTCAAACACATAATCGGCAGTAACAGTCACTCCATGCGCGCCTGTAACCTGCAACGAGGATGTTATAGACACCGTCTTGACCGGCATCCCGGCACGACGCAGAACATCTACCGGAGTCAACGCCTCAACCTCCTCGAAACCATCGGCAAGAAATACATAAGATTCTCTCATAGCTCAATTTTTTAATTCATTAGTGATAGTGTGTGTTATCTCTTCCCCACAAAGATAACAAAATTATAAGAATAATTTATTTTTATTCCAAAAATTTTCACACTCCACACCCCCATTCCACTCTATTCCGCCTTATCTCGCCCTATTCCACTTCAATCTTCCTATACTTAGGGACCAATATCTTCATCACAGTCCAGGCAAGGAGATACGACACAGCGCAAACACTGAACACTATCATATATCCCGCCGGTTTACCCTGAAATCCGATAAATGAGAATGCATCCCCTTGATTGGCGGCATAATCGAAGAGTATTCCGGATCCCTGGTTGATAATATAGGAACTGACACCTCCCGCCATGGTACCGATACCCACTATTGTGCCGACAGTGGATGTGGGGAACATATCACCGATAGTTGAATAAAGGTTAGCGCTCCAGGCTTGATGCGCAGCCCCTGCAAGACCTATGATTACCGCCGGCCACCACGGGGAATAAACGCCCAACGGCTGTGCGAACAACGCAAGGATTGGAATGAATGCAAATATCAGCATCGCACGCATCCTCCCCGCATATGGATTCATACCTTTCCTGTCAACAAAAATTTTCGGCAGATATCCCCCCATAATCGAGAGCACTGTCACTATGAAATACAATGTGAAAATCAATGCCTGACCCATCGGGGTATAACTTGCGAATCCGAACTGGTCGGAAAAATACGCCGGAGCCCAGAAGAGAAGAAACCACCACACTCCATCCGTCAACGCCTTTCCTGCTATAAACGCCCATGTCTGACGGAAGCTGATACATTTCCAGAATGATATCGTCTTGGTTTCCTCTTTCACAATCAGCCTTTCACTATCCCCGGATTCATCCTGACGGATATATTCAAGTTCAGCCTCATTCACGAACCGTGATTTATCGGGCGCAGAATAAAGGTTGATCCAAAAGCCCATCCATATGAATCCGAGCGCACCTATGATTACAAACGCCATCTCCCATCCCCATATCTTCGCGAGAACCGGAATACACAACGGCGCTGCCAACGCACCGACAGAAGCGCCGGCGTTGAATATAGACGTAGCGAACGCCCGGTCTTTCTTCGGAAAATACTGGGCTGTGACCTTGATTGCAGCAGGGAAATTCCCTGCCTCGCCGATTGCAAGCAGCGCCCGGCAACCGAGGAAAAGCCATACGCTTACTGTGGCTATCGACAATGCAAGGGCTGTTCCGCTTTCAACCATCGACAGGGCTTCTACTGAATCAAGGCCTTCTATTTTCATTGTCAGCCAACCGCATCCTCCATGAAGGCAAGCCGCAAGTGACCAGATAAATATTGCCCATATATACCCTTTTCGCGAACCCATCCAGTCGATAAACTTACCGGCAAACAGACTGACACCTGCGTAAAAAAGTGAGAAAAAACCCGTGATTGCACCATAATCGGTATCGGTCCAGTGAAATTCCGGGGCAATGAAATCCTTCCATGTCAGCGACAACACCTGACGGTCAAGATAATTTATAGTTGTGGCGAAAAAGAGGAGCGAGCATATCACCCATCGCCAATTGGTCTTACGCGCTGTAAGCGCTATTGAAGAAACATTTTCCATTCAATAGATTTTAGAGGTATTATATTCTTAGATTATAGTGTATCGATGCCGCGTCGCTGTTAGAAATTGAAGAAGTGTTTTGCATTGTTATAGCAAATATCCTCTACCATTTTCTGTAAACGCTCTTTCTCATAACCCTCGTAAGGTATCATGCCGTTCTCAACATCATTGCCTATCAAATTACAGAGTGTCCTACGGAAATATTCGTGCCTCGGATATGACACGAATGAACGAGAGTCCGTGAGCATTCCAACGAATCTGCTTAACAACCCTTGGTTTGACAGTGAGTTCATTTGACGAACCATCCCGTCAATCTGGTCGTTAAACCACCAGCCGGAACCGAACTGCATCTTCCCTGCCACCGAACCGTCCTGAAAATTACCGATCATTGTAGCCATAACCTCGTTTGCATTAGGATTGAGATTATACAGGATAGTCTTCGCAAGCTTACCTTTACTGTTCAAACGGTCCAGAAATTTAGCGCAGCTCTGTGCGGTGCTGAATTCTCCTATTGAATCGAATCCGCTGTCAGGTCCAAGTTTTTCCATCATCAGGGAGTTGGAATTGCGGATGGTTCCATAATGGAATTGTTGCGTCCAACCTGATTCGGCATCCATCTCTCCAAACAATTCAAGCATTTTGCTCTTGAATTTGGAAATCTCAACATCTGTGAGCCTATTTCCACGTATCACCTTGCCAAAAATCTCTTTAATCTCTTTTTCATTATAATCATCGGCATAGAATTCGGATATACCATGATCGCTTAGACGGCATCCACATTCTTCAAAGAAATCATGGCGACGTTGCAGAGCTTCTTTAAAATCATTGAAATCATGGATATCGATTCCGGCCGCCGCCGAGAGTTTTTGCACATATGCATTAAACGCCTCCGGGGACTCAACGGCCATAGCCTTGTCGGGACGCCAGGTCGGAAGCACCTTTATTTCGAAACCCTCCTCCCGCAAACGGCGGTGATGCTCAAGGGAATCAACGGGGTCATCAGTGGTGCACACCGCTTCAACACCGTATTTACGCATCAAGCCGCGAGCAGTCATCGATGGATCATTGCGCAATTTATCATTGCATTCATCATATATCTCCCTTGCTGTATAAGGATTAAGGCATTTGGTAATCCCAAAGGCCGTGCGCAATTCAAGATGAGTCCAGTGATAGAGAGGGTTGCGGAAGGTATATGGCACTGTTTCTGCCCATTTTTCAAATTTCTCCCAGTCGGAAGTGTCTTTGCCTGTTATAAACTTTTCCTCTACCCCATTTGCCCGGAGCGCACGCCACTTGTAATGGTCTCCCCCCAGCCAAAGTTCCGTAATCGAATTGAATTTGTAGTCATTGGCTATCATTGCAGGATCAAGGTGGCAATGATAGTCAATTATCGGCATTTTCGCCGCATGATTGTGATATAGTTCTTTCGCCGTGGGAGTCTCCAGCAAAAAATCCTTGTCCATAAAGTCTTTCATATTCCAATACCTAAAGTCTAAAACCTAAAGCCTAAAACCTAAAACCTAAAACCTAATATCCATTACATTACAAAGGCGTTAAAGCCTCCGTCAACCACTGCCACCGTGCCGGTCACAAAAGAGGATGCATCCGAAATAAGATATTGAATGGTGCCGCAAAGCTCTTCTGCCTTTCCGAAACGTTTGAAGGGGGTCTGGCGTATAACATCGTTGCCTCGCTCGGTATAACTGCCATCGGGATTGGTCAGAAGGCTACGGTTCTGATTGGTCAGGAAAAATCCAGGCGCTATAGCGTTAACTCTAATTTCCGGGGTGAATTTGGTTGCCACTTCATTTGCCATAAAAGCCGTGAAATTAGAAATGCCGGCTTTTGCCGCGGCATACCCCAAGACCCTTGTCATCGGCCGGAATGCAGCCATTGACGAGAAATTCACTATAGTTCCCTTTCCCGCTTCAACCATCGGACGGAGAAAAACCTGCGTCGGAATCACCGTCCCTGTAAGATTGACATTGAGCACCCGTTCAAACTCCTCGACCTTGACGTCAAAGATTGTGCCTGTCGGAGGGATCGTGGCTCCCGGCATATTTCCCCCTGCGGCATTCAACAAAGAATCAACCCTGCCGTATGCAGCAAGAACATCGGCGCAGTTCTGCTCCACGACCTCCTTATTCATGACATCGGTGACGAGAAACATCGCCTCCCCTCCATTATCCTTTATATCTTTTACAATTGCATCACCCTCATCCTTGCGACGTCCAAGTATCACCACTTTCGCACCTTCGGCAGCAAGATACTTACCTATACAACTGCCTAACACTCCTGTTCCTCCGGTGATGACAACCACTTTATCCTTTACTGAAAATAAATTTCCCATATTCTCTTAATTCTCTTTTATATGATTCTCTCCATAATGCGCCCCGCACGCCGCCATTACGCCCGAGATCATACCCAGGGCAAGCATCCTTCCATGGAAAGAATAACCGGCGTTATAACCCATCTTGTCATCGCCGAGCATAAGGGGCGCATGATCCACACGCATTGCCACCCCCGGACGCTCCTTCTCAAAAATCCTTACCACCTCGATAAGTCTCGGATCAAGATGCGTTGACTCCTTGAAGTCGCCGTTCGGCTGCACTTTACAGATACGTGCATGTACGAAATGAGTGCGGGAGGCATATTTCCTTGCCAGTTCCACAACATCATTATGCGCACCGGCACTCAGTGAACCGGCGCAAAAAGTCAATCCATTATGTGGATTCGGCACAGCATCAAGGAATGCCTTTATATCCTCATCGCAGGTTACAATCCTCGGCAAACCAAGAATAGGCATAGGCGGGTCATCAGGGTGAACACACATATCTATGCCGTATTCATCACACACTGGCATGATGGCATTCAGAAAATAGGCCATATTAGCCCGCAGACCATCAGCATCTATACCCTTGTAAAGATCCAGCAGCTCACGGAATTTCTTCACAGGTTCAAGATCATCCTCCGTTATATTGCCATTCACAAACCCCTGGGTCTTGACAATTATGTTCTCCACAAGACGGTGTTCAGCTTCTTTATCCATACGCGGGGCAATCTCCTCGCGCATCCTACGGAGAGTACCTTCGTCATAATCATCTGCGGCATTCTCTCGTTTAAGAATGTTGATATCGAAATATGCGAACTCCGCACGGTTGAAATATAAATTCGAAGTGCCGTCGGGATTCGGATACTCAAGGTCTGTGCGCGCCCAGTCAAGCACCGGCATGAAATTATAACATATCGTTTTTACGCCGGCCTTTCCTAAATTACGCAGACTTTCTTTATAATTCTCAATCAGATGATCGCGGTCAGGGCCGCCATATTTTATAGACTCGCAGACCGGAAGGCTTTCCACCACCGACCATCTCAGCCCCCGCTCCTCTATGAAGCTTTTCATTTTATTGACCTCTTCCTCGCTCCATATCTCGCCATTGGGGATATGATGAAGAGCCGTCACGATACCTTCCACGCCAATCTGACGCAACATTTCAAGAGTAATCTTATCGTTGGGGCCGAACCAACGCCAAGTTTTTTCCATATATAGATATAAGCTGTTTAGATTAGTTTCTCAAAAGTGATTCACAAAAATACGAAATCTTTCGCATTTAATGATTAAATTTGTATATGAATATAAAAAAAACATACTCGTTTCTTTTAGTTTCGCTCCTCGTTCTGCTTAGTTCCGGGGGATGCAAGGAAAAGCGCCAGGATAGTTCCTCCTGGCAAAAAAAAGAGGGGATGGTATGGAACACGTCTTTCCATATCACATACGAAGGGTCTGAAACTCTCGGCGATTCTGCGGTTGCAGTGCTTGACCGTGTCGGAAAATCTCTTTCAGTTTTCGACACTGCCTCGCTTGTAAGCCGTGTCAACCGTTTTGATTCCACAAGGGTCGATACAGACTTCATTCGTGTCTATGTGATGTCAAAAAAAATCAACAGAATTTCCCGGGGGGCTTTTGACCCGACACTTTCCCCCCTCATCACAGCGTGGGGATTCGGCAAAGGTCACTCCTCCACTGCCGACACCCTGCGCATAGATTCTATCCTGAAATATGTAGGCATTGGAAAAACCCGGCTTTCACATGATGCCCTTGTCAAGGAGGATCCGCGCATCGAGTTCAATTTCTCAGCCATCGCCAAAGGGTATGGATGCGATGCCGTGGCAGAAATGCTTGAACATAATGGCGTGAAAAATTTCCTTGTTGAGATCGGGGGAGAAATTATGACACGCGGAAGAAATCCGGAAGGCTCGAAATGGCGCATATCTATCGACAAACCTGTTCTGTCGGCGGATAGGGAGATACACGATTCTCAAGAAATCATCAGTGTGTCAGACATGGGCATAGCCACATCGGGAAATTACCGAAACTTCCACAAAACATCCGGAGGCGCAACCTATGGACATACCATTTCCGCAACCACAGGCCGTCCGGTTGCTACAGACGTTATATCCGCAACCGTCTTAGCACCGACCGCCATGCAGGCTGACGGGCTCGCCACTGCATTCATGGCCATGGGTAACCAGAAATCACAGGAACTCAACAACTCTTTGCAATTACCTGTGATGCTTGTACTTTCGGATTCAACAGTGTGGTATTCGCCGCAATTCAAAAAACTTATCAGAGAATGATCGAGACACTGGCAATATTAAGCATCGCACTGAGCATCGCGGTGATTGCATTGCTCATATATTTCCGTAGCCGCATGGATCGCATGACCCGCGAATCGGAACAGAATTTCAAAATAATGGCGGCTGAATCACTCGACCGCAACGCACGCACTCTCCGGCAGAATAATGCCGATCAACTTACATCGATCCTTACGCCGCTTAAGATGCGCATTGAAGACTTCAACCGGGAGATGGCAAAGAGTTACACTGACGCGGCAGCCTCCCGTCGATCCCTTTCCGATCAGATCGAACGTCTTACCCGCCTTAATCTTTCCATAGGCGAAGAGGCCCGCAACCTCTCTTCCGCATTGAGGGGCAACAACCGTATTCAGGGACAATGGGGGGAAACCATGCTCGAATCGCTTCTCGAACGTGCAGGCTTGAAAAAAGGTGTCAATTTCAATACACAAGTCACACGCGATGCATCGGGAAATTCACTGCGCGACGAAGAGGGACGCTCACTGCGGCCTGATATGGTGATCTTTCTCCCCGACAACCGAAATATAATAGTCGATGCCAAGACATCTCTGTCGGCATATATAGAGTTTTGCGAAGCTGCAAATGAGTCAGATGCCAAAGAAGCGATTAAAAGGCACCTTATGTCGGTTAAGAAACATATTGATGAACTTGCCACGAAAAATTATACCAAATCCGTTGAGAACGCTTCTGAACTTGTATTGATGTTCATTCCCAACGACGGAGCCTTGATGACAGCCGTTGACAACGACTGCAGCCTTGTAAATTATGCCTTGGACAGAAAGATATCCCTTGTCTCCCCGTCGCAGATATTGGGAGTGATTACATTGGTGGCGCAGATTTGGCGAAAAGACGCCCAGGACCGCAACGCCGCCGAGATAGCGAGACTCGGCGGTCTCCTTTACGACACTGTCGCCGGTTTTGTCAACGACCTTCAGATCGTGGAGCGCAACCTGAGCCAGGCACAGAAAGCATACGACTCCGCCTTCTCACGCCTCACATCCGGTCCCCGCAGCGTCATAGCCCGCGCCGAGCGCCTCCGCGACCTCGGCGCCAAAACCTCCCGCCGCCTCCCCTCCGACACCTCTATATAATTATATAATGATCCCCATGCAATCTCTTTCACCCCTATAATATTATCATATCTGACTGATTAAACCAAATGTCTCTAAGCCTATGGCCGGATGGCGGAGCTGCTGTTGCTCGCAACAGCAGCTCCCTGTCAAACGTTTGCGCCCTCGGCGGCTCTGCGAGGAATAATGTTCAATCCAATAAATAAGTAGGTAAGAAAAATTAAACGATATATGTCGGTAATGAAATCTTGCCCAATAAAACTTGTTCTTTTTGGCTGTTTTTACCTTGCAATTCAGTCGCATATGCCTATATACTCCTTCATTACGCGGCAAAAACATCTCAAAAATAACTGCGTTTTATTTGTGCATTAATTTTTCTTACCTACTTAGTAATTTAAAGCAACATCAAACTGAATACCCTTGTTAATTGATGAGCAACATACGCTTATAAACCTAATAGATATCAACCTTTTACATAAAATCAAACCTAAGTATCTCTTGCTAAGAGATACTTAGGTTTGATTTGCAAAATTACACAATTATTTATAAATAATCAATTTTTTACACAATTATTTATTCATCATCACGACACAAATAACCGTTTATTAATATTCCTTGTGTAAATGGATGTGTATCAATGTAGGGCTGCACCCTGGTGCAGCCGATAAATAATAATGTATTGCGCCAGTAATTTCGGATGCTCCGGGGAGCATCCCTACATTTGACGGCCGTCCGATTGTTGTTGACAAATTAAATACTTGAATATTATCAATTTCAATTCCTTTCAACCTCTTGCAAATCAAATCAATAAATCAAACCTAAGTATCTCTTAGCAAGAGATACTTAATACTTTTGATTTGCAAGCCCGGGATTATTGGGTTTGAAAATATTGAAGTTGTTTAGCAACATATTACAAATATATTTGGAAAATAACATGGAAAGGAAAGTTTATATCGCTCCAGATATGGAGGTAACGAAGGTGGTTCTGGAGAATCCGATATGTTCGGGTTCAGCAGATATACAGAACCCGAACAACGAGCAGACCGGACAAATTCAGGCACAGGACGTAAACAATGCTTTTGAATTGGAAAATTCAGCATCGTCATTGGGCAATAACGGCAACGGCTGGGATTTCACAGCTAATTAATATCAACAATCAACAAAATCACGACTATCCTATTATGAAGAAAATATTTCTTGCCATAATACCTTCACTAATTTTGACCGCATGCAAAGATGAGGTATATCGTCCGGGGCACACACAGAACCCCGGCAGCGAAATTGCATTTTCAGCCAATCTCGAAAAATCACAATACAATAACACCCGTACTACCTATGGAGAACCGACAGGCACTCCGGAAGCATTCCCCATCTATTGGTGCAATGGAGACAAAGTGCTCCTCGCAGGCCCGCAATGTTCTGTGAAAACAGCGGTCTATTCAATCTCGACTCAAGACGGCTCCACAGACCAGAACTATGCCTCGGCTATGATAAAGGTAGGAGACACAGGCCTTCAGTGGGGCGAGAACCTCCCTCAGACTTTCTATTCCGTATATCCGGAATCATATACCGACATTAATAATGATTTGATCAAGAACTCTTTCAGTTTCGAAGGTACAGACGGCAAAGAAGCTGTAGCCAGCCTAAACGTGCGCAACTATCAGATTATTGAATTCCCCAGTCAACCTACGGATAAAAACTGGGTCGGGACTCCGGTTGACGAAACGAAGCAGAAATATCCGGATGCCCTGATGTATGCGCAGAAAATGATGGGAAATGAGGAAGTGGTGAATTTAAGGTATATACCGTTCACTACGGCATTTAATATCCAATTTACCGGATATGATGTCTTGGACGGGAATTCGGGTATTCAGATTCAACCGGGTGATGAAAACGGCAATCCCGATCTTGCAATTGAAGACATCACGATTGTGGCTCCGACGGGAGTGAATCTATGCGGTAATTTCAAAGCAAAATTCGATGTTAACTGCGAAAATGCACCCGTCGTGGATGTAACAGGTAATGAAGAGAAAGAACCCAATATCATCCATGTGCAATTAGTGAAGGCAGACGGAGGTTATCTCACGATAAAACGTGACGAGACCATAAACTTTAATGTTTTTGCAATCCCTGTATCCAATGTGAGCGTAAGTTCGGAGTGGAAGCTTCGCGTCAGGACCACCGCCGGCCTTTATGAACGTTCACTTACCCCGGCAAGCGAAACATCCGGAAGACTTGAACCCGGTAAGATTCACAAACTTGTGATGCCGCAATTCGCTGTCAATATGCCAATCACATTTGACAAGGCTACATGGATGAAACAAATTCCGAGAAATGTCTACATCACAGATTTATCACTACCCGGTGCGTGGTATTCACGACAGGTAGAATATCAAGGAAATGAAGGTAGCACCGATATTTCCAACGATGTTTCTGATGGCACAAAATTAACAGTGCAGGAGATGTGGGATGCCGGAGTGAGGGCATTCTCTGTGGAAACCAGATCCACAATTTCAAGAAGTGGATTAAGTTGGACACATGACGGTGTTGTAGTGTCAGGTACAGGATCAAACAGGGATAACGGAGGATATGGTCCTGAAACATTACGAGATAGACGCTTAAGAATACGGACTATAATGACGAACCTAATAGCCGCAATCCGAACCAAACAAGCCGGATATGGAGTATTGGTACTACAATATGCAGATGGCGGAGACGGCGGTCACCGAGCAAGTGACTATGCCTACTGGTTAGAGGGGTTGTACACGGAATACAATGCTCTGTCAGAAGCAGACAAACAGTTAATATATGGATATAATGCTGGTGAGGAAATCTCTGAGAATACTACAATCGGTCAGGTTAGCGGCAGATTGATCCTACAGGTTAATGTTGCCGGAAATCTCCCCGGAGGTAACATAACGAAAGGGAATTATCAGGATAATCTTCCTGCTATATTCACCTACATAAATAAGCAAAGGGAAGTTGGAACAGCACCTATCGCTCAAATGCATTGGAAAACATGGAACGACAGTTACCTTAAATACGAAATTACCTCGCTTCCAAGCCAGGACATGAATGTAGTTACAAATGCATTGTTAGGATTGAACGCAAATACATTGTACTGCAACTATACTATCGCCAACAGAACATTATTAACCGACAATGCCTCTGTCGCACTTCCAACATATGACGAACGCTACACAGCCATAAGACGCATTGTACGTAACAGCAAGATTCTATTGGATAACGACAGATACAACATGTGGAATTTGATTGGTGCAGGTGGTTCTCAGGCTACGGCTGTCGAAGGAGGAACTACAAGCGCACTGAATTTCGCAAGACGAATGAATCCTTGGATCAACAAACAGATTGAGGACAGACTTTCAAACGGAGAATACGCTCCATTCGGCATTGTCCTTATGAATTTCATCACCAAAAAGATAACGAACGCCATTGACCCGACAACCGGAGGCACAATAGCGTCATTCGACAGCGGCAATATTGTTGAGAACATCATCAAGATGAACCGCCTCTTCCGCCTTCACCGCAATCCGAATGAGGCGGCATGGCCGGATGCATCAAATCAGTCGGCGACACCTGCCAACTATTCCTCTTCACACAAGGATGGTGGAAACGCCTGGACTGTACAATAACCAAACATCTGATTAACCATGAATTTTAAATCAATTCTCCCCGCAGGAATGGCGTGGCTTTCATTCACGCTATTCTTGACGGGTTGCGCTGACCGGTTTGACGAAGCACGCCACATGCAAGAACGTACTGTCACGGCAACTATCGAAGACGCTCGCAGTGAAACACGCTCATGTATAGATGGCGCAACCCTCAGAAGCAATTTCGTCGGCATGCTCTGGGAGCCCCATGATGTCATCGGTATTTACGGCAACGATGACACTAACGTCCCTTTCACAAATAATGCCACGGCAAACAGCCCTAAAACCTCCTTCTCGGGCAACAGCAAGGGTGTATTGAAATATGCCTACTTCCCATATTCCGCTGCCAACGACAACAAACCCGCGTCTGCACTTTCCGGAACACTCCCCAAGGAGCGCACAATCTCAGCCAACCATCATATCGAGGCTGACTACAAATATGGAGAAATCGCTTCCGGTGCGGCGGATACTGACATCAATTTCACGCATCTCCTTTCTCTTGCGCGCATAGTCCTTGACGGCACAGAAAGCGACATGGTCCAAGAATCGGTTAAGTCTGTGGAGTTCAGCGCAAAACGAGATGACGTTCCACTTACCATGTCCGGAGACTTTACATTCAGTGCGGTCGACGGCTCATTGACGATACCACAAGATGGTAACACCACAACCAAGGCTGTCTGGACAGATCCCGTGCAACTTGGCACTGAGTCGGTTTGCTTCATGAGCATGTTCCCAAACCTCAAAAATGGCGATGTGCTCACAATAGCTGTAATGACTGACAAACGGCTGGTATCGTTTCATGTTACCATCGGCATAGATTTTCAACCCGGTAATTTCTACACATTTCCATTGCGTCTTTCAGCATACAAGGATAAAACTGAATACGGTTGGATAGAACAACCTGTCACACCGGAGGAAGATGTTATCCGCGGCAGTTTCACCGCTGCAAGCTATAATGTTGATGGGCTCAAGGACATCAACTATGTGTTAGGAAGTATTAACTCTGATGGTCCGGGAGCCGAAGGCACAGCCATCATGGGCAAACGGGTGAATGACGATTATAAATGGGATTTCTTCGGTGTTTCTGAAAATTTCCATTATAATAATGAACTGACCGAGGCTCTCGTAAATTATAATGCGGGGACTTGGCGCGGAGATGTTCTAAGCACAAGCGGCAATAAAAACACTGATGGCTTGGGCTTCTTCTGGAAGAAAAAGGGAGTGTCGGTAAGCGGAGAGTCTTGGACAGCATTCAATCAATCTGCCGGAGGACTTACAGAAGGCGCAAACACACTAATTAGCAAAGGATACCGCTATTATCTGGTTACTCTTGCCGACGGCACTGAGATTGATGTGTATATCACTCATATGAACACTTACGGCGAAGGAGCGCGTAAGGAGGCCCAGCACGCCCAGCTAACACAGATAGCGGACGCAATACTTGCCAATAACAATGGCAGACCGATTATTTTTATGGGAGACACCAACCTCCGGTACACCCGTCATGAAATATATGAACGACTTATAAAGAGAATCAACGACACCGATGGATGGTGCATTAACGATCCCTGGATTGATTATTATTGGAACGGCGATTATCTCGGAGTGTCCAACCATGGTAAATCTATAATGGCTATACCGCCAAATAAGGATACAAACGCTGATACCGATGATTTCGGTCCTACAGGAAACGGCTATGGCTATCAGAAAGGGGAGATTGTAGACAAGGTATTCTACATCAACCGCACCTCAAACAAAACCCAGATAAAGGCCAACGGTTATCTTGCCGATGAATCTTTCGGGAACATGGATGGTAAAGCCTTCGGTGACCATTATCCGGTTGTAATAGAATTCTCATACGTGAGAACGAAATAAGAAAATTTCCAAATTATACAATTATAACAGAAAGAAATACCGAAATCTGAGATTTTAGTATTTCAATCGGAAACATGGGGACGACGCGAGTCGGCCCCTGTTTCTTTACCGATGGAAAAGAAATCAATGGAGGAGTTTGGGGGCGTGGAAGAGGAGGCCGAAGTTGATGCCGATGTTCCAGTTGTGGGCTGGATAGGAGAGGTAGTTGCCGTAGAGAGAGAGGCTGGCGAAGGGGAAGTTGTAGACGGCGGCTACCTCACCGATGAATTCTGCTTTGCGGAACCATCCGTCGTAGCGGGCTCGCTCTCTATCCGGCACAAGATTCCTTATCGGAGAATATACATAGAAATCCCCTCTCAACTGGAATTTACCTACCGGATTCCAAACCGGAATCAGACCCGCCGCCACATAATTGTCGGAGCGGAAGGCTTCATTGAAGTAGTTTTGAGTAGATGGTGTAGGGGCAAATGCTGCTGCATGTATCAAGGTGGCGGTATAATTCTGTCTCAGGTGTTGCAACGTGCCCATGGCATTCGCCATTACACCTAATTTTACCTTGCGGTGCAGAGGGAAGAATTGCTTCCAGTAACCTTCCAAAGCCGCGCGCGGAGCGCCATTATACGATGTGCGCAGAGATTTGTCGCCATGAGGAGTATAGCGCGACGATTCATAACTCAATGTCAGATTGGCTTTCCAGTGATAGCCGGCATTAGGATACATGTTGTCGTTGAGAAGATTGCTTTCCACTCCGGCGCGGAATACTCCCAACTGATATTGTGTCTTATCTTTGGATGTCTGCGAATAGTCAGTCACGTTTGTGGGGTAATACGAATCCGACATATAGCCGTAACCCAAGCTTGCATATCCCTTGGCTCGCATACCGATTGCCCATTCATATGAGGCACGTATGAAGTTATCAACCTCAGTGATGAAGGTTGGTGTGGAATTTTCATAAAACAGCAGCTGCGAGTCGTAGAATTTCTGACGGCTCATAACTCCCTCAACCCTGACGAACGAAGGCACAGAACTGCGGATAGTGAATTTACCGCTTACCATTCCGGCAAGATATGACTGTCCTACCCATCCGCTCACATTGACATCAAGAGAGTTGAAACTTAACGAATGATATCCGAAATCCACATAGAGCATACTGTTGGCAGTGGATGTTATCCATCCTCCGACCCCCAGCGACCATGGGCGCTGAAGCGAAGCTTCGAGAAGGAGTGTGTTGCGATTATTCTTACACATCTCAAGCTGAGGCACAAGATTGCGCAGTGTGCCGTCTGTTACCGCACGATAATAAGAATTCTCTACCCTATCGATTCCTATCGGTTTGCGACCATTACCCTCGAAAAGATATTCCAGATAGCGAGCCTGCTCCCCTTTGGCTCCTGTCACCTCCACTGAATCAAACGTCAGCGCGGGAGTTCGGGAAGCAAAGGTTTCACGACGTGCCGTAACCTCATTCAAAGGCACACGCGCATGAATACGTTTCTTTATGGAATCCACCATCTCCATTCCAGTCTTATAACCGATGTCATAAATGGTCTGGGCTTTGGCAAAATCGAGAACTCCAAAATCGAGCACCGGAACTTGGATCTTAATGCCATTCTTTGCCGGCACGCTATAATCATTGTTCTGGATAATCATATCCTCCAACTGACTATACACATTATTTGGCTGAGGTTTCTTATCGGCTCCCGACACCGACACACCGATAATAAAATCAGGATGAAACGCCGTCTCCATAACATCAACCGGGAAATTATCGTAAATTCCTCCGTCATAAACAAGCACCCCATCCATCTTTATCGGCTTGAACACAAAAGGGAAACTCATCGAGGCGCGCACGGCGTCTCCCAAAGAACCACCATGAAGAACTATCTTGCGTTTGTGATACACATCACTCGTGACGCATCGGAATGGCACAAAAAGTTTATTGAAGTTCCTCTGACATTGCAGGGTATAGGGTCCGTATATCTTCAGAAATTCTATGTTCATCGGAAGCGGACTCACAAGATTTGAGGGTAGAATCTGATTCAGAAAAGCAGTGGTGTCGCGCAGATTGATGTTTGCTGTAAGCCATCGCGGAGTTGGCGAAGGCTGGGTGAGGTAATACTTATGGTCCGGATTGATCACACCAGTGCTCCAATAAATAAAATCGGGAGCGGTAAAAAACTTTATCATCTTCTCGGGTGACCATCCGCAGGAATAGAGACTGCCGACAATTGCACCCATGGATGTTCCTGCTACATAATCAATTGGAATGTCGTTATCCTCCAGAGCCTTGATCACGCCGACATGAGCAATACCTTTCGCACCGCCTCCACTAAGCACCAATCCTACTCGTTCTCTCCCACCGCTACGAACAACACTATCATTGCCTGTTTGAGAAAATGATACGTTACATGCCAATACCGCCAGAAGCATTGACAGGAATACCCTTTTTACCATAACCTTGATGTTAAGATTCTTTAATCACCTTTAAACATTAACAACAAATGGCACCGTATGGTTTCAAGATTTGATGTATGAATCCTTGAATCCGAGGAAATAGAGCACACCGTCTATGCCGATTGTAGAGATGCTCTGCTGTGCCTCCGCCTTCACCTTCGGTTTGGCATGGAAAGCGATACCGAGTCCTGCCTCTGAAAGCATCGGGAGATCATTCGCACCGTCACCTACCGCAATAGTCTGGGCAATATTGATATTCTCTACTTGGGCAAGCAGACGGAGCAGTTCACGCTTGCGCTGTCCGTCAACAATATCTCCTACATAATTCCCCGTAAGTTTACCATCTTCTCCAATCTCCAGTTCGTTGGCATATACATAGTCAAAGCCGAAACGCTGTTTGAGATAGTTACCGAAATATGTGAAACCGCCCGAAAGGATTGCAGTCTTATAGCCCGAGCGCTTCAACACCTCCATCAACCGTTCCACCCCTTCAGTGATAGGCAGTTTTTCC
The DNA here is from genome assembly GCA_910584055.1 of uncultured Muribaculaceae bacterium. Lineage (GTDB taxonomy): Bacteria > Bacteroidota > Bacteroidia > Bacteroidales > Muribaculaceae > Lepagella. The sequence goes on along the minus strand of CAJTZS010000005.1, from coordinate 110,825 downwards.
GCAATATCTTTCATTACCGAAACATCAAGACCCTTAAGGAGTTTGACACGCTGAGTAAAGCTCTCCTTGAAATCGATTTCGCCCCGCATGGCAGACTCTGTGATGCGTCTCACTTCCTCACCCACTCCGGCTCGATCGGCAAGTTCATCAATCACCTCTGTGCGTATAAGCGTGGAATCCATATCAAAACAAATCAGACGTCGGCTCCGGCGATACATCGTATCCTCCTGCATCGAGATATCAAAATTAAGTTCTGACGCAAGATGCATGAAATCACTCTGCATTTTCTCCTTGTCCTTGATGTTGCCGCGCACGGAAAACTCCACGCAACCCTTTGCCGCCGGCTGCTCGCGCTCATCGAGCGGCATACGTCCTGTAAGACGCGTTATCGTCTCGATATTAAGTCCCTGCTCCGAAATAATTCCCGAAACAGCCGAGATCTGACGCGCAGTAATCTTGCGTCCCAAGATTGTGACAATATACCGGTTCTTTCCCTGTCGCGACACCCAGCTGTTGTATTCCTCCTCGCTGATGATGTTGAATGAAACCTTAACATTGAGGTCATTTGTCTTGAAAAGCAATTCCTTCAATATTTCCCCGCTGCGTCGGCTATCTGTCTTGAAAAGGATACCTAACGACAACGTGTGATGGATATCCGCCTGACCGATGTCGAGAATATCGGCATCGTGACGTGCAAGAATACCGGTGAGTTCGGCTGTTATACCGCTTTTGTCCGGTCCTGATATATTTATAAGAATAAGTTCTCTATTAGTAGACATAGTTTATAGTTTCTTACTTGTGTTTATGTTTGTTTTTATCCGGTGAAAGTCTGACACCTTGCGAAATAAGAGCTTCAGCCTGACTTCTGGAATCTTTATAATCGTGAGCCGCCGCTTTTGTGAAATATTTCAAAGCTCGTGGAAGATCTTTTGCCACACCTTTTCCGTCTCTGAGCATCACGGCAAACTGATATGCACCTTCATCTTCCCCCCGCTCTGCGGCACGCCAATAATTCTCGGCGGCAATACGCTGATCTGCAAGAACCCCCTTCCCTTCCGCAAACTGCCGGGCTATATTGACCATGGCTTTTGCATGACCATTGGAAGCCGCCTTGCGAAACCAATATGCAGACTCTTTATAATTCTGTCGCGTCCCTATTCCATCACGATAAAGAGTGCCTATGGCATATTGAGCTTCCGTATTCCCCTCTGCCGCAGCCTTGCCATACCATTCCCATGCCTTGCGCAAATCTTTCTCCACTCCGGCTCCGGTCTGATAGCACACTGCCACACACCGCATCCCTTCTCCATCTCCTGCCTCTGCCTCTTTCAGATAAAAGGGGAAATCGGCACCTCTGATTATTTCAACCTTATCTTCCGAATGCATTGCCGGAACGAATCCAAACAATGTCATCACTAATATTATCAATGATCTCTTCATGTCTCTTCGGTATTGAAGTCTCTTATGACTCCTTTACCTATAACAAAACTGCATGCAGTTTTGTCGCATCCGGAGGTAAGAAAGGACGCACGAAACGCGCGTCCTTCCAAGTTTCTGAAATATCTCTTTATCAAGCCTCTGCATCAAGTATGGCAATCTTTTCTTCGATTTGAGCCATATCTTCTTTAAGACGCTTGATCTTATTCTCCATCTCCTTGACCATGGAGTTTCCTGCAGAACTCTTCACATTGAAGAATCCCATATTGTTCTCAATAGTCTTGAGCTCAGCCTTACGAGCCTCATACGCGCGGAGCAACTTATCGCGTTCGCGATCAAGTTTCTGACCGCCTCCCTTAAGTTCGTTCACACGCTCACGGAAATTGGACATTCTCGCCTTGTTCTCACGTGCCTCGTATGCGCCATAAAGGGCATCACATGCCTCGCGATATTCAGCATAAACCTTATCTTTAAGTTTGAAGGGCACAAATCCGATTTTCTGCCATTCAGCCTGAAGCTCTTTCACCTGACCGATAACCTCACGGCGATCGCCATCAAGCGGCAACTCTTTAAGCTTTGCAATGATTGCACGTTTGGCATCAAGATTTGCATTCTCCTCATCGCGCTTGGCAGAATTGAGTTTCTTACGTTCGTCAAAGAAATAGTTGCATGCTGTCTGGAAACGTTGCCAGATTGCATCGCTCTGCTTACGAGGCACACTTCCTATCTTCTTCCATTCTGCCTGGAGTTTCACAATCTCATTGGCTGCCTTGCGGATATCATCGGTTTCCTTGAGGGCTTCCGCCTTCTCGCAAAGAGCGGTCTTCTTCTCAAGATTAGCGTTAAACTCATCCTTGGTCTTCTGGAAATACTCCGTCTTGCCTGAGAAGAAGTCATCACAAGCCTTGCGGAATCTGGTATAAAGGGCAGTATTCGCCTTTTTGGAGGCAAAACCATATTCCTTCCATTTTTTCTGAAGTTCTATCACCTTATCGGTGGCGGCTGTCCATGCATTGAAGGAATTCAAGGTGGAAAGATCTATTGCCTCTATCTCCTCACAGAGCTTGGTCTTGGCTTCCTCATTTGCCTGCTCTGTGGCTTTGCGCTGTTCGAAATATTCTTGGTGACGCTTGTTGATCACTGTCGAAGCCTCCTTGAATTCATCCCAAAGGCTTTCGCGAAGCTCTTTGGCAACCGGACCTATGTTACGCCATTCGTCATGAAGCGACTGCAGAGAACGGAACGCAGCAACAGGATCGCTTTGTTCTTCAAGTTTTTTAGCTTCCTCTACGAGCGCTTTCTTTGCCTCGAGATTCTTCTTGAAATCAAGGTCGCGGAGTTCTTTGTTCATCTTTAGATGATCATAGAACTGTTCCACGACAGTCTGGAAATTCTTCCAGATCTCGGTCTCAGCTGTGGCTGGAATATCCTTGATAGCCTTGAAATCCTGCTGGAGCTGCTGAAACTCCGGGAACTTGACATTCACGTTGTCAATATCTTCGGCAATTGTGCGTATCTGATCAAGAATAGCCTGCTTCTTCTGCAGGTTTTCTTGACGACGAGTCTCTTCTGCAGCGAGATAGTCAGCACGTTTCTCCTTAAATTCGGTATACATTTTCTTGAACTCGATTTCCTCCTCATCAGGCATGGAAGAAAAATCCTTCGGATCATTTCCTGCCTCGACAAAAGCATTCACCTCATCCATTGTCTCGCGGCTGCGGATATTGAAAAACGCCTGCTTGATTGCCGTCACTTCCTTATGGGCATCCATACGGTTTTCCGCCAAGATTGCCCGCATAGCCTCATTGAGTTCGGCTTTGCTCATATTATGGTAATTCACCGGGGTCTCCTCTTCCGCCGCGTCTTCGATGCGGTCGGTAGCCTCAGAGATATCTTCAGCCGGAGATGTTTCTACTGCACACGCTTCAGAGGGAGTGGGGTTGACCTGTTCCTCTGCGGGAACCGTCTTTTCAAGCTCGTTCATATCAATATTGTTATTGTCTTTGCATTACTGCGACCGCTTTACAGCCACAGGCATAATAATATATTCTGCGCTGTCGTTACCGACAACTCAAAAATCAACGCCAAATATACGGATTTTATTTAACTTGACAAAATTATCCTGTATATTTGGCGTATTTTTTCGGAAAATCTATTTTTTATTTTCTCTATTTTTCTACTTTCATGGAGATTATGCGGATATCCTCTTTCGGACGATCTCCACGACCCGTAGCGGAATTCTGGATCTTCTCTACAGTGTCCATACCGCTTATCACCTCGCCAAACACAGTGTAAGTGCCGTCAAGATGCGGAGTGCCCCCAATGTTTTTATAATCATTACGGATATTATCGGGCAGTGGAGCCTCAGGCACAGCCGCCTCTGTCTCCTTGATAAGCTCCATGCGATATGCCTCCTCTGCCTCTTTATTGCCCGAGTTCACTATTTCACGTATTTTTGCCTCATTCTTCTTGCAAAGCTCACGGAAATATGCCTGTCGCTTCTCCATGGTCTGGCGATATGCCAAGCCGTCAAGCTGGTGGTCATCAAATTTCTGACCGGTCACAATATAGAACTGAGAACCGCTGCTTTTGCGTTCGGGGTTCATATTGTCGCCGGTGCGGGCAGCTGCAAGAGCGCCATACTTATGATAATGCATAGGATAAAGGATCTCGGCATCTATCTGATATCCGGGACCTCCACTTCCGAGCATCTTTGTAGAATCGGCGTTTACAGATTCCGGATCACCTGTCTGGACCATAAAATCCTTGATCACGCGATGAAAGAGGACTCCATTGTAATAGCCGTCTTTCACAAGTTTCAAAAAGTTGTCGCGATGTTTTGGCGTATCATCATAAAGTTTAATCTTTATATCGCCCAATGAAGTCTTCACATCCACCACCGGACCGGCAGGGAGTTGCGACGGGTTTTGCGCTGTAGCTGTTGCCATAGCCATAAACATTATCAATGTGTAAATAATCTTTCTCATGTTTATATAACAATTTTTCCGACAAAAGTTTAACCGGAAGAGACGCTTGTCAGAGCGGACCTTCTGAATAAATTCTTTTGTAAATGCGGCGGAAATTGTCATCACTCTCCTTTAGTTCCTCCACTCTTTCAGCATAATCCTGCCCCCAGAGAGCCTCAAGAAGAGAACCTATGTAGCGGCGATCACGATCCTTTTCTATTGCGCCTTCCACAAGAGGTGCAATCCATTGGTCGAAACGTTCGCGATTCACAGCTGCGAGATAACGCGCAGTGCTGCAGAGGAATTGACCTGTAGTGTCGGCATGTCGAAGCTTCATCACCATATCCCCCATCTGAAGGGAATCAGACTCGGCATTATCTACGATATATTCATATATGCGCATCCCTTCATCTTCCGGGATATTTATCTTTTCTTCTACACTCATAAGATATATTTCCTGTGTTCTATACTGCAAAATTACAAATTATTTTTGTAATTTTGCCATATGAATGATTTTATAATTGTGATTGGACGCCAATATGGTGCAGGAGGAAGGAAACTCGGCAAAAGACTCGCTGAGACGCTGAATGTGCCCTATTATGATAAGGAACTGCTGTCGGAAGCTGCCGATGCCCTCGGTTTTTCAAAAGAACTTTTCCTGAAAGCGGATGAGAAAAAGCCCTCAATACTCCGCTCGTTCCTGTCGTTCAACTATGGCTCGCCATCCGCATCATTCAGTTCATACACACTTACCGACGACAATCTTTACCGCGCCCAGAGCGACGTCATAAAATCCATATGCGAAAAAGGGTCATGTGTTATTGTTGGCAGAACGGCAGACTATGTGATGCGTGAACATCCCGGCTTGTTGAGCATATTCGTTCATGCGCCGGAAGAACATCGCGCCAAAGCCATCCTCGAACGCGGCGAAGCGAAATCGATGGAAGAGGCGTTGGAAAAAGCCCGTAAATTTGACCGCTCACGCGAAAGCTACTACAATTATTTCACCAACCGCCACTGGGGCCGCGCCGACAACTACGATCTGACCTTCAATTCCTCCCGCCTATCTACCGAAGCTCTCCTCCCCCTCATCCTCTCCGCTCTCCCCAACCCATAGTCCGTCTCCCGTCCCATCCCCATCTACCCCATCCAGCCCCATTCCGCCCTATATCCCCCCATATCCGCCCCTCAATTTCGCAATCGGTTTAAACCTTTCCCTATGTTAATTCCTTTTAATATAAAACAATTTATATTATGAGGAAAATTATATACGCATTGGCATATCTGATTGCTTTGGTGGCAGGTATATGCTTATTGGTTTTTAACCATCAGGCTGTTGAAGAATCACAGCCCGTGCTTAAATACGTGATGATGGGTGTTGGTATTGTCTTCATCATTCCGGGCTTATTCTTCCTTATTGCATCTTTGCGACCTCACCGCGACGCCAACGGGGTGATCGTAAGTCGTCCTTGGTTTTCCACAGGCACAGCCATCATATCTCTGGTATGGGGAGTGCTCCTGCTGTGCATGCCTTCCGGACTTCTGGGGAACCTCAATATTTCGCTGGGTGTTTCTCTGATTATTGTTTCTTTGGCTCAAATCGTATGGATAGTGAAAGGAAGACGTGTAAACGGAGCTCCGGCATGGCTTTATATCATACCTTTGGCAACCATAGCTGCCGGGGTATGGGTCATGCTCCTGAAAACAGATTATCAGGATCCCGGAAAAGAACATACCATTGGCAGTATAATATCCGGAGCTGCATTCATTCTCTGGGGAATCAATGGGTTCCTGAGTCTGCCGCGTCGTAAGAAAACAGCAGCCGACATCGAAAAAGAGGCGCGTCGCCTCGCCAAGGAACAGGAACGCGCTGCCAAAGAAGAGGCAAAAGAGGCGAAGGCAAGACTCGCCCAGGCAAAAGCCAATACAGAAGCCGCGCGCCAGAGCGAAGAAGCAGCCCGCAAAGCTGCAGAAGAGGCTCAACAAAAATTAAAAACCGAAAATAACGAAGAGCCAAAACAAGAAAACAAATCTGAATCAGACTTATCTCCTGCTGTTTCCGATAATAACCCTTCAGCTGAAAAAACGGAGGATTCAGATACGATTCAGAAAAAGATTTAGCGGATATTTTTAGATACCGGTTAAAATAAGAGTCGCAAGGCTCCGTTATAAGATAAGACAGAAATGTGGTCTGTCGCCGGGCATCTGTTCATCGGATGTCAGGAGGAAAGTCCGGGCAACACAGAGCATCGCGCTTCCTAACGGAAAGCCGGCGGCGACGTCGGGGCGATATGTGACAGAAAATAACCGCCGCGTTTTGCGGTAAGGGTGAAAAGGTGGGGTAAGAGCCCACCGGCTCCGCTGGCGACAGCGGGGGTCCGCACATCCCGCGAGTTGCAAGGCCAAATATACCGGCAGCTAAGGATTGCTCGTCCATTGCCGGGGGGTAGGCTGCTAAAGCCGTCGGGCAACCGGCGCGCTTAGATAAATGACAGACACCCGGGCATTCTCGTCCGGGCACATAACCCGGCTTACATCATCTCTGTCTCTTCATTACAAAGGAGTCTTCGGCAAAACTACCAAAGACTCCTTTTTGTTATATCGATATATTGCTTTTGAGTTGTTTACGAACATGGGATTCATCGATAAAATAAAGGATTTTGTATCAAATGCGGTGATAAAAGTTAAAAATGCTATCGATTACTGCATAACGGGTGTATGGAACGACCCGCGACAAACCATGCGCGTGCGCATCATCCGCACCATCAACCTATCCGTAAATTCTTTTCTCGACCGCGATCTGCAAACGCGTTCTATGTCGCTGACATATTCCACTGTGCTTGCTCTTGTGCCGGCAATCGCGCTGCTTGTGGCTATCGGAAGAGGTTTTGGCTTGCAGGATTATCTCCAGGAAGAACTCTACAATTTTTTTCCATCACAACACACTGCAATTTCGGCTGCTCTCAAATTTGTTGATTCCTATCTCACGGAAGCATCTCAGGGCGTATTTGTCGGCATTGGCATATTATTCCTGTTGTGGACCGTGATATCTCTTCTTTCCAGCATTGAAGATGCATTCAACATGATCTGGGACATCAAGAGACAACGCTCTTTTTATCAGAAAATAACAGATTACATTGCAATCTGTCTTATTATTCCCATTCTCATGATCTGCTCATCGGGTGTCTCGATATTCATGTCTACAACTATACAGGATAACCTCAATCTACCCTTCCTTACCCCGGTTGTAAACGTCATTCTCGAAACCGCTCCAGTTATTTTGTGCTGGGTTGCCTTCTCCCTTTCCTTCCTTCTGATACCGAACACGAAAGTCGATATAAAATATGCCGCCATTTCGGGAGCCATCTGTGCTATTGCCTTCACGATATTACAGCTACTGTTTGTCAATGGTCAGATATATGTATCGAAATACAATGCCATCTATGGTTCGTTCGCATTTCTACCGTTGCTCCTCATATGGCTGCAGCTCTCGTGGTTGTTGTTGCTGTCGGGGTGTGTTCTCACCTATTCTCTTCAGAATGTTTTCACTTTCAACTTCAACGGCAACTCCGATAAACTCTCGCTCGATGGATGGCACTCAATAGCGTTGATTGTGATGAGCGTTGTTGCCCAGCGCTTCATTGCGCGTGAAAAACCGCTGTCACATACCGATATCGCGAGACTCTACAACCTCCCCATAAGAATTGTATCGAGAATTACCGACAAACTGCATGCCGCCGGGTTATTGTACTCCGTCAGAATTAAAGATGGTGAATATGGCGAAGCACCTGCGATAGAATTGCAGGATTTCACAATCTCGGATTTTCTCCGCGCCTATAACTCCGAAGGGCAAATGGATTTCATTCCTGACATTCGCGAAATCTACTCAGGACTTTTCGGCATCATCCTCCCCATCCGCGAGAAATGTTACTCTGAATATTCCCATATTCTCCTCCGCGACCTTCCGATCCCCTCTCCCGACCTCATCCGCCAAACCCTCCTCCACAATCAGCTAAAATAATAAATGCGAAGCACGTTGAGTGAAGACACCTTGGTGTCCCGTATGCCGTCATCCAGAAAACAAAAGCAGGATGCATGAATTGAACATGCATCCTGCTTTTATTTTGAAGGTAAAAATTGGCTACTTCTTAGCTGCGGTCTTTTTTGCTGCTTTCTTGGCGACTGGTTTCTTTTCAGTTGCGGGTTTCTTTGCCGCTGCCTTTTTGGCTGGAGCTTTCTTGGCAGGTTTCTCTTCTACCACTACCAGCTCTTCGCGATTCTCCATGTCTGTGCGCAGAGATGTTACTTCCTTTTTCAGCGATGTGATCTCGTCTGCCTGATTACGGATCGTGAGAAGCAGTGAGTTAAGTTCCTCGTTATCGATTGATTCGGGATACTGTTCTTCTACGCGAACCAGGAAGTCTGCAAGAACATTCATATAATTAGTGAATGCTGCAAACGGCGAGTCATACGGGCTGAAAGCGGCATGTGAAGCACCATCAGCCATGTTCTTTGTGCTCATATAGTAGAAATGGTCACTACTCTGCAGATACTCCCAATCCTGTTTCAAACGGCGGTCATTGCAAAGGCTTACACGCTCTGCCACGGCATAGAGCTTACGCAATGCTTCTCTCTGAAGCTCGTTACCTTTCCATGCAGACACGTCACGCGCCTCATCTATACCTGAAATCGGATAAGGTATGGAAAGTTCATCGACCGGTTTCAGTTTTGCAACAGCCTCGGAAGGTGTGGTAAACTGAATTCCTTTCTCCTTACCGAACATCGGAAGAGCCTTCATGAACTCAAAGATACCGGTACCTGCCGGAAGGAAAGTCCCGAATGTATCCATGCTCATCAGGAGATTCACAACCTGCTCCTCTTCCGGAAGAGATGCTATCCAGTTCACATACTTATCGGCTGTCAACGGATATTCATCCCATTCAGGATTGTTGAAGTTCATGGTGACATCTTCTGCAAGCTTGTCGTTGGTGAGAAGAAGCTTCAGGTTGGGAGCGGTAGCGGCGCGATAAACATAGTTGGGTGACTTCCAGCCCAGGATGTGTTTGGCACCATCTGTGAGAGTGGTCTTGAATCCCATCGATGCCACAAGCATGGCTATGTCATCATCATAGATCAGTTCTGTGTTTGCAAACACTTTCGGTTTCTGTCCGAAAAGGCGGTAGATAAGGTCATCGTGCGCCTTCACCTCACGCATAAACTCCTCTGGATCTTCAAGGGAAGCAAGAGAATGGGAATAGGTGCCCGACAGGAATTCTACACAACCTGTATCAGCAAGCTGACGAAGTTTATCAATACATTCCGGCACATACATCTGAAGCTGCTCGATAGCAATGCCGGAAATACTGATGGAGCATTTAAACTCACCGTTGCTGTTTTTAATCATCTGCAGCAAAGTCTCCGCCATCGGTATGTATGAATTTTGTGCCACTCGGGTGATGATTTCGTCATCTGCAAAATCATCATAATAATAATGATCGTTACCTATGTCAAAAAAACGATAGCGTTTCAGACGATAAGGCTGATGTATCTTGAAATAGAAGCAAACTGACTTCATTTTGAATAATTTTTAATGTGTAATGTATAATGTGTAATTATGTTTGACAGGTAAAAAAACTATCTGCGATTTGCGATAACTTGTTTGTATATGTCGATCACCTTTTTACCTGCCTTCTCCCATGTGATCTGGTGAATTTCCTCGATTCCCTTGTCACGAAGTTCATTATGGAGTGCCGGATATGATACGAGAGCATGCATTGCATCCGCCATTGCGTCAATATCCCAGTAATCAGTCTTGATTACGTTATCGAGAATCTCAGCACATCCGCTCTGCTTCGAAATAATAGAGGGGACACCCATCTCCATGGCTTCAAGCGGGGAGATTCCAAATGGTTCCGATACCGACGGCATTACATAAACATCCGAATCGCGGAACATCTGATATACCTCTTTCCCACGAAGGAAACCTGTGAAATGAAAACGGTCGGCGATATTGCGTTTGGCAGCAAGACGAATCATCGCAGCCTCCATGTCACCACCACCTGCCATAACAAATCTCACATGCTTGTTTTTCTGGAGCACTTTTGCAGCTGCCTCCACGAAATACTCCGGACCCTTCTGCATCGTGATACGTCCAAGGAAAGTTATGACCTTATCCTTCCCTTCGCGACGCTTGAGATTCAACAATTCATCACTCAAAGGTATCACGGCATTGTGTACGGTAGTTACTTTTGACGGATCTATACCATACTTCTCAATGACGGTCTTACGCGTAAGGTTCGACACGGTGATAATATGATCCGCATTGTTCATACCGTCTTTTTCTATCCCGAACACCGTAGGATTCGGCTTTCCGCGCGAACGGTCAAATTCCGAGGCATGCACATGAATCACGAGTGGTTTGCCGGTAACATTCTTGGCATGGATTCCTGCCGGATATGTGAGCCAGTCATGGGAATGGATCACATCGCACGGAATAGTCCTGGCAATTACCCCAGCCACGATGGAATAATTATTGATCTCTTCGAGAATATTGTCGGGATAGCGTCCGGAAAACTCGATGCATCCGAGGTCGTTGAGACGCATGTAATTGAAATCGGCATAAATATGGTCACGAAGGTCGTAATAAAGCTGAGGATTCATCACATTGCCAATGCGGTTCTGAACATAATCCCAGTTCACATCACGCCATGCCACCGGAGTGTTGCAAGCACCAATGATGTTTGCGAAACCTTTCTCTTCATCGCCCCAGGGTTTGGGAATAACGAAGGAGATCTCCATATCGCCATTGGCATGCATACCCTTAGTCAGACCATAGCTTGCTGTTCCCAATCCTCCAAGGATGTGGGGAGGAAACTCCCATCCAAACATTAATGCTTTCATCTGTTATTCACTTTGAGCGGTTAGAAGTTTTGTCATTTGTTTCACAGTCTTGATCGTGCGCAGTATCTCGCCAACATTCTTGGCGGTGCTGACTGCTCCACGACCCGTATACGGCGGATTCCCGTCATACATCTCGGAAAGGGAACCGATGCAGCCCTCCGTCATCTCGTCTTCATAACCGATGAGCATACGCTCGATGAAGGAGAGTCCGGAAAGTCCAAACACTTTAAAATAGGCATCGGCATAAAATCCGAAGAGCCAGGGACGCGCCGGTCCTAAATGCACCGCATACTCACGCTCTGTCGGATTTCCCACATACGTCGGATTGTAGGCGAAACTCTTAGGACTGAGCGAGCGAAGCCCCTTTGGGGTGAGAAGCTCACGGGTGCAGAGGTCAAGCACGCTCTTGCGCTGACGGCGGTCAAGAGGGGAATATTCAAGACCGATTGCAATAGCCAGGTTTGGACGCACCTCAAGATCTGTATAACTGCCGTTGACATAATCATAGAGATAGCCGTAATCATTGAGGAAGGTGTCAATAAACGAACCCTTGATCTTATCTGCGAGTTCGGTGAGTTCTGCAACATATGCCTCTTCCCCTTTCTCATTCTCATAAAGAGATATCAGGAATTTGACAGCGTTATACCATAATGCATTGAACTCAAGAATATATCCGGTTCTGGGAATTATCGGCTTGCCGTTGATTGAAGCTGACAGCCAGGTCACCGGTGAGTTCTGTCCATTGGATGACACAAGCCCGTTATGATTAAGCTTGAGATTGCGTATTCTCTCTCCGCGCACATCTTCTACGAGACGGCGAACTGCTTCACCATAACGTTTGCGGCATTCATTTGAATCGGAATGGCGGCGGAACTGCTGGATTGCCCATATCGTCCACAACGGAATGTCCGGAAGATCGATCTCTCCAATGGTTGGATCTTTCTCACCCTTGTCAATATATTTAAACAATGCCTTAAGGAATGTGTCAAGAATCTCGAAATAATCCTCCTCGTGATTGATAGCGAGCGTACAGCCTGGCAATGCTATCACCTCGTCTCTCGCCCGAACATTATACCATGGATATCCCGCCATTATATATGTTCCGTGTTCGTTCTTGAGATAAAATTGTTTAGCAGAATTTTTCAGACAATTCGAAAAACTTGTTCTACAAGTACGAGTTGTGAGTTCTTCCTTATATGTTTTTTCAAATGTCTTTGGCTTGCATTCGTAAGTTGAAGCAGAGAATATGATGGTTTCCCCTTTCTTAATCGGCAATTCAAAATATCCCGGCACCCATAAATCTTCTTTATAGGGGATTCCTCTCACCTTGTCTTTCGTATATTCTATTCCTTTATACCAATGACCGTCGTTTACCCATTCAACAGGTTTGTTAAACTGCATGAAAAGTTCCGGATATCCTTCATAAAGGCAAGTCGAGATTCCGTTTTCAATTGGTTTTATCTCCTTATTGATGGCTGTATTTTCCACGCAAAGATCATTGGCATTGCGGAATGCAAGAAACGGACGGAAACGTAATGTTGTTGGAGAGTGCGCTTCAACCAGCGTATATTTGATAAGAATCCTGTTCTCATGCGAAATAAACACTTTCTCCTTGGTCATCACCACGCCACCCACGCGAAAGGTCATTACGGGGACATTGTCGCAGTTAAACTCACGGATGTACTTGTGACCATTGGGGCTGAATACATTGTCGCCATACTGATGAAGCCCCAGGTTAAACGAGGCTCCGTGTTGGATTACCGATTCATCAAGCGAAGACAGAAGCACGTGCGCCTTGTCATCCATCTCCGGAATCGGAATCACCAGCAAGCCATGCTGCTTGCGGGTATTGCAACCCACGATGGTAGTACAATGATAAGCCCCCGACTTGTTGGTGCGAAGCATCTCTTTGGGAAGACTCTGCTCCAAGTTGATCATAAGGTTCTTGTCAAATTTAAGATAGCTCATGACATAATTGATTATGCGGGTTATAATTTTCTTTAGTTTCGGTCAATGCCATAGTTATCATCGAAGCCGAGGAGGGTAATGCCAGGGTGATAAATTAGATAGTGCACCGTTGTGTTACAAAGTTACTTCATACTTATAACAATTGCAACCCTTGAGAGTATGTTTAATAATATAATTTCATAACTTGCAACATTTTTTCAATCATTTGCTTCAATATAGCAAGCGGGAGCAAGTTTTACGCTTGCTCCCGCTTGCCATATCGGGAATTAGATAGCTTAAATTCTTTATTATCCTATCACCGCGTTCACGCAGTATTCATAAATGCAAGGCACGATACCTGCGAATATGATACCGGCAACACAGATCCAGAGGGCAATCTTCTCACCGCAGGCACTCTTGAAGCTGTCGATCTTGGCATCGCCCGGTTTGATCCAGATTGCTTTTACAACCAACAGATAGTAGTAGAGTGAGATGATTGTATTGATCAATGCGATCAGCACAAGCATGTAAAGAGCCATTGATCCGGTTGAGGTGACAGCCGTGAAGATAAGTATCTTGCTGAAGAAACCTGCAAACGGAGGAATACCTGCAAGAGAGAACATTGCCAATGTCATCGCAAATGAGAGCCAAGGATTGGTCTTGTGAAGTCCGTCGTAATCATCCATCAGGAGCTTACCACTGTTGTTCTCTATGCTTGATATCACTGCAAAAGCTCCGAGGTTGCTGACGATATACACAAAGATATAAAACATCATTGATGCCAAACCGATGCCGCCTGCCATAACGCCAAGCATTATGTATCCCGCCTGAGAGATTGAGGAGAACGCCATGAAGCGTTTCATGTTCTTCTGACGGATGGCGAAAAGGTTACCTACAGTTATCGTTGCTATGATTACAGCATACATCATCCATTCCCACATGTGATCAAACAGAGGACCAAATGCCTGAACGAAAATCACGAAGAATGCAAACGCAGCTGCTCCTTTGGAAATAACTGAAAGGTAGCTCGTGATTGCTGTGGGAGCGCCCTGATATACATCAGCTGTCCAGAGATGGAAAGGAACAAGCGAAAGCTTGAAACCGATACCTGCAATCATGAATGCAATAGCAGCAATGAGAAGACCGCTGTATTCGCCTGCAATTACATTCTGACGGATATCATCGAAATAAAGCGATCCCCCTGAAAAGGCATACACAAACGAAAGACCCATGAGCAGAATTGCAGAGGAGAAGACTGCTGTCAGAATATATTTCGCAGCAGCCTCGTGACTCTCATAATGCTTCTTATTGAATGCTACAAGAGCGGCGAGAGGCAGCGATGCAGATTCAAGACCTATGATGAAAAGGAGGAAATGGCGCGCGGAAATCATGAGATACATTCCGAAGAGAGTTACGAGAAGAAGCTCGTAGAACTCCCCTTTGCGAATAGCCACCTCATCGCTCTCAACCCATTTTGCAGACTGAAGGAATACGATAAACACTCCGACATTCAGAATAGCCTTCATGGCTTTGCATGCTGAATCATTGACATACATGCCGCTGAACACCTCCATATCGCACGAGGGTAGAATCCAGATGGCTATCGTAGCCAATCCGAAGAGCACCGTAGTGAGTGGAGTGAGGAAGCGCTTGGAGCCATCTCCGGAAAAAGTGTCAAAAAGAAACACCACCAGGAAAAGACCCAGAATTATTAGCTCGGGCAACATTGCCCCAAATTGTGAATAATCCATTGTTATTGTTGTGCTTTACTCTATTTCTAAAAGTTTTGAGATCACATTGCCTGTCAGATAGCATTCTGAAGTGCGTTAATGATCGGGGCAAAACTATGTTGGATTGTCTCGTTGATCCAGTTGGGGAAGAAGCCTATTCCTGCGAGACACACGATAAGTGTAACTGTGGAAAGACGCTCCCACCAGCTTGCATCCGTAAGTTTCAGATGATGCTCATCTTGAACGGGTCCAAGAACAAGCTTACCTACAACACGGAGAATATATACAGCTGTAATCACGATTGAGGTTGTGGCAGCTATCACGAAAATACGATGGAAAAGATCGTTATTTTCGAAGGCACCGAAGAAGATTGTCATCTCGGCTACGAAACCAGACATACCGGGCAGACCAAGCGATGCGAAACCGGCTATCATATAGCAGACACCAAGATAAGGCATTATCTTCATCAAACCTCCCATCTCGCGAATATCGCGGGTATGGGTTCTTCCGTAAATCATACCGATAAGGGCGAAGAATAGTGCAGTCATAAGACCGTGAGAAAGCATCTGCAGGATACCACCGGTCATCGCTGTGGTGTTAAGCATAAGGATTGCAAAAAGCACCATTCCACAGTGTGACACTGATGAATAAGCGTTGATGTATTTAAGGTCTGTCTGAACACATGCGGAGAACGCTCCGTAAACGACACTGATACCCGTGAGGATGATAAAAATCCACGCAAGTTCCTGCGCCGCCTGAGGGCAAAGGAAGATAGCAATACGGAAGCATCCGTATCCACCGAGCTTCATAAGAACACCGGCATGGAGCATCGACACTGCTGTCGGTGCGCAGGCGTGACCGTCAGGACTCCAGGTGTGGAAGGGGAACATCGCACCCAACACACCGAATCCAACAAACGTGAAGCAGAAGAGAAGACGCTGCCAGCTCGGATCGATAGCATTATTATGGGAGATCTCAAGAATGTTCCAGGTGAGCTGTCCACCTTCGGGAGCACTGTGCCAGAAGATTCCAAGAAGACCGAGCATAAGGAAAGCCGAACCACCCATAAGCATGAGCGTAAGCTTCATTGCCGAATACTCCTTGCGTCCCGTGCCCCACACTCCGATAAGCAGATACATCGGGATAAGTGCCACCTCGTAGAACATGAACATCGTGAACATGTCGATTGAGATGAAGAATCCGAACACACCTGTTGACAGGAGACAGAACCAGAGGAAGAAGTTCATCGGCAGCGGATCGATTTTCCAGGAAGCGAATGTGCCGGCAAAAACGATGATTGCAGAAAGAAGCAACATCAACACTGAGATACCGTCAACACCAACTGCGAGATGTATGTTAAGCGGAGCATACCACATCCAGCTACCCGTATAGAGCATTTCGGATGTGTCTCCGGCTGCGCGGAGCGCAAGGAAGTCAACTACAAGCCAGATCGCCATGGCGAGCAAGACTGTAGAACCTGTCACCATCACGGCGCGGATTGCCTTCATATTGCTATTGCCGCAACATGCCAGGCCAGCCATCATGATGACCGGGACTA
Organism: uncultured Muribaculaceae bacterium; assembly: GCA_910584055.1. Classification (GTDB taxonomy): domain Bacteria; phylum Bacteroidota; class Bacteroidia; order Bacteroidales; family Muribaculaceae; genus Lepagella. The sequence goes on along the minus strand of CAJTZS010000005.1, from coordinate 94,287 downwards.
TTACAAACCAGATTAAGATATTTCCAAACATGATTTTATTAATATTTGCAATGCGATATGAAGTTAATTATAACAGGCAGATCCATGTGATTGCCGCCAGAAGAAGAGCGCCGAAGAAATACCACAGCACATATGTCTGCACACTTCCGTTCTGCATACCCTTGATCTTGACTGAGAAGAACTGAGTCATGGCTGCGAGACCGTTCATTGTGCCGTCGATGATATGACGGTCAAACCATGCGATCGCACGGCAAATGCCGTTGAATATGATCTTATGGGTGACAAACATATACATCTCGTCCCAATAGAAACGGCGGTTGGCAGCTTGCCAAAGACCGGGGAATGCCGCTTTCATGCGGGCAGGCTTGTCATTCTTCTTGAGATACAACCAGCCGGCAAATGCGATTGCTATAAGAGCCACCACGATACTTGTGATTGCAACCTGCATCTCGATATGGATATGATAAGGAGCGCGGTTCCAAGTCACAAATTCTCCGAAAGGTATAAAACCTGCAAACACGCTTATCGTTGCGAGTATGATAAGAGGCAAGGACATCTGCCAGGGTGCATCGTGAGGACGGTGCTCTTTATAATGAGGATTCTCTTCCCACCAGAACACTCGGAAATACATGCGGAACATATAGAATGCAGTCAGACCTGCAACCATTGTCATCCATGCGCCCCAGATCCAGTTGTTGGCATACATTGCCGACAGCATCTCGTCTTTCGACCAAAAACCTGAGAATGGGAAAATACCGGCGATGGCAAGACATCCGATAAGGAATGTCCAATGTGTAATCGGCATATATTTGCGCATACCTCCCATCTCGGTATAATTGTTGGAGTGCACGGCATGTATCAGAGCACCTGCTCCCAAGAAGAGAAGTGCCTTGAACATGGCGTGAGTGAACAGATGGAACATTGATGCCATATATCCAAGTCCGTCATGGAGCTCAGGACGAGCCACACCTAATGATACCATCATGAACGCGATCTGCGAGATGGTAGAGAATGCAAGGATACGCTTGATATCAATCTGGCAACATGCCACTACTGCAGCATAGAATGCCGTGATGGCTCCGACTACGGTGATGAATACCAATGAATCGGGAACGATCAGATAGAGCGGGAAGAAACGAGCAACCAGATAAACGCCGGCAACAACCATTGTTGCTGCGTGGATAAGTGCCGAAACTGGTGTCGGACCTTCCATTGCATCGGGAAGCCATATATGGAGAGGCATCATTGCTGATTTACCCATACCTCCCACAAAGATGAGTATCATCGCCCATGTAAGCACAGAACCACCAAGGAACGTAGAACCGACTGTGGAAGCAAGCACATTCGTAGGATTCGAGTTCAACATAAGGAAGTTGAAAGCTGAAGCGCCTCCAAGCGGACCATCTGCCGGAGTCTCTGCTACATAATATGAAAGCACCAGGATACCGATCAACATAAAGAGATCGGCAAAACGGGTAACAATAAATGCTTTCTTGGATGCTGACACTGCCGAAGGAAGTTTATAGAAGAAACCGATCAGCAGATAGGATGAAACACCCACAAGCTCCCAGAAGATATACATCTGGAAAATATTGGTCGCCACTACAAGACCGAGCATTGAGAACGTGAAGAGCGAAAGGAACGCGTAATAACGCTGGAATCCCGGCTCATGCTCCATATAGCCCCAGCTGTAGAGGTGAACCATAAACGAAATTGTTGTGATCACAATGAGCATCATTGCGCTGATCGGATCCAGAAGGAAACCGATGTTCACGACAAGACGTTCAGTGAAAGCAAGCCATGTCACATCGTAGAGCTGCACCTGCTGGCGAATACCGTCTACAATGAATTCCGGATTACCACTGAAGAAATAAGTGAACGCAACTGTGTAAGCCATGACGAGCAATGCGCCATTTGCACAAATACCTAAAACACCGGCAAGTTTGCGCGACATCTTGACACCGCCGATTCCCAAGATAAGGAACATCGTGAACGGCAGAGCCAGAATCAGAATTGGAAGTGTAATGTCCATATCTTAGTATTTCATTTTTTTGACACTATTGATATCCGTGTTGCCCACGGCACGATAGATATTCACGATAATCGCTATTGCAACAGCTGTCTCTGCAGCTGCGATTGCGATGGCGAACAATGTAAACACCATTCCTTCCATCATATCTGGAAAGAGATAACGGTTGAAGACCACGAAATTGAGGTCAGCTGAATTGAGCATAAGCTCCAATGAAATCAGCAGCGCGATCATATTCTTGCGGGTTACGAACCCGTAAACACCGGCGGCAAACATTATGACGCTTGGCACAAGATACCATAACATGCTTAAATCCATATCTGTTTATCTTTTACGGGCAACAACTACGCCTCCAATGATACATGCAAGTAATAAAACACTGATAGCCTCAAAAGGAAGCAGATATTGGAACCGGTCTGTGCCTGTAAAGGCGCGTCCGATGTCATGCATCGTTATCTGGTTTCCTGCGTTGATCGCCTCCATCAGAGAGGCGCCATGAAGCAGAGGCATGTAGAAGAGAGCAAGCAGCAGAAGCACACATCCTGCCACGGAAATCGTAATTCCCAATGCGCGGCGATGCGACTCCAGCGGAGCAGCCATGTCGCCCGGTTTGCGAGTAAGAAGAATCGCAAACACAAACAGCACCATGATGCCCCCGGCGTAGACTGCAATCTGCACGGCTCCCAGGAACTGGTAGCCAAGCTGGAAATAGATCACCGCTGTGCTGATCAGAACGAACAGCAGATAGGTGGCAGCCCGGAGTATTCTGCGCGACGTGACAGCCATCACTGAAAAGACAGCGATACAGATAGCCACCACGAAATACAAAATTATATTTGCTACTGAATCCATTTATTGTGAAATTTATTATTCTTTGGTTATAGAGGCGGCAGCTGCCGGAGCCGATTTGGGAGCGGGAGCTGGATCTGCCGGTTCGGGACGATAATTAAGCTGTTTCACAAGCGCATTGCGAGTGAAAACAGCCTGCTCGAAGTCATTGGAGAATTCCAATGCATCTTGCGGACATGAAGTGACACAAAGCATGCAGAATGTGCAGCTGCCCAGGTCATACATGTATTTGTCAAGTTTACGCTTCTTCTTGCCATCGGGAAGCTCCACCATCTTAGTGGTCAGATTTATTGTGCCGTTCGGACAATTCATCTGGCAGATTCCGCAGGCAATGCAGCGGTGACGCCCTTCGGCATCGTATTTTAGGGTAAGCTCCGCACGGAAACGATCAGCGATCTGCAAAGTTTTCCTATTTTCCGGATACTGCTCCGTGATCTTGGGTGTCACTAACTCTTTTCCGGTAACGCCCATTCCCACAAGCAGACTCTTTACCCCCTGCCCCACTGACGTGAAATATTCTTTTATACTGCCCATGTAGCTTTTAGGTTGGTTCTTTTTTTATGAGATTAATTTAATATCTTTTCTGAATCGGTTATCTCTCCACCTGTCCTCCGAGGATATCAAGAAGTTCGGTGGTGATGCTCTGCTGACGAAGCTTGTTATATTCAAGCTGAAGTTCATCAAAGAGCTTTTTCGCATTGTCGTTTGCACTCTGCATAGCCATCACTCGGGCTGCTTGCTCGGAAGCCCTGTTCTGCACGGTGATTTCCTGCATCGTAGACATTACGAACATTGGCAACACTTCGTTGAATATGCTGTTGGCGTCTGGTTCGAAGATGTAGAGTTTGTTGTCATCTTCTTCGGCAGACTCCTCTGTCAACATCTTTTCTGTCACGGGAAAGAGTTGTTCTGTAGCAAGTTTCTGACGGCTCATCGACTGGAAACCCATATATACAGTCTCAACAAGATCAAGATCTCCGTTAAGGAATGCATCGCGGAGTGTTTTCGTGAATTCAGTCACAATCTCTCCTTGCATCTTGGAATCCACACCTTCGGGAACTTTTACCCCAAGCTGGTCATTCTCAAGATGACGCACAGCCTTTGTCATCTTTTTGCCCACAGGATAAACCTCTACGTAGAGATCATTGCCGTATGCCTGTTTCAGACGGTCGATCTCTATCAAGAGACCCTTGAAGATATTGATGTTGTATGCACCGCAGAGTCCATCGTCTGATCCGTAGACAACTATACCGGCACGCTTCACATCTCTCGTCTCTATCAATGGAGAATTGAAATTCTCACCGGTAGAAAGGATATGTCCCATGATAGACTTTATCTGATCCTTGAAAGGCTTGAGACGACGCAGACTCTGCTCCTCCTTATGCACTTTCGCAGAAGATATCATCTTCATGGCACCGGTGATCTTCTCACTCGATGCGACCGAACCGATGCGTATTTTTAATTCCTTAAGGGTTGCCATTAAATAATTGTTTTAGAAGATTATTTTACAGCGCTCAATGAGTCTGCCACTTCTTTGGCACACTGTGTAAGCTTCTCCGACACGTCGTCGGTAAGTTTGCCTTGACGAAGCTCATCAAGCACTTCCTTCTGGTATTTCATCTGCAACATCTGCAGCAGTTGCTCCTCGAACTCCCCTACCTTATCGATAGGCACGTTCTCAAGAAGACCGTTCACACCGCAGAAGATGACAGCGATCTCATTCTCGACAGGCCATGGATGATACTGTGGCTGGATAAGAAGACGCTGGTTCTTACGACCGGTATCGATAACTTTTGCAGTCACGGGATCGACATCGCCACCGAATTTAGTGAACGATTCCAACTCGCGATACTGAGCCTGTGCGATCTTAAGAGTTCCGGCAACTTTCTTCATAGCCTTCACCTGTGCATTACCACCCACACGCGACACTGAAATACCTACATTGATGGCAGGTCTGATACCTTGATTGAAAAGACCTGTTTCAAGGAATATCTGTCCGTCGGTAATGGAAATTACGTTGGTCGGGATATATGCGGAAACGTCACCTGCCTGTGTCTCGATAATTGGGAGAGCTGTGAGTGAACCGCCACCCTTCACCATTGGCTTCATAACCTCGGGAAGGTCATTCATATTCTCCACAACTTTCTGGTCGCCGATAATCTTAGCAGCGCGTTCCAGAAGACGAGAGTGAAGATAGAAGATATCGCCGGGATAAGCCTCACGACCCGAAGGACGCTTGAGAATAAGGGAAATCTCGCGATAAGCCACAGCTTGCTTTGAAAGGTCATCATAAACAATCAGGGCATCACGTCCCGAATCACGGAAATATTCACCGATTGCCACGCCGGCAAACGGTGCATAATAACGCATTGATGCGGAATCGGAAGCATTTGCAGCAACAACTACGGTATAAGGCATCGCTCCGTATTTCGTAAGCGTGTTCACGATAGAAGCCACAGTTGAAGCTTTCTGACCGATTGCCACATAAATACAATATACAGGCTTACCAGCCTCATAATTCGACTTCTGATTGATGATTGTATCTATGGCGATTGCTGTCTTACCTACCTGACGGTCACCGATGATAAGCTCACGCTGTCCGCGACCGATAGGAATCATGGAGTCAACAGCCTTGATACCTGTCTGAAGCGGCTGAACCACCGGCTGACGGAAAATAACGCCCGGCGCCTTACGCTCCATGGGAAGCGGTATGAGCTTACCCTCGATCGGTCCTTTGCCGTCGATTGGTTCACCAAGCATGTTGATGACACGCCCGAGAAGCCCTTCTCCCACATGGATAGACGCAATCTCTCCCGTGCGCCTTACAGACATGTTCTCGGTTATTGAATTCACTTTGTCGAGAAGCACGACACCGACATTGCTCTCTTCAAGGTTGAGCGCAACGCCTTTCGCACCATTCTCGAACTCCACAAGCTCATTACTTCTCACATTCTCGAGTCCATAGACATGTGCCACGCCATCGCCGACGCTGAGCACCGTTCCTACTTCTTCAAATTTGACTTTCGAATTGATGTTTTCGAGCTCTTGTTTTAAAACATCTGATATTTCGCTGGGATTGAGCATCTTCTTTAATTGCTACTTAAGAGATTTTGACGTAATTGTTCAAGTTCGCCACTCACGGAGGCATCCATTCTTGTTGAATCCACATCTATCACGAATCCACCGATCAAATCTGGATCCACTTCCGAAGAGTATTCAAATTTCGTATCCTTGAATGAATTCTCAACCACCGCGCGCAGCTTCTTCATCTCCGCTTCGGGAAGTTCCACAGCGGTAATGATTCTAACTTGCGAGATTTTATTTTCCTTGCGGTAGATATCGCGGTAAGCGAGCGCCATAAGGTAGGCAAATTCCTCCCTCTTATGGTCGAGGATGAGCTTTACAAACCGGCGGTAGTCGTTTCCGGGCTTCTCGCCCGCTGCGCTCAGCAGCACTTTTTCCTTGTCGGCAGCATCCACAAATGGATTTGACAAAACTTTATCCAGCTCGGGGTTGCTGCGAAAAGAATCCACAACACGCTTCATCTCCTCGTAAACCTCGCCGGTGGTGTTGCTTTCCAGGGCAAATTTATATAGTGCCTTGGCATAGCGGTGGGGTATAAGTCCGGAAACCATCTACTTTCAGTTTTTCTCTATTTCGTCCAATAATTTGTTGACAAGCTCAGTCTGTGCCTTATCGCTCTTCATCTGGGTTCTTACCATCTTCTCAGCGATATCGATTGAGAATTTGCCAACTTCATTTCTAAATTGCAGTTCCGCCTCTTTGCGTGCCTGCTCGATGGCGGCTTTCGCAGCTTCCATTTCCTTCCGGGCTGCATCGGCTGCCTCATTCTTGGCTTGCTCGATGATCTCGGTTTTCATGCGCGCTGCGTCGCGCAACATCTCTGCCTGACGCGCCTGGGCTTCTACGACATATTTCTTTGCCTCTTCACGGGCATTGTCGAGCTGCTCTTTGGCTTGCTTTGCGTCTTCCACGCCCTGGTCGATAGTGGCTGCACGGGAATCCATCATCTTGATGATAACCGGCCAACCCCATTTTGCCAACACAAGGAAAAGCAGGATGAACGCTACGAACATCCAGAATACCAAGCCAAAATCGGGCGTGAATAATTCCATTATTGCCTATTTATTTGATGAACAATGCCAAAGCGGATACAATCACAGCGAAAAGGGCTACACCCTCGATAAGTGCCGCGATCACGATCATATTGCTTCGGATATCACCTGCTGCCTCAGGCTGACGGGCGATAGCTTCCATTGCGGAAGAACCGATCTTACCGATACCGATACCGGCGCCGATTGCTGCCAATGCTGCTCCAAGAGCTGCTCCGAGTCCTGCGATAGGCTGCAGGGAAAGTTCTGCTAAAATAGTTGATAACATAATTCAGATTTTTTAATTGTTATTTAATGTTTATTATTTTCTAAGTTATGACCGCATCGCCATTGCATCAGGCATCCATCTCCTTTGCCAGCTTCTGCAGCACCGATTTCTCTTCTGCTATCTCCACGCGGTCTTTGCGTTCATGCTGCGGGTATGTCTCGTCATCCTTTGCATTGTGCTCATGTTCCTTGATCACCGCCATCGAAATGAACAACGCTGAAAGGAGTGTGAACACATATGCCTGTATGAAACTTACCAACACATCGAGCAGAAGCATGAAGATCGAGAAAAGAACCGAAACAACTGTCGCCCCTCCGGCAACTCCGGTTCCGAATGCCGCGAAAATAAATATCAGAAGCGTGAGCGTGATGACGATTATGTGTCCACCCATCATATTGGCGAAAAGACGCACGCATAATGCCGCCGGCTTGGTGAATATGCCGAAAACCTCAATCACCTGCATGATGGGGAGCGGAAACTTCAGGAACAATGGCACATCCGGCCAGAAAATCTCTTTCCAATAGTGTTTTGTTCCAAAAATGTTGGTCACGACAAATGTCATGAACGCAAGCACCAGCGTCACGGCAATATTGCCTGTCAAGTTGGCTCCTCCCGGAAAAATAACGATAAGGCCAACAAGATTCATTATAAGGATGAAGAAGAAGCACGTGAGAAGATATGGAGCAAATTTCTTCGTATTCTCTCCGAGGGTGCTCTTGATGGTGTCATAATATACGAATGAAACCAACATCTCGAAGAAACCCATACCTTTCCTCGGTGCCCTCAAGCCTCTGCGGCGATAATATCTGACGAGACCCATCACCATAGCTGTCACGAGGAAAACCGCAATGAAGAGGGCTGCCACATTTTTCGTTATCGAGATATCCAAAGGACGATATTCCCTATAGCCATCACCGTCCGGTATGAGTTGCACGACCTTATCCTTGTTCGATCCCTCATGCGAGAGCATGAAGCGATAGGTCTTGCCATCTTTCTCTATCGTTTTCATCACAGGCACAAGATGCTTCTTGATTTTGCCTGTTTCCTTGTTTTCCGTCACCTCTATCTCCGTCAGGTCACCCGAAGAGAAACAAAACCATTTGCCGTCCTCCGCCCTGACAATGACAGGGAGCGGAATTCGATATACATGGGCAAAGGGAACTTCCCAGCCATATCCGTCGCCAAGATGCTCGAAAATAATCTCCTTGACGTCAAGATTCTCATTCTCGTTATGGCCACCGTTGCCGGATGCCGACATAGAGAAAGGGAATAAGGCAATGAAAGTCAGCAGAATTGCCAATATGGATACCCTTTTCGACATACTCTCTGTTATTGGTGTTAATAGACGCATACTGAAATCACATTATTATTGACATCGGCGATGCCACCTTCAATGGCCAGGGATTTTTCATCCCCCGACGGAGTTGTGTATCTGACGTTGCCTTTCACAAGCACAGAGATCATTGCGGCATGATTCTTCAAGACCGTAAATGATCCCAGCATCCCGGGTAAAGTTACGGATATTGCCTCCCCTTTGAAGGTCACTTCGTGAGCCGATATGATTTCGAGTGTCATCTATTTTCGATAATTTAAAATTTAAGAATTTTTTTGATGCCGGAAAATATTACTTAACCTCCTCCAGCATCTTCTTGCCCTTGGCAATCGCTTCATCGATTGTGCCGACATTAAGGAATGCCTGTTCGGGAAGGTTGTCAAGTTCTCCGGAAAGAATCATCTTGAATCCGCGTATGGTTTCCGAAAGCGGAACCATCACACCAGGAAGACCCGTGAACTGCTCAGCCACGAAGAACGGTTGTGAAAGGTAACGTTGCGCCCTGCGTGCACGCGCCACAACAAGTTTATCCTCGTCACTAAGCTCGTCAACACCAAGAATCGCTATGATATCTTGCAACTCGTTATATTTCTGAAGAAGCTGCTTCACTGCCTGAGCCACATTGTAATGCTCTTCGCCGATGATATTCGGATCAAGGATTCGGGATGTTGAATCAAGTGGGTCCACCGCAGGATAGATGCCAAGCTCGGCAATCTTACGGTTAAGCACCGTAGTTGCGTCAAGGAAGCTGAAAGTCGTAGCCGGAGCCGGGTCGGTCAAATCATCTGCCGGCACATAGATAGCCTGGACGGATGTGATACTGCCCTGCTTGGTAGACGTGATTCGCTCCTGAAGGGCGCCCATCTCTGAAGACAGGGTAGGCTGGTAACCCACAGCTGACGGCATACGGCCAAGAAGCGCGGAAACCTCGGAGCCGGCCTGCGTGAAACGGAAGATATTGTCAATAAAGAGAAGAACCTCTTTTCCACCTCCATCATTGTCGCGGAACTGCTCTGCAACGGTAAGACCAGAAAGCGCAACGCGGAGACGCGCACCCGGCGGCTCATTCATCTGACCGAACACAAGGGTACACTGTGAATTCTTGAGCGAGCCTTCATCCACGTCGGAGAGATTCCACTCCCCCTTTTCCATACCCTCTTCAAACTTTTTGCCATATTTGATGACACCGCTCTCGATCATCTCGCGCAGAAGGTCATTACCCTCACGCGTGCGTTCGCCGACTCCGGTGAACACCGAGAATCCATCGTGTCCCTTTGCAATATTGTTGATGAGCTCCTGTATAAGCACCGTCTTGCCGACACCGGCGCCACCGAACAAACCGATCTTACCACCTTTGGAATATGGCTCGAGAAGGTCAATCACCTTGATACCGGTGAAAAGGATCTCCTGAGAAATTGCAAGGTCTTCAAAAGCGGGTGCCGGTTGATGAATGTCGCGCAGATTGTCGCGGTTCAAGTCACCAAGCATATCGATGGGCTCTCCGATAACGTTGAGAAGGCGACCCTTAACCTGATTACCGGTGGGGACGGCTATTGGACGGTCAAGGTTCATCACCTTCACGCCGCGGCGCACGCCATCGGTGCTCTCCATAGCCACACATCTGACGGTGTCTTCGCCGATATGCTGCTCAACCTCGAGGACGAGTTCCTCGCCATTGTCGCGCTCCACCTTCAGTGCGGTGTAAATCGGGGGGATATTTTCTTTACCACCCTCAAAAGAGACGTCTATCACAGGTCCGATCACCTGGGTCACAGTGCCGAAATTTGCGCTCATATTAATTTTCTGTTGTTTCTATGGTATGCTTCCTCAAGGAGCATAACTATTTTTATTTTCTTTTAATTCAAATTAGAAATGCCATCCCAACGCCACAAATACCGCCATAAGGATAAGATTCGCGAGGGAGAAGGGCATGAGGTACTTCCACTCGAATGCAAGCATCTGGTCGATACGTACACGCGGGAAAGTCCACTTAAACCAGATAATCACAAACGAAATGAAGAATGCCTTGCCAAGGAACCATACTATTGAAGGTATATAGTTCATGATATCGTTGAACGCCTCCCAGCCCGGTATATGCAATGGCATCCAGCCTCCAAGGAACATCAACGTTGCGATTCCGGATACGATAAAGAGGTTAAGGTATTCTGCCAGGTAGAAGAAACCGAAATGAATACCGGAATATTCTGTATGATAACCTGCAGTAAGCTCATGCTCTGCCTCCGGGAGGTCAAACGGACCTCGGTTTGTCTCAGCCGTGGCTGCTATTACGTAAATTATAAACGCGATTATTGCAGGTATGTGACCACGGAAAAGGAACCAGGCGCTCTCCTGTTCTGCAACAAGCTCTGATATGTTCATCGTTCCGGCAAACACACAGATTGTCATCAGCGATATGCCCAGTGAAAGTTCATAACTGATCATCTGCGCGCCGCTTCGCATCGCACCAATCAGGGTGTATTTATTGTTTGACGCCCATCCTGCGAGGAGGATACCCAATACCCCGACAGATGAAACGGCAAGAATAAAGAATATTCCTATATTCCAGTCGATTATCTGAAGGCCGTTTCCCCAAGGCAGGCATGCGAGCATCGTGACCGAAGATGTGATCACGATATATGGGGCAAGCTTGAACAGAAATCTGTCTGTACCTTTAAGACAGATAAGCTCTTTGATAAGAATCTTGAACATATCTGCAAATACCTGAAGCAGTCCCCACTTTCCGACACGCATCGGGCCGAGACGGCACTGGAACCAGGCACAGAGCTTACGCTCATAAAGAATATAGAAAAGAGCTAACACGGTATATGTGGCAAGCACGAGAACCGCTATGATCACACATTCAATCAAGACCGCAGCCCATTCAGGCATGCCTGTGCCGAGAAGCAGACTGTTGAATGCTGATGTCCATTTTCCGAAATCAAACATATTGATTATTCTCTTATTTGGATTATACGCTTATTGTATTTGTCTAATTCGATTTATTACAAATCTCCCGTCGTCAGCGGTCGATATCAGGAATCACGAAGTCAAGAGCCGCACCGATAGTGATTAGGTCAGCTATCATATAACCGGTGCACGTCAGATTCATCACGCCGACAAGATTGAAGCAGGGACTCTGGAAGTGCACACGATAAGGATTCTTCTCTCCGGTAGATTCGATATAGACACCGAATGTGCCGCGACTTGCCTCAACCTGCTGATACCAACGTCCTGCAGGAAGCTTCACAATCTTGGGAACTTGAGCGCGGATTTCACCCTCAGGTATTTTGTCTACAAGTTGCTCGAGGATGCGGCAGCTTTGCTCGATTTCCTTCATACGGACCATGTAGCGTGAGTAAGAGTCACACCCGTCAAGAAGAACCTCGTCAAATTCGACTTCACCGTAGGCCGCATACGGATGCTTCTTACGACAGTCGCAACTCCAATTGGAGCCGCGTCCGCTCGGACCGGTGATCGCGTAATTGACCGCGTCTTCCTTCTTAAGCATTCCCACGCCAACAAGCCTGTTCTTTGCAATCAGGTTTCCTGAGAAAACTTTATGATACTCTTTTAGACGCTCGGGCATTATCGCTATCAGATGCTTCACGTCTTTCACGAAATCGGGATGAAGGTCGGCTATGACACCACCAATGACGTTATAATTCATCGACATGCGGGCGCCACATGTTTTCTCGAAAATATCAAGCACCATCTCTCGTTCACGGAAACCATAGAAGAACGCCGTCGTTGCACCAAGGTCCATGGCCGTGCATCCGAACGACAGCAGGTGCGAAGATATACGCATCAGCTCATCCATCATGGTCCGGATCACCTGCGCCCTGCGGGGGACCTCAAGACCGAGAGCCTTCTCGATACACATGCAGAGGCAGTGGCGGTTCTGATGGGCGGACATATAATCCATCCTGTCTGTGAAATGGAGGATCTGAGGATATGTCATACCTTCGGTAAGCTTCTCTATGCCCCTGTGGATATAACCGGAAACGACATCCACCTTCTTTACAATCTCGCCGTCGAGGGAAGTCCTGAAACGCATCACTCCATGAGTGGAAGGATGCTGGGGACCGATGTTCACAACATATTCGTCCTTCTCAAACACTTTCTTCGGCTTCTCTATAATCTTCCCGGATTCGTCTTCCACAAAAATTCGCGAATCATCCTCATTCTCCTCATCCTCAAGACGGATAGGATTCAATTCGGGATTCGCGTCGTAGTCTTTCCGGAGGGGATGACCAACCCAATCGTTACGAAGGAAGAAGCGTCGCATGTCGGGATGGTTGATAAATTTGATTCCGAACATGTCATATACCTCACGCTCCTGGAAATTAGCAACCTTCCAGAGGTCACTGACGCTATGAATATATGCGTCATCCCTGTTTTCAGCTACAACCTTCACAGCCACCATACCCCAGTTATGAGAGGTGGAGGTAAGATAATACACAACTCCGATTGTCTCTTTCCAGTCCATACCTACTACGGCGGAAAGCACATCGAAATCAAGATCTTTATTTTCCTTGAGGCTTTTCGCCAACGGATACCACTTCTTTTCGGGAACATTAACCAGAAGGCACTCCCCTTCTTCGAAGGTTGCATCCGGACAAATCTTACCGATAATTTCTTTTATATCGCTCATGGTTAAAGTCAATGCATCTAAAACTTTTCAATGTATTATCCGATTTCTCCCTTCTCTTCGGGATGCTCGGCGAAAAATTCCTCTATCTTCTCCTTGCGGTTAGTGCCTCCGAAGAACTTCTGCACCTTAATTTTGCGCTGAAGCTGCATCAGTCCATAGAACATGGCTTCCGGGCGCGGGGGACATCCCGGGATATAGACATCCACGGGGAGTATCTGGTCAACACCCGGCACGACACAATACGAATTCTTGAACGGACCGCCGGACACTGCGCAACCGCCGCAGGCTATCACATACTTAGGTTCTGCAAGCTGCTCATAGAGACGGCGCATGGCAGGAGCCATACGGTGCACGATCGTTCCTTGAACCATCACGTAATCCGCCTGACGGGGTGAATTACGCGCAACTTCAAATCCGAAACGCGCCATGTCATAACGGGCCGCCCCGAGGCTCATGAACTCGATGGCGCAGCAACTCGTGCCGAAACAAAGCGGCCACAAGGAGTTTGAGATACCCCAGTTGATAAGTTCATCGAATTTTCCGACAACCACGTTGGCACCGGTAGCGTTGAGCTCGTCTACAAGTTTGTCGATATACTCGTTATCCTTGAAGTCCTCACGCTTCATGCTTTTAATCTTGTCTACTCCCATTTCAAAGCTCCTTTCTTCCAGGCATAGGCCAGACCCATAATCAGCACAAACATAAAAATAGCGATGCAGAGAAGGCCCTGCGGACCAAGGCTGCGCATTACCACCGACCAAGGCCAGAGAAACACAGTCTCGACATCGAAAATAAGAAACAGGATTGCAAAAATATAATACCCTGCCTTAAACTGAATCATTGATTCCCCCCGAGTCGGGATACCACATTCGTATGGTTCAGATTTTTTTACCGAAAAAGATCTCGGAGAAATCAGTTTGGCTATAAGGAGCGCCGCAAACACAAGTCCAACACCTGTGAGAACCGCCGTTACCGACAACGCGCCATTGCCTATCTCCAGCAATAGATTCATATCTGCTTATAGTTTAATGTTTTAGTCTTTAATCCGATTAACGATTCATAAGGATGCCCCACACCGCAGGGCAAATCTTATCTGCAAAGGTACTAAATTTTAATCAATCAGCCAAGACGATTTTGCGCAAATTCTTAAAATTTGTGAATTTTCCTTTATTTTAAACTGCTTACCTATTTTCGACACCTACACTTATAAATAAAAAAAGGAAATGCATCCCTAATGCACTTCCTTTGTAAATAAATGAAATGGTTTCTAAGCCAATTATATTATTGTTCCTGCTTTACTTTCTCTAAATAACTTCCTGTAAATTGTCCGTCATATTTCCCCCCGACCTTATAGCGGATTGAAGAATCGACCAAATCGCCAAGGATGTCACAGTCGAAGCTCTCAAATACATATTCGGAGTTTGCAGTGCCAGTGCCGGTGCTTTTATCAAATACTTTAGGCGTGATATTTGTCCCGCTTACGCGAATACCGTTGGCAGTGAAAGATAATGACATTCCTTCAAGAACAAGGTTTGAGAGTGGAGCTGTAAAATCCTCAGCAAATTTAATATTGTAGAGAATCACAGTTGCCTTCTTGTCTTTCATATTCATTACCACACGGTAACTTCCTTCGGTATCAGTATAAACCTTGTTAGTACCCTCGCCGTCTGTATATCTTGTTGTGGTCGAGCCTTTGAAGGTCATGTCGGACCAGAAAGTGCGGGCACGATAATTCTCTCCTATGGTATAATGCATCACAGCATAACGGAAATCGTTGGGATACACGAACTTCGGCAGTCCATCAATAGACGGCGGGATGTTTGCCATAGGTGTGAGCTGACATTCAAAATCAGTTATGTCCAACTGGTTTGCTGTGGAACCGGCTTTCAGCGACTTCATGCCGATTACCTCTGCATAACCTTCACCGAACTTATACATTCCGGTATTAAAAGGCATATTGCCGGTGATAAATGATGTTTTATTGCCTGAGGACAATGAAAGGTCGGTTGCAACCGTAACATTCCCTGCCATCAGATCAAAGTTAAACCTATATACAGTTCCGGATACTTCAGGTTCGCCTCCATCCAAAGTGTTCGTAACCATCGTATAAGTGGTTACAGGCATGGTCATTGTTGACACTCCATCATTGTTTTTGCAGGATGCAAACGTCATTAAAACAACGGCTGAGGCCGCTAACATTATTCTATTCATTCTTATCTTCAATTAGTTAGTATTTATTCAAATAATATTAACACGATTTTAAACAATACCATAATAACGCCATCCCCGACTTCTTATTATATCGTTTTACATTTATTCACAAAATATATCGTTTTATATTTATTCACAAAAAAGGGGAGCGTCACATCACGCGACATCCCCTTTAGTCAAGTCAAAAAAACTTTATATGTCAGTAGTCTGAGATTTTTTCAATCATTGAGGAAGTTATAGACCTCGATCTGCAACACCCTCATGTCATATGGCAAAATTAATGTTTTTTTATCTCTTCTCCAAAGCAAATTACTATATTTTTGCAATATCATTTTCGGGGGGGGGTAATTCATTTATTATCAATTACTTACATCTAAATATTTTTTTTAGTAAATCGCAACTAATCATGCTTTAAGCATTAAATTCCCCATTTATAGGACAGACCAATTCACATGCATAGGACTTTCCAAAACACGATTAACCGTGTCGCAAATTGTAGGGACGCACCCTGGTGCATCCGCCAACGACATAATGATCAGGTGTCTGTCATCGGATGTTCCGGGGAGCATCCCTACATTTGAGGGTTCTGCGATATCCTCCACATATAGTTGCTCAGACTACGTATGATGATTTGAATCAGCGCGATAAATAGGAAATTTATTTTTTTGAAAAAATTTTTTCGTTTTTTGAACTTTTTCAAGCCGGTGATGTTCTATAGGTATAAAGAAAATCGTTTCATGATGTTAGGTTAGTTCGAAAAAGTATTATGGAAAACACTTGAATGCGGCTGGTTGCGAAACCGGCCGCATTCGCGTTATGATTAATTTTTTATTCCGAAAGGTCGCTGTCGAAGTCCGTATCATTGATCCACGTGGCGGGAACTTCCTCACCAGCACGCTTACGGTTCCAATACATATGAGCCGGGCACATGTTCGGATATTTATCGAAAATATCTCCATTGCCAAACATTCGTGGGTCTCCTTGCTTCTTCAGTCTCTCTGACATCTCTCTTTCAAGAGCGTCAACAATTTTTCTATATTCAGGTCTTTCACTGAGGTTGTTCATGCACAATGCATCTACACTTATATCATAAAGCTCCCGTTCTCCCCTTTTCCCCATCGAGAGATCCCAATAGATTTTCGTGGCAGGATTATGACGGGCATTTATTATCTCGGTCTTGGTAGGGCTTCCGTCTATGTTCATATAGCCTGTTTCCGGATTGCCTGCCGGCCAACGTGCAGACTCATAATTATGGATATAGAGATAATTACCCTTAAGTATAGACCTCATAGGATACCCCTGGTCATCCGGTCTTCCCACATCATGACGCTCCTTTCCCATCATCATTACACTCCTGTCGATTGAAACATCACGTCTGTCATTGATTATGTCAACGAAACTTTTACCCTCTATCGGCTGCATCCCGTTTGACACCCCGTCAATTCCGGCAACTTCAAGGAGCGTAGGTGCAAAATCGATGACACTCACAAGATCATTGCTTCGTCTGCCGGGATTCCT
Organism: uncultured Muribaculaceae bacterium; assembly: GCA_910584055.1. Taxonomy (GTDB): domain Bacteria; phylum Bacteroidota; class Bacteroidia; order Bacteroidales; family Muribaculaceae; genus Lepagella. The sequence continues at coordinate 77,295 of CAJTZS010000005.1, read as the reverse complement.
TAACCCATTACCCCACATCACCGCCATCGGTATATGATTTGAAAAATAATAATCCTGACCCTTCACCCTGGGAAAAGGCATGCCGTGGTCAGAAGTCACAATCACGATAGTGTTGTCAAGCTCACCGACGGAATCCAATAGGGCGAGCATCTTACCTAAATGATTGTCGAAATGCTCTATTTCCACAGCGTAGTCAAGCATGTCCGTACGCACGGTTTCATTATCCGGCCAATAAGCCGGAACAGAATCAATATCCGATGTATGCTTACCGTAACGTGCGGAGGAAGCATATTCATACCCCCTGTGCGGTTCGCGTGCTCCATACCAGAAACAGAAGGGTTTCCCTAAATCCCGTTCATCAAGGAAATCCTTAAAATTCGCAGCATAATCCACCTTTGATATTGAATTAGTCGGAGGAATCAACTTTCGCTTATTATATGTTTTTCCAGTCAGTTTCCGATCCTTTCCATCGGCAGTCTTCGCAATGCCGGGTCCCCATCCTTTTCCTGTGTAACCCGTCTGATATCCATGTTTTTTCAATACCTCCGGAAAAGATACAAATTTCAGAGGATACTCGCACCAATGGTTTGCCGCCTCTTCGAGTTGCCAGGAGTTGCGACCCGTGAGCATACACGCCCTTGAAGGAGCGGACTTGGAATTGCATGTAAAGGCACTCTCGAAAAGTATCCCATTGCGGGCCACGCGATCAAAATTCGGGGTATATACCCACTTGTAACCATAGGCACCGAAATGACCGGCATCGTCAGCAACGCAAAACAAGATATTGGGATGTTTGTCATTTTTGTCAGCCGAGGCGGGGAGACAGCCATTCTTCGCCCCCAAAGCAACGGTGGATGTTAACAATGAAGTCATTACGCAGCATGCGGCACTGCGCTTGAAAATTGAATTCGAAATAAAAGCATTCATAGCAACAATTGGCAATTATTATAATGATATTAGATTTTTCCGTCCACAAATTTAATGAAATTTTCCAAAATCGTCAATTAAACCACTTGATCACGCGCCTTACACCCCTAAATTTCCATTTATCTCACTGATTAAACCAAATGTGTCTAAGCCAATAGCCGGATGGGGGGGGGGGAGACAAGCAGCTCCCCGTCCGGCTATAGGCACCGACGCGTCATTTTTTACCTCGCAGAGCCGCAGAGTGGCAGAGCCTTCATATCCGGTTGTCAGAGGTCGTGTCCACTCCTGCCGAGGAGCAGAGCCTGTCGCTAAAATCGCCGCGGCAGGCTCTGCCACTCAGCCGGGAGTTCACGACCCTAAAAGACAAGTGTCAAACCTTTGCGCCCTCTGCGGCTCTGCGAGGAATAATGTTCAGTGCGATAAACGGGAATTTAACAATCTTTATAAAGGCATTAGTTGTTTATATCAATAATGTGGCACAACATGAAATGGCACGGAATTTGATTATGCATTAATTGGGACGCAAGGATTTGGCGCCCTATAAAGTTTGACAATAATTTCATTTAATTTGACCCAAGATATGGCAACAGGAAAAATCGGGGTTACTACTGAAAATATATTCCCCGTTATCAAAAAATTCTTATACAGCGACCATGAAATCTTTCTACGCGAGCTCGTTTCAAACGCTATCGATGCAACCCAGAAACTGAAAACCCTCGCCTCTTTCGGTGAGTTCAAGGGTGAACTCGGTGAAATGAACGTGAAGGTGTCAGTAGACAAGGAAGCCGGCACGCTGACGGTTTCCGACCACGGCATAGGCATGGATGCCGAAGACGTTGACAAATATATCAACCAGATAGCATTCTCCGGCGCGGAGGAGTTCCTTGCCAAATATAAGGACAGCGCGAACTCTATCATCGGACACTTCGGTCTCGGGTTCTATTCCGCGTTCATGGTGTCGAAGAAAGTAGTTATACGCACGTTGTCCTATAAAGAGGGCGCTAAAGCTGTTGAGTGGAGCTGCGACGGCAGTCCTGAATATGAAATGAAGGAGATTGAGAAAACCGAACGCGGCACGGACATCATCCTATATATCGACGATGACAACAAGGAATTCCTTGAACAGGCACGTATCGACACTCTTCTCAAGAAATATTGCCGTTTCCTACCCGTTCCCGTCATCAGCGGCAAGGAGCAGGAATGGAAAGACGGCAAGTATGTCGACACAGACAAAGACAAGGTTATCAACGCCACCGAACCGTTGTGGACTAAGAAACCGACAGAACTTACCGACGAGGATTACCTCAAGTTCTACCATGAACTGAAACCGGGAGAGGAAGACCCGATGTTCTGGATTCACCTCAACGTTGACTATCCCTTCACCCTTACAGGAATCCTCTATTTCCCGAAAATCAAAAACAATATCGACATCACGCGCAACCGCATCCAACTTTACTGCAACCAGGTTTATGTCACGGATCAGGTGGAGGGTGTCGTGCCCGAGTTCATGATGCTCATGCAAGGTGTGATTGACTCGCCGGATATACCATTGAACGTGAGCCGCAGCTACCTGCAGGCTGACCAGCAAGTGAAAAAGATTTCATCTTACATCTCCAAGAAAGTGGCTGAGAAACTTGACAAGATGTTCAAGGACGACCGCAAGGAGTTTGAGAAGAAATGGGACGACATAGAAGTCTTCATCAAATACGGCATGCTCACTGACGAAAAGTTCTATGAGTCTGCCAAGAAGTTCTTCCTGCTTAAGGATGTGAACGGCAATTATTATACTCTTGATGAATACCGCGCTCTCGTCGAAGCCAACCAGACCGACAAAGAGGGAAGCGTCATCTATCTTTATGCCTCCGACAAGAATGCACAATATGCATACATCCAAGGTGCCGAAGAGAAAGGCTACAACGTACTTCTGCTTAACGGACAGCTCGACCAGCACGCTGTCGGCATGCTTGAAAGCAAACTTGAGAAAACACGTTTCGTGCGTGTCGATTCCGACACCCCCGAACGTCTCATACAGAAAGATAATGAGAAGAAGGCTGACCTCACTCCTCTGCAGGCAGATATGCTGACAAGCATATTCCGAACTCAGATGCCGGAAGTCAAGGATACGAATTTCATCGTGGAATACAATGCCCTGTCAGAAAAAGACGCTCCGGCAGTCATAACGCAAAACGAGATGATGCGACGCATGAAGGATATGGCGGCGATGCAGCCGGGCATGAATTTCTACGGTCAGATGCCCGATATGTATTCCTTAGTGATAAACACTGAGCAACCCGCCGTGAAACGCATCCTCGAAGGCGCTGAAAAGAGTGTTGAATCAGTGGTTAAACCGATACGCGAAGAAATCGAATCGTTCAACACCCAGATTTCCGATCTCCGCAAGAAACTTGACGAGAAAGACGCAGACAAGGACACCATCAACAAACAGGTGTCTGACCTTGAAGCCGAAGTAAGCAAGAGCCGCGAAAAAGAGGAAGGCATCATCAAGGAATATGCCGCAGGCGTGGCAAACGTCAAGCAGATCATTGACCTCGCGCTCCTGCAGAGCGACCTTCTGAAAGGTGAAGCGCTGTCGGCATTCATCCGCCGCTCCGCAGCCCTCCTGTAATTCCGAAACCACCCATCCATAATAAAAACAACCGCATCGAATTCGATGCGGTTGTTTTTATTATGGATGGGTGTAATTCCCGGCATTAGTCGTTCCAAGTGCAGGAAACGAACTCAAACTTACCCTTGGCTACACATTTCCAGACAATTGTATATTCCACATTCACTCCTCCTGTAGTCCATGCCGTAAAGGTGACAGTAACCGTCGGTTCGAGGCCATTGGTCGGAGCCATGTTGGGATAAAGAGTTGACAATGCGCCCGGTCCAGTTTCTTTCTCAAAGCGTTCCTTCATCAATGCCACCATTTCTTCTGCTGCCACGCTGGGATAGTAACCTACAAGTGTAGCATAAGAGGAGTTGATGTTGACATTGCCCTGATATGCGGAGCAACCGGAATAATACTCTCCTGTGCCATAGCTGTCACACCATTTGGAGGCTGCATCCGGAACATTGTCGCGAACCCAGTCAACAACAGCCTGATAGAACCACATGCTTGTGGGTTTGTTCTTGCCTGCAGGGAGAAGAAGGGTCACAGATGGATCAAGCACCCAACCTGTGGGTTTGAACACGAACTGCTGGGTTTCGGTTACTATACCGCCGTTGGAAACTGTATTCTCCCATTTACCTCCTGTGAAAGTATACTGCTCGCAACGAAGCACCGTAGAGCCGCCGGTGTAATAGCGATAAACCACATATCTGACATCATCTTCAGCCGCATACGGGAACTTCTTGTTCACGAAGAGTGGAATGCATCTCTCCGCCTGGTCAGGCTCGAGGTTTCCATAATTTGAACCCATCTCAACATAATCCGAAGGCTGCAGAACCGTCACATCGGAAGGCACACTCCATTTCTCGCCATTGAACTGATACACGGCATATGTATTCACGGAAGGAATCGAAGCAGCACGTGTTACGACACTGCGCACTTTCTTGCTGCCCGCAGCTTTCACTTCTGTAACAAGCACATTATAGTACTTGCCGCCGCTGATGCTTGTAAAATATCCCGTGAAGGTATAATCAGCTCCGTCTTCAAGAGTCTCCGCAATCGCGTCAGGGAGTTGGTAAAGGCTTCCTGTCGCTGCGGTGGCACCCTCTACAGCTACATTGTAGTTATAATACTGACCCTTCTCATACCATGATTTAGTCAGCTTGCCGGTCATCTGCACATATACGGCTGTTGCTTCCGCCTTGGCATTTACTGCATCGTCCATGACACTGCCGGTAGCGACAACAGGCGCCGGATATTTCACAGAAGCGGCTTTTCCCATATCCTTTATCGATGTGAGGTTGCCTTTGCCATTGTCAATCTGGAAACCATAATTATATACTGAAACTTTGCCTGAGATTGAGAGTTGCTGACCGATAGTGTAGGAATCATCGTAGCTCTTGCCAAAATATACAAGTATAGAGCCGCCCTTGTCGGTGAGAATGAACCCTTGTTTGCATATCGCAGTCACAATTCCGTTAACTTCAATAACATCGTCAACCGCTACTTTTCCGAGCACGTTGCTCTCTTCGAAAGCCGGTTCATCCGGACCAGGAGCCGGCACAGAACCGAACACTGGATCTGTCTCTGAATTGTTATACTGCACAACAGCGTAGTCGCCGTTTTCTGCATCCGGAAGCCGCTCGAGGAGCAATGCGGGAAGATTATCTTTGGCGGAATGTGACGGTGAGAACGCATCGGCATAATCGGTGTCACTTCCGTAAACCTGCTTATAGTCATCGGAAGTTACACGATATTGCGACGCAGCATTGAGACCGATCATCTTCGCCGGCAGGTCATTGGCAATCCTGTAGGTGATATTGATTGCCGAACCCTGTGACAAAGTGAAATATTTAAAATTCGGATCCGTCAGGAAATTGGGGATGTAATTTGCCGGAGTTATCTGACCGTTAAGGTAATGCAGACTCTTCACCGCGGCAAGTTCATCCGCAAAACCTGCTGATTCCGCCTGCGCTTTGTTAGCGGAATTTGATGCAATGCTCTCATAATCGGCATCGGTGAGGGTATAGTCCAATGTCTGCACGTTCGAGAAATCCGGACCTGCCTGGAAACCGTCAAGGTGATCATTCCAGCTGTTCTCGCTGCAGGATGCCATACCAAGCGCCACAGCTCCTGCAAGAAGTGTATTCTTTATATATGTTTTCATTTCTGTGAGTGCTTAGAAATTAATTTTTAATTTCAGTGAGAATGTGCGGCCGAACGAATAAACGGCATAGGTGGCGTTGCTCCATGTCCCGTTTTCATTGAAAGGAGTCTGCGCGTCCTTAACATAGAAATAATTGAAAAGGTTGTATACATTGCCGTAGAGCGTCGCTCTGAGACCACCGATCTTGAAACTATAGCTTGCAGAAAGGTCAAGCTCATTGCCCCATGGAATTCTCCAGGGATCGGAAAGAGAGATCTCACCGTTTGTAACGAGGGCGCTTGATGCATCAAGATAATAATCGGAGAAATTGCGTGCGCTGAATGTCCAGTCGGCACCGATGCGGAAACCCTTGAAAGGTTTGAATGTCACACCGAGGGCACCTGTAGTCTGCGCAGAACCGCATACTTTGTGATTCTTCTGATTGAGGATACTCCATACATGGTCGGGAGCGTTAGGACCCGAGGCGATAGCACCTGTGGTCAGGTCGGCAAGCGGCTGCCCCTGCTCGTTATAATAATAACCCTTGGGATTGTTGAGCCATTTCCAGTCGCCCCATGAGAACATACCGGTTATTTCCATCCAACGGACCGGGATATAAGTGAAATCGAATTCCACTCCGATATGCTGAGCTGAAACGTTCTCAAGACTCATTGAATACCACTCGCCGTTCAACGCGCCCCCTCTGAACTGGCCGCGCTTCTGAGTGTCACGGTCGCAACGGTCCATCCACTTGGTGTAATAACCGTTCAGGGTCATTGAGAACACAGGGGAGTGGAAACCGTAGCCGAGTTCAAAAGAACCGATTTTCTCATTCTTCGGGTTCGGGTTTACAGCATTGCTGGTCTCCGGATTCAAGAACACACCGCGAGAAAGGAACGGAGCTTTCGAAATATATCCTCCATTGACAAATATATTGTTGTGTTTGTCAATGTTCCAGTTTGCACCACCTTTTATCGTTCCTCCGAAGAAAGCGTGCCATGGAGTCGTGCCATGCTCTTCATCATAATAGAACATATCTTTTTTACGATAGCTCGTCACATTCACCGAACCTGCGAGGAAAGTGGTGACGGCACCGTCAAGCATTTTGTATTCACCCTGTCCGTAAATACCTTCCTGATGTGTGAATCCGTCATAGTTCCTATACACCACGTCTCCGATACCCAATTTCTGATACTGCCAGTTAGGATCTTTGGCAAGATAATTGTTTTCTGCCTTTACGTTCTTCCTGTCGGTATCGTCCATATAATACAAACCGGAATAAAGATCTGTTATCTCAGTGCGGTGATGACCTACATAATACCTCACATCAATACCTCCCGTAAGGTTAAGTTTGTTGGGTATTACTTCATTCTTATAAGTTGAAACAAGACCATACCATTCATGGCTGTTGACTCCCTGCGCCATTACCATTTCAGAACCTGTTGTAGAAGCTGCATTCAAATCCTGAATTGCGCCATAGTCGAATGTGCCGTCAGGACGACGGAATTTCGTGGTAATCGCACCATTCTCCGCGCCTTTCCAATAACCGCGATACTCGGATGTGCGTCCCTGACCCGAATAACCTCCTCCGGATGCAAGCGATACATACAAAGCGGAAGAGAGCGATGAACGCTCGTTGATCTGCCAGATATGGTTCAAAGAGATGATGGGCTTGTGATATTGATTGCGATAAGCTGTGCGCTGACGCCCCTCGTTATCGAAACCATACTGAGGATTGTAGCGATACATGCTCTCGCCGTTCATATATTCCTTTGCCTTCTGCCAGTTTTCAATTGACAGTGTGCCGTAAACCACGTTACGCTGGTTGTGCCATTGTGGAGAACCGAATGCTGTCAGTGACAACTGATGGTTATCCCCGATTTTCTTGGATACATTCACAAAATAGTTCCATGCCTCGAATTGGGTTCCCTGGATATATCCGTCGCCCCATTTACGGCTACCGAGCACGCTGATCGCCCAGCCGTTCTTCATCAGGCCCGTTGACACATTGAAACCGATATCATTGAGTCCGCTGTTACCCATACCGTACCATATCGAACCTCCTCGCTTAGCGTCAAGACCCTTGGTTGTAATGTTGATCGTACCGCCGATTGAAGGTGAAGAAATGATAGCCGCACCAAGACCTCGCTGAGTCTGCATACTCGTCGTCACACCACCGAGACCTGCGAAGTTAGACCAGTAAATACCGCCCCACTCCATATCATTCATCGGGATACCGTTCACAAGCACTGCCACGTTAGGAGCCTTGAAACCACGCATGTTGATCTTTGCGTCTCCATAACCGCCGCCTTCGGGCGTTGCCCACACACCGGGAGTGGTTTTCAAAATCTCAGGAAATTCCTTGTTTCCAAGTTTCGCCTCTATTTGAGAAGCTGTGATTTCAGACATGGCGATCGGTGTCTCACGCGTACGCGCCTTTGACTGTGTCACAACCACGTCCTGAAGCATCTTAGTTTCAGGCTTGAGCACCACATCACCAATGTTGGTTTTAACAAGCGTTTCATAGCTTGTATAACCCACATAAGTGAATTTCAACATTTTACCGCTCGGAGCTTTCAAACTGAACGTGCCGTCGAGATCAGTGGAAACACCGATACTCGTTCCAGGCACTGTCACTAATGCGCCGATGAGGGGTTCTCCCTGATCATCGATAACGCGACCATGACAATTAACATCCGCACCATAGGCTGCCAAACCAAGCATCCACGACATGCAGATTGCCATGCCTAAGAGAAAGAGTCTCTTCATACTGTGTAATGTTTAAGTTATTGTTGTTAAGTAATTAGTATCGTAATATATTACATAACAAGTGCCATCCTGCCTTGCAGGATGGCACTTGATGTCATGACATCAAAACTCGATTACATTACGCTTCGAGGATTTGATATTATTCAGAAAATATCGTTGTGTCTGTGTCATGTGTTATCTTCGAGATAAGGTTGTGTGTCAACGGCAAACCGCCGTCTTCCTCAAACCCAATGCAAAGATAACTCATTTAAAACTTTTTTACAAATTTTTGCTCAATTTTAACAAATTTGCAATGTTCATGTGAGGTTATTCCTCCAATTTTTCTTCTTTCTCTTCTGTAAATTTCGTGAAACCGTTATCTACAAGAATATTATACCATGTAAAAAGTTTCTTGATATCATTCTCATACACACGGTCGCGGTCATAATCCTCTACAATCGCCTCAAACGCGGGACGCAGACCTTTGGCTGCAACCAATTCCTTTACATCGATTTTCTTACCCTCGTATTTGGCATACACCTTGTCAAGAATTTCTCCGAGAGGTGTATCTCCGGATTCCGTATACATGGCAATATCTCCGAGAGATACTACTTTGTCACGTGCGTGAGCCGGGAAGCGCTTGCCGCTGCCGAGTTCCTCGACCACAAGAATTCCTTTCCCCTGAGAGATAACCTTAAACAGGCCGGGACGACCTGTAATAGACAATATTTCTTTAAGCATGTTATTGATTTTTTATTGAAGTCGTTAATAATTCAGTTATTTGTGAAAGCAATGACCCGGACGCATTGTTGCTAATTCTCCTTACTTTCTCTTCTGGCAACATATCAAACTCAAAACGCTGCGCCTCCATCCGCAACACAAGGTTCTCACGCGATATGCCGCCCCGCCCCAACGCCCTCTCAAGCCTGAGGTCCTCCGGTGCTTCCACAAGCCATATCTCATCACACATTCTGTCGAGGCGTGACGAAACCATGATTGCAGACTCTACGAAACAGATATCCCCCGGGCAAAAATTTCTCCATACATCAAGGTCTCTTCTAACCTCGGCATGCACAAGAGAATTAAGCCATAACCTTTCCTTTTCGTCAGCAAACACCTTTGACGCTATAATGCCGCGGTCAAGTCTTCCTTCAGGCAGTATACATTCCGATCCATAACGGCATTTCAGGGACGATATAATCTCATCGGATTTCTCCATGAGTTCTCGCGCCCGCGTATCGCAGTCATAAACCTGGAAACCTTGGAGCCTTAGGATTCTTGAAACAACGCTTTTCCCAGCACCTATACCTCCGGTAATACCTATAAGAATATTCCTGCAATCCGACATTGACGAGCTATTTAACAAGTGTATACTCCACGGAATCGGTAAACATCTGGGGACTCTCCACATAGTCGGCAAAACTATGTATGCTGACAGGAAGCCGGTCTCCGGAATATTTATAGATGTCGCGATAATCAACGGAAACCTCCACAGGCACCAGATCGCTGTTGAAAAGACTCATTGGAACATAATAAACCACCTGCACCCTGTTTGGGAAAAGCAATAGGCTTTCTCCTTCCGGAACGTTCAACGCCGAGACAGTTGCCATCGATTCCTTTTTTACAAGGGGCTCAACAGATAACCTTACCTTGACCTTGGCAGGATCGATTTTCACTGCATGTATCGGACGCAACGGAATTTCAACTTCTGTGCTTTCAGAAAGATTACGTCGAACAATCGGCTGGGTGTACACACGCGTTATGGTGTCAATATCCTCTGAATAAGAATAGACGAGGGCATAATGCCGGAGTGACTTGGGGGCATCGCTTATCACCATTCCCGAAGCGGCCGTGACATCAGCCACCACAACGATCGGCACTCGCCTGCCTTTCTCCTTGGTATAGTAAAGCCGCAGGGAATCGAGCGACACTGCCGTTATTTGCGCCGAATTGCCGAAAGCCCCTTTCACTGCCGCGTTTATATCAGTCTTGGTGACACGGAAAATACCGTTATCTGCATAATCGCGGAAATTCAACCCGATGCGCGGATGGCTTAATATACCGCTACGGAGGATGTTGGTGCCTTTGTCTCGCAATGTCACATGAAATGTTGCCGGGGGATCATTTATGAATGTCACCGAATCCGGCACATTCTCCACCTTTAATTCCACGTCAAATGTCTGCGTGACATTATCGTTAAGCGACATCACAATCCAAAAAAAAGCCGCGACAGCCACAAAAGCAAGAAAGAGCACGAAATTATGAAACCCCGTAGAGGCTTTCATTCCGCGCCATCTTTCCTTTATTTTCTCGAGTCTCGCTCCCATATCAGGGGAAAAGATTCTTATTTCTTGACCTCGCCCTCAACAAGCGGATACACAGAGCCGCGATCCACTTTTAAGCTGACACCCGGAGCCACCTCCAACACGATTGTGGTCTCGCGGATTTCCTTGACACGACCGTGAATACCACCTGCAGTGACAACCTTGTCGCCATTCTGCATAGCCTCACGCTGTTTTTTCAGCTCCTTCTGCTTTTTCTGCTGAGGACGAATCATAAAGAAATAGAATATCACGATCATCAGAACGATCATGATCATACCGCTCATGCCACCGCCTGCCGACCCGGCAGACTGGAGTAGAATTGAATTCAGATTCATTTCGCTTAATATTTAATGTTGAATGTTTAATGTTAAATGTTTAATAACTTGTCTAAAGCCTAAAGCCTAAAACCTGACAACGCTTCACTTCAAAAGAATCCCCTCTTTCTGTAGGTTGGAAATTATTTTCCCGAGAATACCGTTCACAAAGCCTCCGCTTTTTGCAGAACTATAGGATTTAGCAATCTCTATGTATTCGTTAAGGGTCACATTCAGAGGAATCTTGGGGAAATTGAATATCTCGGCAAGAGCTGTCTCTATAACAACAACATCCATAAAGGCAAGTCGTTCACTTTCCCAGAGTGTCCGGTCAATCGCGTCATCGATATACCCCCGGTATGTCTCTTTGTTTTTCAATACAGCCTTCACCAATTCATCCCCGAAACGGGCATCCTCTTCATCCTTATATTTATCGAGCACCGCATCATTTCCGCTCCCCTCTTCAAACTTGCGGAAACTTTTCAATGCAAACGTCCCTATAGTATCGAGGTCATCATTCCAGAATACGGACTTATCCTCAAGTGTCTCAAGGAAATGTTCATTATTGAAAACTATTTTCCTGATGATATTACGCCACAACTCACAATCCTCCTTGGGTGTCTCTATAGGATTGTCCATATAGGCGAGATATATGTCCGATTCAAGAATGGCGTGAAGCAGGTTATCCATCATCACCCTGTCGTCACGTTCCCACGATATCTTCTCCTTTTCAATATAATTCTTAACCGCGTCACACTCGCGTATGGATTTTACCAAACTGTTTTCCACGAATTTTAGATTCGGATTGAGATCTTCTTTCGTGACCAACAGCTTGTGACGGCGGTCATCAAGACGGCGCTCCTGCATGTCGGTAAGCTCGACCGGTAGCCACAATAAGCGGAAATAAAGTTCACGTGCTTTGTCAAGACTCTGATGCAGAACGGATATGGCTTCCGAGCCGCTATCCTGAGATGCCATAAAATTTGAGAACGTCTCGCTAAGGAACTCACGGGTACGGTCCACTGCCTTCAGCGTGAAATTTTCCCGGCGACTGATGATTCTGTTTACATCCGGATCCGTAAAAATGATATGATCGTAGATATCACTCCAGATCGTGGTGTCCACTCCGAGCTTATTATCCTTTCTGTCCTTAAGATAATTCTTGTAAATCGCCGACTCCTTTACCTTATCGGCAATAGAATCAACCACACCTTCGAAAGGGAACGGGGCAACACGATATCTGGAAAGTTGCGACTTGATCGTGTCATCGCTCTTAAGACGTTTGATAAACCGAGTCTCTTCCAATGGTTTGTCGCCGCCTCGTCGGCCTATGGACTCCGCCACTTTCAGCATCAGCACCAATGTGTCAAGATACAAAGAATAAGCAAAACGTTTCTCCTTTGTCGGCGATTCGGGAAGCTCGACCAATGAGAATTGTTTCTCAACAAGCAAGAATGAATACAAAATCTGTATCACCTTGATTCTAATCAATATACGGTTTATCATAACTCTTTATGAAATTTTAGCTCAATTTTTCAAGACAAATTTACTACTTTATCCCCAATCTACAAAGTTTTAGAAGCTGTTTAAAGGTTATTCCTTCATTCTTTGGCGCACCGCCTCATATATCATGATTCCCGCAGCCACCGACACATTCAGTGATTCAATCTTCCCTATTACAGGTATTGCCGCAAGTTCATCGCATATACGTATCACCGCGTCCGAGATACCTGTATCCTCACTTCCCATCACGATTGCCACCGGCACTGAATAGTCGGCCTGTGTATAGTTCTCCGCGCCCTTCTCGGTAGCTCCCACTATATGATAACCGTTATCCTTAAGGAATCTCACAGCCGACAAGGTATCTCTCTCGCGGCATACCGGCACATGGAAAAGGCCTCCGGCAGAAGTCTTCACGGCATCAGGAGTCACCGTGACACTGTTGCGCTCCGGTATTACAACAGCGTCAACCCCGGCACATGCCGCAGTTCTGCCTATTGCTCCGAAATTTCGTGTATCCGTAACACCGTCAAGCACAACTACCAACGGATTCCTCCCCTCTTCATAGAATAGAGGAACAAGGTTTTCAAGTTTTTGATACTCTACAGGCGACAGCAGGGCAATGACACCCTGATGGTTCTTCATCGTGATACGGTTCAATTTCTCCTGCGGCACCCGCTGCACAACCACATCGTATTCTTTTAGTTTCGCGAACAATTCACGCGAAAGCTCACCTGTAAGGTCGCGCCTCACAAGCACTTTGTCAATGCTGCGTCCCGCCTCTATAGCCTCAATCACAGCCCTGATCCCGAATATATAATCTGCCTTATCCATATAATTATCTTTTTAATCTCCCCATCCAGCCCCATCTCGCCCCATTCAGCCCCATTCAGCCCCATCCAGCCCTATCTCATCCCATCTCGCCCCATCTCGCTCTCCTCAAGCGTCGCGCGTCGGAACTTCAGTTCCGTCCCTCATCCCCAACAAATCCCGGGCATTGTTCAGAGCGGCCTCTCCGACCTCGCTTCCCGACATCATCGCCGCAATCTCACGCACCCGCGATTCAGGGTCGAGCCTGCGCACATGAGTCACAGTCCTCGTTGCCTCATCTTTCTTAAAGACCCTGAAATGGCTGTCACCTTTCGCCGCAACCTGCGGCAAATGCGTGATGGCCATCACCTGCATGTCCTCACTCATCCGCACCATCATATCCCCCATCTTGTCGGCGATCTCTCCAGACACACCGGTATCTATCTCGTCAAATATTATTGTGGGCAAATCCATCCGGCCAGCAAGAACACCCTTGATAGTAAGCATCAGACGCGACATCTCCCCACCGGATGCCATCCTTGCAAGCGGTCCGGGTGTCTGATTCTTATTGAACGCACACATGAATTCAACACGATCCTGCCCTGAAGGACCGATTTTACCGATCTCCACATTCGCATGGAAATCAAGATTGTTAAGACCTAAAGGACGGGCAGCGGCAGTCACAATCTCCGAGAACCTTGAAGCCCCGGATTTGCGTGTATCAGTCAGCTTCTTCCCCAATTCCTTTACTTCGGCCGCAACCTTCTTACCCTCCTTCTCAAGAGCCGGCAGCTCTTCGCCTCCGGTCTCTATCGACCGCAACTGGGCAGTTATCCGCTCCATCATGTCAACAAGTTCATCGGCAGTCTTCACGCGATAATGTTTCACAGCCTCATAATATGCATTCATACGTTGCGACAATTTCTCAAGCATGGCAGGATCCGCCTCTACTGCAGAAACCGCATCGTCAATCGTCTCGAAAATATCCTGCAGCTCCACAATAACGTTTTCAAGCCGCACCGGTATTTGCGGAGTTTCCCCATCTGTGGAGACACCCACGAGGGAATAATCCACCTTATCCGCCTCAGCTTTAGCGGCGCGAAGCAAATCTATGGCACCTCGCTCATTCTCACCCAACAGGTTTCTGAAAAGCTGTAGGCGGCTCCGTATTTCATCCGCATCGCTCAACAATTCAAAGCGCTGCTCGATTTCCACCAGTTCACCGCGCTTTGGAGAAAGTGTCTTCAGTCCATCATATTGAAATTGCAGGTACTCCTTGTTTTCACGGGCCTTCTCAATTTCCTCGCGTAGATGTTTCACCATATTTCGAATCTCCACAAAACGGGTGAATGCCGCCGCATATCGCATGCGGAGTTCTGCATTGTCCGATACCGAATCGATTATCTCAAGTTGTGTTGCCGGATTGTTCAATCTTGCATTTTCATGCTGGGAATGTATATCTATAAGTCTGTTTGAAATAGCGGAAAGAGCATTTAAAGTTACCGGCACATCATTTACAAATACCCTTGACCTACCGTTTGCGGCAATTTCACGGCGTATAAGCAGCTCATCGGGATTCCAGTCGAGATCATATTCAGAAAAGAGAGATTGGAGATCATCAGTCAGATGGGTAAACAATGCCTCCACAACAGACTTCGAGCCTCCGTCGGCAATGACACGTGAATCGGCGCGGCCTCCCATTATCAGGGAAAGCGCACCAAGCATGATCGACTTTCCGGCACCTGTCTCTCCTGTGATAATCGTAAGACCCGGACCGAATTCCAACTCGAGGCTGTCGATCAAAGCATAATTCTTTATTGTCAGTTTACTTAGCATCTCTCTAAATAATTACTCAATACTTCCCTTCTTGATCTTCTCCAGCCGCTCTGATTCAGTGGGGTATATAGGCTGGAGGATATCATATGCCGTTTCCCTTTCCGCCGCGGGAGCCTTTGAATATATGTTCACAAGCTCATCAAGCTTCGAGTCCCTGAAAAGGGACAACGCCACCGACATCGGAGAATTGTCTGCCACTGTCTTCAATTCTTCTAAAGACTCTGTTATTACCGCCCGCCCCTTGTCAGGACTCGTGACCATCTCGTCAAGCCCTTTGCGATGATAGTCATACAGCAGATTTCTGATGCCTGATGTATTGGTGTCTGTAAAGCTACTCAACACCGCCGCCCTGTTCTTGGTATCTTCGAACGTGCGCCATCCTACTTCTCCTATCGACTGAGCCTGCTGGACAATGCTCTGCGCCCTATCATAAAACGGCTGCCCACCTTTTGGCGAGAAACTGTCGAAATCAATGGCGAGGAAAAGATAAGCGTAATAATCGAGAATGGCGGTAAGGTTATTTTCCACTGTATTCTCATTGAATATCAGTGGGTCTCCCTCTCGATACCCGAACTCCACCTTGGTGTCGCGGAAATTGAAGAGAGTTGTGGTGTAGCTGCTGTTGTAGACCGGACGCGAAAGCTGCAACTGCAGCTCCCCTTTTATGCGGTCGTCTGTATACTCCTTTACTGTCAGGAATAGACGGCACTCTATTTTCTCATTCGGACTGAAAATGGCATTACTGAATTTCGTTTCATTCATATACGTAGACACTGCTTCCTGCAAAGCTTCGAACACACTCTTGTTGGTGCCTTCCACCTGCTGGGAATTAACCTCTACAGTGCAATTAAGCTCCTGCCCTTTTGCCGGGAGCGCGATGCATAGGAATAAAAACAATATGCTCAGTATGTGTCTCATATGTCAGTTACGCATATCTCGTTTACAATATCGGTTGCGACAGCCCTCTTGCTCTTCAATGGAAATGATTTCTCCGTGCCGTCCTTGCTGAGGATGGAAACCTTGTTGGTATCCGTACCGAATCCTGCCCCTTTATCCTGGAGGGAGTTGAGAACAACCATATCAAGATTTTTCTTGCGCAATTTCTTCAACGCGTTCTCATGCTCATTGTCCGTTTCAAGCGCAAAACCTACAAACACCTGACTGTCTCTTTTCTCCGCAGCAAGTGTAGCGGCAATATCCGGATTCCTTACAAGGCGGAGCGTCATATCTTCTGCCCCTTCCCGCTTAAGCTTGTGTTCAGCCATAGACTCGGGGCGGTAGTCGGCAACAGCCGCCGCAAAAATACCGAAATCCGCTTCGGTGAAAGGCTTACGCGCCGCCGCAAGCATTTCTTCGGCACTTTCCACATCGATTCTTACAATATTAGGATCCGACACAGCAATCGATACCGGACCGCATATCAGCGTGACTTCCGCACCTCTCGATGCACATTCCTCCGCAAGGGCAAAACCCATCTTGCCGCTGGAATAATTCCCTATGAAACGTACCGGATCAAGTTTCTCATATGTCGGACCGGCCGTTATGGCCACTTTCTTCCCCTTCAGATCGCACCGGCGCAGGAAATATTTCTCTATTCGGGTGAATATATTCTCCGGCTCCTCCATTCTCCCTTTTCCGATGAGATGACTGGCAAGTTCCCCTGCCGCGGGCTCAATGATCTCCACGCCATAAGATTCAAGTGTAGCGAGATTCCTGACAGTGGAAGGATGTGCCATCATGTCAAGATCCATCGCAGGTGCAATCATGACATGTTCCTTCGCGGAAAGGTAGGTGGTGACAAGCATGTTGTCCGCTATGCCATTGGCCATTTTACCGATTGTGGAAGCCGTGGCCGGGGCGATAACCATAAGGTCTGCCCATAGGCCAAGGTCAACATGGCTGTGCCATTCACCTGTGTTAGCGGTGAAAAATTCACTGACCACAGGTTTCCCGCTCAATGCCGCGAGCGTTACAGGCGTGATGAATTCCTTCCCTGAAGGCGTGATCACGACTTGCACTTCCGCTCCCGCCTTTACAAGAAGTCGCAGGAGCGTCACCGATTTATAGGCGGCAATTCCACCGGTTATGCCCAGAACAATATGTTTACCTTTCAATATCGGTTCCATGGCTACCTCCGGCTCTCCGCATATAAAACGGATATCACATCCTTGGTGTTCTTGGCGAAATCACCCTGCATCATCCACGTATAAAAAGAAGGCTCTTTACGGAAAACTTCCTTTACTGGACGCCCCTTGTGCTTACCGAAATTAAACACAGGCACTTCATTATCATCAAGCACAATCCTCGCCGATAGATCCACAGCCCTGCCGGACCTGGAAAATTCCGCAAGTTTCTCCACATCATTCTCAAGGTCGGGATAACGTTCAAGCTGCCCGAGCAGCACCTCATACGTGGCCTGCGTGTCAGCCAATGCAGAATGTGCATCCTCAAGATTGCGTCCGCAATAGAATTTATATGCAGCCACGAGAGTGCGCTGTTCCATCTTGTGGAAAATATTCTGGACATCTATAAACTGACGGCCAGCAACCTCGAAATTAAGGCCGACACGCCCGAATTCCTCGATAAGCAGCGGCACATCGAACTTATTACTGTTATAGCCGGCAATGTCGCATCCGTCAAAGATTTCGAGCAATGCCTTGGACACCTGACGGAAAGTCGGCTCATTCTTCACCATCTCGTCAGTGATATGGTGCACAGCCGTCGATGCCGGAGGTATCGGCATTTCCGGATTGAGCCGACGTGTTTTCGATTCTGTGTGTCCGTCAGGATAGACTTTGATATAACTCAATTCCACTATCCTGTCGTGCGTTATATTGGTGCCGGTGGTCTCCAGGTCAAAGAAAATCAACGGCTTCTTAAGATTCAGTTTCACAGTGTTTATATATTTACCCCATTGCCCATTAAACATTAAACATTTCCCTAAAGTACCTGCATCGGCATCTGGATAATCACCACATCCTCTCCTTCAGGTTGCTGGAGCGGAGTATATATTCCCGGACGTCCGGGATCTGAAAGCTTTATTACGACTGAATCATCGTGGAGATTGTTGAGGATCTCTATCATGAACTGCCCGTTGAAACCTATCGTCATTGAATTTCCCTCATAGCTACAGCTCACACGCTCTTCGGCAGAAGTGCCGTAATCAAGATCCTGGGCATGCAGGATAACTTCGTTGGGCTGAATATCGAGGACCACAAGGTTTGAACTCTTTGCTGCGAATATCGACACGCGGCGCAACGCCGTTAGAAGCGACACCCTGTCGATTGTCATCTCAAAGGGATTCTCCTGAGGAATTACACGGTTATAGTTGGGATAATTGCCATTGATAAAAAGACACGACAGGAGATAATCTCCAAGCTCGAAAGTGGCGCCTTTGGAATCGAACACCACTTTGATGTCTGCATCGTCTTTGCCGATGATAGACTTCAGTATGTTTGCAGGTTTTGAAGGAAGGATAAACGAACCTACAAAACCGGGAGTTGCCTCGGAATTGATATAACGAACCAGTTTATGTGTGTCGGAACTTACAAAAGTTACGTCATTCTCATGTATGTCCCAATATATACCGGTCATGATCGGACGGACAGTGTCCGCGCTTACAGCGAAAAGTGTGTTGTCGATACCTTTCTGCACCATCGATGCCGGCAACATCATTGTTTTCGGCTCAGCCTCCTGGTTCCGGCGCGCCGGATATTCGGATGCATCGACACCCATGAAATTGAAATGGCCGTTCAGAAAACGGATGTCAATCTCCTTGGTTTCATCATTTATATAAAATGTAAGAGGCTGACTTGAAATCTCTTTCGTGATTTCAAGGAGACGCTTGGCTGAGACGGCAATCGCACCGTCACCTTCACTTTCGGTAATAGTCATATAGGCAGTCATCACATTCTCCTGATCGCTACCAGTAATGCTCAGACGGTCTCCTTCCACCTTGAGCAGAAAGTTATCAAGAATCGACAACGCGTTTTTGGCATTGATCACTTTGCTCACAGCCGAAAGCTGCTGCTGGAAAGTCTTTCCCTCTACATTGAATTTCATATCTTATCTTGTTTTTAATTTTTATCAAAACTCTTTCATCTATATCCCTATACCCTATTCAGCCCTATCCGGCCCTATTCAGCCCTATCTCGCCCTATCCGGCCCTATTCAGCCCTATCTCGCCCTATCCCGCCCTATTCAGCCCCTAAACCCCGGTCCTATCCCGCCAAGCGGAATCCTTCAACTTGCAAAGATAATCAATTTGACGGTATAAACAAAAAAATCCCGTCCGTAAATGCGGACGGGATTCCTATCTTGGGGTATGGAATTTATTTATCCTCCTCTTCGGCTACAACCTCTACTTCGATAGGCTGCTCAACCTCCTTATGGAATTTCACAGTTGCGGTGTAAACGCCGACAGCCTTGATGGCATCCTTAAGGTTGATGATCTTGCGGTCGATCTCATGGCCAAGCTTTGCAAGAGCCTCTGAAATCTGGGCTGCACCTACTGAGCCATAGATAGCGCCCGAAGCTGCTGCCTTGGCTGTTATTGTAAGCTTAACGCCCTCAAGAGCTGCAGCTGCAGCCTGAGCATCCTCAAGTATCTTGGCAATTTTGTGGGCACGCTGTCTCTGGTTCTCGGCAAGCTGCTTGAGAGCTGCATTTGAAGCCACGATAGCAAGACCCTGGGGAATGAGGTAATTGCGGCCGTAACCGTCTTTAACCTCAACCACATCATCCTTATAACCTAAACTGGCTACATTCTCTTTGAGTATTACTTTCATTGTGTTGTTGCTTTTATCAGGTTAAAAAAATGATTATTTCATCAAGTCGGTCACATAGGGAAGGAGAGCGAGATGACGGGCGCGTTTCACGGCCTGTGCAACCCTTCTCTGGAACTTGAGAGATGTTCCCGTGATGCGGCGGGGAAGGATCTTACCCTGCTCGTTGAGGAATTTCTTCAAGAACTCAGGATCCTTGTAATCGATATATTTAATACCGCTGCGTTTGAAACGGCAGTATTTTTTCTTCTTAGTATCCACCGTAAGGGGGGTGAGATAACGGATTTCGTTGTTTGCTGCCATGATTATGCCTCCTTTGCTTCTGCTTTGGCCTCTGCCTCGGCGGGTTTCTCACTTGCTTTGCTTGCTCTCAGGTTACGACGCTTCTCTGCGTATTCAGCGGCGTATTTGTCAAGACGGAATGTCAAGAAGCGGATCACGCGCTCGTCGCGGCGGAAAGCTGTCTCGAGTTTCTTGACGATAGTGGGTTCACCTTTGAACTCAACCAGCACATAGAAGCCGGTGGATTTCTTCTGGATGGGATAAGCGAGCTTGCGCAGACCCCACAGTTCTTCATTGACGATTTCGGCGTTGTTTGCCTTCAGAACGTCTTTGAATTTTTCTACCGCTTCCTTCATCTGTTCGTCAGACAAAACGGGAGTTAAAATGAAAACGGTCTCGTAGTTATTCATACGTTTTGTAAATGATTGATTTATAATAAAATATTTACGGCGGTTCTCTCACAGGAGCACTCCCCGCGTGAAAACCGCCGCAAAGTTAATAATTTATTCTCAATTATACAAATAATCAGTTATTTCTTCGGGGCGGAAGTTGCCGATAAAGTCGGCATGCTTTGCAACTTCGGCTTTGCCGTAGTTCACGAAGACATGGAGCGATTTGCGGAAGGACGCATCGCGCTGGGTGTCGTCGAGCATCAGATAACCCATCACGATATAACCGGCCATTTCCACAAGGCGACGTGCCATGAAGTCATGGAATTTGGGATCGTCAACGCCATTCACAGCCTCAACGGCATCGGCATACTGCTGTGTCATGAACTGAAGTGTAGCCTTAACAGCTTCGTCCTCGGCAACAACCTGATTTGCCTCTTCACCCTTAATCCAGTCGAGGTATGTTCCAGTGGTGACGTGGCGGATCGCCGCCACAACCTGAAGCTGTGTCGTACCTTCATAAATCGAAGTGATGCGTGCGTCACGATAAATCTGCTCGCAGGCATAATCCTTCATGAAACCTGAACCTCCATGAATCTGGATGCAGTCATACGCATTCTGGTTGCAGAATTCGGAAGTCATACCCTTTGCAAGCGGAGTGAACGCGTCGGCAAGACGGCTATAAAACTTAGCCTCCTTTTTCTCCTCGACCTCGAGTTTGCGTTCCTTTGCTATGTCATCGTAGATCTTATACATATCCACGAAGCGTGAACATGCGTAGAGGAGTGTACGGCTGGCATCGAGTTTAGCCTTCATCAGAGAGAGAATCTCTGCCACCGCAGGGAATTCGATGATGGCCTTGCCGAACTGTTTACGCTCTTTTGCATACTGCAATGCTTCGCGGTAAGCATGCTCGCTGATACCCACGCTCTGAGCGGCAATTCCGAGACGCGCACCGTTCATAAGAGCCATCACATATTTGATAAGACCGAGCTTGCGGCTGCCTACCAACTCACAGGGAGCGTCCTTGTAAACGAGTTCGCATGTCGGGCTACCCTTGATACCCATCTTGTTTTCGATACGGCGTACGTTAACGCCACCGTTACGTTTGTCATAGATGAACATCGAAAGTCCACGGCCGTCTTTAGTGCCTTCCTCGCTACGGGCGAGCACCAAGTGGATGTCGCTGTCACCGTTGGTGATGAAACGCTTCACGCCGTTGAGCACCCATGAACCGTCTTCCTTCTGCGAAGCCTTGAGCATTACAGACTGAAGGTCTGAACCGGCATCCGGTTCAGTCAGGTCCATAGACATTGTCTCCCCTGCGCACACGCGGGGAATGTATTTCTCTTTCTGCGCATCGTCGGCAAACTCATATATCGTCTCCGCGCAGTCCTGAAGACCCCAGAGGTTCTCGAAACCGGCATCCGCACGGCTCACCATGTCGGCAGCCATTATATAGGGAGTGATCGGGAAATTGAGACCGCCAAGACGACGTGGCATCGACATGCCCATCAGACCCGCCTTGCGGCAAGCGTCAAGGTTCTTCTTGGTGCCCTCGGCATATATCACACGGCTATTCTCCACGCGGGGGCCGTTATGATCCACATCTTCGGCATTCTCCGCGATGATGTCGCCACAAATTTCACCGACGATATCAAGCACTCGGTCATAGCTGTCCATAGCATCCTCGAAATTCTGAGGAGCATAGTCGAATTTATCGGCATCGGCGAAGTTTCTCTCTTTAAGCTCCACAATTTTCTTCATCATCGGATGATTGAGGTGAAGTTTCAGAGCTTCGTTGTCTGTATAGAAATTAGCCATCTTGTTTACTTGGAATTCTTTTTGTAATACTTGATTAATTTGGGAACGACATCCTCCATCTTGCCAGTGATCACATAGTCTGCGATTGTGTTGATCGGTGCGTCAGGATCTGAGTTGATGGAAATGATGATCGAGCTGTCCTGCATGCCGGCGATATGCTGGATCTGACCGGAAATACCGCAAGCGATATAGAGCTTCGGACGGACAGTGACACCAGTCTGACCGATCTGACGGTCATGGTCAACCCAACCGGCATCTACTGCGGCACGGCTTGCACCGACCTCACCGCCGAGCACATCTGCAAGTTTGGTGAGAAGTTCGAAATTCTCTTTGCTTCCCACTCCGTATCCACCGGCCACAACCACGGGAGCGCCCTTGAGGTTAACCTTGGATTTCTCGATATGACGGTCAATGACCTCAACCACATAATCCTCGGGAGAAGTGTATTTGTTCACGTCAAGATCTATAACCTCTCCGACATAGTTTGAATCGCGGACCTCTTTCTTCATCACTCCCTCGCGCACTGTCGCCATCTGCGGGCGGCACTCGGGATTGACGATTGTAGCCACGATGTTACCGCCGAATGCCGGACGGATCTGAAGGAGAAGGTCTTTATACTCCGTCCCTGTCTTGGCATCCTTGTGGTCACCGATCTCAAGAGCCGTGCAGTCTGCGGTAAGACCGCTGTGAAGGGCAGAAGATACACGCGGGCCCAGGTCACGACCGATTGCCGTAGCACCCATGAATGCGATGCGGGGCTGAATTTCCTTAAATAGATTGATAAGGATGGAGCTGTGGGGAAGTGAAGTATATGGATAAAGACGATGATCCTGCACCTTATACACACGATCCACACCATAAGGGAAGATCTGCTTCTCTATGTCCTTCAGATTGTCGCCTGCCACAACGGCTTCAAGCTTGATTCCGAGCTTGTCGGCAAGTGTGCGGCCTTTTGTAAGGAGTTCAAGGCTGACATCTGCAACCTTGCCGTCCTCATATTCGCAATATACGATCAAATTATTCTTGTCTGTTGCCATAATTTTAGCCGATAGTGTGGTTAGCTATTAATTCCTTGATGAGGCCTTCAAGTTCCTCATCATTATTCTCGATGCGGCGCGCGTCCTTGGCGGTGAAGACAACGTTCTCGATACCCTTCACCTTTGTCGGGCTGCCGGCGAGACCGCACTGAGCGAGATCTGCCTCGACTGTAGCTGCCGTCCACTCCCCGATCTCAAGATACGGACGAGCCGCGATGAAAGCTTTCTTCTCTTCATCATTGGCAACCTCGGAGGGAACTGCGGCATATTTATATTTCTGCACATTGCGCGCATTGCGCGGACGGCACTCATCAGCAGAGCCGTTGACGGTAATAACAACGGGGAGGGGAGCCTTGACAGTCTCAACGCCACCTTCAAGACGACGCTTCACGATAACTTTGCCATCTTTGACTTCCACGATTTCCTCCGCGTATGTCACCTGAGGAATCTTAAGCTTCTCCGCGATCTGGGGACCTACCTGGGCTGTGTCTCCATCGATGGCCTGACGGCCGCCGATTATAAGATCGTAGTTGCCGATCTTACGCACTGCCGCATTTAGAGCGTATGAAGTGGCGAGGGTGTCAGCCCCCGCAAAGGCACGGTCAGAAAGCACGATACCGCGGTCTGCGCCACGATAGAGTCCTTCACGGATAACCTCCGCGGCACGCGCCGGACCCATCGTAAGCAGGGTCACCGTAGTGCCGGGATACATCTCTTTCAACTTAAGGGCCTGCTCGAGGGCGTTGAGATCCTCAGGGTTGAAGATCGCGGGAAGCGCGGCGCGATTGATAGTGCCGTCTTCCTTCATCGCATCCTTGCCGACATTGCGGGTGTCGGGCACCTGCTTGGCCAATACAATGATGTTCAAACTCATAATTTGATATATCTTTAGTTTGTTTTCTACTATGAAATCAGTTCACGTATTTCCACATTTCGCCACAAAGTTAATAAAAATTTCTTAAAAGTGCTCACTTTTCTTTCTCATGTGCATGCATCAGGGCGCGAACCTATTTATCTATCTATTGCCAATTCCAAATAATTTAACTAATTTTGCCATTATGAATTTTCTGAATTACATATCGATCGCTATAGTTTCAATGGCAGCCGCAGCCCCGGCGAAATCGCCGTCTGTGGAGGAGTATCTGGAAGCCGGACGCGAAGCTTTCATGAATTATGATTTCGAGGAAGCCGCAAAACAATATGCCGCTGCCAGGAAAAAAGCCAAAAAGAAAACACCTCCTCAGCTCGAAGAGCAGGAGAGAGAGCTGATGAAAGCCGAGAACTTCCTTGAAAGGGTTGAGCAACTGGTAATCCTCGACAGCATTGCGGTGCCGAAGGAGGAGTTCTTCAAGGCATACAAGCTCCCGTTTTCCGCAGGGTCGCTCGGCAATGCCGATGACATACCTTTCGAGCAGACCGATGCCGATTATGTTTTCACCAACGAGGGTAACGATTTCAAGATGTGGGCGCAACCCGACTCCACCGGTATCTTTCGCATCGTGGAGTCTATCAGGTTGACCGACGGCTCCTGGCATGAACCCACAGAAACGCCGGATATCCTCAACAATGGAGGGAATGCGATGTATCCTTTCATGATGTCTGACGGTGTCACCCTCTATTATGCTTCGGACAATGAGGAGTCACTCGGAGGTTACGACATCTTCGTGGCAACCCGCGATGCCGCCGACGGGGAATACCTCCAACCGCAGAACATCGGAATGCCATACAACTCTCCTTACGATGATTACCTCCTCGCCATAGATGAACTGAATGGCGTGGGCTGGTGGGCAACAGACCGCAATCAACTCGGAGACAACCTCACGGTGTATCTCTTCAAGGTGAATGATCTCCGCAGGAACTATAATTCCGAAGAAACGGAGAATATTCCGGACCTTGCTTTTATCCGCGATTATAAATCCACCTGGGGAGAAAATGATTACTCCTCACTTCTTGATGAAATTCAGGCTATCACCCCGGGTCAGGTGAAAAAGCAGGTGGATTTCATATTCCCGATGAAAGGAGGCATAACCTATACCACCCTCAACGATTTCCAGACATCGGGAGGGAAAACAATGATGAAAAAATATCTTGCGGCGGAAAAGGCTTTCAATCAGAAACTGAGCCGCCTCTCCGATCTTCGTCATAAGTTCGCAATCAACAAGGGCAGCTCCATGAAGGCGCAGATACGTTCTCTCGAATCAGAGACAGAAAAAGAACGCGAAGCCCTCCGCCGTCTCCGCAGCGAAGTCTACCGCGCAGAGCAAAGACAATAAGGGACTGTCTGAAAAAGCCCCCAAAAATCCCCATACCGCCCCATTCAGCCTTATATCGCCCCATAAATCCCATAATACCAGATATGCTTTCGTTTTCCATAGCCCTCGTGATTCTCATCGCCGGATATTTCACTTACGGCAAATTTGTTTCAAAGGTGTTCGGTCAGGATGCATCCCGCCCCACACCGGTGACCCGCCACGCCGATGGCGTCGATTTTGTGGAATTACCCACATGGAAGGTCTTTCTCATCCAATTCCTCAACATAGCCGGACTCGGACCGATATTCGGCGCGATCATGGGTGTGATGTTCGGGCCGGCGGCTTTTCTGTGGATAGTGTTCGGAACGATTTTCGCCGGGGCTGTTCACGACTATCTTTCCGGGATGCTGTCGCTAAGGAATGATGGCGCATCCCTTCCGGAAATTGTCGGCTACCAATTGGGGACCGGGATAAAGAACACGATGCGTGTGTTTTCATTGCTGCTCATGATTCTTGTAGGCGCAGTGTTCGTATATAATCCTGCCGACCTTCTTGCGATGCTGACTCCGGAAAGCCTCGACCGAATGTTCTGGATTATAGTGATATTCGCATATTACATGCTTGCCACGCTCCTCCCCATCGACAAACTGATAGGCAAACTGTATCCCATCTTCGGGTTTGCATTGCTGTTTATGGCTGTTGGCATATTGATTGCCCTGTATGCCCATTCATCGGCGATGCCCGAGATTTGGAGTGAGTTCTATAATCACAAACCGGATCCCGGTGCCAGTCCGATATTTCCGATGATGTTCGTATCCATTGCATGCGGGGCGATATCCGGATTCCATGCCACACAGTCACCGATGATGGCGCGCTGCCTTAAAAACGAGAAGCATGCTCGTCCCGTCTTCTACGGCGCGATGGTGACAGAAGGGATAGTTGCCTTGATATGGGCTGCTGCTGCCATCGCGTTCACAGGCGGATATGACGGGCTACAGGATTTCCTCGGAAACGGAAGTCCGGCAATCCTGGTGAATAGCGTGTCAAAGTCCTGGCTTGGCACAGTCGGCGGAATCCTGGCTGTATTAGGGGTAATTGCCGCACCCATCACTTCTGGCGACACTGCCCTGCGTTCGGCAAGACTTATTGCAGCAGACTTCATGAACGTGAAACAACGCCTGGTGATGAAACGATTGTTGATATCGTTACCCATCTTCGCCATATGCTTCATTATAATGCTTCTCCCATATGAGGCTTTATGGAGATATTTCGCATGGTGCAATCAGGTGCTTGCCGTGTTTACCCTATGGGCGGTAACCGTATATCTCGCAAAAGAACACAAATTATATATCATCACCCTCATCCCGGCTCTATTTATGACGGCCGTGACCGTAACATATATTTTCTTTGCTCCGGAGGGGTTCGGCGCGATCACCGACCGGCTGTGGGGAATAAGCATTGCATATGAATGGGCGCTTGCCATAGGCATCGGCACCTCCGCACTCCTCCTGATGCTGTTTATTCGTTTCCTCCGTCTGGCTCCCCGTAAACTACCCATACCTAATCAAGTAGCTGAATCATGACAACAGAAGATATACTCGAACTAATCAAAAATACAGACAGATACAATTTCCATTCACACACCCAGTTTTGCGACGGCCGATATTCAATGGCCGAAATGGCGGAGGCAGCCGCCGGAAAGTTCGACATCTGGGGATTTTCTCCGCATTCTCCCATTTCCCAGCCGACACCCTGTAATATGAGTTTCGAGGATATGGACGCATATCTCGCCGAAGCATCGCGGCTAAAGGAAAAATACAACGGAAAGATGCAGGTTCTTACGTCTCTGGAAATAGATTACATGAGCGAAGATTTCGGTCCGCATATCGACTATTTCCAGAACCTTCCCCTCGACTATCGCCTGGCCTCCGTGCATTTCGTTCCGAACCAGGAGGGTGTATGGCTCGACTGCGACGGCAGATTCGAAAGGTTTGCAGAATATCTCAAAGATGGTTATAAGGGAGATTTACGCTATGTGACCGAAAAATATTTCGAACAGGTTATCCGCATGCTTGAACTCGGAGGATTCGAAATTCTCGGTCATTTCGACAAAATCGCAGGCAACGCGGCAATCGCCGATCCGGAAATCGAAAACCAGGGATGGTACGAAGCTCTTGTGGACGATGTGATCAGTCACGCCCAGACAGCCGGGGTAATAGTTGAAGTCAACACAAAATCACTTGCGGACAAAAACCGCTATTTCCCGGCATCCAGATGGTGGGGTAAATTAAAACATTCCGGCCTTCCTGTCATGTTCAATTCAGATGCTCATTACACTGACAAAGTCAACGCGGGCAGACCGGAGGCAATAAAAGCGTTCAAGGAGCTATGAAAAGAGTGCTGGTGATTTGTGACGGCATGGCGGACATTCCGGTCTCCGGCCTTGACGGAAAGACACCACTCGAAGCAGCATACACACCTACCATGGATTTTATGGCAAAACATGGAAGATGTGGCAGTCTGAAGACTGTACCGGAAGGGTATTATCCCGGCAGCGAGGTGGCAATATTAACCATTCTCGGATATTCTCCGGAAGAGCTCCCGTCGGGACGCGGTCCTTTAGAAGCGGAAGGATTGGGATTGAAGGCCAGCCATCAACAGATTGTGTGTCGATATGAATTGAGAGATGCATCGTATTCGGTCGCAACATTAGAGAAAAAATATCCCAGTTATATTTTCCGACCTATCTCAGTCACGACCGGAATATGCATATTGCCACCCGCATTCGGACAGCCTCCCGAAAATGAAGAGTCAATCCGTTTTTGGAGCGGCGACCATTCCCGCAAATACATATCTTTTTCCAATAAACATCACGGCTTCGGTATCACCGCGCCGGCAAAGACGGTTCTGATAGGGTCGGTTCCTTTGATTTGCGGAATTGCAAAAGCCACCGGTATGGACTGGATCAAGCCTGAAAGAGCTACAGGTGATTGCAATACCGACTACGCGGGGAAGGGAGATGCGGCGATAGCTGCATTGTTGCGTTACGACGTAATAATTGTGCATGTCGAAGCTTGCGATTATGCCTCCCACAAAATGGACTGCATGGCAAAAGTGCAGGCCATAGAAAATATTGACAGATATATCATCTCTCCGCTCATTGAACTACTTAACAACGGTGGGCACCAGTTCTCAATAGCGGTGATGTCTGACCATCCATCCCTCTGCGAACAGGGACATCATTCCAATGCCCCCTCCCCTTTCCTTTATTATTATCCCGGAATAAGTCCCGACGAAGTCTCTATGTTCTCGGAAAAAGAGGTTGTAAAAGGTTCTTTGATAAAAATCGCCGACATTTATGAATAAGAAAATAATACTCGTAACCGGAGGGCAACGTTCCGGTAAAAGTGAATTATCCGAGAAACTGGCACTCGAAAATTCCGACACTCCTGTATACGTTGCCACTGCTCATGTTGCGGACGATGAGTTTCGGGAGCGAGTCCGTATCCACCAAAACAGGCGTGGATGCAATTGGACCACTATTGAAGAGGAAATTGAATTAAGCCGCCATAACCTTTCGGGGAAGACAGCAGTCATAGACTGCGTGACAATGTGGGTGACCAATGTCTTTTTCAAAAATGGAGAAGATGTAAAGGTCTCCCTTGACATCCTCAAAAAAGAATTTGACAGATTCACAAGTAATAAAGCCGTATATATTTTCGTTTCCAACGAAATAGGCTCCGGTGGCGTTGCGCCCAACGCCTTGACCCGTAAATTCACCGACCTACAGGGATGGTTCAACCAGTATATCGCCTCCCGCGCCGATGAAGTCTACCTCACCGTTTCCGGCATTCCCCTGAAAATAAAATAAGTATGAAAAAATTTGTAATCGCCTCCCCCTCCAACGAAATAGAGGAAGCACTCCTCACAAAAATTGACTTCCTCACCAAGCCGAAAGGCTCTTTAGGCAAGCTCGAAAAGCTTGCCGCAAGAATCGGCCTCATTCAACAGACACTGAGCCCGAAGCTATCCAAACCACACAATATCCTTTTTGCCGCCGACCACGGCATTATCGAGGAAGGAGTGACAGTCTCGCCAAAGGAAGTGACCTGGCAACAGCTATCCCACTTCTCCCACGGTGGCGCGGGGATAAATTTCCTCTGCGACCAACACGGATTCAAACTCGTGCTCGTAGATGCCGGCGTGGATTACGACATACCCGAAGGGCGCGGCATCATAGATTGCAAGATTAGAAAATCCACACGCAACTTCCTTCATGGGCCGGCCATGACCCAGGAAGAATGCGAGCTGGCAATCGAACGCGGGGCCGAAGTGGTTGATAATGTGCATGCTGACGGCTGCAACGTTGTGAGCTTCGGAGAAATGGGAAGTGGCAACACATCTTCATCCTCAATGTGGATGCATGCATTCACAGGCATTCCCTTGGCAGACTGCATAGGGGCAGGAGCCGGTCTTGACAAGCCGGGAATCAAACATAAACTTGATGTTCTCTCCCGCGCTTGGGATAACTATAGGGGCGACGGCTCACCCGAAAGCTACATAGCCTGGTTCGGAGGATACGAGATGGTGATGGCTGTCGGAGGAATGCTCCGTGCCGCGGAATTGGGAATGATAATAATCGTAGACGGTTTCATCATGACTGCGTGCATATTAGCAGCCTCGAAACTAAACCCCGCTGTGCTTGACTATGCAATATTCGGACATCAGGGAGACGAATCCGGTCATAAGCTGATGCTTCAGGCATTGAATGCCGACCCGATCCTCCATCTCGACCTGCGTCTCGGCGAAGGGAGCGGGGCGGTCTGCGCCTATCCCATCATAGACTCCGCCGTGCGCATGATCAACGAAATGGACAACTTCCAGTCAGTCGGAGTCACAAAATATTTCTAAATTTGATTACTTGCTTAACGAGCTATTTATGAAGAAACTGTTTGCGGCGATAGGGTTCTTCACGCGGATTCCGGTGTGGAGGATTGCAGAGATTCCGGCAGATAAGTATAAACGGGTCGTTGACTTGTGGCCTGCGGCGGGATGGATCACCGGGGCGGTCACGGCGTTGGTTCTATGGGGGGCACTGCAGGTGCTCCCCGCTTTCGCGGCCGTTGCCTCGGCATTCGCCGTGCGTCTCCTTCTTACGGGGGGACTGCATGAAGACGGTCTCGCCGACTTCATCGATGGCATGGGAGGGGGCACAAACCGTGAACACATCCTCGAAATCATGAAGGATTCAAGGATAGGATCGTATGGAGTCTTGGGATTGATTTTCTATTTTCTCCTTCTCATTTCCTGTGTGGCGTCCTTCCCGGTAAGTATAGCGCCGCTGATAGTTTTCGCAGCGGATCCTTGGAGCAAGTTCTGCGGCTCGTTCATCATAAACACCCTCCCTTACGCCCGCAAACAGGAAGAGGCTAAAAACAAACTGATCTACGACCGCATGTCGATTCCGGCATTCCTGCTGTGCCTGCTTTTCGGAATCATTCCCTCGCTGTTTTTGCCTTTACCTTTCCTGATTTCGCTTTTACTTCCTGCCATAACGGCAACTGCGATGATTCTTTACATGCGATATAAAATCGGGGGTTACACAGGGGATTGTTGCGGGGCGACAGTCCTCCTTTGCGAGCTCTCTTTCTATTTTTCCGCAGCAATCATCAGCAAACTGACATATATATTCTGACGATATGAAAATCACATTTGTAAGGCACACTGCCGTTGATGTAGAACCGGGAATCTGCTATGGGCGCACCGATGTTCCCTTAAAGCAGACTTTCCCGGAGGAAGCCGCCAAAGCAAGGGAGGCAATACTTACGGCTATGGAATCGAACGGCGAGCCGTTCGACGCAGTGTTTCGCAGCCCGCTGAGCCGATGCCGGCTGCTTGCCGATGCTTGCGGCTATGAGGATGCCATTCCGGATGAAAGGCTGCTGGAAATGAATTTCGGGGAATGGGAGATGCAACGCTACGATGACATAAAAGACACGAGGCTACAGGAATGGTTCGACGACTGGTTACACGTCTCCCCTCCCGGCGGGGAATCTTTCCTCGACCAAAACATGCGCGTCCGGTCCTTCCTTGATGACATGAAAAAATCCGGCAAGGAGAACATACTGGTGTTCACACATGCCGGAATTATGATGAATGTAATGCTTATCCTCGGTATGGCATCCAAGGAACGGCTGTTCGATTCCCAGCCGCCATACGGCGGATTGCTTACCGTAGAGGTATGAGGTAAAGGTAATAACTCATAACTCTGACCTCTTACTTATATTTCGCCCATCTTATCAATTCCTTGATATTCGGCTTTTTCCCATACATGAAGATACCGATACGGTATATCTTCGCGCTCAGCCAGATCATGAATGCTGTTGAAACGAAAAGCAGGACTGCCGACACTGCGATCTCCCATCCGGGAACACCGAAGGGCATCCGCGACATCATGACCATCGGTGAGGTGAAAGGTATCATCGAGGTCCAGAACGCGAGATCCGATGTGGGATCGTTGACCACGGTTATGGCAAGCAGCAGACCGATGATGATCGGCATTGTGGCAAAAGAAGTCAACTGGCTTGCATCCTGAATATTGTCTACTGAGCTTCCAATGGCAGCATAAATGGAGGAATAGAAGAGATAACCGCCAATCAGGAAAAGGGTCATGCATCCGAAAAGCTTCATGATGTAAGCCGGATTACCGATGCCGAGGATAAGGGAGAGCGTATCCGAATCCATATTGGAGGCATAACTCAAAATGGCGGGCAACCCCCACATGGTAAACGCAAGAAGGAGGAAAGCCCATATCACAATCTGGGTCAACGCTACAAATCCGATACCGAGGAGCTTCCCCATCAGCAGTGTGAACGGTTTCACTGAGGAAACCACCACCTCAAGCACTCGGTTGGATTTCTCTTCGATTATGGAGGTCATCACCATCTGCCCGTACATGAGGATGAACATGTAGAGAACCATCATCATCACCATACCGATAAGGTATGAAGCCATGGAGGAAGTCTCTTTCTCTCCGTCGTCGCCCATAGTGAAGGTCTGCATTTTCACGTTTGCCTGAACTGCGGCGATTATTCGGTCGAGATCGGCGATGTCATAGCGGGCAAGCCTTTTCTGCTCCACAATCCGCGACAGTTCGCCGGATATCGATTCCTCCGTCATCATGCTCACCGCCTCCCTTGTAAACAAGGAAGCGTCCGTGTCGTCGTTGATCAGATTCTCGCCGATCACGAGGACACCGTCGAATTTCTCATCAGCCTTGGCCTCTTCCACCGTCATATCCACCGGTTGGAAAGAGAGTTCACCTTCTGAGGGCAATCCCTGCCCGATAATTCCGGAAGGGTCAACCACGGCTATAGTTTTCTTTTCCGGTCCGGACCATATTGCGATCAAAGCCGGGAACACCATCATACCGATCATTATGACGGGCATCAGGATAGTGGTTATAATGAAACTCTTGCGGCGCACCCGCTCGAGATATTCTCTCTGTATTATTAAGGAAAGTTGCATTGTTTATTGGTTTTCGCCGTTCTGTTCCGTAGAATTGCGCACGGCATTGATGAATATATTGTTGATTGAGGGAAGCAGCGGTTCGAAACCTATAAGTTCGGAAGATTTATTCGCCCTGTCTATAAGTTCACGTCTTGCCCCTTTGTCTGCCAGTTCCACGATAAGTGACCGACCGGCGGATTTGTTTTCCTCCTCGTCCTCACCTATATATGATACCAACGGCGTTATCGCCTCTGTCAAAGGCGCACGGTCACCCTCAAACGTAATCCGGAACCGGTTGCCGCCGAAAGAACGGCGCAATTCCTCCACATTGCCGGTCAGAATGTTGCGCGACCGGTTTATAAGTGTGATATGGTCGCAAAGCTCCTCTACGCTGTTCATATTGTGGGTGGAGAAAATCACGGTCGCGCCTTCATCGCGCAAACGGAGTATCTCGCGTTTCAGTATGTTTGCATTTATAGGGTCGAAGCCGGAAAAGGGCTCGTCGAAAATCAGGAGTTTCGGTTGATGCAGGACCGTGATAATGAATTGCACCTTCTGCGCCATACCCTTTGAAAGCTCCTCAACCTTCTTGTTCCACCAATTGTCTATCTCAAGGCGCTGGAACCATTCCCTGAGACGCACCTCAGCGTCATGCTTGCCCAGCCCTTTGAGACGGGCAAAGAAGACAGCCTGTTCACCAACCTTCATCTTCTTGTAGAGTCCCCGCTCCTCGGGCAGATAACCTATATACCTCACATCATCGGCAGTAAGGGGTCTTCCGTCAAATATCACCTCACCGGCATCCGGGGCGGTGATATGGTTGATAATACGAATCAGGGTGGTCTTTCCCGCGCCGTTCGGTCCAAGCAGGCCATAGACACTGCCTTCAGGCACATGAACGGTCACGTCATCCAATGCCTTATGCCCGGTATAGTTCTTCACAATACCATTAGCTTCCAGTAAATTGCTCATTATTTCGTTCAAAAAATCAAAATATAAATTTTCACAAATTTATAAAAAAATACCCTCTCCGTAAAATTATTACCGAAATATTCGGAAATATATTACCAAAATATTCGAAAATATTCTGTTCGCCAATGTTTTGCTTAACATCCATTGGCTGTCGATCGGAGGGGTTGTTGCTCGCAACGACCCCATAGCGACTAAGAGTATGTTTGAATTTAACACGAATTTAAAGTTTGAATATATTTGAAAATTCTTTTCCATTGATTATGCGGTCGTTGCGAGCAACAACCGCTCCGGTTTGACTCTAAAGTTCCGCATCCACCCGAAGCAAAATTCAGCCCAATTAGAACATAAAAAAACCTAAGTATCTCTTCGCAAGAGATACTTAGGTTCGATTTATTGATTTGATTTGCAGATGGTTGAAAGGAATTGTAATCGATAATATTCAAGTATTTAATTTGTCAACAACAATCGTACGGCCGTCAAATGTAGGGATGCTCCCCGGAGCATCCGAAATTACGGGCGCAATACATTATGATTGATCGGCTGCACCAGGGTGCAGCCCTACATTGATACACATCCATTTACACAAGGAATATTAATAAACGGTTATTTGTGTCGTGATGATGAATAAATAATTGTGTAAAAAATTGATTATTTATAAATAATTGTGTAATTTTGCAAATCGAACCTAAGTATCTCTTGCGAAGAGATACTTAGATTAAAAAAGAATCGCAATAAAAGAATCACGCGCGGCCAAAAGCCGCAATAAGGATAATTGAAAACAATTACCGCAACACAATAGAAAGATTTTTATATGGAAAGGAAAATTTATGTTGCACCTGATTTCAAGGTAAACAGAGTGCAATTGGAAAACGCCATCTGTAGCGGGTCAGCAGACATTGAGGCAAATACGCCCGGGGCTGAAGGCACATCAACAACCAGACAAGTAATCAACCAAGGTTTTGAGTCTGACAATAATGGCTTGAACTCAGACATACCTGCATCCTCTTGGGATAATTAAGAAAGAACCTAAACATACGAAAACAATGAAAGCACTATACTTAACAGCTCTTTCTGCCATCGCCCTTACGGTTACAAGTTGCAAGGACGAGGTTGTCCGCGAACCGGAAATTGCATGCGGGAATGAAGTTTCATTCGGAGCCGCGCTTGATAAGAAAACAAGAACTATCTACGGATCTATAATTGAAGGCGACAACAATAACAAATACTATCCGATATATTGGAACTACCCCAACAACCTTGACAGGATATTCGTGTATTCTCCTGATGCCCAAGCTGGCCGCCAGCAGGCAACATATATCGTTAATCCTGGAAGCACGGAAAAAGAAACCGCATCTGAAATAACAAAAACAGGAGATGTAGGTATTCAGTGGGGAGATAAAGCCACCGGCAATAGATTCTATGGCTTTTATCCGGGAAATGAAAGTTTCAATCTCTCCATGACCGACGAAAAAACATTAACAGCCACATTGCCCGGCGACCAGAATCCGGTATTCCAGACTGCCACAAACGGAGAATATTCTTACGATTGCACCCCCGATATGTCATGCTGCATGATGTATGCCAAGAATGACAATGCAGCAAGCGGCGAGACAGTGTCACTGAATTTTCAACCACTCGCTACGGTGCTGGATATAACAGTAAGCGGTCCAAGCGACATGAACACCCTCTATGACCCTTCGCAAGATTGGGCACGCGTAACTTCTGTAGTAATTGAAGCCAACGCACAGATAACAGGCACATTCACATATAACTATGAGACAGACCAAATCACGGCAACAAGTCAGGAAGCCGAGGATCAGCGCATCATGATTTCCACGATGATAGAGGAAACCGATAATGATGGAAACGTAAACTTGACTGGTCTGAGGCTTGTAAACGACCAGAAATTCAATGTGAAGGCTTTTCTCATTCCCAACGAGGCAGTATCAACGATCACTGTCACCGTTCACACATCCGACAATCAGGAATGGAAAAAGACTCTCAATATGAACCAGTATACTCAAAGGCAAGTAAATCCGGTATCGCTTCCTCGTCTGCGGTTCGCTGAGGCAAAATTCAATTATTCAACCTGGATAACCCAGCTTGATCCCCGCATCTATCTGTCACAGCTTTCTTTGCCCGGAACCTGCCTCTCATTCTCTGGAGAAGACGCAACATTATCTGACAATCAAAAGCCTCAGACCGCCACTATTGAAGAACAATATAATCTCGGTATCCGAGTATTCCAAACTCATGCATGGCTTGTAGATGGAGCCTCTCCCTATGGTGGCAATTCACGAATCCTCGTTAGAAATGGCGACCACAATGTTAATGACAAATATCTTTCGGATATTGTAAAGGAACTATGCGGTTATATGTCAAACTCACACTCCAATGAATTCTGCGTTATTGTCATCTCCGACTATCCTATCTCCGGAACCAATTATACTTACGCTCAATTTCTTGAGCGCATTAAAGAGCTGACATCACATAAGGACTTTGCCGATTATTTTGCAGACAATCTCGGACCTTATACAACAATTAATGATGTAAAAGGCAAAGTAATCATCAAAGTCCAGCTCAGAGGAAATGGCGCTGACAATGGTGGGACATTATTTCCAGGCTCATCTGCTGCATTAAGGTCATCATATTATGACATCATGGACTGGACAAAAATCAATGGCTGCAAGGCTATATTATCACAGTTTACGCCACAAGCAACCACTGGAGTGCTCTATGCGCGCCTTCAATATGGAGGAGTCGGAGAAGTGAGTACAAACCTTCAATTTAACAGTTCGGGAGCTGGATATCAAGAATCATTTGACCCTTCATCCGACTTACAAATCAGCGGCAATGGCATTGTTTATTCCGCTATGTCCCAATTACTTTCAAGCACTAGATGGCTTAAAAGAGCATTTGGCAATAATTGGTTTTGTAGTTCTTTAGGCACATCCGCATTGACCACCCGTCCAACTGATGCTCAGCTCGAAGATGACAATACATTCTGGTATATCTTCTCCGAACAGGTTAATGTAAAAGATCTTTCTCAGCAAAAATCCAATATAAGCAACGTTGTTTCAGCCATACAGAGTGACTATATAGGAAAGACAAACAAACGTTTCTGTAATTATGTCGGAGGCATAAACCAAACAAGTGGAAACATAGACGGAGAAAGCAATACAATAATCAGCTTTTCTCGTAGTCTATG
This sequence comes from uncultured Muribaculaceae bacterium, assembly GCA_910584055.1. Taxonomy (GTDB): domain Bacteria; phylum Bacteroidota; class Bacteroidia; order Bacteroidales; family Muribaculaceae; genus Lepagella. Next base: position 39,822 of record CAJTZS010000005.1, on the reverse strand, counting down.
CAACGAATGGAGCACTGCCATAGACGGACTTACCAAGAATGCGCCTTACGGATGGGTTCTCTTCAATCGCGTGAAATCCCTTGTAGACAATACTCAAGGTTCTGCTACATATGGTGTAAATCCGTATGTCAAGAAAGTAATCGACAATAACAACAAGGATGGATTCACGCTTCAGAGAGATTACACCCAATCAATTGACAACGGCGCACGCAAGGGCGATTCCGTTTCTCCTACCGGCGGAGGGGCACTCTTCAAACCGCGCAGATAATATCGTGAAATACTTATAATAATGAGAATCAGTTCCAATTTTTTGCAGACAGCCGTTCCGGCTATGGCTTGCATCGCCTTCGCAGGCTGCAGCGACCGCCTCGACACACCATCAGGTATATTGGATGCAAACACAGTAATCCAAGTAGTAACCCAAGGAGCGTCTTCCGGCGAGCCGGGCACGCGCACGGCAATGGATCCGAAAGAGTATGCATCGGGAGAGATAGGCATCAACTGGCTGCCTTCCGACCGCATCGGGGCGTTCGGCGACAAAGGTTCGGCAAACGTAGAGTTCCGTAATAACCTTTCCGCCGAATCGAGCACCGCTACATTCGGAGGAAACCTCCGCGACGGTGAATCTGCAACCATGGCATACTACCCGTATTCCTCCCTTGCGGGCAATGATCCGTCGGCACTAAAGGGAACGCTCCCTGCCGAACAGTCATTCTCCACACAGACACGCGCAATTGAAGGTGACTGGAAAGTCGGAAGACCCGTGGGCGCTACGGGACGCTTCGTTTTCGAGCATGTGTTAGCGTTCCTGCGTTTTCACGTGGATGCCAAGGATTCACCGCTGCATGGCGACCGTCTGCAAAAAATTTCGCTCAACATTCCCGACACGCGTCTCTCGGGAGATTTCACCCTCGACATGAACACCGGCACAGTGCAGTTCGCCGACGGTGAAGCCCCGACACTGACGATGCTGTGGGATGACACTCCTGTGCTGACGGAAGACTCATTCAAAGGGTTCATGTCTTGTGCACCGGTGAGCGGCATCGCCGGAAAGGAACTGACAGTATCTATAACCACCGACCGCCACATAGCATCTTTCAAAGCTATGGCGGCGGTCAATGCTCTTGAGCGTAACAAATATTACGACATACCTCTGAAAATAACTGAATGCATGGAGCGTGAAGGCTCGGACTGGATGTGTGAAAACAATCCGGAGTATAATAGAGAGGACGCGCCATGGGTCTCCGGTCTGGAGAGCCGGTTGGCATGCGCGAACTATGTCTTCAGCCTGCCTGACACTCCCTTCATGCACAAGATTCGGGTTGCCGACGCCTCCCAGACAATGGAGGTATACAACCTGCCGGAAGGCTTGACATGGAACGCCAGACGCCGCCTCGTCGAGGGGAAGGTCTCCGCACCCGGCGACTATACATATTCCGTGGAGGTACGCAACGCCGATGGTTCCGTTGCTTTCAGTGAAGGGATAAAGCTCAAGGTCAGCAATAATCTTCATCAGTCCACGCCTCATATGGGATGGCAGAGCTGGAACGTGCTCGAAACCAAGATCGATGAAACATCCATAAAGGCAACCGCCGATGCTCTTGTCTCCAACGGATACAAGGATGCCGGCTATATCTGGCTTGGTATAGATGACTGCTGGCAGAACCCCGCCGGCACTCGTGACTCGAACGGAGTGCCGGAAATCAACAGCACCAAATTCCCTTCCGGATTCAAGTCGCTGACCGACTATATCCACTCCAAGGGTCTCAAGGCTGGAATCTACAGCGATGCGGGAGAAATCACTTGTGCGAGTGGAGACCAGGCAGGAGGTACGATGCTCGGAGCTTACGGCTATGAATCAGCCATGGCAAAAGCTTTCACCGACTGGGGTTTCGATAAGCTTAAGGAAGATTGGTTCTGGGCAGGTAAGGGCGATGCCAACGGCTCTCTCGACCCTGCTTCCACACCGTTGGCATTTGACCTCTACGGCAAAATGGGCACAGCCATAGCGAACGCGGGCGACAGGATCCTCCTTTCAATGTGCGAGTGGGGCATCCACGAGCCATGGAAATGGGGCGCGGAGGTTGGCGCCTCTTCATGGCGCGTCACCTATGACCATCGCGACGGATGGATGGGGGCATATACTTATAAAAGTGGTCTCACCACAAAAACGGAAGCAAATTCCGAGAACCGTAACGAAAGCGGATGTGGCATTGGTCTTTATAACACCCTTCACCTTATGCGCGACCTCTGGCCCTATGCCGGCGTGAACCGCTTCAACGACCCGGATATGCTGGTGGTGGGCATCCGTGGGAAAGGCACTTCCTCAAACGATCTCGTTTACGGCACCAAAGGAATGTCAGATGATGAATACGAGACGGAGTTTGCGATGTGGTGCATGTGGTCAGCACCATTGCTACTTACATTGGACGTAAGGTCCTCCGACATTAATTCTCACGATGTAGCGCTGCTCACAAACAAAGAACTCATTGCAATTAACCAGGATGCGATGGGACAGCAGGCTGAGTATATAAAGGCAAATGGTAATGTATGGTATTTCTGCAAGGATCTTGCCGACGGCAGCGTGGCCATAGCCGCCGTGAATATTGGAGACAACTCTTCAAGATTTGCAATAAATATAGAAGATTATGACGCCCTCGATCCTGCCGCAACATACTCCGCCCGCGAAGTGATTGCACGCAAAGATGCAGGAACGCTAAGTGCGGGCTCTCCCCTCTCAGGCATACTCAACAAGCATGCCACCATAGTTTACCGCCTTAAACCCAACGCTCGGTAATAAAGAATTTTCCAAATATACAATTATAATTGGAGTGTCTACTTTCCATGACACTCCGGTTGGAAGCGAGGGACGACGTGAGTCGGACCTCGTTTTTCATTATAAAGCAAATAGTGCTTGTCTCACGACAAGCACTATCTTAAACCTTAAAAAATCTAATCCTATGAAAAAACTTCATCAAACATATTGCCTTTACAATAATTTGATGCCACAAAGCTAACACTAATTTTTGATTCCACCAAATTTTATGCAAACGATTTCATCATTTTCCTCAAAAATTTCACTCAAATATTTTTCTCATCCATGTTTCCATTTGTTAACCATCCCATTAAATTCCCATTTATCGCACTGTTTTAACCTCGCAGAGCCGCAGAGTGGCAGAGCCTTCATATTCGGTTGTCAGAGGTCGTTTCCACTCCTGCCGAGTAGCGGAGCCTGCCGCTAAAATCGCCGCGGCAGGCTCTGCCACTCAGCCGGGAGTTCACGACCCTAAAAAACAAGGTCAATCCTTTGCGCCCTCGGCGGCTCTGCGAGGAATAATATTCAGTGCGATAAACGGGAATTTAGCGATCTTTCGGATTTTTACTCGCTGCTTTCGGGAATTTCTGCAATCCATTTTTTAAATTTACTCAAGTTTCACATGTAATTAACTTAATTAATTTCAACACATTAAAACCAATAAAAAACCATTTGCACTTCGTACATTCAGATGGCCGGAAGGCCATTCATGGTTTTAATAATCTTTCCGATATATGAATGCTTGTTTCAACATAATGGTTTTCATGGTTTGAGATTTGATTTGACACATGCGAAAGTTAAATAAATTTATAATTATTTTTAAAATTTTTTAGCATGTCTTCATCCTGAGGGGTCATATATATGAGGGGGAGAAAGAATGAATCCCGACTCCAGGCTTCTAAATCTTAAAACTTGACAACATGAAACTCTTGAACTTGATTGCCGCTTCCGGTATAATCATAATCTCTTCTGCCTCGCAATTCTGCCGGGCCGAAACAAAAGTCGTAGCTCACCGAGGATTCTGGAATACCGAGAATTCCGCCCAGAATTCCCTCGCATCATTTGCCAAAGCAGATTCCATCGGGTGCTTCGGTTCGGAAATCGATGTGTGGCTCACCACCGATGATCACCTCATCGTAAACCATGACAAAAACTTCCATGGACTCTACATGGAGACAGCCCCTTTTGACGAAATTCGCAAAATAAAACTCCCGAACGGAGAAAAAATCCCGACCCTCGACGAATACCTCGCAGTGGTGCGCAAGCACCCCGACACCCGACTGATCCTCGAGATGAAGTCGCTCACCGACTATTCCCGGGAGGATGTCGCGGCAAATAAAATCGCCGTACTTCTCCGCAAGCACGGCGTTCTCGACAGGACAGACATAATTGTTTTCTCCCTCAATGCCGCCATGACCTTCAAAAAACTTTTCCCTACGGGAGTAAAAATTTTCTATCTCGATGGCGACCTATCTCCTAAAAAAATCAAAAAGCTCGGACTTTCAGGTATCGATTATTCGGTAAAGGTCTTGAAGAAGCATCCCGAATGGGTGGAACAGGCCCATAAAAATGACGTAGAAGTCAACGTATGGACGGCCAACAGCGAGGAAGACATGAAATATTTCATAGACCTTGGAGTGGATTACATAACTACAGACCATCCCGACAAACTCATCAACCTCCTCAAAAATAAGAAGTAGATAGTAAGTAAAAATGATTCAATGCTTAATGATTCTAAAATCAGTTAATGTACTAAGGTAGCTTATGAAATATGTCGCTATTACACTAACCGTTGTTCTGTCGGCATGGCTCCCGCTTTTCACCTCCTGCAGTAGACCGATGTCACCCGAACGACCGGAAATATCGGGAAATCCTGACAACCGGGACAATACCGATACCCCCGACACCCCGCAGGAAGAACCTACGGAGCCTGCCGACGGAGCATCAATCATTGGCAAAGTAATCACCCGCAGCGGCGAACCGATCCCCGGCGTCGCGGTGTCGGACGGTCTGACCGTCACCCTCACAGACAGCGAGGGAAACTATCGACTTGGCTCCGACAAATCCTGCGGATATGTGTTTATTTCCGTGCCGGGAAACTACAGTCCCGAAACAAACGGCTCGACACCGATGATTCATCAGGCACTCACTGAACCTGCCGGGACTCAGGAGAATCATATATTCTATCTTCACAAGACCGACAATTCAAGACATGTGGTGTTATTCCAAACCGACCAGCACCTTGCCAACCGCACGGAAGACCTGAAACAAGCCGCAAGCTCAGTGCTTACGGACATCAATTCAACGGTCAATGACTATCGGAATGCTGGATACAACGTGTATTCCGTCTCTTTGGGAGACCTCAGCTGGGACCAGTTCTGGCGTGCCAACAATTTCAATCTCGTCAATGCGCGTGATTGCCTCGACAACATAAACTGTCCAGTGTTTCATACAATCGGGAATCACGACAACGACGCCTGGATTTCCGATGACTGGGAGGCATCACACGTTTTCCGTAAAAACATCGCGCCGGTTTATTATTCTTTCAATATCGGGGATGTTCATTATGTGGTGCTTGACAACGTGCTGTATAAAAATCCGGGAGCCACAGACTCTCAGATAGGAGACCGCTCGTATGACGTTTCCTTGACTCCAAGACAGCGGGAATGGCTTCGCAATGACCTTGCACTTGTTGCCGACAAATCAGCCCCGTTGGTGATATGCGCCCACTGCCCCCTATATTCAGAACCCGCGCTCAACGGGCAAAACGTCACCACGAAACCCCGAATGAAAGATGCGGTAGAGTTTGACAACATAATCGCAGGGTTCAGCGACATAACGGTTTTTACCGGAGATTTCCACCGCAATTTCTCCGTGTCCGCACCCTCTCGCCTCGGACTGACACAGCATTCGATTGCGGCAATCTCCGGCACCCTGTGGTGGACAGGCAAGGGTGGCTACGCAGGCAGGGGAATATGTGTCGACGGTTCTCCATCCGGCTATGGTATTCTCGAAATTGTCGGTCGCGACTTGAAATATAGTTACAAAAGTATCGGCCATGAAAGAGACTATCAGTTCAGGGTCTATGACCTCAACACTGTAATAATTGACAGAAAATTGCTGACGAATACAACGCATGTCGACAAGCTGGCGGAATATTCAGACGCATATGGCAAACAAAACAATGGTAACGAGCTTCTGATTAATGTCTTCGCCTGGGGACCGGGATGGAAGATTGAAGTTTCAGAGAACGGCAACGACCTCCCGGTTTCACGGGTGAGTGCCAAGGATCCTCTCCATATTATCTCATATGAACTTCAAAGGCTCAACCACGGCGCGATACCGACAGAGAACCTTGTTACAAGAAACTGCAACCATATTTTCAAGAGCCGTGCGTCAAAACCTGATACCGAGATTACAGTAAAAGTCACAGATAATCACGGACAAGTTTACTCCCAAACGGTTGAAAGGCCTAAGAAATTCTCCATCTCAATGAAATAACAGCACAATCCGATATAAAGCAACTTATGAACAAGGATTACGAAAAGATAATAAATTTCATATACAACCATCCTGACATTCCTGACGATGTGAGGGAGGCGATAAGGTCGTGGATGATCCAGCATGAGGATGACGGGGATTTATATTCCACCATGTATGATGTCTGGAATAAAGAATTCGGCAAAGACTGCGGAAATGTCGATGCCGCCGCGCTATCCCGTCTTCTTAATGAGGTTGGCACGGAGAGCATCGCTTCGGAAAGTCCTGTCCTGGCAAGCGTTGCGCGTCGCCGCATTCATGCGGCGAAATTCCGGCGCCTATTAAGCTATGCCGCCATTGCGGCAGCAATCTGCCTGACAGCCGTCATAACCTATATTGCGGCTTCAGACAATGCCCCGCAGCAGACTATCTTGATGACAGCCAAAGGCTCAACGGGAGAATTCACCCTCCCCGACGGCTCCAAAGTCAGACTCAACTCCGACACACGCCTGACATATGACGAACGCTCATTCCTCGCAGAGGGGAAACGCCGGGTAAATGTGGAAGGGGAAGCATTCTTCGATGTAACGAAGGATGCCGACCATCCCTTTGTGGTCACCCTTACGGATATGGAGGTGGAAGTGTTGGGAACCTCATTCGATGTGAGAAATTACGGCTTTTCCAATAAAGAGGAGGTAGTGCTGCTAACAGGGAAAGTGAAAGTTGACTCAAAAAGAATGAATGAAGCTGTCACGATATCCCCCGATGAAAGGTTCGTACTCAACCGCGCCAACGGAGAATACAACGTGGAACAGACTTCCGCCATCAACTATTGCCGATGGATAGAGCCGCGGCTGAAGCTTGAAAACGAGCCGCTCGGAGACCTTCTTGTCACTATAAGCCGCAAATACAGCGTAGACCTTGAAATTGCAAAGGGGGTGAACCTTGACCAACGTGTTTCCCTCACCCTCCACAACGATGATCTGGAGGAAATCATGCCGGTAATCTCATACCTCACCGACATCGAATTCACCATCGAAAACAACACCCTCCATATTAAGAATTAAAAATTCAACAAAACACGTTAAACATTGCTCATTACGCATTGCTCATTAAACATTTAACATTAACATAAGATGATTCGACTAAAGAAAACCTTAAGCTTGCGGCTTGTCACGGCGATGTTCGCGATGACGGCAGTGGCATTCGGAGCATTGGCACAGAAAGAGACAATCTCGCTCGATGCCCGCAACATGCCTGTGAGGGAACTGCTCAACCTCATCGAGAAGAAGAGTCAGTATACCTTTGCCTATGCCGACGCAGACCTGCCTCTCAACCGGCGCGTAACCATCAAAGCGGAAAAGCGGTCCATCTCTTCCATCCTCAAGGAGGCTCTCCCTGAAACCTCAATAAAAGTGCAGAACCGGACCATCATGCTTTCACGCAATCACACGGTTCAAAAGAAAGAGGAAAAGAAAGAAAGCCCCCGTGAATCCCAAGGCAACGCACGCGGAGAAGCGTGGAACCTTTCAGGCGTGGTGGTTGACGAGAAAGGTGAGCCATTGATCGGTGCAACCGTGATGCAGAAAGGTAGCACCAACGGTGCGTCCACCGATGCGGAAGGAAAATTCACCATCCGCGTCTCCTCTCCCAATCCCGTGATAGTTGCCCGATATGTGGGATACAACCCTGTAGAGGTGAAAGGCGCGAAAGGGAAAAATGTCAGGATAGCGTTGAAGTCTTCTTCGGTAGACCTCAATGAAGTAGTGGTGACCGCGCTCGGTATCACACGCGAACAGAAGTCCCTCGGATATGCGGTAACCAAAGTGGGAGGGGATGACCTCAACAATACTGTATCGGGAAACTGGCTCAATGCACTCGACGGCAAAGTCGCCGGCCTCAGCGCCACCGGAGCGGGCACCGGGCCTACCGGTTCGATGCGTATAATACTCCGTGGAGACCAGTCGCTCAATTATGGAAGCAACGAAGCACTGTTTGTTGTCGATGGCGTGCCTATATCATCAGGGGATGCCGGAACCGGTTCAGGTAGCACGTACTCCAATGCCGACAGCCCTGTGGACTTCGGTAACGGCGCATCGGAAATAAATCCCGAGGACGTAGAGAGCGTCTCGGTGCTGAAAGGTCCGGCGGCAAAAGCCCTCTATGGTTCACGCGCCGCCAACGGAGCCATTGTCATAACCACCAAATCCGGTAAAAAGACCAAAGGTATCGGTGTCACAATAAATTCTTCGGTCACTTTTGAGCGTGCCGGATATTTTCCCGACTTCCAAAAAGAATACGGACCGGGGAACGATAACGGTTTCTCAAAATTCGGGTTCTGGCAATTCAACAAGACCGAGGCTCCCGACGGATTTGACAGCACAGCCTACGGATCACGCTACTCTTTCGGTGAGAAATACGACCCGGCGAAACTACGTAACCAATACAACTCCTACAATTGGGAGACCGGAGAATACGCTATGACACCGTTTGTATATGCCGATGATTGGTATACCGGAATATTCCGCACTGGAACAACCTTCAAGAATTCAGTCACCGTCACTTCCAATAACGGCAAAGGAACCAACGCCCGTGTTTCAGTAACCGACACGCGCAACAACTGGATCATGCCCAATACCGGTTATGCCAACACTTCCGTGTCTTTCTCTTTCACAACAAAAATGAACAAATGGATAAAATTCCAGGCGAAGGCAAACTATCTTCACAAGACATCCGACAACATGCCGATTTCCGGATATTCGACATCCGCCCCTACATATTATATACTTTGGGGCACAACCAACAATAGCATGCAGCTATATAAGGATGAATACTTCCAGGGGCGCGTGACCAAAGAGAACTACGAATCCAACCGCTACGACGGCAAAGCTATGGTAAACCGTCTCGGAAACTCAGAGCCCGGCAACCCCTACCAACAGCTTTATGAAGCCACAAACTCAATCAACAAAGACCGCGTATATGGAAACGTGCTGATGCAGATAACATTTCCTGTCAAAGGATTGTCTCTCGACCTCCGGGCCGGAACCGATTTCAGTGTCGATTTCCGTCAGCAGAAGAAACCCTTCCGCACTCCCGGATATAAATCAGGTTTCTATCGCGAACAGAACAACCGCGACATTGAGACCAACCTTGATTTCATGCTCAAATATGTCAACAACGACCTTTTCAATGAGCGTCTCGGACTAAACGCGGCATTCGGCGGCAATAACATGACGCGCGGCGTTTGGCGTAACTCCATAACCCTCAGCAAACTCGGAGAGGAGGGTGTATACAATTCCACAAACCTTCCCACCGGCGAGAACCCGCGCGAATACAACTGGCGAAGCCGTAAGATCGTAAACAGTTTTTATGGTTTCCTCAATGCAAGCTGGGATGACACCTATTTCCTCGACATAACCGCCCGCAACGATTGGTCTTCCGCCTTGGGACGCGACAACTGGTCGTTCTTCTACCCTTCCGTTTCTGCCAGCGTGCTCCTCGATCAGGTGTTTAAACTGCGCGATTCCGCCCCGTGGGTCAATATGTTGAAATTGCGCGGGTCATGGGCGAACGTCGGTAATGACACTTCTCCATATACGCTTGTTGACTCATACAGTGCCTCTTCTGTTTATCCCGGCAGCTTCGGACTCCCTTCAAGCCGGGCAAACTATTTCATAAAGCCCGAGAACGTGGAGAGTTGGGAAGTGGGAATTGAAACACGCTTCTTCATGAACCGCATAGGACTTGACGTGGCTTATTACGATTCCCGCACCACAAACCAGATAATAAGCGCGATCACCGACCCGATAATCGGTTCGTCAAGCAAGAAAATGAACTGCGGAGAAATCCGTAACAGGGGTGTTGAGATCGCACTGCACGGCGTTCCCGTCAGCACTCGCGACTTCACCTGGACAATCGACCTCAACTGGAGCCGTAACTGGAACAAGCTTGTATCCCTCGAAGACGGCTGGGATCCCCGCGTCCCCTATCAGCTCGCCTCCGGCATCGTAGGCAACTATGCACATATCTACTCCTATCTCGGTCAGGAGATGAACTGGCTATATGGTCGCGGATATCAACGCGCTCCGGAAGGGGCGACTTATGTCGATGCAAACGGCAACACTGTCAGCTGCGCCGGGATGAAACTTATCGACGCAAAAACCGGCTACCCCCTAATCGATGAAGCGCCCGAACGCAATCTCGGGAAAATCAACCCCACATGGCGCGGCGGCATGTCAATGAATTTCAGATACAAAGACTTCACCTTAGGAATGAATTTCACAGCCCAGATGGGAGGACACGCATACTCGGTGACCCACGCAATACTCGCCTATCAAGGGAAACTGACAAATTCGCTGCCCGGCCGTAACGACGGCCTCGTGGTTTCGGGCGTGAATGCAGTCACAAATGCCGACGGCACGGTGACATATCAACCCAACACCACGGTGACGGAGAGTATCAATTCATATTACAACCTGATATTCAAACGCGACAATGCCGAAGAGAACGTGTTCAAGACAGATTTTCTGAAACTCAAGGAAGTGCGCCTTGACTATAACCTACCCAAACGCATATGCCGAAAAACAAAAGTAATCCAGGGGCTTTCGGTTGGTGTCTACGCCACGAACCTTTTCTGCATCACACCCTTCCCTCTTTATGACCCCGAGGCGGGAGCTATGGTCGGCACGCACGTATATAACGGTATTGAAGCCGGCGCGTTGCCGATGACCCGCACCTACGGCATGAACATAAAACTCTCATTCTAACAATTATGAAAATCAAATCAATATATTTAACCGGCTCCATCGTGCTCACTGCCCTTATTGCTGGTGGATGCACACATGATTTCGTGGAGACAAACACTGATCCAAACAAAATGCTGGTAGGAGACCTCCAGCCTTACGGCATGTTTGAAAATCTTTTCTACACCACAGCGAAAAACAATACCAACTACGCGTATTACTGGTGTAACGAACTTGTGCAGTTCACCGCCTGCACTCCTATGACGGCTCAGGAAAGACACCGTTACAAAATCTCCGACAATCAGTTTTCTTCAATATGGAGCAACTACGCCACCAAAGCGGGAAATGCAGTCCATATGTATAAACTCGCCGAGAAGTTCAAGGACGATGCCTGCAAGGCGGTGGCTCTGACAATGAAGGTATACCTGTTATCAAATCTGACAGATATATTCGGAGACATACCATATAGTCAGGCATATCGCGGCGACGAGGGACTCGACCATCCGGTGTTCGACAGTCAGAAGTCAGTTTACGAGCAGATGTTTGCCGAACTCGAACTTGCCAACGAGCTATACGCCGGCAAGCCGGAATTTGAGAAGCCGACAATGGACCTCATGTATAACGGAGACATGAAACAATGGCGCAAATTCAACAACTCGCTTTATCTCCGTCTCCTCTGCCGCGTAAGCGGGCGCAAAGAGATGAATGTTGGCAAGAAGATGCAGGAAATGCTTGACAATCCCGACAAGTATCCGGTCATGAGCTCAAACGCCGACAACGCCACAGTCCGCAACACCGGTATCGACCCGTATTACAATCAGTTCCGTCCCATTGAAATAGACAAGAGCAAATTCACGAGCAATTCATATCTGATCACCGAGCAATTCCTGAAAATGACAATCTACGGTGAAGGATCAGCTGCGGAACAGGATCCGCGCCTTACAACGTGGGCGACAAAGCGTTCCGGAGTTGACGACTGGAAAGGGACGATAAGCGGATGCCCCGCCGAAGATGCCGGCACGGCAGGGAAGGATGCCTCCCACCTCAATTATGAAGTCCTCGTGCGCGATGACGCCCACGCGTTTCTTATGGACTATTCAGAAGTGCAGTTCATACTCGCCGAAGCCGCCCTGAATGGCTACATCGCCGGCGGGGAGGAGAAAGCCCGCGAATATTATGAAAACGCAGTTACCGCATCCTGCATTAAATGGGCTGAGTATGAACAGTATTCAAAGGTTAAGGCCCCCATCAACGATGAGAACATCTCCAAATTCCTCACCGGACACCTTGCAGGCTGGGACAACAATGCCGACAAGAACAGACTGATAGCGGAACAGAAATTCCTTTCGCTGTTCTGGGTAGGGATGGAGGCATATCACGAGATCAGGCGCACGGGATGGCCGTTGCTTACCATCGGGGACGGAACGTATTTCAACAATTATCAGTTCCCGCAGCGCATGGCATACTGCACCTCCACAACCGGAACAAACCCTGACAACGTAGCGGCCGCACTTGCCCGCATGGGGGGCGACAACACCATGCGCACACCGGTATGGTGGAGCATAAAAGCCATCACCGGCACATTCCCTGTCGCTAATCCAAGATAACATATAAAATGAAAATCATGAAAACCAAATATTCTTCAATTTTATATCTCCTGACCCTTGTTTTCATGGTCCCGGGCTTGTCGGGATGCGATGACAAAGAGGATGAGTTTACCGGAGAGCCGTTCTTTTCTGTTGAAAATCTTGACAATCTTGTGCTTCCTCAAGGCGGCGTAGATGTCTCCACTTTCTCCAAAGGAAAAAAATATGTTGTCAGGGCCAACGGGAAGTGGCAACTGATACCCACCGACAAGACCGGGATGGATTGGGCGAAAATATTCCCGATGGAGGGAGAACACGATGGCCTTATACGCATCTATTGCGAGGAGAACATGTCGCCGCTTGAACGCGTGGCATCCTATAAGATACTTCTCAACGGAGTGGAGCAACCGCAGACAATCGAATTCAGCCAGACGGGATGCGAACCATATCTTAACGTTTCCACGGCTCAGGTCACGCTCAAGCGCAAAGGTGGGGAAGTAAGCATCACTGTCGATGCCAACTTCGAATGGGAATGCGCCATTGAAGGTGAAAACGCTTCAAGGTTCAGGGCTGAGGCAAAGTCCGATACGGAACTTTCCATAAACACGGATATGGTAAACGCTTCCGGAGAAGATATTTCAGCTGAACTTATAGTCAAAGGCAAAGGTGAATTTGCCAACATTGAGAAACGTGTGGACATTGTGCAACTCTACGCCACATTCTTCGATGATTTCAGCTGGTTGCCAAACCCTAAAGCGGGAATACTCGGATGGAACGCCAACGGCGCTGAGGCAGGAATGAGTTCCTGGACCGAGGAACAGATAGCGCACGGATGGACATCAATCTCGACATGGTTCTACTATCGCGACAAATTCGTGAAATTCGGTAAAGGTGGATACGGCGGTGACGCATGTTCTCCTGCCGTTCCGGAAATCGGCGGGCCGTCCAATGTCACCGTATCATGGAGCGCTCTCGGCTACGCTACGGGCAAGAATGTGAAAGACCAGCACGACATGTTCTATGTGGCTGTGCTCGGACCGGGCAAGATAATCAGATGCAGCGCCCAGGGAGCGTTAGGCCACGCTATGCCCTACCGCGATGCTTCCGGAAGGAACGTGACCCTTGAGGCTGTCAGGTTCACACTTGATGAAAACGCATGGATGCTGAAATCGGTTGACCCCACGGCAACGGTAATATGGCAGACCCCGTCGGCTCAATTCTCCATCGATGTCGAAGGGATGGACGGAACATCGCGCGTGGTGTTCGTGGCCGGCCCCGGCACACTCGACAACCTCTATCAGGATCCAAACGGATGGAACTCACGCTTGTTTATGGACAATTTCAAAATAATCGTTAACTAAAATTTTTAATTATGAAAAAGAAATTTTTACTTCCCTCCATTCTTGCTGCATGCGCTGCAGTCGCATCAAACGCGCAGGAAGTCGTGTTCGATTTCACAGATCCGACAAGCTTATCCGGTCTGGAATTCAAACCTATGACGCTAACTGAACTTCGTTCTGCCAAATACATCAACGAAAGTGATACCAAAGAGAAAGACCGCTGTTACAAATCCGGGAACAACCACGTGCTGATCATTGACGGGGAGACAATATCCAAAGACGGCGTTTCATTCTCAGTGTCCAATCCCGACATATACAAGGATTATCCGCGATTTTTCTTTGGCCTCATCGGCAAAACTTATCCACCGGAACCGGCAGCAGAGAATTTCTACTGCGATCTCCGCTGGTATAAAACACAGGTTCTGGAAATCAATGCACCTGAAGGGAAAAAAATCGAAAAGATCGTTATGAGCGCGACCTCCGGCGACAATCCCAAACGTGCAAACGGCAACACCATCGTTCAGACAGAAGGAGGCAAACAGACCATATCCGACGACAAGACCCTCAACGAATGGGTGGCAGATTCGGAATCCGAGATATCCACGGTAGTGTATAAGGCTTCTGCAGACAGCCCCACACAGATGGCATACTCACTTTCCGTTACACTCGCAGACGCGGGCAGCGGTTCTGCCATAACGGAAATTAACGCCGCAGATTCAGCCGCTCCGGTTGAATATTACAACCTTACCGGTGTCCGTCAAAATGGAGATACCCTCGTCCCGGGAGTATATGTGCGCCGTCAAGGTTCAAAGGCACAGAAATTTATCGTAAAATAGCTCTAATCGCATATTTTTTCCACAAATTTAGATGAGAATTTATCATTTTTATCTAAATTTGTGGAACGTTATATCCTGACATTATGAATACACGCATGAAACTCGTCTCCCTTTCGCTTATGATCGCTTCAAGCGGCATTATCAATGCCGATGAAATCACGATAGGGGGAAATGCTTATAAAGCTGACATGTTGGTCGAAAGGAAGATAGGGCCGGGCACTCTGTACCGTCGCCTTCGCCTCCCGGATTACGCGGGAACCGGACTTAACGTAAACCTTGTCACCGTTGACCTTAACAATCCATATAACCGCATCGAGACCACTGTTGCGAATGAATCGGCAAAGGGTACGGAGCTGCTTACGAAAGCGGCGAAGCGGCTCGATGCCCCCTCCCATCATCCCCTTGCTGCGGCAAATGCCAATTTCTGGGTGGTAGGAAGCCAGAAAGAATACCCGCTTTACGCCGGCATCACGCGCAATGCCAGCGTGCGCAACGGCATGATGGTAACGGAATCAAACAAAAACAAGGAGAAATGGGACGGCGGAACCGAACGGACTGGAGTAGTGACCGTCTCCTACGATAAAACATTGAATATTGACTATTGCCAACCTACGTTATGCTTCAAAAAAGCTCCATCAGGTACTGAAAAGAACATCCAGACATGCAACAAGGGCTTTCAGGCGAAAGCATACGCCATGTATAACAGCTTCTATGGACGTGACCGGGAGTTCATGCCATATTTCGTCGGCCAGGATGCGAACGGCAAGAGCCAATATAAGCTCAAAGAGGATGTCACCGACGGAATCGAGGTATATCTGACAAAAAATGAAGGAGAAGAATGGTCGGGAGGCAATGATATCAGATTCACGGTAAAAGAAGTTAGGAAAAATACAAATGCACGGGGCAAATTAGGAGACTATGACCTTGCCATCGTGTCTTTTGGGGGAGCCAGCCAGACTTTGAAAGTTAACGATGAGGTGATTCTGAAATATTACTGGACTTTCAGCGGAGGAATCAAGCCGGTCGTGGAACAGGCAATAGGCGGCAACGCAATGGTGATGCGAAAGGGAGAATTGACCGAACACAACACCAATGAAGATTACAACAGCATGGTCTATTCCCGCACGGCATACGGATGCTCCGAGGATGGTAAAACACTATATATGCTGGTGATTGATAAATCAACCGATCCCGTTTACGGAAAATCTGCCGGATGCTCGACCGCTGTCATGTGCGAGATTGCCCGTCATTTCGGTTGCTATAATATGTCGAACTTTGATGCCGGAGGTTCGGCGGAACTTATGGTCGACTTCTCAATCGTAAATAAGACGACGGAATCGACTCCCAGACCTGTGGCTAACGGATGGATGGTATTTTCAATCGCACCTGAAGGGGACAGGCAGCTCGCATCAATTGAATTCGACCATCCGCAGATAGAACTGAAAGCGGGTGAGCGTTTCACACCCGTCATTCTCGGATATAACAAATATGGAGAACTCATAAACAAGAATATTACGGATTTCACAATGTCTTGTCCGCCGGAAATCGGTTCTTGCAGTGGAAAGGTTTTCACGGCCGGAAACAATCCCGCGTCAGCGGAGCTGACCGTTTCCGTGGGAAATATTTCAGTCAGCAAGATGGTGAATGTTGCCGGCGGCTCGGGAATAGCAGACACATGCGATGAAAATGTCTCGACGCCGGTTGAATACTACAACATTTCGGGCATAAAATGCGATGTCCCCCTTCCCCCGGGCCTATATATCCGCAGGCAGGGCACGAAAGTAGAAAAATTTATCATACACTAATCAACAATAACGACGATGAAGAAATTATTTCTAATGCTCGCGATTGCTGCCATAGGGTTTCCCTCAATGGCAGTGAGTACAAAAAACCTCAGATACGTCAGCGCTGACAGCCTGACCATCGTAAATAAGCCTCAGCCCGACGGTCCGCGTTTACGCAGGATAGATACGGCAAAGTATCCGACCCTCACTCCGACCGTCAACAAGTACTTGAACATGTCTACCGGAATGGCCGTAAAATTTAAAACCAACAGCCCTGTAATCCGAGCGAAATGGGTCACAACGGATGCCCATAACAGGACGAACATGACGGCAATTTCCGAGACAGGTCTCGACCTGTATATTAAGAAGGACGGCAAATGGCTTTGGGCAGGTTTCGGAAACCCTAAGTTTAAAGAGACCACCCACGAATCAACACTCGTCAACGATATGGACACCACCATGAAGGAGTGCCTTATATATCTCCCGACATTCAAGCAGCTTGATTCGTTTGAGGTGGGAATCTCCCCTACTTCAAGGATTGAATCCTGCGGAGAAATCAAACACGCACCTATTGTCGCAATGGGATCGAGCTACACACACGGAGCCTCAACTTCCCGCGCAGGAATGGCATGGCCTGCGCAACTGTCACGTATCTTGGACGTGGACATCGCCAATTACGGCACAAGCGGGCAGCAGAAGATGGAACAATTCTTTGCCGACATAATTTGCGACACGGAAGCAGACATGTTCATCTTCGATTGCTTCTCAAACCCGACTGCCGAACAGATTCACGAACGATTCGCTCCTTTTGTAAAAAAGATTCGGTCAAAGCACCCAAA
Source organism: uncultured Muribaculaceae bacterium (assembly GCA_910584055.1). GTDB lineage: Bacteria > Bacteroidota > Bacteroidia > Bacteroidales > Muribaculaceae > Lepagella. The sequence continues at coordinate 22,400 of CAJTZS010000005.1, read as the reverse complement.
GACCCCTCTCGTTTTCCTTGAGACGGTAGACCGGGAATGGAAGAATTTCGATCTTAAGAGACGCAAGAACGAGGAAGACAAAGAGCAGGCCGCACGTGAGGAGATTGCAAAGATAATGGCAAGTGACCCCAATATCTATTTCTTTGAACCGGGTCTATATACCGGCACGGACCACGAGACAACAGTTGATGGAACCCACCCCGGAGACAACGGCTATCAGAGGGCGGCACTCAACATCGCTGAAAAAATCAATGCAACGCCAGCCCTAAAGAGAATTGTTGACAAAGCCAAGTCTAAAAGCTGCTGCAAGAAGCATAAGAAATAGCCTATAAATAAAATTTATAAGACTTCCCGGCTATAGATAATTGAAAGAATCTATAGTGGTGAAAACAAGCATGGCCTCGGTGAGTTTACGCAATTCACCGAGGGCTTTGCTTATATAATACTGCACTGTTTTAGGACTCACACCTAATATCTCGGCAATTTCCGCATACGATTTATGTTCGTAGCGGCTTAAACGGAAAGCCTCCCTCTGAGGCTCCGGCATGCGCGACACCATAAGGTCTATCATTTCAAGTAAATCCGTTGTAGTCACAATCCTTTCACCGTCGCTGAACTGACTGTCGCCTTCACTTTTAACATCGGTCTCATATTCAGAGACCACCTGTTGATGACGGAAAACCTTGAAAATAGCATTTTTGGTCATCTGAAAGAGATAAGCCTTCAACGACTCAATATCGGTCAAAGTTTCCCGGTTTTCCCATATCGTACAGAAAATATTGTGGGTTATATCCTCCACATCCTCCCGGACCTGTATGAACCGATATGCAAAATTGCTCACCGAAGGCGCATAACGCATATATAGAATGCCCAGCGCGCCGGTATCACCGCGCCGCATCCTTTCTATCAGTTCATTGTCCGAAACCTCATTCATAGCATTTTAAGAAGTTGTTTAAAAATAAATGTTGTTAAAAATAAATTGATTTTACTTAGCAAAAAAAAATTGATTGTCGTCCCGACAACCAATCTTACGTTAACCTTAAAATCTAATACCATGAAAAACTCAATGCAAAATTATAAATTATTTTTCATATATGCTACAAAACATGAAAAAATATTTGCATTTTAACATTCTTTAAGTTTAAACCCGGCTTAATATGCTATTTCGAGCCGATTTTACCCGAAATATAATGAATTTCTTAGTAATTTTGCAAAGTTTCAGTAAATAGTGTCAGTAAATAAACTCCCGTTTATCGCACTGAATATTATTCCTCGCAGAGCCGCCGAGGGCGCAAAAGATTGACCTTGTTTTTTAGGGTCGTGAACTCCCGGCTGAGTGGCAGAGCCTGCCGCGGCGATTTTAGCGGCAGGCTCCGCTACTCGGCAGGAGTGGAAACGACCTCTGACAACCGAATATGAAGGCTCTGCCACTCTGCGGCTCTGCGAGGTTAAAACAGTGCGATAAATGGGAATTTAAACCGCGATAACCAACTTAGAAAGGCAATTCGCGGTAATCCCACATAACCTATAAACATAATTTATACGCTCCTATGTCTACATTCTCTATACACACACTCGGCTGCGGATCGGCGAAACCGACACTGCGACACCAACCTTCCTCCACAGTGATTGACCATCGCGGAAACCTGTTCATGATTGACTGCGGGGAGGGGGCGCAGCAGGCGTTCCAACGTCATAGACTGAAATTCTCCCGTCTCGGTCACATATTCCTCACCCATCTTCACGGAGACCACGTGCTTGGACTGCCGGGGCTGATCTCTTCCCTCGGTCTCGGAGGCGCGGGAGGCAAGATTGTTATCCACACTTTCGCCGACGGCAAAAATATTCTCACCAAAATATTCAATTTCTTTGCCAGGGAATTACCGTTCGATGTAGAGTTCAATGTTATAAAGCCGGAGGAAAAGGTAATTCTCGAAACATCCTCAATAAGCGTGCGCACCATCCCCCTCAATCATCGCATACCGACAGTAGGATATGTCTTCGAGGAGAAAGCCAAGCCCCGCCATATACGCAGGGACATGATTGACTTCCATCAGGTGCCGTTTTCCCATATCAACCGCATTAAAGCCGGAGAAGATTTCACCAAGCCGGACGGCTCCGTGATTCCCAACTTCATGTTGACAACAGATTCCACCCCCTCACTCTCTTACGCCCACATAAGCGACACGGCATACATGCCCGAGCTCGCAGCCAAGATAGGTCCGGTGGACTTGCTTTTTCATGAAACAACATATCTTGACACCCATCTTGCGGAAGCGGCGCAACGCGGTCATTCCACAGCCCGACAGGCGGCCACAGTTGCACGTGACGCCGGAGCGAAGGCCCTCCTTACCGGTCACTATTCCTCTCGTTATAAAAACGACGAGGGCTTCCGTGAAGAAGCCCTCGACATTTTCCCTAACGTTATCCTTAACCGTGAAGGATTAGTCACTCACCTGGATTAATTTCCCGGCTGAGTGAGCTGAAATCACGGGAGCATATTGCGATTGGGCAGACGCGATACCTAATGAATATTCACCTCCCCTGTCAACATAACATTCATAGCTTACAACATGCGTACCCTTCGAGAGGAAAGGAATAAACAGGTTGGTTGAACTGTCCCTGACTTCGCGATACATCCACACTCCGTCACTCTGCGTATAACCGGAAATCTGTTCCGCCGGTTCAAGACATGCCGAGCGTGCATCCATCACGGCAACATACTCCAGATCCCGGTCGCAGGTAATGGATAAGGTTACCCTGACCTTGTCGCCAACCTTTAGATTACCGGCAGATGCAGTCGTGCCATCGGCATCATTGGTGACAACATAAAGGCTCTTCTCAACCGAAAGCTCGGGAACTTTCGCACTCTTCACATCTTTTATCGGAGCAATATACTGAGAGACCAACCCTCCCCATGCCGGGCCGGCACCTGTCCTGCGGATTGTGAGTTCCCCTTTGCCTGCGGCATCAACATTCACCGTCACGCTTCCCGTAAGGGCGGCAAAGCGGTCAATGTCAACCTTCTCACCACCGACCATTATTTCCGCCGGGGCTGATGGAACTGTCCATTTGGTTCCGGAAGTCAGGATTGCATGGATCACCTCTGCCGTTTCACGGTCATCGCCCCAGTTTTCGGTCTGTTTGGTGATGAGCAGCCACTGGCGAAGTTTATCCACATTCCCGTTCTCCGGCTCTATCTCTGAATATGCTTCAAGTACCTGCGCTGTTGTGATAAGCTTATTCCACCCTCCGAAGGAGGAAGCGAGATTGTCAAACCACATCCCTTTCTCAGGCGATACGGAAGCATACTGCCTCAAAGATTCGAGAATAGTCCTTGCTTCCATGGTGTAACCCTTTCGTCCGAGCAATGTAGCGGCCGTAGCTTTCTCATAGATTCCCATTCGCTTCCAATCCTCTTTTACTGCCGCTATACCCTTTTTCTCCATAGCCGCAAAAGAGTTAGTTGGCGACACGTCCTTGAAATTCGAACGCACATATAGATAATTGAGCATGGAGACATAAGGGAATTTCTCTCCCCTATATTCTTTTAGCTCTTTCACCCAGCATGCATCGGCATATTTAACAGCCTTCTTCGCCATCACTTCACCTTCAGCCGGAAGATAGCCCATGTCGCGAAGCATGGCAAGATGCAGCAACACGCGCGATGTGATAAAATCTGAAGATTCCATCCCGGCACACCAGCTCCACCCGCCATCGACGTTCTGAAGTTTTGCCATCTCCTTTAAGGTTGAAGCGATGATAGCGTTACTCCTTGCCGAATCAGAATATTTCACGAGCCCCTGCATACGTAGTGTTTCCGAGGCTGCCGAACGAACCCATGGAGTGTTGTTGAGAGCCACATTTTTCAGGTCCTGATTCTTCTCCAGATTGGAGACAAGAGTGGAATCCACGCTGTTGGAAGGATCGGCAAAAATCTTTATAGCCTCGGTAATTTCGGGATAATCCTTGGCAAGTCCCGCGCCTATCGCGTTTCCATAGAGGGAATAAACCTGGGAAAGGATATTTGAAGATTTAGGTTCCGAGATATCGGGCAATGCAGTGACCACATCCCATATCGGATTGTCATTATACTGCAATGTAACCTTAGCATCCTTGCCGAATGCCGGAATCTTCATTGAGAAATCATTCTGACCGGACACTATATAGAATGGCTTTGATTCTATAACCGGTGTGCTGCTCGGATACACGGGAATCACGGTCTGCTCTCCGTCGGCAAAATCGCCGCCATATGCATATACCCTGATACCGATGTAATTTATATCACCGGGAACAATAAAGTCGGTCGATACTTTTGCTGCCCCGGCCGGTTTCTCATTCTCTTCGGCAGATGTAAATGTCTTTATCACGCTTCCTGTAGCGGGATCGAATATCTCGATTTTACCATACATAAGCATGGTTTCGACTGAGTTGTTGTAAAGCATGGCCGTCACAGAAGCATTATCACCGGTCCTTACAAAACGGGGCGCGTTCATCTGAGCCATCACAGGCTTGGAAGCCACTGAGTTCATAACGCTTACTCCTCCGCGCATATCCTCCATGTATCCCATAATCTGGAACTGCCAGGTCCCGTTGAATTGCGGCACGGTGAAATCGACAGAGGCATCTCCATTTGAATCTGTCACAAGTGTCGGCATAAAGAAAGCGAGCGGACAGTCAACCTGACGCATAACGGGTTCGGGCTGACGTTCAAGCACACCCGCGCCCATTGCCGATTCCTCAGCCACGGCAGGAGCCTTCATCGCCGCCTGTTCTTCGACTGAATAAAACACTTCGCCTTCAGTAGCGGCGCCATCATCCTTAACTTCATTGACGACATCGGCGGCATTTATGGTAACGGCGGTTGGATTCACCGTAGACAACAGTTCTTCTTTCTTTGCAGCCCCGCGGACACGCATATATTTCATCTTTCCCTCAGCGCCATAGAGGGCAAGACCGTAAAAATCCCAAGATGGATATGTTATTCTTGACATACCTCCGTATCTTACCTTTGATAACGGAAGAGACCAGCGGCCTCCATTGCCAAAATAATTCCACTGAAAGTTACCTCTTATACCATACCCTATCCCTGCGGCGGGATTGAAGTCCCATTTGAACGGCATCAGGGCATTGAGAGCTTTGTTGCTCATAACTGCGGCAACAGGAATCCCTGCAAGGTTTTCATCTTTCAAGGAGAATCTGAATTTCCATGTCTCATGCGCTCCGGGGGCAATGCGGTCGCGGAATGACAGTGCCGTCACCTTTACCTTTTCCGTCTGAACCTGCGGAATCACCGTAACAGTGGCAAAACCCTGACTGAAGTCATGCATTCCTGCGAACGTCAATTCAATACGGTTGTTGTCAGCCGGGTTGGGAACATCGATTTCAACCATTCCGCCATCAACGCGCAACCATTTGCGTTCAATCACCTTGTCGCAATCCGCCATCTGCATATATACCCAACTGTCAGGATAAGAACTGCCGACTTTAACCTTAACACTCTGTGCGTCCGAAGGAACAACAATTCGTTCTTCAGGTGTCCACATCGGGGTTGGATACGGAGGTTTCCTGTCGTCCTTGCGATACACCGTCACAACAGAAAACGCGCCTTGATTATACTTGGCATCCTTAGAATCCTTGTCAAGCGAAAATTTAATCTTGTACCTACCCGAAGGGAGCGCATTGAAATCAAACTTGAATACGGGAGACTCAAAATTACCGGTCCTTACAACCTTAGCATCATCGTCATACTCGGAAATCCGGTAAAACACAGGCCGTTTTACCGGTTGGCCGACAATGTCCATAACCCTGACGGCATAATCTTTCTCACCAGCATCCGCACAAATTTTACCCGGCAAGGAAGCATTTATCGAATATGCTTCCCCAAGCGAGAAAAATACAGCCGGAGCCTCCTGCGTCTCACCGGCGGGATTAGTTGCGGAAACGCTAAGCTCGTAGCCTCCGAAGGCATATTTTGTGCCACGAAGTCCTTCTGTCGGCAATTCAATCGAGAACACGCCGTTTTCGTCTGAAACGGCTTCCCCTCCGTAATTGGCATTGACATAGGAATTAAGCATTAAGAGAGGCACATAAGTTACATCAAACTTAATGTTTGCTCCGGCCACAGGCACCCCGGAATATGTAGAGACCTTACCTTTGACCTTAACTATATCACCAAGTTTGTAACTCCCCTCTGTTCCCTCCATCGTAACGAAAAATGTAGGGGATTTATAATCGGCCACCTCCACAGAAACCGATGCGTACTCGCGTGACTCTCCGGTTTCGCTCATCATTCGCACAATATAATTACCCAACAATCCGCTTTCCGGGATTGCAAACTTCCCTGTGACCCTACCGAAACGATCGGAAACGAGATGCAGTGTGTCAACCTCCTGATAATTTGCATCGCAAAGCGACATCCTAACTTTAGCATCGGGCAATTGACTCATTTCACGGGCCTTGCTGGAATAAACCACACCCATAAACCCGATCGTGTCTCCGGGGTGGTAAATGGAAAGGTCAGTCAATATCTTTCCGGAGATATGAGTCGATGAATCGTTGTTGCCATATCCCCAGCTCCATATGTCGTTTGCAAGTCGGTCGTTACCCTTGGTTATGAGTATGTCGTATGATCCGGATGGAATTTGCACAAATCCATCCTTACCGGTGATTCTCTCGATCTTCCGTTTGTTGCTTCTTGTAGTGAGCGTCACTCTCGCGCCTTCAACCGGATTCAGGTTGCGGCCATCCACCACATACAGGCGTTCACCCGCTTTTGTATTGTCCGACGTGCGGAAAGACACAAGACGTGACACCGTGAATGTGGACAACGACATCTTTGGAGCTGTCCCGGTAATCATTCCTTTAAGCGTGGAATCATTCGAGGGCACAAGCACATAGACACCCCCATCGAGAGGACCAATCTCAACATCTGTTACCGATTGAACGGGCTTTTCACCGGTTAAATTCACCGGAACCACCCCGACAACCTTGCCGACACTCCGGATCATGTCAAACCTGATATCTTTATTGATATAGGAGACCGGTAATTTTACAACCAGAATATTGAACTTGAAAACATTGGATGCTTCTATTGCCACCTTCCCTTTTTCGCCCGGATATATACGTGACGGGATGTTGACTGATATGTTTTCCGCGCCAAGCACAGTTAGCCTGTTCTTCAAAGCTTTCGCGTTGTCGCAATCCGGAAATCTTTTAAGATATGATTCAATAAGTCCATACCTTTTTTTGAGAGCTTTATTTTTCAATTCAAGTTGACGGACGGCAGACTGACCGCCATATTCACCATCCACGTCTTCTTCCTCTTCTATAAAATCCGGGGACTCGAGAATAAATGCGCCACAATAAGGAGTGTCGATATAGCGTTTCACACACTGTGCCACATACTCCTTCCGGTCTCGCCAAGGCATGTTGTTACTTTTAAAATAACTCATCGCCGAGGCAAGACGCATATTGTGTTGCGCCTCATGCCACGCGATGTTACCGTCAAGAATCGCATTCATCAGAGATGCTGCGGAACGTTCATTCAGCTTGTTGCCTGCCGCGCCTCCTTGTCCGAACGGTATGACGGATGCGCCGTTGCCTGTGAAACCCTCCAAAAGGGAGCATCCCTTGAGGGTCATGAAGTCATAAACAGTCATTCCCATCCTCTCGGCATCATTGCCGTCCACGATGATGGAAGAGATGGTTGTCAACGGCTTTTCTTTCGCCTCCTCGACACTTCGGAAAGCGTTGCCTACAAGCCCGGTTATTTTATTTGAAAAAATGTCACGGCTCCATTCCATCACATTCTCCGGCTCTGGAGTCAAGGGAATCGACCGGTTATTGAACACCCATGGAGTTGCATCATAGATGCCCCGGTAGATCTGCGCTTCCAGAAGCATGGCAAGCTGAGAGTAGGGAGCCTTCAGTTTTTCCGACAGATCCTCGAAGAGGGCTATACCATCCTTATAATTCTCTTTAGAAACAAGATTGCGTGATATAACAGTCTGTATGGCAGCTTTCAAAGCGGTCACGTCATCACCTGCCGCAAGAGCCTTGCGGAGCTCGGAATCCGCATTGTTGCCTACAGTCTCCGGAAATGCGAAATCGGGTGTCTTGAAAGTGTTCTCCACAGCCTTTGTTTCTTTTTTGGTTGTGTTTTTTGAATTCCTTTTCACCACGGCCCCCGCATCGATAGCAAAAAAGGCCGCTACAATTAAAAATAAAAAGGCCGCCATACGCACGACCTTCCCATTCAAACAACAATTCATCATATTCAACTCATTTTCGTTTACCTCTCTTATGCCTCATCTCCTCCATCTTCTGACGGAACTTCTCCTCCGCCGCTTTCATCTGAAACAATTGTTTGCTACTCAGAAATGTTGAAAACTTGGCATCATATTTTTTCTCTATAGCCGCATCCTTCTCTTTAGCTTCTGTCAGGGCCCGGCTTACGGAGGCGTAATCCTCTTCAGTTGCCTGGGGGTCTTTTTTTACTTTACGCTCAAGCCTGCGGGTTTGTTCGAAGATTTTCCTCCTTTCCTCATTCATCTGACCATAAAGTTCGAAAAACTGTTTCTGCTGATCCTCCTTAAGGTCGATTTCCTGAGCGATGAATTTCATTTTAAATTCATTAAACTCCTTGCGCATCTCTTCGCGACTTTTCTTACCTTTCTCCTGGGCAAAAGACACGCCAACACCAAAAGCCAATAAAAGAATTAAAGTTAATACTTTTTTCATGCTATTCCTCACTTAAACTCATTTCCTTATATTCTGATTCCAGCTCGTAGCCGAAATCCTGTTGAAACTCCTCTATTGAATCATATTGTCCCATCACCTCTCGCTCCGTTTCCATATCGGAGAGAGAAGCCGGAAGAATATAGGAATCTGCTAAATCAGATTCCGACAATGCCATAGCTATATGTTCCGGAGGGTTGTCAAGACTTAGCGTCACATTGCCCGAAGCATTGTAGAAGACCTTCATCATAAGCCAGATACCGGCAAACATAGCAGCGAGATAAACATACGGCTTGATTCTCTGCCAAGCAGTCATCTCCACGTGCCTTGGAGTTTCCGGATAAGGAGGAAGCTTGGCATCGATCTCCTTGTAGACCGATTCGAAATAACCTTCGGGAACTGTCCAGCCCCCCTTTCGGCCATATTTCTCTATCAATTTATCTTCCTGCTTGTTCATATTCACATTATATAAATTATATAATCAAGTGTATTTCTATGACAAGAGACGAGTCTCAAGGTTTAATACAAAATTAAAAAAAATTCCTGTTCCCTCAAAAAAATTCGTCCCTCAACCTTATCTACGGAATCTACAAACCATCCGCAAACCTCCCCTCCTCCCCAAACTAAATACCCGTTTATCGCACTGAACATTATTCCTCGCAGAGCCGCAGAGGGCGCAAAGGTTTGACACTTGTCTTTTAGGGTCGTGAACTCCCGGCTGAGTGGCAGAGCCTGCCGCGGCGATTTTAGCGACAGGCTCTGCTCCTCGGCAGGAGTGGAAACGACCTCTGAAACCGGATATGAAGGCTCTGCCACTCTGCGGCTCTGCGAGGTAAAAATGACGCGTCGGTGCATATAGCCGGACGGGGAGCTGCTTGTCTCCCCCATCCGGCTATAGCTTAGAGACACTTGGTTTATTCAAGTTCGATAAATGGGAATTTAGTTTTCTTGAAAAAAATTTTATCGGTTTTTGAACTTTTTCAAGCCGGTGATGTTCTATAGGTATAAAGAAAATCGTTTCATGATGTTAGGTTAGTTCGAAAAAGTATTATGGAAAACAGAGAATGCGGCTGGTTGCGAAACCGGCCGCATTCGCGTTATGACAATAATGCCGTGAGTTTTTTCACCGCATGGTGGTAAGATGCTTTCAACGCCCCGACCGACGTACCTAAGATCTCCGACATCTGCTCATATTTCATATCATCGTAATAACGCATATTGAACACAAGCCTCTGTTTCTCCGGCAAGGTAGCTATAGCCTTCTGAAAATCCTCCTGCAACTGGTCACCATCAAAATATTCATCACTTTCGATATTGGCGAGTAGGAATGAATCATCGCCATCTTCTGTGATGTTATTACGCTGACGCTCCTTATTGAGGAAATTTAAAGTTTCGTTTACCGCGATTTTATAAAGCCACGTCGAAAGTTTTGCATCGCCCCGAAAATTCTGAAGATTCGTCCAGGCTTTTAAGAAACAGTTCTGCAATAAATCATTGGCATCCTCATGGCTTGTCACCATCTTACGTATCTGCCAGTAAACCTGCTCCCCGTAAGTGCGCATAAGTGTATCGAAAGCCTTCTGAGCCGTTGCCGGATTCTGGAGGTCTTCGATAAGCTGTTTTTCGTCTATGGGCACTGTGTAAGCCATATGAATACTATAATACGCTAACAAAATTAAGTAAAAAAAAAGAGAGAAGCAAAAACTACCCTCTTTCTTAGCATTTCTTAAGATTTCTGCCTCCGGTGAAGCGAAATAAGTCAGAATATCTTCTATTCTCCCCGGTTCTCCTTGTTGAAGATGTGGCGCAATCGTGAGAATATCCTCTGTGAAGTCGATTTTGTCGGCACAATGTTGGGTGTGTCTTTCAGACTCTCTATCGCTGCCTTCTCGACATCTGTCAATTGCTCCGGCACGTATACCATTACGTTCACAAGCAAATCTCCCTTCACGCTGCTGTTCATCTTTGGCAACCCCTTGCCGCGAAGTCTCAACACTTTACCGGGCTGCGTTCCCGCTGCAATCTTGAGCCTTGCCTTTCCTTCGATAGTGGGCACTTCGGCCGTACCACCGAGCGCTGCAGTCGGGAAATCGAGCATCAGATTGTATATCAAGTCATTCCCCTCACGTATAAGTTCAGGGTCTTTCTCTTCCTGAATCACAATAAGCAGATCTCCGTTCACGCCGCCATGACGGGGAGCGTTACCCTGACCACGAATGGTCAGCACCATGTCGTTCTCGACACCCGCAGGTATATGGAAGCTGACAATCTCCTCTTTTTTCTCAACGCCTTCACCGTGACAATGAGGACACTTCTCGGTTATGATCTTACCCTCGCCGTTACATTCAGGACAAACGGAATGACTCTCCATCGGACCCATGATGGTTTGCTGCACGGTGGATATGTAGCCGCTCCCATGACAACGGGGACACGTACCGAACGCTGTGCCGTCTTTTGCGCCCGTACCTTTGCAGGCTGGATCGGCCACAAGTTTGGGAATCTTGAGCTTTTTGTCCACACCGTTCATTATGTCCTTAAGCGTAACTTTCACGGTGATACGCAAGTCAGTACCTTTGTTCACATGTTGACGGGGACGGCCGCCGGTTGCGCCTCCGAATCCGCTACCGCCGAAACGACCGCCGAAGATATCCCCGAACTGGGCGAATATATCCTCCATGCTGAAGCCGCCGCCTCCGAAGCCGCCAAAACCGCCGTAGCCACCGTTTCCGCCACCAAAACCTTGCGGACCCATGGAGTGACCGAACTGGTCATATCGGGCACGTTTGTCGGCATCGCTGAGCACGTCATATGCCTCGGCTGCTTCCTTGAATTTCTCCTCAGCATCTTTATCACCCGGATTACGGTCCGGATGATACTGAATCGCCTTTTTGCGGTATGCTTTCTTTATTTCTTCTGCCGTGGCGTTCTTTGCAACGCCAAGCACCTCGTAATAATCTCTCTTTTCAGCCATGATGCCTTACATTACTGCCCTACGACCACCTTGGCGTGGCGAAGGACTTTATCATTGATAGTATAGCCTTTCTCCACAGTGTCAAGAATCTTACCTTTCATCGCCTCATCAGGGACAGGCACTGCAGAAATAGCTTCATGTTTGTCTGCGTCGAATTCGCGATCTTCCGGATCCATCTCTTTCACGCCGTTTTGTTCCATATACTTCTTAAGCTTCTTATAGATAAGCTCCATACCTTCCTTGATTGATGATGCGTCATCAGTGTTCTCTGAAGCTTTGATCGCGCGCTCAAAATCATCGACAATCGGAAGCAGACCTTTAAATGCAGATTCGGCTGCATTCTTAATCAACTCTGATTTTTCCTTAAGTGTGCGCTTCCGGAAATTATCGAATTCTGCCATCAGAAAAAGATACTCCCTTTTTTCTTTCTCAACCTCGGCTTTCAGTTTCTCATTCTCATCTGCAAGAGAATCGACACCTTCGGCAACCTCCGCAGCAGCCTCCTCATTTTCAGCCGCAGTAGGATTTACATCGTCAAGAATAACTGCATCCTCCGGCATTTCTTCGGGATTAAGATTCTTATCCCCGGAGTTAATCGTATTATCATTCATATTTTTATCCTTTCTATCATGTCTATCGTGATATCCCCTACGATATTTTCTATTATTCTTTCCCATATACACTCAAATAATAAGCCAAAATTTGTTAAATCGTAAAAATTCCCATTCCGCCCCATCTATCCCTCTAACAAATATATCCCCTCGATAGTTGTTTCCTTAACAAATTGTGACCTCGCACTCTCAGCCCGGGAAAGAGTGGAGAAAATACCATATATCGAACTGCCGCTCCCGCTCATCGAGGCATAGACCGCCCCCCGTTCCAGCAATCGCCGCTTGATTTCTGCCAATTCCGGATATTTGGGAAAAATTGAATCCTCAAAATCATTCTTTACCATCCCCTGCCATTCGACAATAGGAATTTCGGCAATACGACGCAAATCAACATCTCCTTTCTTCGGGATGATCCCTGCGAATGCATCCTTGGTTGATACATACACTCGCGGTTTAACGATAAGAAACCAATATCCCGAAAGGTCAAGGGCAATATCTGAGAGTACCTCTCCAACTCCCTCCCCATACATCGGACGGTTATAAACGAAGAAAGGACAGTCCGCTCCGAGGCTGAGCGCCATCGCCGCCATCTCATCATCCGTCATCCTGTCTTCTTCTTTGAGCAGCGAATTTAAGGAAGTAATGGTAAATGATGCATCCGCGCTGCCCCCTCCCATTCCGGCCCCGTCAGGGAGATGCTTGTCGAGACATACGCGTATGCCGTTTGCACACACACTGCGTTGAAGAATTTTCCCTTTGCTCTCCCAAAACAGGCGCGCGGCCCGACAGACAAGATTCTTCTCCTGCGGACAGTCTACCTGTCTACCCGTGAATTCAAATTCAACTCCCTCCTTATCAACCGGAACTATTTCGATAATATCACAAAACGGTTCCGGATTGCAGGGTGTTCCGGCGTGTAACCCGACCGGATAAAACACGGTTTGCAGATCATGATAACCGTCTTCCCGCCGTCTCACAATCTGCAAACCTATATTTATCTTTGCATTTACAAACTTTATCATCGAAGTAGTGTATGCAGCAACTTCATAATATTCTAAGCCATCTCCATCCATATGTCTCCTTGGCATGGCGCTTTATATACCGTCCGAGCGGCTCGGATTCCTCCACGACCTTGCCGTCACGTTCGGAAGCATGGATAAAATGGAGTCCATCGTCGCGCCTGACCACATACCCCATTTCCCATACATCCATGTCAGGTTGCGGTGATAGAAGCATAATCAAGTCTCCATCCTGGATCTCAGGATTTACCTGCTTCCAATCGCTGCTTTCGCGCTTCATATGTGGGATTTTGAACGTGCGGTAGCCGAATTCAACCATTCTCAACCTTTCATACGTGGCGGAATCTTTAAGCGCGGCAAATTCATCACGATGCCTTCCAACCCAGTCAAGCGATTTTGTTTTGAAATGTTCCGAATAATTCTCGGTAAGCTCCTTCACATTGCCTCGCGCACGGTTATCCACAATCCAGTCCCCGCCATACATCATCCGCGTCGGGAAACCATCGGCCTCCCCGTGACGGAAGGTAAGTTTCTCAAGCATGATCTCCAGATCCTTCGGACGCGCATAACCGGGAGACGTTGCGGTTTTTGCAAGAGCCGCGACCATGTTGACGAATGCAAATTCATCGAATCCATCGAGACGGATCTCTGCATGCCCCACAGAATCCTCCTTACTGATTGGCACATAGGCCACACCTGTAAGTTTTGCGGCAATCGGGCCACAGATCTTGGCCGGATCACCCCCGGGATTATAGAATTCCCGTATTATCTCCATAGCCCTGGCAGTGTCGGCCTCACAATGAAACCGCTGCGCACATGCTGCAGTCCCGATCATAGCGATCCCCACCAACGCCAATAAATATTTATTCATATATTTCATTAACCATTTCACATTTAACACTACACATTCAACATTCAACATTAAACATTTAACATTAAACATTAGTATGAAAGTTCCTGTCCTTTCCTCACCGCCGGAATCCCCTCTTTCATCCACTTGGGCATCGGGTCTCCCTTTAGGTAATGATCGAAAAACTGCTGCAGCCTCACCGTAATATCTTTCCGGTTCTTTCGGGCGCGTATATTATGCGCCTCGCCATTATACTGGAGCATCCAGACCGGTTTCTGCAAGCGCCGGAGAGCCATGAACATCTCTATTCCCTGATACCATGGCACAGCCCCGTCCTGGTCATTATGCATGATCAATAACGGTGTGTTCACCCTGTTCGCATGGAAGAGAGGTGAATTCTGGATGTAAAGTTCAGGTGCTTCCCAAAGATTTCTGCCGATACGGCTCTGGCCCTGTTCATACTGCGCCTGACGTGAATCGCCCGATTCCCAGCGGATACCTCCGAACGCGGAGGTCATGTTGGCCACCGGGGCGCCGGACCCGGCGCAGGCGAACATGTCGGTGCGCGTCACAAGGTAGGCAGTCTGATAACCGCCCCAGCTTTGCCCGTCGATACCGATGCGGTCCTTATCTATCCAAGGATATCGGCGACACATCTCTTCCGCCCCTGAGCATACGTAATTATAACAGCTCTCACCGGGAATGCCGGGGGTATAATGGATATCGGGAACGAATATTACATATCCACGGCTCACGTAGAAGGGATAATTCACCCAGCTCCAGGAGGGTTCCATGGTATAATGACGATATAGGTTCTCACTTCCTGTCTCGTAAAACACGCAGAGCATCGGATACTTTTTGGTAGGGTCAAGATCTTCCGGAACGTAAAGCACGCCTTCCGACTCTTTACCGTCGTAAGCTCTCCATTTCACAAGTTGCGCCGTGCCCCAATTGTAATCTTTCATCTGGGGATTTGCATCGGTAAGACGGCGTGCCGCCGCAAAATTATTATTCGTGCATAACCATATATCGGGTGATTCCGAAAAATTGGCTCGTTGCCATGTATATACATTCTTGTCAAGGGCCTTGCGCACCTGAGTATAGGCATGACCGTCGAGCACAGAGACAGCCGGCTTCTGCGATTTGCCGTATGTCATCGTAGCCAGACCATTGTATTTATCAGTAAAGTCGAACACGTCCAGAAGCATCTGGCTTCCGCGTTTAACGAACCTCTCCTCCGGATCGGTCTGCATGTAACGGAAACGTATGTTACGGCTACGTCCTTCTCCGGTTGTAATACATTCCGGCTTTTTCTCCCCTTTCGGATCTACAGTCCAGATATCGAATTTATCGTAGATAAGGAACGCCTCGTCATTTTCGCTCCAGCAGGCTGCACCCCATGGCTCCGCCGGCATAGGATGGTCATCCTCGTCATTCCAGATCAGAACAGGCATATCGGCCGTCATGTTAACGGTGTCACCTGTAGCGACGTTATATGAATAATAATTTTTATTGTCAAACCACACCACATATTTATCACATGGAGAAAGCGACGCCTCTCCGGCCGGCACTTTGCCGAGCTGCCTGCGCTCACCGGTTTTTACATTTACAACGGCAATATCTACCGGTGCAAAATAGTTCCATTGCCCTTCAACGGCATTTGATGTGGGATCTTTCACCAATGCCCAGTCGCCATCCCATCTATCGGGAGCGGAAACACGCGACAAAGGAGCCGAGTCAACAAGTCGTTGGCTCATATCGGAAAGCTCTATGACAACCGGATAAGTCTTTTCCCTTGCAGTCTTAACATTCTTAAGTTCCTGTGGCGGAGTCATTGGAGCATCCCAGCGCCATATGTCGAGTGCAGGATTCTCGAAATCAACGATAGTCGTGTCATCGGGAGCGATTATCGGCGCCACACCGGAAATCAGTCGTCGTCCGTTATGAGAGAACACAGGTTTTGTGTATTGGTTCGGAACGAGAGTATCCCCTTTGGCCGTGATGAACATGCTCTTGATTTCAACAGGCGTTTTCATCGTGTCATCAAGCCGCGCCCAATACAGAGCGGCGCGTTTTGTGCCGCTCTTCACGCTGTCGTTGCCTGCAATATATGCGAGCTGCTTTCCATCGTAATCAAATACGGGAGAGCCGTAAAATTTCTTTTCCCTGTCAAGTATCACATACGACGTATCTGGCAGTGATACCAGACCTATGCCATTTGAGGAGAGCGAGTCCTTCTTATTCTTCTTGGTGCTCAGTGCAAGCCGCTGCCCGGATCTGTCGAAAGTATAGGTGTCAACCCATTTGGTGACTTTCTGCACACCTGTCGGAAGATGCCGGATCACCAATGGTTTCGCCACTTCTTTATCCTTCATCAGCTTTGGCGGGAGATATGTTGTGTCACAAGTGGAATAGGCCACCCAATCGCCACCTTTCTTCCCTATTTTATACGAAAGCACATTCCCGATCTTCCTCACATCCATTGTGGAAAGATTCACTATCGCTAAAGAATCCTGAGGCAGGTCGAGGTCTTTCTTCTTGTCTATTTTAGCCTTGCGTGTCTTGGCATACTCCGCTTTCACAAGGGCGAGTCCCCATTTGCAGTCCGCCGTAAAAGAAGCCTGATAGCCGCGAGGTATCTCCAATTTCTTACCGGTTCTTGTGTTGTAAAAGAAGAGCGTCCCGTCTCCCTCCTGAGGATCGACCGAATAAGCGGCCCATTCTCCATTATTGCTGACACCGGTGTTGCGAACGCCTTTCCAGTTATCGAAAGATGTATGATCCAGCACTTTCTTCGTTCCGACGGCATTCCCCGCCATCATCGCAGCCAACATCAAGGCTATATATCTTTTCTTCATATTTAATAATCTAATGCCTAAAGCCTAAAACCTAATGTCTAATGCCTAAAGCCTAATTAAAGCCTCCTCAACACATGCCCCATCCTCTCCTTTTTGGTATGCATGTATTTTGAATTATACTCATTGGGGGCAACTTCCAGAGGAACGTTCTCTGTAATCTCAAGGCCATAGCCCTCGAGTCCAACCCTCTTCATGGGATTGTTGGTCATCAGACGCATTTTCCTTATTCCGAGGGCATGGAGGATATTGGCGCCCACACCATAATCCCTCTCATCGGCCTTATGACCGAGGTGCAGGTTCGCATCCACCGTGTCAAGACCGTTCTCCTGAAGCTTGTAGGCACGGATCTTGTCCATCAGCCCGATACCTCGGCCTTCTTGATTGAGATATATCACAGCCCCTCTTCCCTCTTTCTCGATCATCTGCATTGCAAGATGAAGCTGTTCGCCGCATTCACAGCGTTTGGAGGCAAAGATATCACCCGTCATGCACGAAGAATGCACCCTGACAAGCACAGGCTCGCCATCACTAACATCCCCTTTGATCAGGGCCACATGCTCCAGTCCGTTGTCTTTCTGACGGAAAGGTATGAGACGGAAATCCCCGTAAGCGGTAGGCATCTTCACCTCTTCCCCTTGCTCCACAAGAGAGTCGTTCTGCAAACGGTAAGCCACAAGGTCGCGGATACTGATAAGCTTTATGCCCCACTCGTCAGCCCTCTTGCGTAGCTCCGGAAGACGCGCCATCGAACCGTCATCGCTCATTATCTCCATCAGGGCAGCCACCGGCTCAAGACCGGCAAGGCGGGCAAGGTCAACACCGGCCTCGGTATGTCCCGTGCGTTGAAGCACCCCACGGTCCTGTGCATAGAGGGGGTTGATATGACCCGGACGACCGAAAGTCTCGGGCATAGAAGCCGGATCGGCAAGGGCGCGGATGGTTGCGCAACGATCCTCTATCGAGACACCCGTGCTGCAGCCTTCGAGCTTATCTACAGTGACAGTGAATGGAGTGCCGAGCATCGACGTGTTGTCTTCAACCTGAGGGGCGAGCGACAATTCTTTGCAACGCGCAAGGGTCATCGGCGCACAAAGGACTCCCCGCGCATTCTTAAGCATAAAGTTGACATCCTCCGGAGTGATCTTCTCTGCCGCGATTATAAGGTCACCCTCATTCTCGCGGTCCTCATCGTCAACGACCATTACAAACTTTCCCTGTCTGAAATCTTCTATCGCATCCTCGATTCTATCAAGTTTTATATTTTCCATAAACCTATTCATGTATAAATATTGAAAAATTCACGCTTCCGTACACAAGGTGACGGCTGAAACCGGGAAGCGATGAAAAATCATGATTCCTGTTATGCTCCACAATGACAACTGTCCCCTCCTTTAACATCCCGGAATTGAGGATAAGCCCCGGAATCTCTGCGAAACGGGGATGGTCGTATGGTGGATCGGCAAAAATTATATCGTATTTCTCTTTAGCCCTTTCAATGAAGCGAAACACATCGCCCCTGATAAGTTTAAGCGATGTGTCACCAAGTTTCTCTTTCACAGAACGTATAAAAGTCGCCTGCGTGGAGGCCTGCTCCACGGCTGTGACCTGCGTACAGCCACGCGACACGAATTCCCAGCTTATCGCGCCCGTGCCGGCAAAAAGATCCAGGGCGGTCTTCCCCTCAAGATCAATCATATTCTCCAGCACATTGAAAAGATTCTCACGCGCGAAGTCTGTTGTCGGACGCGCCGTAATATTCTTCGGCACATCGAACCGTCTTCTGCCGTATTTTCCTCTGATGATACGCACTTTTATAATGTGGAATGTTTAATGTGGAATGTTTAATGGCTGAGCGCTATTGCCGCAGCTATGGGCATCTCCGTTTTCGAGACGGCGGAGGGCATCATCGTCAACATCACATAAGCAATCTGTTCACGCAATGTCTTGACCAATGCCTGTTTCACCTCCCGTTCTCCCGAAAGCGACACCTGGGTGTTTTTCGGGTCAAGGCAATAGACATCCATAATATTGAAGATATGATAAGCTATATCCATTTTATCATGCCATCTCTGCGTGGAAGACATAAGCAACCTGCGGTCGTCAAGGACCACGAAATCAACTTCACCTTCACGGATGTCGGCATAGACGCGAGGCATCTCGCTGCCACGGCTAATGAACCTGCGGACAAGCACCGACAGATGACACGATACCCGTGCGCCCGAAAGCGTGCGCCGCAGAAACGCCGGCAAGCCGGGAGTCAATGTATAGAGGCAACACATCCCGCTTAACGTGTCGCAAAAAATATCTCCCTCTTCTGCCTTGTAAACCTTATTATAAAGATTTGCCTGCTCTTCATAGTCGGTAGCCATCTCTTCGGGCACCCACATAGCCCGCGGAGAACACATCACAATCTCCGTAGAAAAATCATCAAGGAGCTGAGGATGGTCATACACGCATGTCTCAATGTTATGAAGAAGCGATGTCTCGTCTCTTTGCCATCGCTCCTCGAAAAGAGTAGCCAACGGCTCCAGCGGATTCTCAACGTTCTTCAGATAAGCGGACATACCCGTCTCAGAGATATAGATGACAAGCCGCCATTCGGCGGTGTCATCTATCCTCACCCCTTTATATGTAGTATATGTCGTCACATTATCATCCATAATCTAAAGCCTAAAGCCTAACACCTAAAGCCTCAATCCATCTCTCCAGCAAGAGGACTTTCCATCTCCTTCTTCACCTCTTCAGAGGTAAGTCCCTGCCCGAATAAGAACATAAGCTTTGTTATCGCAGCCTCCGACGTGAGGTCATGTCCCGGTATAACGCCTGCCCGGTTCAGCACCGTTCCTGTCTTATAACGTGTCGGATTGACCATGCCGTTGTCGCACTGCGACACGTTTACTATCACAAGTCCCCGGTCCACCGCCTCGCGAATCGCGTCGAGAAACCATTCCGCCGTCGGGCCGTTACCCGCCCCGAACGTCTTCATGACAACTCCCTTCAATCCGGGAATAGCAAGTTGATGACGCACCACAGTCTCGGAAATGCCGGGGAAAAGATCCATATACATCACATTAGTGTCAAGACCATATCGCACATTGAAAGGGGCGTCCCCTTCCGTGCGCCACAATGCATCCTTCCGGTAACTTATGCCCAATCCTATTTTCGCAAGGCGCGGATAGTTTGAACTTTTAAATGCGTTAAAATTATCTGAGCTATGCTTGGTCGACCTGTTGCCTCTCCATAGATAGTTTTCAAAAAGTATTGCCACCTCCTGCACCATTGGAGTGCCGTCGGAATCCTTTGCCGCCGCCACCTGCAACGCCGTTATCAGATTTTCCTCACCATCCGTGCGCACCTCGCCGATCGGCAACTGGCTTCCCGTGATAACCACCGGTTTGCGGAGGTTCTGAAGCATAAAACTCAAGGCCGAAGCCGTGTAAGCCATTGTATCCGTGCCATGTAGGACAACAAATCCATCGTAACGATCATAATTATCCTCGATAATCTTGACAATTTCTATCCAATGATTTGGATGCATAGCTGATGAATCCAACGGAACGTCAAACTGAAAATTATCGATATCATAATCCAGACGCTTTATCTTGGGGACATTATCAATCAAATGATCGAAATCGAAAGGTTCAAGCGCACCGCTATCAGCATTCTCTATCATCCCGATTGTGCCCCCGGTATATATTATCAATATATGGGGGCGTTTGCTCTCCGTATTAGACAAGGCACAGCACATAAGCTTAAGTGTTATTCGTGTTTCTTAAATTGCAAAGATAGCAAATCCCCGTAAAATATGCAACAAAAAAAATACGGATGGCAGCAATCGTGCCATCCGTTATAACCGGGTATCCTGTCACCCTTTCGGTTTGCTGTATCCAAATGTAGGGCTGCACCCCGGTGCAGCCGCTTATCGCCTCTGCTGCGGTTATTGGCGGCTGCACCGGGGTGAAGCCCTACATTTGATGGTATAATCAGATTTGAATCTGGGTATAGCGAGTTACTTACGCACAAGAACCTTTATCGCCTTGTTACCCTGAACACGGATATAGAGACCGTTCTCAGGCTCGGCAACCTTCACACCCTGGAGGTTGTAGTAGACAGCCTCTCCCTCGACAACAGACTCAATCTCGCTAACGCCGCTACCGGCTTTTACTACATAAAGATAAGGGAGCGTCTGATCAGCCCTGTCTGTCGGGCACATCTCGTAATCGCTATTATATACCTTTCCACAGAGATAGACTTCATTACCAGCACTGGATTTAGCAGTATTCACAATCTTCACCTTACCGTCCACCATGGCAATATTCCACAGGCTGTTCCCCTCGGTAGCTGCAGTATAAGCATTGAAAGACCAGTGAGAACCATCCCAACCCATTATTCTTCCATACGCATCGGTGATAGTATAGCCAGCATCTGTCTTGGCTATTTTGAAGACAGCATCCTTTGTGACCTTCATTTCATCTGCAAGTGTTGCGGCAGTAGCCATCCAATAACCATATGTCTTATCTTCAGCGAATGTGGAAACATAACCCTGCTCAAAAACGAAAGCTACTTCGCCTTCAACCAATTCAGTTGACTTGACAACAGATATGTCTCCAGAGGGAGTCGGATCAACCGGGGCAGCACCTTCGCCAGTGGTAATCTTAAGCTCATTTATTCTTACTGTTCCCGTAGCTGTCAGTTCATATGACGGAACAGCTTCTCCTGAATAAATCGTAACAGCAGTAGTGCTATTATCAGGTAGAGCTACAATTTTGTTGAACTTTACACCATTCGGAGCGGTAATGGTAACCTTATTGTCCTTATAAATTCTTACAGAATTCTTGCCTTTTTCATTCGTTGACATAGGATAATAGTATGCCGGTGCAGTAGTCTTATTAGCGCCCTGAACGAAAGTGAAAGACCATTCTCCGATTTCAAGAGACTCCAAGGGCTGGATATGGCGAGCCTGTCCATTATTTGAACCCTCAGCAGGTTTTTCAGGAACGTCTGTACCTTTAATATTTACCGCATCCTTCACATTGAGCACAACCTCCTCTGCAGATGCAATCATACTGCCACCTAAAATAATGGTGGCTAAAGAGAGTAAAAACTTTTTCATAAGCATTTAAATTATTGATTTATAATATATTTTGAAAATTCATAAACTCTATAGGATATTTAATTCTCTTGCTGGCAAGCCAGCAAGAGACGAGAGATGCGCATCTCTCGTGCAATCATATGCAAAGTTAATAAATATTTATGATAATTAAAAACAAAAAAAGCCCCAGGTCTCCCTGAGGCTTCGTAAGGTGGCGATTACCTACTCTCCCGCTTTCGCAGTACCATCGGCGTGACAAG
>CAJTZS010000004.1 GCA_910584055.1 uncultured Muribaculaceae bacterium | reverse complement strand
CATCGCGCGTACGTGCGTGAATATAACAACTTAAGAATTTCTAATGTCTAATATAATCCATTTAAATCAGGGGAATAATATATATCGTATATATTATTTTGTGGCTCCAAAGATACAGTGGTTAGACTATCTAATTGATAGGCTCCTGTATATCCCTGTGGAATAATTTTATACCCGTTTATTATAGGGGAGGTATCCATATATGATTGTAAAATCAGATTATATTTACCATTCTTCTTGATCTTGTGATATCCTGCCAAGGAGTTCTTATCAAGATGTTCTTTAGATACAACCTTGAATACAGAGTCATTCTTATTTAAATTTATGAAATACCAGTCATTCACTTTTTTAATTTTTGTAACTTCATATAAGTCTTTATTTATATCTCTTGCTTCGGAGATAACCATATGTCTTGAACAAGAACTCAAACAAAATATAAACGACAGTAATACAAAAACAATATACCTTATCATACTGATTGTTTATAATTCATCTATTCCTCCTATTCAATCTTATTCATAAAGAATGAACAAGAGGAATAGATGAAATTTAGTTAATTTTATAAATAGGTCATGGGAATGTTTGAATAACTACAAGATTCCCTCTTCGGTCTATTACATACCAATCTGATGATTGCGTATTCGGTGGCACCGAACCATTTAGACTTGAAAGTTCATTTCCGTTCTTATCGTAAAATCTTTGATAAACTGGTCCTGATTGTGGACTCGCTTTATTATGAGCTTTACGATAAACTGAATTTGCAGAGCTACTGTTTGGTGACGATTCTCTATTTTTAATAGAGATAATGGCACCTTCGTATGCCTCCGTTAATTCATGGAACATATCTGCACCAGATTTTCCATGAGCATCACTCATCTTCTTAAGAACATACGGGTTTACATCTTGGTGTGCCACAGCTTTTGCAGTACCATCTTCATTGAATGATACTTCATTGCCCATAAACGATCCTCCTACTAATAGACTTTTCGAAGAGGTGGTATGCCCATCTGTAGTATTTAAGTTTACTGTAACGTTTGCATCATCAATAATATTAGCAATTCTTTTAGCATCACCTTTAAGTTTCTTATCGGGATTAGAAACTTCATATTTCAAACCTCCATCATCTTTCAAAGATAGAGTTATCGACTTCCCTACTTTACTTTGCAATTGAGAAAGAGCTTCATTACTCTCTGTTCCTGTAACATATACATCTCTTCCATCAGGATCTATGAATGAAATGGAATTATTTAGAACAAAGCAATATGTAGTAAATGAATAATATTTCTCTTGTTTTGGATCTGTTGACATCCAAAGGCTGAGACGTGGTTCATAGTAACGGGCACCGTAGTAGTACATACCAGTCTCCTCATCGAATTCCTTTGCGTTGAAGAGATAAGGTGTGTTCCATACGTTGTTGCGTTCTTCGATGAAGACCTCGCCGAAGGGGACATACTCAATATGCTGCACCACTTCACCGTCAAGGTTGGTGATGAAGCTGGAGCTGCCGAGGTGGTCGGGGTGATAGAAGAACTGCAAGTTCTCGTAGTTGTCGGGGTCTTTGAACGACCGCGAAACCGCGCGGGTCTGGGCCTTCCGAGCCTGTGCAACCGCCGCCTCCATAGAGCCGTCGTTGCAGCAGAAACCTTCACCATCGGCGTAGTTGTCATTGTCAGTGCCGTTGTAGGGAACATCGAAGAACTTGTAGTTGTCCTTGATGACCTGTTGCTGCGCTGCATACTTCGACTTGTAATCAACCGAAAGACCGTCGGTGTTTGCACCTGCATACTCTATGCGACGCGGGTCTGAGCCGTAGGAGGCGAAATCGCCCACCTTGGACACAATTCTCTGCGAACCGGCGTAGATATGCTTGGTGTAACGACCGCCCTGATTGGCCACGAGGTACGGACTGACATAGAGCGAGAATTTAGCGGTGTTGGTAGAGCCGCCGGAGAATACTCCGTTGACATATACCTGATCGCTTTCGCCCGAAGTCTTGACTGTGCGCTCTCCGTCGGCATCGTACCAGTAGTTGGACACGAAACCGTTGTCGTCAACTGCAAGCAGACGATTCTCCTCATCCCAGATGAGCTTGCGCTCTCCGACGCTGTTGTCCCTATGTCCGTCAGTCATAACCCGGTTGGTGTTTACATAGACAAGATTTCCGTTCTTGTCATAGGTGTAACCATGACCGTTCTCGATTTGTTGACCTTCGGGAGTCTCCTCTGTACGATAATTAACCATTACATTAGGTTTCTTATAAATTATTATGCTGATAACCCAAAATAAACCTATGTGGGATTCTCTCTACTAAAGAGAAATCCTTATCTTCAACATTTGAAGAAATCACTA
This sequence comes from uncultured Muribaculaceae bacterium, assembly GCA_910584055.1. Classification (GTDB taxonomy): domain Bacteria; phylum Bacteroidota; class Bacteroidia; order Bacteroidales; family Muribaculaceae; genus Lepagella. The sequence continues at coordinate 138,741 of CAJTZS010000004.1, read as the reverse complement.
TTCTATCCAAACTATTGATATTAGAGAGGAAAGATAGTGTTTCTATATTTGAAATTCGTTGCAAGTAAAGATTTTTCAAGTTATATAAATACTTCAATGCAGATACATCTCTCAGATTCTTCGCATTGAAAATCTCGACATCCTCCATATTGGAATTTGACTCCGCAAACCCATTTAAGCTTTTTAGTCTTGGGGCTCTATCAATTGAAACCTTTTTTAGACTTATTAGATTGGCGACCCCATCTAATGATTCAATATAGGTATTGTAGAGTGTGATAGTCTCTAATAACTTTAGACCCTCCAGAATGGTCAAATCATCCATCTTAAAACCGCTCACCGACAAGAATTTCAACGAGAACGCAGATCCAAGATTACGAAGCCGGGGGCCATACACACAATTCAAATACTTCAATGATTTAAATATTGAAATGTCAAGATTTTTCTTTAGAGGTCCTTCAATTGATAATACCTTCAAATTAACCAGATTATCAATTCCTCCAATATTCATATTTGGTTGGAGAATAGTTAAACTCTCTATTTTGGTAGAGGAGTCGCCAAGAAAAGAAAAATCACCAATCACTCCATTAGTATAGTTGGAATTTATCATGATACTTGATATGTTGTGATGCTCTATGTATTTCTCGTACTCCTGTAGCATTGGAGCTTGAATAATAAGAGTATACTTTGGGAGCATGGAACTGTCCATATTCTCAAAGTATAGAAAACCATCTTTTCGTATAACTGTATTATTCATATTCTTACCATTGGGATTACTGAACTGATAGTAAACTAATAACCATCGGAATGATTAGTAGTTTACCATCAGTCAGTATTATTCTACATCTTATTTAGTGGACGGAGCATTCTTAATGTTATAAGTTCTGCTATTTGGAGTTTTCATAGTGCCTCCATATTGGCGTATCATATAACCTTCAAGTTCATTCAAGCTATTAAAGCCAGACCCTTCCAATTTGATTAATTCAGTGTGTGAATAAACATCATTGTGTTTCAAAGCAGTTGCTTTATTTGTGCCTCGACTTCCGAATGTTGTTAATTCCTGCAAAGATTTCCAAGGTCGGTCTGATAAATTACTTGCTTGGCCAACATATACTCTACCACTCTTAAAATGATGAATATATATTCCAGATACACCTTTAAGGGTTTCATCACTCGAAATGACGCTCCTACTGGTTAAGGTCACTTGCTTGCTGACAAGAGAAACTTGTTTGGTTGCAGATACAGAACTCTGCGTAAATTTAAAATCTGCACCATAAAAGTTTGTAGAACAACCAACAAATCCCAAACTTAAATCTGTATAATTTGCTATACTTTGGGCAGTTGACTCATCGGCTCCAACATATTGGGCTCATGCTTTTACTGCTTGCTGTGTAACATTATTTGTGGGTTCTCCTGTTATTAGTTCTCTAAAACCTGCTTGAATGTCATCCGCTCCATGAGCAACGGCAATCCATCCTCCAACTTTCGTTAGCATAGTTGGTTCTGGAACTCCAAGTAACGCAACCCCGCCACCAGTCTGGAATATGCCTCCAATCAATCGTATTGCACCATAAACGCGAGTTTTACCGTCTCTACCATCTATATCTATGAATATAATGGGATTACCCATACAATAAAGATAAGATGTACAGTTTGGTGTGGTCTCTTGAAGTTGGTCAGTTGAAATCCAGATACTGATGCGCGGATCATAGTAACGGGCACCGTAATAATATAGGCCTGTCTCTTCGTCGAATTCTTTCGCATTGAAGAGATACGGCGTGTTCCAAACGTTGTTGCGCTCCTCTATGAAAATCTCACCATAAGGAATATATTCGATATGCTGCACCACTTCACCGTCAAGATTGGTGATAAAGCTGGAACTTCCGAGGTGGTCGGGGTGATAGAAGAATTGCAAGTTTTCATAGTTGTCGGGGTCTTTGAACGACCGCGAAACCGCGCGAGAACGAGATTTATTAGCTTCTAACAGCGCACCTTGTGTCCCGTCATCACAACAGAATCCCTCACCATCGGCGTAGTTGTCGTTGTCAGTGCCGTTGTAGGGAACATCGAAGAACTTGTAGTTGTCCTTGATTACCTGCTGCTGCGCTGCATACTTAGACTTGTAATCAACCGAAAGACCGTCGGTGTTGGCACCGGCATATTCTATGCGGCGCGGGTCAGAGCCGTAGGAGGCGAAATCGCCGACCTTAGACACTATTCTCTGCGAACCTGCGTAGATATGCTTGGTGTAACGACCGCCCTGATTGGCCACAAGGTAGGGGCTGACATAGAGCGAGAATTTAGCGGTGTTGGTCGAGCCACCGGAGAATACTCCGTTGACATAGACCTGATCGCTTTCGCCCGAAGTCTTGACAGTGCGCTCTCCGTCGGCATCGTACCAATAGTTGGACACGAAGCCGTTGTCGTCAACTGCAAGCAGACGATTCTCCTCATCCCAGATGAGCTTGCGCTCTCCGACGCTGTTGTCCCTATGTCCGTCAGTCATAACCCGGTTGGTGTTTACATAGACAAGATTTCCGTTCTTGTCATAGGTGTAACCATGACCGTTCTCGATTTGTTGACCTTCGGGAGTCTCCTCAGTGCGATAATTAACATCCTTTACACTTTCGAGCTGGAATTTCTTGCCATCTTCCGAACCGTATGTATAAGTGAGGTCATAACCGACATTGAGTGTGCCGTTGAACTGCACGTTGTCCTGGGTGAGATGCTGACTCTTTGACTTGATGCGGTGCATATTGTCATAGCCCATAGCGAGGGTGTAGGATGCGGACTTGCTGTCGGCTCCGGTGTATGTACCCGTCGCAGTAGCGAGACGATATAGACCGTCATAGGTGTAGGTGTGCGACATCTGACCGCCGGCATTGCCGTTGGCGGGGAGCGATGCGTTGTTAGCTACCGAGAGGACATTGCTGACAGCGTCAAACGTATAGGCGTTGTCCATAATGGATGCGCCTCCGCTGTTGACCGCGAGATTGCTCAGGCGGCGACGGTTGTCGTAGGTGTAGAATGTCTCCGCACCGTTGCAATACTTCATATAGCTGCGCTGCTCGAACTTGTCATAGCCCAGTTTGGTGATGTAGTCGTAGCCGTAGGACAGGGTGACGTAGGTTGTCGCCTGATTGGGCACGATGGGAGTACGGCGTGTTTTGGTGACCGGATGATTAACCTCCATGCGCCGATCTCCCATGCCGTAAACCGACGTGGTGACGGGAATACCCTCGACACCATTAATTACGGCAATATGGTCAGCGACACGTCGTTCCATGCGCAAAGATACTAAATTTATTTGGATTAACAAATCATCGATGCGTTACCTTTATATTGCCGCTATCCTCACCACAAACGGTGTAACCTACCGAAAATTTGTCAAAAAGTTTTATTAACACTATCTGACAATTATACAAAGAGATGACAGCCGTGTTTTAAGGTTGCATAGGTATAAACAGGCATCATTACAAATCCTTTGACAATCAGTCGATTTGCTTAAATGGTGAAAAAATAGTAATTTTGTAGTGTTATGTCGGCACTCAGAACTACTTATAAGGTTCTACGCAGTTTCCTCTTCACCGTTATCGTTATAGCGGTGACTGTCTATGTGGGGCTATATATCGTGCTTTCCGTGCCTTCTGTCCAACGGGCTGTCAAGGGTAGGGTGGAGAAGGAAACTTCTGCATTCTTAGGTTCGAAAGTGGAGATCGGTTCACTGAAGATTTTTCCTTTCAATGAGGTGAGGCTCTCTGAGGTTGAAATTTTTACACCAAAAGGAGATAGGTGCATTTCTGTCGGGACTCTTGGCGCGGGGATACATCTCTGGCGTCTTATATATGATAAGAAAATCGAGATTACTTATGCGGAAGTCGTAGGACTTGACGGCCGAGTCTGGAAGGAATCTCCTAAATCTCCTTTGAATATAGATTTTATTATTCAGGCCCTTGCTCCTAAAGATAAAAACAAGCCTCCGAAAAAGTTTGATTTGAAGCTACATAATGTGGTGATAAGGAAGTCAAGACTTTCTTATGACATTCTTAACGCTCCGCGCAAGGATAATCCGGTGGCTTTCGATATAAATCATATAGAACTAAATGATTTCAAGGCTGATGTAAAATTGCCGCGACTGCGGAATGAGGACTTTATAATTGATCTGCGGAGGCTTTCTTTCAGGGAGAGGTGCGGTTTGTCTGTGGAGAAGTTGGGTATGATCGCGCACATCACCCCTCGGTCGCTTGATGTGAAGGATATTTCCCTCAGGTTGCCTGGGAGCGACATAAAGATTTCTGATATCCACCTGCAATTCAAGTCTTTTAAGGAGATATTGAAAGCTCTTGAGTCCGGCAGTCATCTTGTGCAGGTCTCGGCTCCGAGATTGTCGCCTTCGGATTTCAAATGTTTTTATGAGCCTTTAGGCTCTTTTTATGGTGAATACAAGTTTGATGCGGATATTTCAGGAAATATCGGTGATGTCAATCTTGAGCAATTTGTGTTGAGAAGCGGTTTTAATGATTTCAATTTAAATCTGAGTGGCAGATTGCTGGGCGCTCCGGAAATAAAGAACTTAAAGGGAGAGATTGACAATCTTGAGTTTGTGTCGTCTGCCGAGAATGTAAATGCGATTCTTCCTCTATTGCCGGGGCTCAAGAAGAATGTAACGGATATGATAGGTAGACTCGGTAATCTCAGATTGAAGGCAAATGCTTTCTTGTCGATGCCTGAACGTAAATCGGATATCAACGCCAAAATATTATCGAGTGTCGGTGATGTGCAGGCGGATTGTGATCTGGCTTGGATGTCTGCAAAATATTACGAACTATCGGGCGAGGTCAATTCGCAGGTGTTTGATCTCGGGAAGCTTATCGCCAATGATAAGTTCGGGACATTGTCAGTAACTTCGTCTGTTGATTTAAGTGTATACGGGAAGGAAATGGATGCTTCCGTAGATGCCGTGGTTTCTAATTTCGAATATAACGGTGAGACAATTGACAATATTTCGGTAAGTGGAGAAAAGGGAGGTAATTCTGTAAATGGTCTGCTGGTGGTGGATGATGAGTCGATCAGTCTTGAATCGCATGTTGACATTGTCCTCGATAAAGAGAATTCTCAGTGGAATATAGATACGGACGTTCACCATTTTATCCCTTCACGGTATAACATCCTTTCAAAATACAAAGGATATGATTTTGCTGCAAATTTAGTGGCAGACCTGTCAGGCAATAATATTGACAATCTAACGGGAGCGATAAACCTGAACTCTGTAAGTTTTGAAAAACCGGGGGTGAGGAGTCTTCATCTTCCGTCTCTTTCTTTGGTTTCGCAGAGGGATGATACGATCAAGCGTTATTCTATCGACAGCGATTTGATAAACGGTAAATTTGAAGGGGCGTTTACATTCCGGAATCTTGCCCGACTTTCAAAAGACATCATTGTGAGATCTCTTCCATCGTTTGTCGCAGGGGATACAATTCCCGGAAGTCCTGACTTTGCGAAGCTTGATCTGACGATAAGCCCTAATGAAGAATTTGCTGATTTCTTTTCTCTTCCGGTGAAACCATATTCCGATATTGTGGTCAAAGGGGATGTAAGGGGAACGGATGGCAACCTGTCGCTAAATATAGAAGCACCGTATCTTGTAAAGGGAAACAAGATGATACGAAACTCTAAGGTTAACATCAGCGGTAATCGCATAAGTGGCCTAAAGGGAGAAATATCCGGTACTGTGCCGGCAAAGAATGATGATGCTAACCTTCATGTAGTATTGTCCGCCCTTGCTGACAAAGTTGTATCTGATATTGACTGGACTTTCGAAAAGAACAAGACTGCAGAAGGCAACATATCACTTAACGCGCAGGTAACGAAAAATCAATTGACGGGAAAACCGGATATAGATTTAAATGTCGTGCCTTCGTCTTTCCGTCTGAACGGGGCCGAGTGGCGTATCGACAGAGCGTCCGCAGCATATTCCGGAGACGCAGTTGATGTCGATAACATCAGGATCTGGCATGCCGGACAGTTTGTGACTATAAACGGACGAGCCTCCACATCACCGGTAGATGCGTTGAAAATTAAGCTGGCAGGCATTGATTTGAGTTATATATTCGAGGCGTTGAATATAAATTATGTGAATTTCGGTGGAATAGCGACAGGTGAGATACTTGCATCCGATTTGTTTACTAAAGTTCCGGTATTGCGCACGCAGCGTCTTTTTGTCAAAGACTTGAGTTACAACGGGGCTGTTCTCGGAGACGGAAACCTTGAGAGCCATTGGGTGAACGACAGCAAGAAGGTTGCTATAAATGCCGATATACGCAAGGGGAGCAGGAGAGTCGCGCTGATAGGAGGGGGTGTGTTCGTTACGAGGGATTCCTTGTCGTTCGACATGCTTGCCGATCATGTTAACATTGAATTCCTGAAACCGTTCATGTCGGCGTTTACTTCCGATGTGGGAGGTGAGGCTTCAGGCCGCGTTAAACTATACGGCACATTCAAGGATATTGATTTGAAAGGAAAAGTCTTCGCGGATTCAATAAGCATGAAGGTGGACTATACCAATGTATATTATCATGGCACGGATTCTGTTGATATCCGGCCGGGATATATTGACATACCATCATTCAGATTATACGACAAGTATGGAAATTCCGCAATTCTACGTGGTTTTGTGAAGCATCGTTATTTCCATGAACCGGAATTTGAGTTCAGGCTTACGGACGCACGTAACCTTCTCTGCTTCGACACCAATAACAAAATCAATCCGGACTGGTATGGAAAGATTTTTGCATCCGGAGGGGGAGTGCTGAAAGGGAGACCGGGAATAGTTTCGATGATGCTTGATGTCTCAACATCCGCCAACAGCGATTTCACATTTGTCTTAAGCGAGACCCAGACTGCTGCGGATTACGAATTCCTGACTTTCAGCGACAGGAAGAAAGCTGAAATCGAGGCTCTCGAGGGAACGGTGAATGTTGAGGAGAGATTTAAAAACTCCTTGCCGGCTCCGGTTGAAGACCGGTCATCTCTTTTTTCGATGGACATACGGTGCAGTGTAACTCCGGAGGCAAAATTAACCCTTGTGATGGATCCGAAAGCAGGAGACAGAATAACCGCAAGGGGAGAGGGACCGATGCAGATTTCATATGACACGGATTCCGACGAGATGAAGATATACGGTAAATATACCCTCGCGGAAGGAAATTATAATTTCAGCCTGCAGGACCTGATTCTCCGTGATTTTAAGATTAACTCCGGCAGTAACATATCATTCAACGGGGATCCAATGCAGGGTTTGCTCGACATCACGGCTGCCTATCGTGTCAATACCAATCTTTCGGATCTTGACAAGAGTTTCTCTACCGACCGTGACCTCAACCGCACGAATGTGCCGGTTGACGCTTTGCTTAAGGTGAACGGCGACATGCGGAGTCCGGAAATAACCTTTGACATTGCGTTGCCGACATTGACTCAGGATGTGGAGAGGAAAGTGAAAAGTATAATCTCCACCGATGACATGATGAACCGCCAGATAATCTATCTGCTTGCCCTCAATAGATTCTACACCCCTGAGTATATGGGAGGAACAAGTAACGGCGGCGGAGAACTCGCATCGGTTGCTTCTTCGACATTGTCATCGCAGTTGTCGAGCTTCATGGGACAACTCACGGATAAGGTGACCCTTGCGCCGTCTTTCCGATCCGATAAGGGTGATTTCTCAGATATGGAGGTGGATGTGGCATTGTCTTCCCGTCTTCTCAATAACCGGTTGCTTATAAACGGGAATTTCGGATATCGTGACAGGGCGACATCGCAGTCTACTTTCGTGGGCGATTTTGATATTGAGTATCTGCTCAACAAAAACGGGAACCTTCGTCTAAAGGCATATAATCACTTCAATGACCAGAACTACTACCTTAGGTCTGCATTGACTACCCAGGGCATAGGTGTGATCTACAGGCGTGATTTTGATAATCCATTTACGTTCCTTACCCGCAAGAAGAAAAAAAACATAAAGAAAAACGAGGAAGGGGAGAAAGGGAAAAACGTTATAAAAAGGAATAATAATAATCAATAATTTTTAGGATGGCATTGTTGAGTAATGTTTCGATAGAAGGGATTCTTGAATATGCGGGGCTTCGCAAGATACCTAAATACGGAGTCGCTTTCGGAGGGGGAGGAGCGAGGGGATTTGCGCATATCGGAGTGATAACGGCTTTTGACAGGTTCGGGATAAAGCCGGAGATTTTGTCGGGAGTCTCGGCAGGCTCGATAGCTGCCGTGCTCTATGGCGCGGGGTTATCTCCGCATGATATGATAGAGTGTTTTGCCGAATCTCAGAAGTTTGCTGATTATACCGAATTCTCAGTGCCGACATCAGGTTTCTTCAAGCTGGATAAATTCGGTAAGATGCTTGAAAGCTGGTTACCGGTGAAGAATCTTGAGGAGTTGAAAATCCCGACAGTTGTCTGTGCCACAAATTTTGACAAGGGCACATCCGTCGGATGGTGCAAGGGAGAGATAGTTCCACGGGTGCTTGCCTCATGTAGTATTCCTATAATCTTCCGTCCCGTGTTGATTAACGGGACTCATTACGTAGACGGGGGGGTGCTGAGGAATCTCCCGGCGTGGGCAATCCGGGATTATTGCAAGGTGCTGATAGGAAGCAATTGCAGTCCGTTGAACCGTACTTATAAATACAGGCAGTCTTTGCTCGACATCGCGGAGCGGTCGTTCCATCTGATGAGCAAGGCGAATGTGTTGCAGGATATAAAGCTTTGTGACTATGTGATTATGCCCCAGGCGATCTCTCATTCCAAGACTTTTGATCTTACGAGTCTCAGGCGCAATGTCACAATCGGTTACGATGCCGCATGCAGTGTGCTCGAAAAAATTGTTTGAAGAAATAAAGTAATATAAAATCATGAAACACTATAGAACTGACCTATGAAAGAAAAATTAATTGTATACCAGGTCTTCCCCCGGGTATTTACCAATATGAACACCACTTGTATACCCTGTGGAACGTATGAACAGAACGGGTCGGGCAAATTTAACGATATAACGCCCAAAGTGCTTAAATCCATTGCTGATTTGGGCGTGAACAGCATCTGGCTCACAGGAGTGATAGAGATGGCCACTAAGACATCCTTTCCCGGTATTCCGGCGGATAATCCGAATGTTGTGAAAGGTGAGGCCGGTTCTCCCTATGCAATCAAGGATTATTATGATGTCGCACCGTCCCTTGCCGAAGATATTGAGCACCGCATGGAGGAATTTGAGGCTCTTGTGGAGCGTATTCATCATCAGGGATTGAAGGTTATCATAGACTTTGTGCCCAACCACACGGCGCGTGTTTATCATTCCGATGTCGCTCCTACCGGTGTGAAGGATTTCGGCAGTGAAGATGACTACAGCAAATTCTTCAGCGCAGCGAATAATTATTATTACATAGTTAATCAGCAGTTTTCCCCCGACTTTCCCCTGGATGCGGAAGGAGCGTCTCCTTATGTTGAATTTCCGGCAAAAGCCACGGGTAATGATTGCTTCACTGCATTCTGCCATCGCAACGACTGGTATGAGACGGTGAAACTTAATTATGGATATGATCCCGGCGACCATTCCCGCCATTTCGACCCTGCTCCGGATACATGGCTTAAGATGCTTCATATATTGCGGTTCTGGGCTAAGAAAGGAGTAGACGGATTCCGCTGCGATATGGTCTTTATGGTGCCCCAAGAATTCTGGCATTGGGCAATCCCACAGGTTAAAAAAGATTATCCTGATGTGATTTTCATAGGGGAGATCTATGATGTGAATCTGTATGGGTCATTCCTTGATTATTGTCATTTCGATTATCTCTATGATAAAGTGAATCTTTATGATACATTGGTCGGGATAGAGAAACATAATGTATCGGCAGCCCAGCTTACAAGCTGCTGGCAGCGAGTAGACGGAATCGGCGACCGTATGCTTAATTTTCTGGAGAATCATGATGAAGTGAGGTTCGCCTCCCGCGAATATGCTGATGATCCGGCCAAGGTCGTTCCCTCGCTGGTGGTGAGCGCCATGATCTCCCGCGGCCCGTTCATGATTTATTATGGTCAGGAGCTTGGAGAGATGGCACATGACAATGAAGGGTTTGCCGGAGATAACAATAGGTCCACAATATTTGATTATTGGAGCTATGATACATTGCGCAGATGGTATGACGGCGGGAAGTGCTCTGTTGTTAAATTGACGCGTCATGAGCGTTGGCTCAGAAAACTGTATAAGACTGTGTTGATGATGTGTAACTCACATCGAGCTGTAAGGGAGGGTAACTTTTTCGATCTCATGTATGTAAATCTCAGGCATGAGGGTTTTAATCCGCATCGTCAATATGCATTTCTACGATACACTGATGAGGAGGCTCTCCTTATTGTAGCCAATTTTGACAACAAAGAGACAATGTTGTCATTGAATATACCGGATCTTGCAATCGGCATGGCTGGTCTTGCATGCGGGGAACAGAAATCCAAAGATCTTCTCTGGGGGAAGGAATATACATTTACCGTAGGTGGCGGTGTTATGACGCGCCTTTCAGTGGGCGCGCATGATGCCATAATCATACCGTTAAAGAAAAATGATAGGTGATTGTAGAAAAATTTCCCGTAAATCATTTAGATATTTGGGAAAATAGTTATAATTTTGTCGAACCAATAACAACCATTCCTATATAATGAATAATAACCTTCCGCCAATCAAGGTTTTTGCAGGAGCATCATCGAAATATCTTGGTGAGTCTATCTGTAAAGAATTAGGCATCGAGTTGGGCAAAATGAATAAAGAGCGTTTTGCCGATGGAGAGTTTGAAGTAGGTTTTGAGGAATCTATCCGTGGCAGCCAGGTTTATCTGGTGCAGTCAACCTTCCCCAACAGTGACAACCTTATGGAGCTTTTGCTCATGATTGACGCAGCCAAGAGGGCTTCAGCTGCACAGATAGTGGCAGTGGTGCCTTATTTCGGCTGGGCGCGTCAGGACCGCAAGGACAAGCCCCGTGTGTCAATTGCCGCCAAACTTGTGGCAGATCTTCTCAGTGTTGCCGGTATCGACCGTCTGATCACAATGGATCTCCACGCAGACCAGATTCAGGGATTTTTTGATGTGCCCGTGGATCACCTCTACGCTTCATCTATTTTCATTCCGTATATTGAGAGCCTCCGTCTTAAAGACATGGTCATAGCCTCTCCGGATGTTGGCGGCGCCAAGCGAGCCAATTCATACGCCAAATATTTTGATGTTCCATTGGTGCTTTGTCACAAACAGCGTGCAAAGGCGAATGTTGTGGCGTCAATGACGGTAATTGGCGATGTAGAAGGCAAGAATGTCGTATTGATTGATGATATCGTAGATACGGCAGGTACTATCACGAAGGCAAGCGATCTTCTGATTTCTTACGGAGCAAAGTCGGTAAGGGCACTCTGCAGTCATCCCGTGATGAGCGACCCCGCCACGGAGAATGTCAAGAACTGCGGGCTGACTGAAATTATTTTCACAGATTCTATCCCTTACCTTAAGGAGAATCCGAAGGCAACCGTTCTTCCCGTTGCGAAACTTTTCGCTGACACGATTCGCAGAATCCATAACAATCAATCGATTTCATCCCAATATCTTTTCAAATAATTGAAGGAGTAGGAATATAATAAAAATGATGGTCGCGAATTTTTGTGACCATCATTTTTGTTTCATATGGTTTGTCGGGTATTGTCAGAAGCTCACGCCGAACCGCAATTGCGCTATGTAGACATAGTGCTGGTCGAGACGGTCAATCATATTGATGTGCCTGCGGTTGAAGTATCTGTAGCCTGCAGAAAGGATAATATAGCTACTTGCCAATTTTGATCTGGATAAATTTATTCCGATTCCCAAAGCCGAAACTAAATCGCCGAAAGTAGGGGAATCATTGATGGTATTGAATGAATAACCAATCTTTGCACTCATAAAGAGTAGCGACGGTTTCTTGCGGAAAGATGTCTGTATTGTAGCGTATATAGGTATAAAGTTGTCGCCTCCCTGAACCGTCCTGTGTATGCCGGCCCCTATTCCAAGCATCCGCATATAGGAGTTCTTATAGCCGAAAAGAACGTCAACGTCAAATGTAGACATGTCATGACCGGTCAGGTCGAGTGAGGCCCCGGCCTCGGCTCCCCATGTGAAGTGTGATTTTGCCAGACTTTGGGAGCGTTCCGGGAAAAGGCTCTCCCTTTCTTTCCCTTTTTGACTTATAGTGTCGCCCGGAATGTTGGTGTTTGCATTTATGGATGCAGCGGTAAGCAACATGCCCGCAGTCAAAATCATGGTTTTGACTGCGGGCAGTATATTATTTTTGAAGGAAATCATCATATTGCGAATAGCCTTCGAGTGCTTATTATTCGCCAAGATAGCTCTTGAGCAGTTTGCTCTTCTGGCCTTTGAGCCGGCGGATGGCTTTTTCTTTGATCTGACGGACGCGTTCACGTGTTAGGTCGAACTTTGCGCCGATTTCTTCCAGGGTCATCTCCTGACATCCGATTCCGAAGAACATTTTTAGAATCTCCCTTTCGCGGTCGTATAGCTGTTTAAGGGCGCGATCCACCTCTTTTGAAAGCGATTCCTGATTAAGGTTGGCATCTGCCATAGGGCTGTCGTCGTTAGGAAGCACATCGAGGAGCGAATTATCTTCTCCTTCAACAAATGGAGCATCGACGGATATATGACGCCCTGAAACCTTCATGGTGTCGGAAATCTTGTCAACAGGCATATCGAGACGCTCTGCGAGTTCTTCGGGGGAAGGCCGGCGTTCATTTTCCTGCTCGAATTTGGAAAGTTCTTTTGTGATTTTATTGAGAGAACCAACCTGATTGAGCGGCAGACGAACGATTCGGCTCTGCTCGGCTAAAGCCTGGAGGATAGATTGCCGAATCCACCATACAGCGTATGAGATAAACTTGAAGCCTCTTGTCTCGTCAAATTTCTGGGCGGCACGAATCAAACCAAGGTTGCCTTCATTAATAAGATCGGGAAGGCTGAGACCTTGATTCTGATACTGTTTGGCTACGGAGACCACAAATCTAAGGTTAGCTTTAGTCAACTTTTCAAGAGCGGCATGGTCGCCTTTTTTGATTCGCTGCGCGAGCTCCACCTCTTCGCTAACAGATATAAGCTCTTCTCGACCTATTTCCTGCAGATACTTGTCAAGCGAGGCGCTCTCGCGGTTGGTAATGGATTTTGTTATCTTTAATTGTCTCATATGTACTTCCAAAAATTGTTGCAAATTTAATAAAAAATCATGAAAATTCCAAGGATTCGGTCAAATTTGCATGCAAATTAAATTCTACATTCTTACAACAAATATCGCGCCAATAATCTTCATAAATAGAATTATTTAACTATTAACCTGAATGGGTATGAAATTAGAGAGCGACGGCAGATTGGCCATCGCTCTCTTCATTACATTCTATATGCCTTTTTTCTTACTCTCCTGCGAGATTTACTGCATAGTAGTATTTCTTGCCGGTGGGATATATACCAGTGATGAACATTACTTTATCGTCGTCATCGCCTTTCATGATCTGGTTGTAGATGCGCTCCACGTCATCGGAAGAGTTGACGGCATTGCCGTTGATCTCTGTTATGATGAAACCGTCTTTGACACCTGCGTCTCTCACGCAACCGTTTTTAACTCCTGTAACTTTGACTCCATTAGTGATTCCAAGATGTTGTTTGGTTTCATTACCGATCTTCATGAATGCGCAACCGAGTTCAGAGAAATCACCTTTCTTGGTGATGTTGGTGCTACCTTGAAGATTGCGGAGTGTCGCGCTCTTGGTTGTGGAGACATTGTCGCGGACATATGTAACACTGATCTGATCGCCCGGGCGGAACTTGTTTAACTGTTCAACGAGTTCGGCATGGTTGTGAACCGGCACTTTGTTGATTGCAGTGATTACATCGTCTTCTTTAAGACCGAGTTCTTTTGCTGTGCTGCGGTCGGTGACAGAAGCTATGAGCAGACCGGATTTGGTTGCGGTGATGTTTTTCTCTTTTGCAATCTTGGCATCAAGTTCAATTACCTGACAACCGAGCACGGCACGCTGAACTGTGCCATACTGACGAAGGTCAGTCATTACTTTCTTTACGATAGTGGTGGGAATGGCGAACGAGAAGCCCGAGTAGCTGCCGGTGTTACTGTAGATTGCGGAGTTGATACCGATCAGCTCACCTTTGAGATTGACGAGCGCACCGCCAGAGTTGCCGGGATTGAGCGCGGCGTCAGTCTGGATGAATGACTCGATATTGAGGCCCCCCTGTTTCCCATTCTGTCCGAGGCTGCGAGCCTTGGCACTTATGATACCTGCGGTCACGGTGGAGTTGAATCCGAAAGGATTGCCGACGGCAAGTACCCACTCCCCGACTTTGACAGCCTCGCTGTTGCCGAAAGTGATAGGGGATAGTCCTTTGGCATCGATCTTGATGAGTGCAAGGTCTGAAGCTTCGTCTGTACCTATTATTTTAGCTTCGTAGGTAGAGTTGTCGTTCATCAGCACTTCCAGTTTGTCGGCATCTGCAATAACGTGGTTATTGGTTACGATATATCCGTCTTCAGATATGATAACGCCCGAACCGAGACCATTCTGCACGGGTTCGTTCTTCTTTTGTTGCTGGCGGGGTTGTCTCTGCTGTGGTTGCTGCGGCTGACCGAAGAAGAAATCGAACATGCCGAAGGGATCATAACCGCCCCCTTGGTTGCCATAAGAATTCCGGGTGCGGGTGGTATAACTTTTGATGCACACCACGGCATTGACTGTTTTCTCTGCCGCAACAGTGAAATCGGTATCGAAAGACGGGGAAGAAGATGTGAGAATGAAATTAGGATCCTTTCCGTTTGATCCTACACATTCCTTGGCTTGAGCGCCGAAGAGGAGACCGGTCAATAATGCGACCGATGCGATCATGGTGATTTTCTTCATATCATTAATTCTTTTAGTTCGAATTTTGAATTTTACATTAGTCACTTCTACAAATAAAATGCAAAAGTGTTTCCAATATTACATTTGTCACACCTAATAAATGCAAAATATTCTAAAATTCCTTAAAATCAATACGAAAAACATTATATCTGTCAAAGTCAAGATAATTTCGACTTCTTAGAAACTGAAGTCAAGATGACTTCACTCTCTTATTTCATGGTTCGGTGAAAAATACCGAACAATTGTCAATTATGAACAATATTTTTAATTTTGTAGCGTCATAGCCATGACCTCTAATATTGTTTAATATTATTGCATTTATTAAACCGATAAAAATGAAAAGTTATATCTCACATATCATAAACTTGTCTTTTTCGGTGTTTTCCGCCGAGTTTCATCAGTCGCAATGCCCGGTCGAAGTTCGGCTCCCAATCTGGTCCTTCTTCAACTCGACTCTCGGAAATCCCGCAAAAATCCTCTCAAATATACATTAACTAATTTGTAAAAGATACTTACTTAAATGAAAATTAAGAAAAATAGTTGGAACGGTTCGGGGTTATTGCTTCCTGTTATGGTGACTGCGGTGGCATTGCTTTCAGTGTCATGCCACACTTCTAAAAAAGGGAATAAATCGAACTTCGGTCAGCAGGAAATTTCTATTTCTGTTAAGGATTTGAAGGGAAGTGATTCACAGAAAAAAATTGCGGAAGAAGCCATATCGTGGGTCGGGACTCCATATGCTTATGCAAAATGTGATAAAAAGGAGGGTACAGACTGCTCCGGTATGGTGTTGAGAGTATATGAGGATGTGTTGGGATATAAGCTTCCGAGGAACTCTGCAAAGCAGGCAGAATTCTGTGAGCCGCTTAAGAAAGAGGAAGTTGAGACCGGCGATCTTGTATTTTTTGCTACAGGTCGTGATCCTGACAAGATATCGCACGTCGGGATAATGGTGGATGATGTTAATTTTGTGCACGCTTCTACAAAGAAGGGGGTAGTTATCTCGAGAATTGATACACCTTACTATATTCGCACTTTCAGAGGATTTGGAAGGGTTAGGGGGAAATAGGGCGTAATGGGGCTGAATGAGGTGTTATAGGGAGGAATAGGGCTGGATAGGGCGGTATGGGCATGGGAAAATAGAAACGGGGGTGTAGCAGCAAAATCTGATACATCCCCGTTTGCCATTTTTTCTAAAGAGTGAAGTATTTTCTTCTCTTCTTCACTTCTTTTAAAGTGTTGCTTTTTCGCTGGAAATCAGAGGAGGGGTTGAAGCTTCGCTTCGAGGTCTTCGAGCTTTACGAGACCTACGCTGCGATCCACGACTTCGCCACCCTTGAAGAAGAGCACTGTCGGTATGCTGCGGATACGGTTCTCGGCAACGACCTCATCGTTCTCGTCGATGTTTAATTTACCGATTACGGCTTTGTCGCTGTATTTCTCAGCGAGTTCTTCAACAACGGGACCGAGTTTCATGCAAGGTCCACACCATGTTGCCCAGAAATCGATTACTACTACTTTCCCTGATTCGATAGCCTCTTTGGCTGTCTGATCTGTAAATTGAATTGCCATGATTTTATTTTTAAGTTTAATTACAGTGTTGATATTTTGTATTTAAGTCCATAGTCCTGAAGAGTATCCATGAGTTCTCTTGTTATCGGCATTTTTTTGCGAGAATGCACCCTGATCGATTGCCTTGATTCGGGGTCAAATATATCGAAATATAGGTCTCCCTTGCGATCATTGTCTGGAATTTGCTCCAATGCCGTGAAGAAGTCGCGGTTGTCATATTTGAAATTCATGTATACGAGCACACCATTGGCGATGCTTCCCCGTTTTGATTCCAATGACGAGACCTCCTCAATCTGCATGTCGGTGCGCTCCGGATTGAAACGCCCCGGCACAATATTAATCCTTATGAATGTCGGTTCCCCGACACGGAATTTATCTTTATGCTGGTTGTGGTTCATTCCGAAAAGTGGAATCTCAGTCTTTCCGGTGAAATCCTCCAGTTCCACGATGGTAAACTCATTTCCCTTACGGGAAGTTTTCAACGTGACTTTGGTTACAAGTCCACCCATGGTGATTTTGCAGGGTGTATTCTGTTTGTCCTTGAATTGCTCGCAGGGAGTGTTGCAACCATAAGTAAGCTCCATGTAATAAGGATCCAAAGGATGGGCGGAGAGATACATCATCACCATTTCTTTCTCCTTTTCAAGAATTGCCAGACGATCCCAAGGTTCTACAACAGGGAAAGGCGGCTTATTGGTCTCTATCGGTTCAAGGTCGCCGAAAAGACTCATCTGAAGAGAGTTTTTGTCGTTCTGTATGTTTTGTCCATACTTGACAAGTAAGTCCGTATATGTGGATTCGAGCACAGAATGCACGAACATTTCCCGCTGCATGTTGAAGCAATCGAAAGCTCCTGACATTGCAAGGTTTTCAATGGCACCACGGTTACATGCGGAAAGGTTCACGCGCTCCACAAAATCATATATGTCTTTAAACGGACCGTTTTTCTCCCTTTCAGTGATTATGGCATTAACGGCATTAAGGCCCACACCTTTCACAGCTGCAAGACCGAAACGAATCTCACCTTTCTGGTTCACACCAAACCGTTCTACTGATTCATTTATATCGGGTCCTTTTACAGTGATGTCCATCCGTTTGCATTCATCCATGAACTTGCGCAATTTGTCTGTCGCCGTAAGGTTACGGCTCAACACCCCGGCCATATATTCGGCAGGGTAGTGGGCTTTGAGGTATGCTGTCTGATATGCCACCCAACTGTAGCAAGTGGCATGGCTTTTATTGAAAGCATAGGACGCGAATTTTTCCCAGTCTGCCCATATTTTTTCCAAAGCCTGTGCCGGATGTCCATTCTTAACTCCTTGCTCCATGAATTTCTTCTTGAGCTTCATCATCTTGTCGATCTGCTTCTTACCCATGGCTTTACGAAGCATGTCGGATTCACCTCTGGTGAAGCTTGAAAGCAGACGCGACAGAAGCATCACTTGCTCCTGATATACGGTGATACCATATGTCTCCTCCAGATACTGAGCCATGATAGGAATATCGTAGGTGATAGGCTCTTCACCGTGCTTACGCTTGATGAATGACGGGATATAGTCCATCGGCCCCGGGCGATAGAGGGCATTCATCGCGATAAGGTCCTCGAATTTGGAAGGCTGGAGTTCCCGAAGCGATTTTTGCATGCCTTCAGACTCGAACTGGAAAGTGGATGTGGTGTTACCTTTGCAATATAATTCGAAAGTTTTCTTATCGTCGAGCGGTATGTGATCAATGTCAAGGTCGATTCCTCGTGTATGTTTTATATTGGCGAGAGCTTCCTTTATGATGGAGAGTGTCTTCAGTCCAAGGAAGTCCATCTTGATCAGACCTGTTTCCTCGATTACGCTGCCCTCATATTGGGTGGAGATCACTTTGGTGCCGTCTGCATCGGTGGCCATGGAAACGGGCACCCAGTCGGTTATATCGTCACGGCAGATGATGACACCGCACGCGTGGATACCCGTGCCCCGGATGTTACCTTCAAGCTGCTCGGCATACTTCATCGTCTCGCGTATCCCTTCGCTCGGATTCTCTTTCTCTGCTGCAAACTCTTTATTATATAGGAGACAGTTCTTGAAATTGATTTTCGGGGCTTTCCCGTTTACTTCAGGAAGGCGATCCGGCACAAGTCTTGCGAGCCTGTTTGCTTCCGGCAGCGGAACTTCGAGCACTTTAGCCACGTCCTTGATCGCCATTTTCGTAGCCATTGTCTGATATGTGATGATATGCGCCACTTTTTCTTCGCCATATTTTTCAGTCACATATTTCAACACCTCGTATCTTCCGTCATCATCGAAATCGACATCGATATCAGGGAGAGAGATACGGTCAGGATTAAGGAATCGTTCGAAAAGGAGATCATATTTGATAGGGTCAATCTGCGTGATACCCAAGCAATAGGCAGCGGCACTTCCGGCAGCGGAACCACGTCCCGGACCAATGCTGACTCCAAGTTTTTTTCTACCTGTATTGATGAAGTCCTGCACAATTAAGAAGTATCCAGGGAATCCCATGGTCTTCATAATGTAAAGCTCAAATTTCAGACGCTCTTTTACATCATCAGGGAGCGGGTTTCCGTAACGTTCCAGCGCACCCTCCATGGTGAGTTTCTCCAGATAGTCAGCCTCAAATTTGATCCGGTAGAGTTTGTCGTATCCTCCAAGGCGCTCTATTTTCTTCTTGGCATCTTCCTCCGAGAGAACGACATTGCCGTTCTCATCCTGGGTGAACTCGTCAAAAAGCTCTTTCTCCGTGATGCGCGAGCGATATTCCTCTTCTGTGCCAAACTCTTTCGGAATGTCAAAGAACGGCATTATGGGAGCATGGTTGAGGGTATAGAACTCTATTTTATCAAGGATTTCCTTGGTGTTGTCGATCACCTCCGGAATATCCTTGAAAATCTCGCGCATCTCATCAGTGGTTTTCAGCCATTCCTGTTTAGTGTAATGGAGGCGTGGCTCAAAGAAAGATTTCTGCATTGACACACATATCAGACGGTCGTGCGCCTCAGCATCATCCTCATAGGTGAAGTGGACATCATTGGTGGCGATCATCTTGATATTGTGTTTTCTCGCAAACTTTATCAGATGTTCGTTGACCTTTGTCTGCTCAATAAACGTCTCGCGGTTAGCATTCTCCTTATGGGTCTCATGGCGCTGAAGTTCAAGGTAATAGTCTTCGCCGAATGTTTCTTTATACCATAAAATCCTCTCTTCCGCCTTATCGAGGTCTCCATGCATAATAAACTGTTGCACTTCACCACCCAGGCATGCGGAGCAAACGATTAATCCCTCATGATGTCGAGCAAGATCCTCCCTGTCGGTACGGGGCTTATAATAATAGCCTTCCGTCCATGCTTTGCTGACAAGTTTTACAAGATTGTGATATCCGACACTGTTTTTTGCAAGCACTATAAGGTGATAGCCATTGTCAGTCTTATCTTTTTTGTCAGTCATTTTTTCGCGGGCAACATACATCTCGCACCCGATGATAGGTTTGAATTTTTCTTCATCGGGTTTGTCGGCGTTCTTTTTTTCTACGTAGTTGAAGAATTCTTTAATGCCGAACATGTTGCCATGATCGGTCAGGGCGATACCGCGCTGACCGTCGGCCATGGCCTTGTCAACGAGTTCGGGTATGGTTGCCTTTCCGTCAAGAAGGCTATATTGCGAGTGCACATGGAGATGCGTGAATGGGATATTGCTCATGATTTGATGACCGCTTATGAAAGTTCAAAAGCGAATGCAAAGATAACATATCACAACAATTTTTGCAATCCATTCCGGCAAATAATTTACAATGACCCTCTATTCGACGTTTTGACAATCTATAGAAATATCTTATTTTTGTAACTGGTTTTAAACAACTTTATATAGAGACCATATGAGTAAGTTTTTTATTTATAGCATGGCTTCTTTGTTGTTATGCTTTTCGTGTAAAAAGGATTCACAAAATACGGTTCCATCTTTAAAAGAACAGTTAGTCGCTCTGACCGATAGTGTCCCCGGAGTTGTCGGCATTGCGTTTGTGAGTGATGATGACACAATCACGGTCAATAATGGAATACATTATCCAATGATGAGCGTATTCAAGCTTCACCAGTCGTTGGCTGTTGCTAATAAGTTGAGTCATAGCGTGGCTGGACTTGACAGTGTCATTTTCATACGTGAAAAAGAACTCGACAGGGATACCTGGAGTCCGATGTTGAAAGAATATGGTAAATGTGATTTCAATATAAGCGTAGGTGAGTTAGTGGAGTATGCACTTGTTTCAAGTGACAACAATGCAAGCAATCTGCTTTTCGACTATATCGTATCGCCAAAAGAGACTGATGTCTTTGTAAAATCAGTTGCAATGGACACTACCTTCAATATCTGTTATTCGGAAGCGGAAATGCACAGGGACAACAACCTTAGCTATATAAACTATTCATCTCCTCTTTCAGCGAGCTTGCTTATAAGACAACTTTTCACCTCAGATATGTTATGTGCGGATGCCCAAAATTTTATCAAATCAGCGTTGGCACATGTCTCTACGGGGCAAGATCGTCTCGGAGCACCTGTCTCTCAAGTAGAGGGAGTGCAGTTTGCTCATAAGACAGGAAGTGGATATAGGAATAATATGGGAGAATTGATTGCACATAACGATGTGGGATATTTCAGGCTTCCGGATGGTCGCGATTACAGTCTCGCAGTCTTTATTCGTGATTTTACAGGAAGCGAGGATGAGGCATCAGCTGTGATTGCTGACGTCTCACGCTGTGTGTATGGATACTTCAGAAACAATCCATAAAATGTATGTTCATCAAGGATGAATTTTGTGATTCCCGGAATAAAAGATACTTATATGTTGCATAATATTTGAAAATAATTTGTAGGATTGGGAATAGTTCTTAATTTTGTAAAAAATACGAATATAATATTATACAATGGATAACAACAGAATACTTCTTGATGCCGAATGGCCTGAAATGCCCTCTTTTAAGGAGGGTATAAGAAGAGCTCCGGACAGAGGATATACTCTCACTTCCGAGAAAACAAAAACCGCTTTAAAAAATGCACTTCGCTATCTTCCCCCGGAACTGCATGAAAAGGCTGCACCCGAGTTTCTTGAAGAATTGCGTACCCGCGGCCGTATCTATGCCTATCGTTTCAGACCGGAAGGAGACCTCGCTGCAAAACCTATTGATGAATATAAGGGTAAATGCACTGAAGGGAAGGCGTTTCAGGTGATGATTGACAACAATCTATGTTTCGATATCGCTCTATATCCCTACGAACTCGTGACGTATGGCGAAACGGGACAGGTTTGCCAGAATTGGTTGCAGTATCGTCTCATCAAGAAATATCTTGAAGAATTGACAGACGAGCAGACTCTTGTGATTGAATCCGGTCACCCGCTCGGACTTTTCCCATCGCGCAAGGATGCGCCGCGTGTGATTATTACCAACGCCATGATGGTGGGATTGTTCGACAATCCGCATGACTGGCATGAGGCTATGCAGATGGGTGTGGCCAATTACGGACAGATGACCGCGGGAGGATGGATGTATATTGGTCCACAAGGTATCGTGCATGGCACCTTCAATACATTGCTTAACGCCGGCCGTATGAAACTCGGCATTCCGCAAGATGGCGATCTTAGGGGACACCTGTTTGTCTCTTCCGGTCTGGGCGGTATGAGCGGCGCTCAACCTAAAGCTGCGGAGATTGCAGGGGCTGCAGCTATTATAGCCGAGGTTGATCTGTCGCGTATAATGACAAGGAAAAACCAAGGCTGGGTAGCTGAAATAACGGATAATATAGAGGATGCCTTCCGTCTTGCCGAAGATGCAATGGCTCGCAAGGAACCAATTTCAGTGGCTTATCATGGAAATGTAGTTGATCTGCTTGAATATGCAGTGAAACACAATAAGAATATTGAGCTCCTTAGTGATCAGACTTCTTGTCATGCCGTTTATGAAGGCGGATACTGTCCTGTCGGAATTTCATTTGAGGAGAGAACCAAGCTCCTTCATGATAATCCTGCAGAATTCCGCAAATTAGTTGACAGTACGCTCAAACGTCATTATGAAGCGATAAAGGCTCTTACATCGAGAGGGACATATTTCTTTGATTATGGCAATTCCTTCATGAAAGCGGTCTATGATGCCGGAGTAAAAGAGATTTCAAGGAATGGAGTGGATGAGAAAGATGGATTCATCTGGCCATCCTACGTAGAGGATATTATGGGACCGATGCTCTTTGATTACGGCTATGGTCCGTTCCGTTGGGTTTGCTTAAGCGGCAAGCATGAAGACCTGATAAAAACAGACCATGCGGCTATGGAATGTATTGACCCGAACCGTAGAGGTCAGGACCGTGATAATTATAATTGGATCCGAGATGCAGAAAAGAATGCCATGGTTGTGGGAACGCAAGCCCGCATTCTCTATCAAGATGCCATGGGACGCCTGAAAATCGCTTTGAAATTTAATGAAATGGTACGCAATGGGGAGGTAGGACCGATAATGCTTGGCCGTGACCACCATGATGTCAGCGGCACTGACTCTCCATTCCGTGAGACTTCCAATATAAAAGACGGATCGAATGTAATGGCGGATATGGCTGTTCAGTGTTTTGCCGGTAACTGTGCGCGGGGTATGAGCCTGGTGGCATTGCATAACGGAGGCGGTGTAGGTATCGGGAAAGCGATTAACGGCGGTTTCGGCATGGTATGTGACGGCTCAGAGCGTGTAGACAATATCCTTCGCAAAGCTATGCTTTGGGATGTGATGGGAGGTGTGGCACGCCGAAGCTGGGCCCGTAATGCAAACGCCATGTCTACCGTAAAAGAATGGAATGACACTCAATCCGCTAACGGATTTATGATTACCGAGCCATTTATTGCTGATGATGCGCTTATTGATTCTATGATACCATAATCGTTTTCAAAGTTAGAATCTCAAGTTATGAAGAAGATTATTGAATGTGTACCCAATTTTTCTGAGGGGCGCGATAAGAATATTATTAATGCTATAACTGCGGAAATAGAGAAAGGAGGGGATGTCAAGCTCCTCGATGTAGATCCGGGGGAGGCGACAAACCGCACTGTCGTAACTTTTGTCGGAGAACCGGAGGCTGTGATTGAAGCTGCACTGAGAGGTATGCGCAAAGCCGCGGAACTGATTGATATGCGTCATCACCATGGTGCTCATCCCAGGATGGGCGCAACAGATGTCTGTCCTCTTATTCCGGTAAGTGGAATAACACTGGAAGAGTGTGCGGAAATGGCACGTGAACTGGCAAGAAGGGCGGCAGATGAATTGAATATTCCTTGCTATTGTTATGAGGCTTCCGCCTATACTCCGGAACGTAAGAATTTAGCAGTCTGCCGGGAAGGAGAGTATGAAGGGCTTGCAGAACGTATGGGTAAGGAGGATAAAGGTCCGGATTTCGGTAACCGCCCGTTTGATGAATATGTTGCGCGAACAGGTTGCACAGCCGTTGGTGCAAGGGATTTTCTTATAGCAGTGAATTTCAACCTTAACACCACTTCGACACGCAGGGCTAATGCCATTGCATTTGATGTCAGGGAAAAAGGTCGTCCGCAAAGGGAAGGCGGTAAACCGAACGGCAAACCTATGAAGGATGCCGAAGGGAATACCATAATGATTCCGGGGACTCTGAAATCGACTAAAGCTATAGGATGGTTCATTGATGAGTATGGTATAGCTCAGGTATCGATGAATATCACTGATATGGGTGTCACCCCATTGCATAAAGCTTTTGATGAGGTATGCAGGGCGGCCGCTGCAAGAGGAATTCGTGTTACCGGTACTGAAATAGTTGGACTCGTTCCCAAGCGTGCACTCATAGATGCAGGAAAACATTACCTCTGTAAACAGCAGCGTTCTCTCGGAATTCCGGAAAGCGAGGTTATCAAGATTGCCATTAAATCTATGGGACTTGACGAATTGAAGCCTTTTGAACCAGAGGAGAAAGTTATCGAATATATGCTTGAGGCCGATAGTAATGTCAAGAAGCTTGTGGATATGACCTGCCGAGGCTTTGCCGATGAGACAGCTTCGGAATCGCCCGCTCCTGGCGGCGGCTCTATTTCTGCATATATGGGGGCACTTGCCGCAGCATTGGGCACTATGGTGGCAAACCTGTCGGCTCACAAGGCCGGTTGGGATGACAGGTGGGAAGAGTTCTCGGATGTGGCAGAGAAAGGCAGGGTGCTTCAGGATTCTCTTATTCATCTTGTGGATGAAGACACGGAAGCATTTAACAGGATCATGGCTGTTTTTGCGATGCCCAAGAAAACCGATGAAGAAAAGGCTGCCAGGAAAGATGCATTGGAGGCTGCAACTTTATATGCAACTGAGGTTCCGTTGCGCACTATGAAAACAGCATACGATACATTCGATATCCTTGAAGCGATGGCATCCAAAGGAAACCCTGCCTCAGTGAGTGATGCCGGTGTCGGAGCTCTTGCTGCAAGGGCTGCAGTGCAAGGTGCATATCTGAACGTCAAGATAAATGCTGCGGGTCTTAAAAACAGGGAGGTCGCAGATAAACTTCTTGAGGAAGCGCATGAGATATCCCTGAAGGCTGATAAACGTGAGTCTGAGATTCTTGCAATTGCAAATAATATAATGGCCAAGCAATGAACAGTCTGGTAATTCGAAACGCTACTATAGTCACTCCTCTCGGAACGAAGGCAAAATGCGGAGGTGAGATGGGCGATCTGTTTACTATAGAAAACGGAGCGATAGCTATCACCGAT
This sequence comes from uncultured Muribaculaceae bacterium, assembly GCA_910584055.1. Taxonomy (GTDB): domain Bacteria; phylum Bacteroidota; class Bacteroidia; order Bacteroidales; family Muribaculaceae; genus Lepagella. The sequence goes on along the minus strand of CAJTZS010000004.1, from coordinate 113,409 downwards.
GGCAAGATTGCTTATTGTGGACTTGATGCTTCATTGCCAGAGAAATTTATTTCGGACGCATACGAAACCATTGATGCTGATGGTAAAGTGGTGCTTCCCGGATTTGTTGATTCCCATACGCATCTCATTTTCGGAGGATATCGTCCTGATGAATTCGAATGGCGTCTCAAAGGGGATTCATATATGAGCATCATGGAAAGGGGAGGCGGCATCCAGTCAACCGTCAACGCAACTCGCGAGGACACTCCTGAATCATTGCATAAAAAGGCGCAATGGTTTATTGACAGGATGGTTGGCATGGGTGTCACCACGGTCGAGGCAAAGAGCGGTTATGGACTTGATACGCAATCTGAAGTCAAGATGCTTGATGTGATAAAGTCGCTTGCAGATGATCCGGAACAAAAGCTCCGTGTGGTCGCGACTTTTCTCGGGGCACATGCCGTGCCTAAAGAATATAAAGGCATGACTGGCGAGTATGTGGACTTGATGATTAGCGAAATGCTCCCCGCCGTTAAAGGGAAAGCTCAGTTTTGCGATATCTTCACTGAGAAGAATGTATTCGAGATAGAAGATTCCCGCCGTTTTCTGAAAGCGGCACGTGATGCGGGATTCAAACTTAAACTGCATGCGGACGAAATCGTCACTCTTGGTGGCGCCGAACTTGCAGCAGAAATGGGTGCGGTATCAGCGGATCATTTGCTTCACGTGAGTGATGAAGGCATTAAGCGTATGGCTGAATCGGGAACAGTGGCAACGCTTTTGCCGCTTACGGCCTTCGCCTTGAAAGAACCTTTCGCCCCGGCTCGCAAATTTATAGATGCAGGCGCGGCTGTCGCACTGGCTACGGATCTGAACCCCGGTTCTTGCTTCAGCGGCTCAATCCCTTTGACAATCGCCCTTGCATGCATATACATGAAGATGACGATAGAAGAGACAATTACTGCCTTAACGCTGAACGGAGCTGCTGCCCTCGATCTCGCCGGAGAGACAGGCTCCATCGAAACCGGAAAAAGCGGAGACGTTGTGATCCTTGAATTTGACAATTATAAAATGCTGCCTTACTATGTTGGAATGAACTGTGTGAAAACAGTTGTGAGCAAAGGTAGGATAGTGGCACAAAACCAATAATACCATGGAAAGATTAGAACAATATGCCATTGGATCATCGGAACTTACCTATGATCTTATCGAACGCATTATCAACGACAATACGCATCTTACGCTATCTGATGAAGGGCGTAAGAGGATTGCCGGATGTAGGGAATATCTCGACAAAAAGACAGATGAGAACACAGCGCCGATTTATGGTGTCACCACCGGTTTCGGATCGCTTTGTAACAAGCACATATCGCATGACGAGCTTTCCACTTTGCAGGAGAATCTTGTAAAGAGTCATTCATGCAGTGTGGGCACACCTGTTGACGATGTTATCGTCAAGCTGATGCTTCTATTGAAGGCTCATGCCCTCTCAATGGGATTTAGCGGAGTCCAGGTTCAGACTGTGGAGCGTATTCTTGATCTTTATAACAATAACGTTCTTCCTGTTGTGTTCGACAGGGGATCACTCGGGGCATCAGGTGACCTTGCTCCCCTTGCCAATCTTTTCCTGCCGTTAATTGGCGAGGGAGAGGTATGGTATAAAGGGAAAAGGATAAGGAGTATCGAGGCTTTGAATATATTTGGCTGGAAACCTATTCGTCTTATGTCGAAAGAAGGGCTTGCATTGCTCAATGGAACGCAATTCATGAGTGCAAACGGCATCAAGGCGCTTATCGACGGATGGCATCTTGTAAACTGCTTCGATTTGTTCGGCGCAATGTCGCTTGAGGCTTTCGATGGGCGCATAGAGCCTTTCTTTGATTGCATTCAGCAGGTTCGTCCTCACAGGGGGCAGATTGAAACCGGCAAGATTTTCCGTTCATTGCTACACGGAAGCGAAATTATTGCCAGAGAGAAAGAGCATGTGCAGGATCCGTATTCATTCCGTTGCATCCCGCAGGTGCATGGTGCCGTCAAGGATGCGATGAATCATGTTACAGATATTCTTCATACTGAAATCAATTCAGTGACTGATAATCCGACAGTGTTTCCCGAGCTGGATCTTGTGGTCTCCGGCGGTAACTTCCATGGCGAACCTCTTGCCCTGGCTTTTGATTATATGGGAGTGGCGCTTCATGAACTTGGAAATATATCGGAACGGAGGGTTGCGCAGCTTATATTGGGTGAAAGAGGATTGCCTCCGTTCCTTGTGGCGCATCCGGGTCTGAATTCAGGGTTTATGATTCCGCAATATGCAGCCGCATCCATGGTAAGCCAGAACAAGATGTATGCGTGGCCGGCATCGTGTGATTCAATAGTTAGTTCCAATGGACAGGAGGATCTTGTATCGATGGGCGCCAATGCGGCAACCAAACTGCATAAGATCGTTGATAATCTTAAATATATCGCAGCTGTGGAACTAATGAACGCGGCGCAGGGCATAGATTTCCGCCGTCCGCTCAAATCATCTCCTTATATAGAGAAGGTGATGGGTGAATATAGAAAAGTTGTGCCGTTTGTGGATGAAGATGTTGTTATGGCCGACTATATCGCTCAGACCATGGAGTTCCTGCAAGGTTTTAAGGTGGAGATAGAAGTTGAAGAGAATATCTGAAATTCAGTAATATAATCGAATATAAAGGCACACCTCTAATTAGAGGTGTGCCTTTATATTCGATATCGATTGTAGTTTTCTTTTATTGACGGAGTTCGAGCCTAACCACGTTTTCAACATGATGGGTGTGTGGGAACATGTCTACTGGCTGGACATCTGTGACGCGATATGATCCATCGAGCAGTGCAAGGTCCCGAGCCTGGGTTGCAGGATTGCAACTCACGTATACTATTATTGCTGGGCTCGCATTCAGGATGACTTTTATAACGTCTTCGTGCATTCCGGCGCGAGGGGGGTCGATTATCATCACGTCCGGTCGCCCATGGAGTCTAACGAAATCATCGGTGAGGATGTCTTTCATATCTCCGGCATAGAAAAGAGTGTTGTCCAAACCGTTAACTCTTGCGTTTAGCTTCGCATCAGCAATGGCCTCTTCTACATATTCAATTCCTATGACTTGACGGGCATTGCGTGCCACAAAATTTGCTATGGTTCCTGTGCCTGTGTATAAATCATACACCAGCGGTGCAGGTGCCTCACTTTGTTTATCAAGTCCGGCAAAATGTCGGGCAACTTTGTACAGCTCGTATGCCTGAGCTGAATTGGTCTGATAAAAAGATTTTGCATTGACGCGGAATTTAAGTCCCTCCATCTCTTCCTCAATATATTCAGGACCTTTGAAAGTATGAATCTCCTGATCGGATATCGTGTCGTTCAATTTTAGATTTATAACGTAAAGGAGAGACGTTATTTCAGGGAATTTATCTGCGATGGATTTTAGAATGGATGTAATGGCGTCCTTGTTGTTCTCTCCAAAAACAAGGCATGCCATAACCTGACCGGTTGATGCGATTCTAACCATCAACGTGCGTAGCAAACCGGAATTCTCTTTTATATTATAAAATGTGAAACCTCGTTTTTCCGCTTCCTCAAAGACGAAATTGCGTATTCTGTTGCCCAGATTGTCCTGTAGGTGACATTTGTCTATATGATACACTTTATCAAATGCACCGGGGATATGAAATCCAAGAGCATTTCCCGAATCGTTGAATTCTTTACCGCTCTTAACGTCTTCCCATGTCCGCCACTTTTTATTTGAAAAGGTATACTCCATTTTGTTGCGGTATTCCCATATCTTGTCGGATCCGAGAATCGTGGATATTTCAGGTAACTCAACTTTTGCTATGCGTTGAAGGGCATCAGTCACCTGTTGCTGCTTGAATTTGAGCTGTTCGGCGTAGGGGAGATGTTGCCATTTACATCCCCCGCATATCGTGAAATGTTCGCATTTGGACTCAATCCTGAGGGCCGAAGGTGTAATCATCCGGTCTATGTGCCCTTCGGCATAGCTATGTTTTTTTCTGTCGATTTTTATATCTGCAACATCACCGGGAGCTGCAAACGGAACAAAAACAACAATGCGGTTCTCGTCATTTTCATTCCATGCCACTTTGGCAATAGCTTTCCCTTCGGCTGCGACTCCGGAGATTTCTATGTTTTTAAGAACTGGCAGTTCCTTACGTTTCCTTCCCATTTTACACTGTTTAAATGTGCGCTGATAATTGTCAGACACGTGTCAATACACTTAAATAATCTTTTTTCAGTGCAAAAATACTAAAAATTAACAACAAATTATTATATTTGCAGTTGCTAAGTTATGACACGTGGTAAGATTTATAAATTCTTCGCGTGTGTTTGTGTGTGATTTTAGATATTTTAACTATTACCGGTTGTAAATACTATGATGTTAGAATCCTGAAATCAGCCAATGAAAACACGTAAGAGTATGTTTAGATTTAACTTTCCTTTGCATGAAGAGTTATTTCGAGGGAATTTCACGAGTTGAAGAAAGAGCATAGCTGGCTATGCGACTGATGAAACTTGGAGAAATTCACCGGAAAGAACCTTCATGGAATGGAAAAGAATTTTTCAAATATACTCAAATTAAATTCGTGTTAAATTCAAACATACTCTAAAAGATAGAAATATTTATATTTTATTTTAAGACATATTTAATTTTATAACCTCTATGGCAAAAAAAGTCTATACGTTCGGTGATGGTAAGGCCGAAGGTAACGCGTCAATGAGAAATCTCCTTGGCGGTAAGGGAGCAAACCTTGCAGAGATGAACCTACTGGGAATGCCGGTTCCTCCTGGATTTACAATCACAACGGAAGTCTGCACAGAATACACTCAATATGGACGTGACAAAGTGGTTGAGGACATTAAGTCTGATGTTGAAAAGGCCATCGCTCACGTAGAGAAACTCACAGGCAATAAATTTGACGATTCATCAAATCCTCTTCTTGTATCAGTCCGTTCAGGTGCGCGTGCATCTATGCCGGGTATGATGGATACCGTCCTAAACCTCGGTATGAATGATGCAACTGTCAACACAATGGCAGAAAAGAGTGGCAACCCCCGTTTTGCATGGGACAGCTACCGCCGTTTTGTCCAGATGTATGGAGATGTTGTTCTCGGCATGAAACCAAAGAGCAAGACCGACATCGATCCTTTCGAAGCAATAATGGATCAGGTGAAAGAGGAGAAGGGTGTCAAATTCGACAATGAGCTTGATGTAGATGACCTCAAAGAGCTTGTGAAACGTTTCAAGTCGGCTGTAAAGGAATACACAGGCAAGGACTTCCCTGAGTCAGCTTGGGAGCAGCTCTGGGGTGGCATCTGCGCTGTATTCGACAGCTGGATGAACGAGCGGGCAATAATCTATCGCCGCATGAACCAGATTCCGGAAGAGTGGGGTACTGCTGTCAATGTTCAGGCTATGGTTTACGGCAATATGGGTAACAACTCTGCAACAGGTGTGGCTTTCAGCCGTGATGCAGCAACAGGTGAGAACATTTTCAACGGTGAATACCTTATCAATGCTCAGGGTGAAGATGTTGTCGCCGGTGTTCGCACACCTCAACAGATCACAGTGGAGGGTTCTCGCCGCTGGGCTAAACTTCAGGGAATTTCCGAAGAGGAGCGTCGTGAGAAATATCCGTCTCTTGAAGAGTCAATGCCTACTTGTGCTGCCGATCTTATTGCAATTGCAAACCGTCTTGAAGATTATTACAAAGATATGCAGGATATGGAGTTCACTATCCAGGACGGTAAGCTCTGGATGCTCCAGACGCGTAACGGTAAGCGCACCGGCGCTGCAATGGTCAAGATTGCAATGGATCTTCTCCGTGCAGGCGAGATAGATGAAAAAACAGCACTTCTCCGTATAGAGCCTCAGAAACTTGATGAGCTTCTTCATCCGGTATTCGACAAAGACGCTCTTAAACGCGCCAAAGTTGTTGCCAAAGGTCTTCCCGCATCTCCGGGTGCCGCGACAGGTCAGATCGTGTTCCAGGCTGACGATGCTGAGGAGTGGGCAGAAAAGAAAAAGAAAGTTGTTCTCGTGCGTATCGAGACCTCTCCGGAGGATCTTCGTGGTATGGCAGTTGCGCAGGGTATCCTTACGATGCGTGGCGGTATGACTTCTCATGCAGCTGTAGTTGCCCGCGGTATGGGTAAATGCTGCGTATCAGGAGCCGGCGAAATCCTCGTTGATTATAAAGCCAAGACTGTAGAAATGGGTGGCAAAGTCTATAAAGAGGGAGACTGGATTTCACTCAACGGATCTACCGGCGACGTTTATGACGGACAGGTTCCGACTGCAGAGCCGGAGCTTGATGGCGATTTCGGTGCGATCATGAATCTTTCTGATAAATTTGCCAAGACTCTTGTCCGCACAAATGCTGATTCACCCCGTGATGCAAAACAGGCTCGTAAATTCGGGGCCCAGGGTATCGGTCTTTGCCGCACTGAGCATATGTTCTTCGAAGGAGACCGTATCAAGGCTGTACGTGAAATGATTCTTGCCTCTGATGAAGAGGGACGTCGTGTAGCTCTTGCCAAACTTCTTCCCATGCAGCGTGGCGACTTTGAAGGTATCTTTGAGGCAATGGACGGCTTCGGTGTGACAGTTCGTCTGCTTGACCCGCCATTGCATGAGTTCGTGCCTCATCAGACCGCAACTCAGAAAGAGCTTGCTACAGAGATGGGTCTGACACTTGAGGAAGTTAAGGCGAAAGTTGATTCTCTTGAAGAGTTCAACCCTATGCTCGGACACCGCGGTTGCCGTCTTGGAATTACATATCCTGAGATCACTGAGATGCAGACACGTGCGATTATAGAGGCAGCGCTTGCATGCAAAGCACGTGGCATCAAGGTTCTTCCTGAGATAATGATTCCATTGGTAGGATCGCTTAAAGAGCTCCAGAATCAGGCAAACGTGATCAACACCACAGCCGCTAAAGTATTTGAAGAGAAAGGTGATTCAGTTATCTACAAGGTAGGTACCATGATTGAAGTTCCCCGCGCTGCATTGACTGCAAATGAGATAGCAGAGGTTGCCGAGTTCTTCTCATTCGGTACCAACGACCTCACGCAGATGACATTCGGTTTCTCACGTGACGATGCTCCCAAATTCTTGAAATTCTACAAAGAGCACGGCATCATCAAGGTTGATCCGTTTGAGGTTCTTGACCAGACGGGCGTAGGCCAATTGGTTGAGATGGGTGTTAAGAAAGGTCGTGCAACCCGTCCTGACCTCAAGGTCGGTATCTGTGGCGAGCACGGAGGCGAACCCAGCTCTGTCAAATTCTGTGCTAACCTTGGCATGAACTACGTATCATGCTCACCGTTCAGGGTGCCGATTGCACGTGTCGCATCGGCGCAGGCCGCGATAGAGGACTAAAAGTCCACTGACATAAACCCTTATTTCAGGCTGTAATTCACCGATAAAAAGGTGGTTACAGCCTGAATTGCGATTAGGAGGTACGTTCACTTGACCGCAGAAATCGAGCCAAATGCACGGTGTTGCTTACACTCCGCTTACACCAAAAGATAAGTCTGCTTACACCTGCTTACACTGCGCTTACACCTCGAAAAAAGGAAAACTAAATGACTACGATTAAACCAGTTGTGAGAAAGCCCCGAGCCGATGGCTTTTATCCGGTGTATATTCGCATCGTCCACAACAGAAAACCAGGCTACATCAAGACCGACAAAATTGTAGATGCGGAACACATCTCGAAGTCGGGCGATATCACCGATCCTGTGGTGAATGAGTATTGCTCTCGCCTCGTGTTGGAATACTCAGACAGGCTCAATCGTACCGACGTCTCCACTTGGGAGGTAAAGGAGGTAATTGAGCATCTGACCACGGTCGATGAAGAAGTGTGCTTTAGCACCTACGCAAAGTTCCATATCGACCGAATGGAGAAGCGAGGTCAGTGCCGGAACGCCAAGAACTACAAACTTGCCGTTCAGCACCTCGAACGATACCTTGGAACAAACAAGGTGATGTTCGCCCACCTCACTTCGTCCGTGCTTAAAAGATGGATTGAACAACTCTCTGCATCGACAAGCCGAGCCAAGGAAATGTACCCAGTCTGTATTCGCCAGATTTTCAAGGCGGCGATTATAGACATGAACGACGAGGAAAAAGGCATCTGCCGCATCAAGTTCAATCCTTGGCTAAAAGTGCAGATACCTAAGTCTGACAAGACTGTTCAGAGGGCAATCAGCGCGGAGGCTTGTAGAGAGTTTTTCAACCGTCCCCTCCCTCAGACAAAGATGCTTTCCTCTTTGCCTGAACTTGGCCGCGACGTTGCGATGCTCGTATTGTGCCTTGGAGGTATCAATACCGTGGATTTATTCAACATGAAGAAAGCCAACTATCGCAACGGTGTTCTTGGATATAAAAGAGCCAAAACACGCCATAGCCGCGCTGATGAAGCCTACATCGAGATGCGTGTGGAGCCTTTTATACAGCCCATCTTCGACAAGTATCTTGCAGATGATGATGACGAGTATTTGTTCACATTCCACAATCGCTATTGCGATTCAGACAGCTTCTGCGCCAACGTGAACAATGGCATCAAGAAAATCTGCAAGGATATGGGAATGGAGAAAGAGAACTACTACTGCGCTTACACGTTCCGCCATACTTGGGGGACGATTGCGCAGAATGATTGCGATGCTAACCTCTTTGAGGTAGCATTCGGCATGAACCATAGCCACGGACTCCGTGTTACTCGTGGCTATGTCAAGATAGACTTCACACCTGCTTGGCGCCTCAATGCGAAAGTGATTGATTTCATTTTCTTTAGCAACGAACCGTGCAAGCAAGGTAAGGCTAAGGACATAGACGAGCCGGAAGATAAGCTCTTCCGACTCTCAGCAAAGATGATGGTCTATGGCCGTGCTTACTTCAAGGGTGAAGTCTTGGCCGAGGTTACAGATACCGGGTTTAACACGGTACAAGATGTAATCACGGCATTAGCAAAAAAACTCCCTGCGGATATACCCAACGGCTGCACCGTCCACTTCCGGATTCTGAACTGCGACAGCCAAAAAGAGATTGTCTATGAGAGGACAAAGGGCAAAGGGTTTTAGTCCTCGACAATCGGATAGAAAACACCTTTAAGTAACTGCGACATACCGTTCTCGGTAAAGGTCGCAGTTATTTTTTCGCAGATATAGCGTTTGCCTCGAATGAGGAAAACAGAGCGAACATCAGGTATGTTGTCTGCGAGAAACTTAAAGGTCGTTTTCATCTTCGGCTCGATGTTGTGGATAATCTGGCCTCGCCTGAGTTTGCGGTCATTGATGCGCATGGAGAAATGAACGTAAGCGAAATTGCTCCAGTCGTCGGCAATCGCGATGTCCTCGACATTGGGATAAGGCAGATGGTTGCCAATAAAATGATTGGCACCATCATACCAGCCGACATAAATGCGGTCGTAGTATTCAGCCTTTTTCTCCTTCTCCCCTGCTTCGAGAGAGGAAAGCGTGATAGTCTTTGCAAAAGGATATTGGCTTTCATCCTCTCCCGTCGAAGATGAATTATCGTCATAGGCAGAGAAGGAAAGGAAAAGCACACGACCGTATTTATCCTCCGTATCGTCTATCCATGCCGGAACGAACTCAATCTCTACCTGATCGGCTTCTTCATCGTCATTGACGATGCGACCGCCAAAGAGATTGATGGGCTGGAGACGGCATTTGTATTCAAATATCAACCTGCGAAAGGTAAAGTCATACTTCACAATCTTTCGGCTTATGGGCCACACAATGAAGTATGCGTCGCAGTCAGCCGCATAAAGGATTTTATCGCGGTTGTTATTGCGTTGGCTCGACCCGCTCCATGTGGCGAGCCATCGGTTGGCGTTAAGCAATTCAGTCATAGAATTGTAGCGCACCACACGATTCTGCCATCCCTTGATGAACCAGTCGCAAGAGTAGAACTTCCACATTTCGTGGTCGCAGTCCTTATAGACAAGATTCTTGGCCTCCAGATACTCGCAGCGGTCTTCATCAACCTTTACCTCGGTAGAGTGTTCCTCGACCACATTTTCAAGGCACACAGCACTCTTTGAGGCGAGTGTGGCTTGCGTGAAGGCAAACGAGATGCGCTTTCCCCGGTGGTCGAAGTCGAACTCTCCGCCGAGGAACAATTCAAGTTTCTCGAAGTATTCCTCAACCGTCCAATGCGGCAGGGCGTTGGCGAAGCCCGGCATGTACCACGCATGAGGGAGAGTGTTGCAGATGAGAAGATACTTGTATTCCTCCACTTCCTCCCATTTGGAGAAGTCGGCGGTATAGCCGACGGCCTCACAAATCTTTCGGGTAATGTGGAGAAGATAAGGCTGCCACGACAGACCGGTGGTTTCGTTGCTCCACTCGAAATGAGAGCGATTGTTGACCACATCATCGACGATGTGCTCAGCCTTGTTCTGAATATTGCCCGAATAGTCGTTGACCCAAGGGAGAGCCACATACTTGCATCCGTAAGTTTCCGGGTACCAAGCCCTCGATGGGGTAATCGAGGATTTGCTTGTAGTCGGCGGCTCCCCAAGGTCAAGTTCATTGATATAGACCTTGTCAAAGGTCTTGTCGAAGTTCTGCTCCGAACGTCCTTCGAGGAACTGGGTTTTGACCTCGGTCTCGGAGATTTCGGTAATCGTGATGGAGCCGAACTTGTAGAAGCCCCGGTCGCGTATCTCGCAGTCGAAGATAACCTTTTGAGCCACGACATCCGCACGGTTGATGTGGCCGAAGATAGCGATGTTTTCCGGGCAACCTTTCAGCGGAAAGGTAATTGTGAGGGTGTAGCCGTCACTGCCCGAAAACATACGGTTCTCGCTGACATACTCAAACGACGTTCCTTTCTTCAAGGCCGCGAGTTTATTGTTGACGTAGATGTGCATTATTTCTTGGATTTAGGGGATTTGTTCTTCATCAGTCGGTCGTACTCGTCCTGTGCCTGTTGTATGCCGTGATCGCCGGACACGGTGTTCACGGTAACAAACGGCTCGTTCAGTCTTGAATCGAGGCGGTCAAGCACGGAGACGATTCTATCGTCCGAGGGAGCGGACGTAGAAGTATAAGTGTTGTTCACCACGGTTGGGGCCTGAGGCTGTGCGGCCAGGACTGCGGGAGCAGTAATCGTGCGCGACACATCGGCGGCAGTTATGGAGCCGATAGTGTTGGTTCGCTGCGCATAGTCCAGAGCCTCCAACAATGGGCGGGTTCGGGGATTATTGACAAGTCGCTGTGAGGCGACCCATTCCCCTTTGTGAACAACACCTGCCACTTCATCAGGCTTACCCTCCGGGGTAAAGCCACCCGACTGATAACCCTGGGCTTCGGAAGCCTGTTGCTGTTTCTTGATTGCGGCAATCTGTATGGCACCTGCGGCCACGGCCATAGCCGCCGCGATTGGCGCCAGGATATAGCCGACAACGGGGATAGCGGCAGCGGAACCGTAGGCGTTCAAGGCGTTGGTTGCCGTCTGCGCCACGGCTTGAATAACCTGCATGGCGAACATCTTGCGGTTTGCCTCCTTCTTCGCCTTGGCGATTTCCTTCTCCTTGTCCTTTTCGAGTTTCTTAACTTTGTAGGTGTTACCCTCGGCTCGGCTGATTTCGGCATCGTACCGCTTGTTTATGGCGGCGGTCTGAATATCAAGCTCCGCTTGCATGAGCGAAGATAACTGTGAGAATACCGCAGACATACCCGAAACAAGCGTGTCGAGAGTGCCGGTGAGAGCCTTACCACCGTCGGAGTTGAGCCATTCGATAGAATCGGCGATACCCTTTTCCATGGCGTTACGGGTATCTTCCTCGGAGAGAAGCCCGTACTTCTTTTTGAGAGCGAGTTTCGCTTTCTCGTAGGCTTCATCAATGCGCAGTTTCTCTGCGGCATTGTCTCCGGCGGCGGCAATCTCGCGGTCATAGACCACTTTCAGCAGAGCGAGGTCGGCATCATACTTGGCCTGTGCCTCTTGGGGATTGTCGCCGAAGTAGTCCTTTTTCATCGAGGCGTACTTGGCTTCGAGTGTTTCACGTTCTTGCTGTTTGCGCTGCATCTGAGTTATGAGTAACGACTGTAAACGCTTTTCAGCCTCCAACTGCTGACTGCGAATTTCAGCGAGTCTTCGCTGATGGGCGCGTTCCAACTGTTGGATTGTTTCGTTGTACTGCTCTTGGGTAATTATACCCTCGGCAAGTTGCCGGTCAAGTTCGGTCTTACGCTGCTCGTAGGCTTCGTTTTCGGACTCGACCTGCTCCTTGTTAGCCTCTTGAGCTATCTTGACGAGTTTATTCTGATGTTCGATTTCGGCTTCCTCCGTCCGGATCTGATAAGTTTCGGCGGAGATAGAGCCGTCGATGTAAAACTGCTTCAATTCGGCAAGCTGCTGATTGTATCGAATTTCTTCATCTTTGAGAACACCGGCAGAGGCATGTTCGGCTTGCTTACGCTGCGCCTCGCGCCACTCAGCGGTTATTTTTAGCCGCTCTGTTTCCGTGAGGTCAGTGTGAAGAAGTTGCTTCTCGTAGAACTCGACAGCGATTCGGTCCATTTCCTCCGTGTAGCGGATGTAGTCAGTTTCGCCGGTGGCGTAACTGATACGGGCCGAAGCCTCCATCTGCTCGCGCCAGTCCCTTTCAGCGGCAAACTTATCTTCGGAGCCAGCGGAGCCGTTGGTGGCGCCTCCACCACCTCCGCCACCTCCGAAGTCAGTAGGTATATTCGGTTCCTCCGGCTCCATAAGAGCCTCTGCGGAAATTTTATATTTATCGCGAAGGAACTGATTTGCCTCGTTGATTTGCCGCTGTCGGGTCTGATTCTGTGTATATGCACGTTCAGCCGCCTCGTATGCCGCACGTTGACTGTCGAGGTTTATATTCTTGTTTGACACATGGTAGCCGTATGCTGCTCCGGGCAACATGGGTGTATTCATACCTGCCTCTGCGTTGCGGTTATACTCGGCGAGGGATTCGTTATACACCTGGCGTTTACGGTCGCGGTCGGCCTGTAGTCCGGGAGCCTGTTGTTCCAAAGTCAGCAACTCCTTCTCGTTTTCCTCGATTTTGGCAGCGGCGGCACGGGCGCGGGCCACTTCGATGATGGAGTTGCGGAGTTGGTCGTATGCTGTCTTGGTCTTGCCGAGCATTATTTCCTCCACCGACATATTCTTGAAATAGTCGGGGTATAATGCTTGCAGACGTTCAGCCGCTTTCTTGCGCTCGTCGGTTGACTTCGCTTCATCCGTAGCCGCTTTATAAAGCGCGTCGAGGCGGTCAATCTCCTTGGCTGAATACTGCGAGGAAGCCTCGTCGAGGTCTGTAAGTTTCTTCTTAAATTCCTCTGCCTCCTTGCGGGCGCGTTCTGCTTCCTCGGCGGCATCCTTCATACGGCTGCCGACAGCATAGATAGCACCGGCCACAGCGAGGATAAGACCTACCCACGAGGAAAACTTCATCGCCTCCATAGACTTGCGCCAACGCTGCTGCATGGCGTAGTTGACTTCGAGGCCGTTGGTGAAATACTGAATGGTATTGATCAACGGCACAATCAGGATGCGGAGCGCCGGAATGATGCCCTGGCACAGCTTGATGGCACCATGCCACAAAGTGGTCATTCTGGTAGCCATAGCCGTCCGGGTGTTGTAGATAAGCATCGTGACATTATAGGCCGCGATGCAGACCGTCAGCGTCACAATCTCACGGCGGTACTTGATGAAGAAGTCAACAAGCACATTGAGAACACGGAGGAAAATACCCGATGAAGTATAGATATGCTTCATAACGGGATAAAGTTTTTCTCCGAGTTCGATAGCAAGTTCGCCCACGCGCTTACGAGCCTTGTCGATGGCGGCCTGGGCTGTGTTGTTGAAGATTTCATACTCGTGGGTAGCCGAAGAAGCCTCGTTGAAAGCCTTGTCAGCCTCGCCCATCTGCCACTTCACCTCGTCAAGGTGCATGGCAAGTGTGGAGAGCACCTGCGACACACGCGCCGCATCGAGTCCCATATCCTTGAAGGCAGGTGCGAGCGTGAGCGTGGCATTCTCGAATCCCACGTCCTGACCCATCCTCTGCAAGGCTTCGAGGAACATAAGCAGACCGTCTTTAGCAGAGTGCTTCAACGTTTCGTTAAGCTTGGAGGCATCAAGACCGAGACGGGCTGCAAACTCCTGGTTCTTGTTGGCAAGGTTCATAATGACCTTTTGGATAGCAGTCGCCGACATCTCCACCTTCTGACCGTTGGCATCGAGCACGGCACCGAAAGCCAAAATCTGCGGGATGGTGAGGCCCGCCTGAGAGCCGATACCGGCCATTCGCTGAGCGAACTCGACGAGATAAGGCTTCGAGGCGGTACAGTTCTGCGAAAGCACATTGACAGTCGAACCGACGGCAAGCATGGCGTCCTTCGTGCCGAGCATTTCTTCGACACCGAAGATGTTTGTCAGCTTGGCGATGGTCTGTGTGGCACCTGCGCCAAGATCGACGAGCGCCACATTGATAATGTCGGCGGCCTCGACGTAGCCTTGAACGGACTCCAAGGTATTCTTACCGAGACGTCCGGCCTCCTGAGCGAGTTCGTTCAGCTTCTCGCGAGGTGTGCGCGTGTCCATGCGCTTGAAGGCATCGTTGAGTTTGTTGACATCCTCGACTGACATACCCGTGTACTTTCGGGTATTGGCAAGCTGCTCGTCCATTTCGGCGAAGGCGTTGACAGCCTTGCGTCCGGCCATTACGAGACCCGTAATGGCGGCGCCGATGCCGAGAAGTGCGGTCTGACAGTTATTGAGCCAAATATTCATGCGGTCCCACAGCGAGCGTTGGGTCGTCATTGTGGCATTGACACGTTGCAGTTCTGCCTTAACAGCCTTGATCTTGGCAACATGGGCATCCCACGCGGCGGTGCCGCGCTGAATGCCGTTGAGTTGCTGTTGCAAGGTCTTCAAGGTACGGTTCAGTTCCTTGGGAGATGCCGAGTCAAGGCGATGCAGAACATTGTCGACCGAAGCGGCGGAGCCCTTCAACTGCTCTATGACCTTTCGGGTTTGGTTCAGCTCACGCTGGAGTTTCTTCATCGTGGCTTTATCTCCGGCAGTAGCGGCTCTCGCTATCTGCTTCTCCAGACGGTGGGCATCCTTTTCGAGCTGAGTAAGCATCTTCTGTGCTTGCTTGCCGTTGACGGAAAGGATGACATTGGCGGTTGATGTATAATTAGCCATAATTCCTTGGTGTTGAATACGATATTTGTAGGTGTTCCCTGCAAATATCGCCATGGCTTTTCGTACTGGAAAAGACGTACAGGGTTGGTGTCGGGCAGGATACAGGGCCGACTTGGGGCGTACTGTCGTAGGAGGAACTGCCTCGACGGGAGGGTGCCGGGAAGGAACGAACCGGCCTTGATTTTGATGGGCGGCTGCCAGCCGATGGGCCCCGTTGAAATCAAGCCTTAAAAATTTGACTTTCAGGCAAATTGGGCATCTCGCGCGGGTCCCGTTCTACAAATATCTTCGATTTGTAGCGGGTTGCGAGATGCAACGACCGAAGAATGAGGGAGTTGGGGGTTACGGGGGCTTGCCCCCGTAGGGGCTTTGCACACCCCCCACCGCGCTGAACGTCATTTTTGCGCTCCCCCCTCGCTCTCCCTCGGAATATGCAGAGCCACCCCCACCGATGCGCGGTAAAATCGCTGCCGTGCGCGTAGAAATTCCGCTCGCGGATTTCAACGCACACGACAGCACCGCTCTCCCTTGACGCAGATACACCTATCAAGTCGAGGGGCTGAATGTGGCGATGGGCGGTGATGACGATGTTGCGCGTAACGGAGGTGAGACAGCCAAAGGAGCGTTGGCGGCTTGGAGTGAACAGCGCAGAGGGGTGTCGGTTGACGCAGTCCACCGACAGGCTATCTCTAAAATCCGCTTGCGGTTTGAGAGTTAGCCGACCCCTCCGCGCCGTGCGCCGGAGGCCACTCGAAGTTGACATAAGCGGTTGGCCGTCTGCCGAAGTGAAGTGAGTGCATCGGCGTATCGACCATCGGGGCCTGGGGAGCCGACGAAGGAGGCGTGGGGCTATGCGTCGCAGACGATGAATGAAGGGAGCCGACTGACTGAATGGCAAGGGCAACATCCTCTATGGGTGGGAGGAACGTGGAGACTGACGGCTCGCGCCGACCGGAGGACGGAGAGCAGCGGCATGGCATCGACGAGCCGGAAAAGCAAGCGGAGGTTTCGGGTTGACAGCGGAACGGAAGCGGGCCGACACCGTAGGCTTGCCGGAGGTGTCGGGGATAGCGAAAGTGTAGCCGTCAAAGATAGTTTGTAACCATAGGTGCAGACATACGCGCCCGACACCGTGACGAAGGAGCGGTGTCGGGGAAAAGCGGAGGGCAAGCCGGAGGGCGCAATCTATCGACCCGAAGGCCGAAGCGGTCTTTATTCACAGCGGAGAGAAGCGCAGCCGTGAACAAAGATGCTCGGGGTCGCCGATGACTGGGGACGCAAACGACTGACGGAGGGAGTGTTCGTTAAGACGGCAATCTCCACATTCTTTGCGGAGCAAAGCGGCAAAGCCGGTTACCGGGTGGGGTCGATAACATTGCCCTTGACATCGGCCGGCAGCGGTCTATCCTCTCTGCCCTTGGGCGTGATATAAGCGTAGCGCGGCGTCGCAGACGATAGACGAAGGTAGCCGTGTGCGTCAGAATGTCGGCGGCATCATCCTCTATGGGTGGGAGGAACGTGGCTTGAAGTGTGGCATCCGTGCGAATTTTCGTGCCAACGAGAGCAGAGGCAAGCTCGCTTGACTATGCCGAGTGCAGCCGAAAATGCACTGTGTGAATGAAGGATGGAACGCAGCAGCCCGGCGTTGGCGGCTCGGAAAAGCAAGCGGAGGTTTCCGGGTTGACAATGTAACGTAGCGCACCGACACCGTAGGCTCGCCGGAGGTGTCGGTGAGGCAAGCGGAGTGGAATCGGCAAAGATAGTTTGTAACCAAAGGGAGCGACCCCGTAGTGAACCCGCAGCGAGCGAGGGAAGTCACGGAGGGACGGAGAGACCGGAGGGCGCAATCTATCGCCCCGGAAGGCCGAAGCGGTCTTTATTCACAGCGGAGAGAAGCGTAGCCGTGAACAAAGATGCTCGGAGCCGACAATGTATTGGGATGCAAGCGACCGACGTAATGAGCGGTCAAATGCCATTGCGAGAGCCACATTCCGGGTGGGGCCGACACATAAGCCGACGATATTCCGCTCACGGCGTATAATCCTCTCTGCCCTTGGGCGTAGTATAACGGTGAGTGCCACCGGCTGAAACACCGTGCGTTCATCAGTCCTCTTTCGGGTGGGAGGATGGTGGCGAATGGCGGCAGTGTGCCGATTGGAGAACGGAGTGCAGATGCCTGTCCTTACAAGTCGGAAAAGCAAGCGGAGGTTTCGGGTTGACAGCGGAGTGAAGCGGGCCAACACCACGACGAAGGAGTGGTGGCGGCGGAAAGCGGGAACGTAGCCGTCAAAGATAGTGTGATTGCCTTGGGAGCCACGAATGGAGAGCCGGGAGTTTCTTTGCGGAGCAAAGCGACCAAAGGTCGATGAACGGAGGCTCGGAATGACCCTGACGGAACTGCCCTGCGGGGCTTGTGGAGGAAGGGGCGTGAGCGGAAAGGTATGTCACTCTATCGCCCCGAAAACCGAAGCGGTCGTTAGTCGTAAGTGGAGCAAGGCGTAACCTACGACCAACGATGCTCGGACTTGGAAGGATGTAGGCAGCAAACGGAGAACGTATTGAGGTCAGTATGGCCGACATTCGCCACCAGCCGGGCGGGTCGGAAAAGATGAACGCTACAAACAAAACGAGCTACCCTCACGGGCAACTCGCCTTGCAACTTATGAAAAAAACTTCTACTCTGTGCGTGTTGAATGTCAGCGTTTTCGATAGAAAACGTAGATTAGGCAGCCTATCACAAGTATTGTGATGATGGCTACTGCCGTGCCGTTAGGCGGATTATAGAGGCGCGTTGTGGCGGTGTGTTCCGTTGAAGCCTCGGCAGCGGATTTCTTATACGCTACCGTATCGAGCTGATTGTAGGCTTCGACTTGATTTCTCTGAACACGCCGCTGATCTATGACGCGCCCCTTTGTGGCTTTCAGCCGAATAACCTCCGGCTTCTCGGCGTATGCCGTCGGACGCTCTACTTGGACTTCGAGGGTGTCGAAGTCGAAAGATGTAGAGTGCATCAGCGAGTCAATCGTGGCGATTGTGCGGTGATGCTCCGACCGGGCGACTGAATCGACTGCGAGGGATTTATCCTGTTGCAGTTCCTTGTGGGAGCGGCACGAAGTTATGAGTGCCAGCGCCAGGAGAAGAATCAGCGACCGCATAGCTCAGGCTCTTTTTGGACGTTGAACGAAGGGCAAGCCTTTGCAGCGAACTCGTTGTGTCCGTGGACGGATGCCGACGGATAGCTCGCCTTTAACTCGGCAACGAGTTTGATAAGCGCGGCCCTCTGCGCTTCGGTGCGAGTGTCCTTCGGCGTTTTACCGTCTGCGGCACAGCCACCTATCAGGCAGATACCGATAGAGTGAGCGTTCTGCCCTGTGGTGTGTGCGCCGACCTGTTCGATTGGTCTGCCCTTGTGGATAGAGCCGTCGCGGTAGATGACGATGTGATAGCCTATGTCGGAGAAGCCGCGGGCAAGATGCCACCGGCGGATTTGCTCGACAGTAAAATCCTTCCCCTCCGGCGTAGCCGAGCAATGGAGGATTATCTTGTCGATGCGGCGAGTGTTCGGTAACGAACCGATGCCCAGAGCCGCCCAGGTCTTCGGACCGACTATGCCATCGACAGCGAGACCGTGGGATTTTTGGAAGTCGCGCACCGCCTCGTCGGTGATCGCGCCAAAAATGCCGTCTGCGATAAGGTTGAGCTTCCGTTGCAGGGTTGCGACCGCGTCGCCCCTGCTTCCTTTCTTAATGGTTGTCATGTTCTTGTGGATTATGGGATTGATTTTGGCTATCGGACGGGCGGTGCCCGTACTGATAGTGATACTTCATGCCGAACACTGCCCCCGCGAAAGTCAGAATCTCGCCGAAGGCGACAAGGACAGAATTATGGATTTCGCCGGGGGGCGGCACACAAAATCCGGCAATGAGCAGACCGCAGCCAACGACAATCAGGAGGACGGCGGCAAGCAACTGAACAGTTGGTTTGTGTTTGCGAATTTCCATATAAAATGTGAGTTAAACTGTTGTGTATGTGGAGAATTATTTGTAACTTTGCGTTGAAAGACAAGTTTATTTCACGCTACCAAAACCGGACACCTCTCAACGAATGTAAAGCCAAGCTAATGTACCCGAATACCTCTGCAACCAAGTAAAAACAAGCTCATATAAACCGGATACCTCTCGACGATGTGAAACCAAGCTAAGTGAACCGTGTACCTCTGTCAGATGCGGGATAGCATTTCCCTTTTGGGCTATCTGTGTCGAAGTATGTGTGATAGCACTCCCCGCGATTTCAGTCGGGCTATCAGGAAGAAGTTTAATGGATAGCATTCCCCTTGCGGTCTTTACCGCAAGGGCTATCTTTTTTATGGAGCTACGCTCCATCGATTTCGGCTGTGCTCGGCATAGCCGGAGCAAGCTCCGCTCTGCGCTCACTGGCACGAAATGTTTGGTGTTTACTTCCCGAAGTGCCATGTCTTGGTTGATGGATTGTAGATAAGCGAGAACTCGGCGAGCGAGCTTACGAGGTTTGCCGTGGTAATGAGAGAGCGGCCCGGCATGATTTTCTTGGCGAATCCGATAGCGAAGCGCAGTCGGATCATGCGGTGCTTCTTGGCGGTGCTCTTGCGGTCAACGAGTTTGACCGACGAGCGCCCCCACCCGAAGGTCGGTGTGCCGTCCTTGCGGGTGAAGCTCGTAACGAGCGTGTCAGGAGCCGAGGAATATCCGATGGCTTTCTGACTCTGATGCGAGTGCGGATTTGTGGAGAAGGAGATTGTGTTGTCCGAGGCGATGGATATGGAATAGACAGAGCCGTAAAGGTTCCATCCTTTGCGGACGGCGCAATATTTCTTAGGCGCGGCACCGGCTTCGATGGCGACTTTATCGCCCCACTGGTTGCGCTTGCGCGTGAGTCGGAAAAGGTAAGGAACGTAACCGTCGGCTATGAGTTGCTGCGCACCCAACATCCGAAGTTCCCCTGCCTGGACTGTTACTTGGATTTGGGCGTTGTTATACAAGCCCTTGTTTCCCTCGGTCAAGCCGAGTTTGGCTTGAACCGTTTCGAGAATTTTTTGAATATCGGCGACGGCACGTCGGGCGTTGTTAAGGTCAGTAACCTGTTGCGCCCGCATTGCCCCGGCTCGTTCGGTAGTCGCCTGTTGTATGAAAAGATGGTTTGTGGCATTGCCGATAGAGCCGTTGCCGAGGTCAACGGTCTTGATGTTGGCAAGGATATTATTGCGGTCGGCCGCGCCCTGTTGGAGCGACACGACCGCCTGACCTGCGGCCTTGAAGCCGTTGAGCAATGTCTGAATGCTGTTGACCGTCTCCGAGGTACCGGCGGTAGCGAGCAGGTCGGCAAGGCGTTGCAGAATGTAGCCCAATGACTCCGGCGTTATGGAGTCTTTGGTCTGCAACTTGCGAAACTCGGATATGAGTTGAGTGATGGATTTAACGTCGATAGCCATAGCGATGCTGATTTATACAGCAAAGTTATGGCTATGATTCAGCGTCTGAAAAGACAGAAAAAATTCGTAATTTTGTGGTATGAAACAGGAAGATGAACACAGCAGAATACTTCGATGCCGGTTCTATGACGGCGAGAAGGAATTTCCCGAAAAGAAGTTTGAAACCTTTACGGTTGAAAACCCTGCCTCGTTTTGGCATTACGAGCAACTTTGGGTTGAGCGTATGTATCAAGATAATTGGGATATGGAGATTGATGAAATGACCCGATTGGGCATTTTATCAAAGTTTGCTGATTCATCAACGCCCCGGACTCTGATTGCCCTGTTGTATAACAGATGGAGGCATTGGGGCGGTGCATACAGTGAGGCCGAAGAATTTGTCAAATGGTTCTTTAGAACCTATGAATCGAGGCCGACTAATTTTCAGCGCAGATTTGAACGACGCAAGAAAAAATTGATTCCGATGTGCCGATATTATAAGGGTGAGCAAGTGAATCCTTATGATGGAACCGAAGATCAAATGAAATGGTACTACGAAAGTTGTTGGGTTGAACAACTTTCGACGAGTTATGAAAATGCAAAGATGTTCCGGCATGAAGTCGGCAATCATTTTGATGATATTGCCGAGAAATATCATGTACCAAGGTCGCTTATCGGTTTGTTCTTAAACCGATACGAGCATTGGGCCTGTATGGGAGAAGTAAATCTCGACTTGTTCAGAGATTGGCTTCTCTATGCTTATCTTAAAATCAAGAAATGACTCATAGCGAGGGCATAAAAAAGAGGAAAGGCTTCCACATTTTCGCAGGGAAAGTCTAAAATCTTGCAATTTTAGGCTCCTTCTTCAAATATGCCTTTCCTCGTATGTCTGCCTATTGAGTAGTCCAGAGGCTTCGTTAGTGTAGATTTATAACAATCGAAACGGCTATAAAGTTACAGCCCGGCGCATAATGTCGGGATTGAGGGCGTTGGATATGGCACGGCAGAACTCCTGGCCGAGGGAGTCTGCGTAGAACTCCTGAATGTTCATTACCGATGCGAAATACTTGCGCGAGAACCAGCGTTTACGCTTGCGACCGTTGGCTTTGCCAATGTCGCCGGGGTTGCCTCGCGGAGTATTGCGCCCTGTGCCATAGTCGACGAACAGACCGTAGGTGTTGAACGCTTGCGAAAGCGTTATGTCGATGAACTTGCCGTCGGCAGTCAGCGACACACCGACGGTTGAGCGGTAAAGCGCTCCTGTGTCAACGACACCAAGGAGCGAGATCTGCTCGCGCCATATTTTTACCATTGTGCTGTTGAACGCGCGGACGTATTTACGTCGGGCTTCAAGTTGCTCCTTATCATTCGCTCCACTCATCAGGATTGTATCTTAAATCGGTGAACACATCGACTGCGATTTGGAAATAAGCTCCGGCGGCCCCGTTGAAAAAATATCGGTCAATCTCGTTGAACGATATTCGTGGGTCAAGGTAGATACAGTTCTGCTCTAACCTGACCTTTTCAGGGAGAAGTCGCGACATGAATTGTCGGAACAATTCACGCATTATTTCCATGCACTCGGCGCGAGCCGCCATATCCTCGGCGGCGTGGCGCATAGCGAAAAACACCGTTTTGATGCGGCGGGTGCGCGGCGTGTTGTTCAACTCGGTATAGCCGTCGGCTATATCGCTGACGCAGACGAAGGCGGTTTGGGTCTGCGCCTCGTTGACCGCTTCCTCGAAGCCGTCAAGCCCCGACACTCGGCAGAAGGTAAAACCTTCTTGCCGGGCGAGGCGGTTGGTGGCGCAAAGATGTTCAAAGAACTTCGATGCGTCCCAACGACCATTCAACTGTGCTGTCATTTGGAGGCGGCTTTAGCGTTCAACTCCTTGTATTCGCGAGCCTGGGCGTTAAGCTCCGTGAGGGCGCGGTGCGTATCGAGAGCGAGAACTTCGGCCTCCTTGGTAACATCGCCCTTGGTGAGCGCACGGATTTGGGCGTTCATCGCGTCCTCGACCGATGAAGCTGACGAGCCGAGCAGATTGCCGCCGGAGGCGGCATCTATCGGCTGAAAGAAATCCGGGTATTTGCGCGAGAAGGTATCTTTGAGCGCGGCGAACCAGTAGAAGATGTTTATGCGCTCGTATGGCTTGAAAGTCATAGACTTGCCATAGAGCGTAGCGCCGAGTTGGTCGAGCAGTTCATCATTCTGCGTCTGGAGATAACCTTGATAGAGGTTATCGCAGATGATGAACGTCTCAAACGGCACTTCGGAGAAGTCAGCCGGGAGAGCGTGTTGGCGATTGATTTTGGAGATGCGCACCGGAACGGTCGGCAGAGAGCCGAGCCATTCGAGATGCGGCAGCAGCTCGGCGAGGGTCAGGGGCGTAACCTCAAAAAGGATCTTTCCTTTTTTGAGAAGGTAAGCCCCGCTGTCTTGGCGACCGATTACCTTTGTGCCGCTCCATTGGAGCAAGCAAAGGGTCTTGACCTCGTCTGTAGCGAACTCGTTGGCGAGAAGCTGATAAACGTAGCGGAGCTGTTTATCGGAAAGCTCGTGCCAGCCTTGCGGCACGATGAAGTTGATTGAGATTGTCTGCATAGAAAAAGTGCTTGATCGTACTGTGCAAAAGTACGTTCAAGCACTCTATGGGGAAAAGACAGAAAAAGGGCTACTTCGTAGGGCCGTATTTCTCTTCTTCCTTGACGGCTTGGCTGTAATTTCGGTATAGGATGCCGAAAAAGCAGATACATAAAGGCGCGGCGATGTACTGCCAAGTATCATGCGGTGCATCGAAGAAAGCGCGACTAATGGCAAGGCCAATCAAGGCAATCACTCCGAGGATAACCATCGCGAGTGAGATATTTCTTTTTGTTTTTGCTGACATAGTTATGTTATTTTGCTCGCAAAATTAGTAATAATCTGTGAGATTGACAAGTAAAAGCACAGCGAAAGCAGCTCCCGAAGGAGCCGCCGTAGGTGGGTCGGGTCGTTCAATATTCCGATTCGTGGATATTGATGCTGCTGATGTATTCGAGGCAGTCGCCGAATTTTTCTATCACAAGCATTGTGGCGAATGAGCGATTGCGAGTGAAGATGTTTGACCAGAGACAAGTCGAGTCATCGGTGAAGTGAACGAAAGCGAAGAACTTTCTTGCTCCGTCGGGGCATTTCTGCGAGTAGTCGGAGATGTTTGCGAAGTCGCTCTGTACGGGGCGTTTGTCGGGTTGTATCATAACGAATTGATTTAGAGTTATGTGCCGAAGCACTTTAGATTTTACGTGCAATCAAGTGGGAAGCTGTTTGAACCCGAACAAATATTTATCTCGTGTTTGCAGGGCACCGAAAACCGAGGAAACGCGGAGCGCACACCTGTATTTAGTGAGCGGTGAGTTGGCGACCTAACTTTGCAAAGGAAAATCAGTGCCTCGTGCTATAACTCCAATTCGGTATGACCGACAGATGCCCCATGCGGCTTCGCCTCTCCGACTGCTGAAATGAACCGACACCCCTAAAAGAAATAGCCGGAGGCTTTCTTTTCGTTCCTGAACACCGGCGGGGCAAACAACTTCGCGGTTTCCGATTTATGCCATTCGCTGAAATATTCGGGGTTAAGCCGGATATAATTCACAATATCCGCGAGCCTACGCGAATTGAACGACCCCGACCGCAGGTAGCCCACGACCTGTGCTTTTACCTGCTTGACAATCTCATTCCGCTTTTCGGTCAGATCTCCGCGCAGATTTTCGGAGCGGAGCGCTGACATCAATTCGGGCGAAAACCATTCTTCGGCCAACGACGCTTCAAGGTCTATGACTTGTGAGCGGAGTTCCAGATACTTTTCCCAACGGGAGCCGGTGGCTCCCCCGACAGCATCGCAGATGCCGAGGTCGGGGAAAAGTGTTGCGCTGAAGAACTCGGCTTGTGCCGATGCGAGCCATTTGCTTGCCCCGACAATTTCGGGCAAGAGCGCGGCGATGCAATCGTCGCGATGGGCGAGCATGGAGCCGACGAGCCTATCGACACGCGGCTTCGATGCCGGAGCGAGGTTTGAGGTGTTGACTACACCGAAACCATTGGGCGTAAGCACAATGTCGAGCGATGGAATTGCACGGCGCAGAGCGTCGGCAACAACGAGCCGCGAGCACAATATCTTGATATTGTTGCTGTCGGTATAGCCGCAGATGGTGTTAAACGTGCTTTCACTGGTGAAAGTAGTTTTGACCCAGTCCTCGGCGAGGTCGAGAAAGAGCGCGAGCCTTTCGATAAAGGGCACCTCGCCCTTTACCGAGGCGATGATGTTGGGAAGATGAGAGCGCAACTGCTCGTCAGTTGTTATCAGTTTCATTGGCGGTAACTTGTTTGGCGTCTTTATGTTCGTCTAATGTGGTAAGCTGAATGAACGGCACGTCTACCGTGACGTTCTCCCATCCGTTCATCCGGATTATGATACGGTGGACGGTAAAGAGCAGGTCGTGATACGGCTTTTGGAGGGCTTGGGCTATGGTGTAAAGCTCGCGCTTGTCCGAGCCGCTGTTGTTAGACTGCGCCTTGCCCGGCACAGAGCCGACAAGATTACTATGCACTCGCATAGTAAAGCATATCATGTTGATTGCTTCCTGAATGTCGGTCTCCCAGTCGCCGCCCTCCTTTGAGTCGTCAATCTTGTGGATTACCACGTCGTGCTGTTCCTTGCCGTCTGGCGTGACGTAGAACGTCGAGAACCAGGCTTTGCCGCTGTTCTCAGCACCGGTAAGGAAGTCGAGGATAGACTGCTTTTCCTCGACGATGCGTTCCTGTTGCTTTCGGCGGTCGGTGATGCCCTCGGCACGGAATATTGACTCCCAATATTTCGCGCCGACCTCGATGTGGTATTTGATGGGAGCGGAATTGCGGAGCTTCGCTTCTTTGGCAATTCCGATAAGTTGCTTGATGTTGTACCACTTACCCTTAAAGAGCGCAGCGTAGTAAGGTATGGGGTAATAAGTGGAGTCTACCGTCGGGATGCGCGACACGATGGCGAACTTTCGGCAACGTGTGTTCTTCGTGGACGAAGCGCCCAAGGGCGATGACTTGGCGAGCTTGCCTTGCAGATCTCGCCAAGGCGCGGACGGGTCGAGAAGGTCAATGACCTCAATATCGGCCCGCGACGAGACGCACTTACGCCAGTTGGCATATAGAACCGAGGGTATTTTGCCCTCTGCGTCAGCCGGGGCAAAACGGCAGTAACAGGCTTCTTTCCTCAGAAGGCGCACGATTTTCGTGCCGTCTTCATTGAGGATAAGCACAGACACGGCGAAGCCGAAGTGCTTGAAGTCCTGACTGACGCCGAGGAAATAAGCCGCAAGGTCGTTGTCGAGAAGGAAGTCCTCGACTTCATTCTTGACCTTGGCGGAGGCGACGCAGGTATCATACCGCAAGCCGGAGCCATAGCAGACCTCGGCGTTGAATATCTGACAAGTGGCGAGGGTTTCGTCCTTCTCGATGTGCTCGATGATTTTGAACGGCATTTGGTTGTCGCCGCCCCAGGGAATATAAGATAGATTTTCGTCAACGATGGTAGGCACAATGTCAACTTCCTCACGGAAAATTGTGGCCGAGTTGACAGTGAACGCTGCACGGGCTTCATAGCCGGGCACGTTCTCGACGGAGTTAAAATTGAGAAAGTCTATATCAGTCATAGCGAAATGGATTGATCGTTAAAGGAAAACTTCAAGGTCGTTTACGCGGAAGATGCAGCAGTCGCGAATTTTGCGGCACTCGGCGGAGGAAAGTATCTTTACGTTCCTCCAGCCACCGTAGAAACTGTATCGCAGAGAGATGCAGTTACGGAGTTCGAGGATAGAGCCGTCGGATTTCCACACGGAAATATCGACAGGGTCGCCGCTGTTGAGCATTGTGCGAGCGGTGGATATGTGTATCGAGCGAGCCATTGGTTACGAATAGACTATGTTGTATGGAGTTGAGAATATGCCGGGCGATGCGGACAAACGTACCAAAGGACGGTTGTCTTCGTATCGCCACGTGAACTTAACTGTGTTAAGTTTCTCGTCGCCGTCCTGAACCTCGCAGGTGCAGTCGGTGATGAGAACCGGCGTAAGAATGAGAGGGTCGTAGCTATCGACCTCGTTAGGCTCGATTCGGAATACCTCGTATGACGAAAAGAGTTGGTCGATCCACTCCGCTTCGTCAGAAGTGAGTGGTCCGGCCTCGACCTCGAAAGTCTTGGCTGTGGACTGGTTGTAGAAGCGAGACTTACCGTTTATAATGGCAGTCGAGCGTTCTACATCGGTCTTTGCCTTGGTCACGACAGGCAAAGTTGCCGAGTCCCACACGTTGAAGCAGTTGCGGAACATGAACGTGTTGCGGTCGCTGAGAATGGGGTCAACGAAAACTGAGATTGACCGCTGACCGCAACAGACAGTGAATGAGAGCAGCGAGATTTCGCCGAGCCTTGCGGTGGCGAAAGAAGCTGCGTCAGCGGCGATGGAGTTCAGCGAGATATTGAGCTGAACAACACCTGGCGAAGCGGCAGTCTTGCCGCTGTCAACGGTATAGGAATGACGATAGACGGCATCGGAGCCGGTCTTTCGGAACGTGTGGGCGATGGTGTAAGCGACACTCTCGTTCTTTTCGGAGTAGAAGAAAAGCGACACCGTGGAGCCGGTGGCGACACGGCGCATGGAGAAAGTAGTCAGGAAATTCTCTTTGAGGAATTTCGGCACGTCGGTACAGACCGAAAATCGGTCGCAGTACATGACGTGGAGCACACATGAATCGCCCTTGTTACCGGGATTATCGGTGAACACAGAGAGCGTGAAGTCAGCGGTTGAATAACCCGACGTGCGCATCTCTGCCTCGATGAGAGAAGCGAGGTCATAGAGCGTTACCTGCCCTGCGTAAGCATAGTAACGCTCCGTCAGGACTGCGATGCCACCGGGAGCGGTCAGCGTCACGTCCACATACGAGCCATCGACATCGACACCGATATTGCCGATAGCCGAAGAAAGTATAATGCCCTGAGGCTTATATATAATTCGATGAGCCATGCCACAAAGTTACCTTTGTGGTATGACCGCAGAAAAGACAGCCACCTGCAAGGTAATAGCGACCATCGGGAGCGGTGCACCACCGGAGGTATAAGTGAAGCGGTCAGCGGAACGTGTTCGGCCACCTGCAAGGTATCAGCGACCATTGGGAGCGGTGCTCACCACCGGAGGTATAAGTGAAGCGGTCAGCGCAACGAGTCAGCCACCTGCAAGGTAATAGCGACCATCGGGAGCGGTGCACCACCGGAGGTATGAGTGAAGCGGTCAGCGCAACGTGTCGGCCACCTGCAAGGTATCAGCGACTATCGGGAGCGGTGCTCACCACCGGAGGTATGAGTGAAGTCCTTGACGGAACGTGTCAGCCACCTGCAAGGTATAAGGGAGGCGGTGCCGACCGTGCCCCACCACCGGAGGTATAAGCGATAGCGAGCATAGAAAGAGAGGCCGACCCCGGAGGGTCAGCCTCGATGCGAATAATGTGGGATGTTATTCCCACATTATGAACGTATCGTTGTCCTCGTTGAACTCGAAGCAGCCGCGACCGGCTTGTTCGCGTAAGCGGCATTCTTCGACGATGACCTTGGCGCGGAAGTGCGCCCCGGAGCGTACCTCGTCTTCGAGGATCGCGATGTGGGTGCGTTCCTGATTCTCGCGGATTACGCGAGCGATTTGGCGGTAGGCGCTCCACAGGCGGCAAAGTTCTTCGTTGGAGAAGATGAACAGATAAGGCATTTCAAACTGGTTCATTGTTTCGGGTATTAAAGGGTTTGTATTGAGTTTCTTTCGTCAATCTGACAGATGCGGAGAGTATAGGTTTTGGAGTATTTGCCTAACTCCACTCTATCGAAGTCCTCGCCGTCGCGCCAACAGTAGAAAAGGGCCAGGCGCATCGCGTCAATGTCGTTGTCGGCGTAGAAGGTCCAATGACCTTGTTTTGTGTAGCAAATATATTCTTTCATCGTCGTGAGATTTTGAGGTTTGACTTTCGGGAGAAAGCGAGAGAGGCTTACGCCTCCCTCGCTGCCTCGAACTGGAGGCGTTCGTAGATGTTTTGGGAGATAGTCGCTCCGTATCGTGCTTTGAGCAAGTGCATGTAGCGCATCGCGCTCTTGGCTGTCTTGCAGCCGCATCCCACGTTGTCCTTGGGAGCCACGCCCTTGAAGTAGACGTACCAGCGGTCGAACTTGCGCTGAGCCACGATGAGCTTGGGAGTGATTGCCGGAGTAGTCTCGACGGCGGGAGCTGCGGTTTGAGCTGCGATGTTTTCTGCGGATTTTTTAGTTTTCTTTGCCATGATTTTGAAGTTTTGGGGGTTTGAGATGTGAGCCGAGGCTCTTAATTTTTACGTTGCAATAATTGGGAGAACTGAGGAAGTGATGGAAAAGCAAAAATTTCAAGTAAAATTTTAAGGCCGTGGCCGGTCAATACTACCTGTAAGGTGGAGATTGATAAAAATTTATGCAGATAATCCGTAGGCTCGTTTTGCGATGAACGGTCAGTCCTACCTTTGCGACAGGAAAAATAAGCCGCGACTCACTCCCCCAAGACTTCAAGGCAAAGGAAACTAACCGCAGGGAACATCCGCCAAACCGCCCCGTCGGAGAGACCCGGCAAGCACTCCGCACTCATCGGGGCAGCAAGTGAGGCGGAACGTCTTTCAAGGGTGTGGCAAGGACGGCGAGAAAGCGGATGAAGCCAAGAGCGGGTGCGCCGATTACATGCGCTCAAAGCACGGTGCGGAGCACCCCGAAGCATCAGAACGTCGTAGGTCGAGGGAGCGATGGCGGTGGCCGTCGCTCACGTAAGTCAGACCGAATGAACGACGATGAACACCGTCTGACACAAAACCGTCATTGGAACTTGCCGACAACGGACGCGATGTGCCGATTCCTTAATCGTTGGTGCGACAGCGAGGACTGAGTGGAGTTTGCCGACAAAACCACTCCGCATCTGCTGACGAAAGACAATACAGACCCTCCCGAAATAATGGTTTGAAATGCCCTGATCATCTTGCGGAGAACTGTCGCCGGTGGTGCTGACGCGGACTGCTCGGATGTCCGACAGGAACCTGCCCGGAGCACAACGATTGCGCAGGGCCAGACCGCGCCCTCGGCATAGAGGCGGTGCCGAAGTGCCGAAAAACAACGAAGGCAATTCAATGGGCGGTAGAAGCGCAAAAAAGGCTTCCAAGCGGAAGCCCCTCTTGCTTCGGGGAGGTCGGGTTATGCTACCCAAGAACCTTGAACCATCGTGTAGTCTGCATCGGGGACTTCGGCTGCGGCCTTAGCCTGAGCTTCCTCGGCGCTGTTGGCTTCGACATAGACGATTTCGCTCTCGCCGTCGAAGGTGATAACCTCGATCATGTACTCCATGAGGTTGTTGTTGGAGTTGAGAGAAGCGGCTGCGGTATAGTTCATTACGTGGGTCATGATTTTGAAGTTTAAGAGGGTTTTTACTGTGCGCCGGAGCGCGTTTGATTTTTACACCGCAAAATCAGGGAGAGCTGTGAAAGCGTGATTGCAAATGTTATTTCAAGCCTTGGCGGTAAATTCTTGGGTCCTGGAGGGTGAAGAATTTATGAAATGTTGATTGCAAGCCCGGAGGGTCAAGCCACAGGCGCAGATGCGCGGTCAGCCCTACCTTCGCGGTAGTGAAATATCATATCGTGCCTCTGTGCTTTCAGCATCAGTAAAGTTCCTTGCAAAACGCGCTTGCTCAAAATTATGTCACTCGTAACCCGCAGGGCTATGCCGTTGCCGTGGAGCGGTACTCCGACGGCGTTCTCATACAATCTTCCCCGTGAGGTTATCGCCTCGATGGAGAGAGCACCCTGAAATCATCGAAGCCAACTGTCCGCAGGAAGCATAAACAATGTGGCCGCAGTCACCATGCAGCCGGAACACTTCTGCTTCAATTCTTGGGTAGCCCGACCCACCGGGGCGAGAGGATGAACAATGGAAAAGACCTTAACCGCGCGAAAACGACCTGCAGAAGTGCCATGTCAAATAAAAACGGACTCCGGATCCACGATAAAGTGGTGCCGAAGTCCGTTGAGAACTTACGCCTTGTGTAAGTTTATGAGTTAGCGATTGAAGCCTTACGGTCGAGACCTCAGGCTCGATTTACGAAAGCGCGGCGGCGGTGCCGCAACTCCATAAGGTCAATCTATATCTTTAAGAGGCCAAAGGAGAAAACCTCTGTCAATAGAGTTATATGGCCAATAAGTAAAGTCAACAACATCATTAGGAGTAGTAAGATGATATGACCATACAGCCTTTACGGTATATAAAGAAGAAGTAGCCACATAATTACTGTATAATTGATACCCATAAGCCCAACCATCAATGTAATCATCAGAATGAAATTTAAGACGAATAGCATTACCTGTGCAGCCTGAAATAATAAAGCAATCATCTTCTCTCTCCCACATACAGCAGTGTTTAAGTAAATGAAAATCTAACAAGGAAGGCATGCGGTATGGTTTCCCGAGTTTATCCGTCAAATAATCGTATTGAGAACCACTAAAAGATTGACCCTCATTCATTAGACCTTCAAAAGATTTTATAGTAGCAGCCGGGAAAAGGTATTTAGTCTTTGTATCACCATCAACTGAATAGAACTTAGTAGCCCATAATGATTCTAAGCCTAAATCGACATAGCCATCCTCTATAATTGTTCCTCTGCGAGTAATTACTCGAACAATTTCAACATTAGAACACAAGTTTTCATCATTGAGGCTTTTTACTCGGCAAAAGTATTTACCTTGTGGCAGTTCAAACTGTATGTCTGAATTTGAGGATGAAGAATTAATATTTTTTGAAAAATAAATTTCAGAAAAATCCGATAAAGAACTGACTTCTAAAACCATTTTCCCAACAGGACCGAAATTAGAAGTAATAGATAAAGAGCAATCACCTGTTCTATAAGAACTGATTGAATATCCTCCCTCTACACTGAATGAAGGTTGTTTTAGCAAGATTGACTTAGGTTCTGTAGAAAAAGTTTTGCTTGCACCAAACTTCGTTTCCGATTGATTATTGTTAGGATTAGTGTATTCGGCAAAAGCCTTATATGAGTAAGTTGTCATTGGAGACAAATCAGAAACTTGAATTTGTCCACTCATAGAGAGAGGCGACGCAATATACTCATTTACAAGCACTCCATCTTGATAAAGCGCAATACCAGCATTTGAGATTTTAGCATTAGAGGAAGATACAGTATAATTAAATAAAGCTGTATTGGCTTGTACAAATTCAACTTCTCCAGTTTCAACAGAAACAGAAAAATCAATTATAGGTTCATCTTCATTAGATGAACAAGCAGAGCAGAAGAACAGAAAAGTTGAGAGTATGAATAAGTATTGTTTCATTAGTCCCAGTCGTTTAAGTTGTCAATAAATTGGTCGAGGTCGGTGTCATCGAAGATGTCCGACAACTCGCCAGTGTTCTCGTTATAGTCGAAGTCTACCCACATATCATGTTCGGTATCTCCGTTGTATGCGTCTAAATCTTCGTATTCGTCCATGATTATTTCGTTTCTATTTCGAGTGGCAGATGGTCGCTCAGAGAGAGCCATTGCCAACGAGCATGAATTAAAATTGACTTGACAAGTTCCGGGCTTGCGAAGCAATGGTCGATGTGGAGTGGCTTGTCAAGATGACGGTAAAGATAAAACGTGGGAGTTTTCTCTTTACCCTGCTCCTGTTTGTGGTAGTGGTGCCACATAGGGAGTAGTCCTTTCGGTTCAAGCAGTTCAATTACATGGCCGAAGCTCTTGCCTGATTTTCGGATGTGCTTCGGGTCGAGAGTAACATTACTGTTCAGATCGCCTATAATGATAGTCTCGTCACTGAGGCGGTCTGATACAATCTCAATCCAATCCTGGAGTTCTTCGCAGTATGGGTCGCAAGCCCATGCTGCAACAAGATTGAAAGAGTCGTTGACTCTGACAGGTATAAAGACACGTTTATCCTCCGCGCCCCAATCAAGGCGTTCAAGAGAAACGTCAGGGCGAGTGGTGAAAACCATTAGTCCTTTATAGGAGTAAACACCGGCCCAGTGGTAATTCTTGAAGAAGTCGCGATAGCCCGGATCCTTGCAGGTTTCGGGATTTTCGCACTCTTGAATGACGTATATATCGGCATCAAGTTCAAGAATTGCCTTATATTTTTCACGGAACTTTCCGTTAGCGTTCCAACTTACTATTTTCATAATGCGTTATGCGATTGAAGCCTTACGGTCGAGACTTTAGGCTCGATTTACGAAAGCGCGGCGGCGGTGCCGCAACGCCCTTATTAAACACCTTTCAATGCGTCCTCCATACGTTTATAGCATTTCTTAGGCACGTTGAAATAACAGTTAGGAGTACCCGGTATTCTTTGAAACGAGAAGCCGCAATGGTGCATAGCCAAGATTAGAGTGCCGTTAGATATATTATTGATACGGCCATGAGTAATCTTGTTAAGCAATTCTTCGACCAGGTGCTTCAAATTATACGAAGAATAATCTTCATTAAATTTGTGGTATCTTCCTGAAGGAGAACCAAATTTACATTTGATAATGTCCTGAGCACACATAAGTTCCTCAAGATTAAAGTCGGCAAGATTGATAAGTTTTTTGTTATCGGTCAAACCGCCAACGGTAAGACCTTTAAGTTTCTTATCCTTGGCAAGATAGGCAAATTCTTTCAACCATTCTTCGTTATTATTTTGCCAAAAATAATATAAATAGTCCTTCTCGTCCATTGTTATTTCATTGGGGTGTAGAGTATTCGAGTAAATTGAGGCTTAATGTCGGCTTTACATTTGTTGCAGAGATAGACACGACTATCTTCCGCAACGTAACGCCAACCCTCGGAGAAGAATTTACCGCAACATTGGCAAGTGAAATCTTCGTAAACGCGGGTGCCGCGTTTCTTCCAGAGCAAAGTCATAAAATATGACTTGATTTTGAACTTACCTTTTTTAGGCCGTTGAACGACATGGAGCGGTAACGACCTTGTGGGCGTAACAGAAACTGACCGCTTGGCCGATTTAGGCTTTACTACGGTCTTTTTCTGAACTTGCTGCTTAGCTCTAAGTTTAGCGGCAAGCGCGTTCCATTCTTCAACGGTCTTGGGTTTGTTCATAATGCGTTATGCGATTGAAGCCTTTTGGTCGATACCTTAGACTCGATTCACGAAAGCGCGGCGGCGGTGCCGCAACGCCCTAATCTAATATTTTTGTGTAATTGTGAGCAACGTATTCAAGATTAAGCTGCCGGGAAATTTCCTTAACAATTTGGGCTTTTATCGTATTGGCTATACCTGTGAAAATATACCAACCATTGGTAGAAGCCTTACTTGAAGTATGGTCATGCTTCAGTTTAGAGACAAGAGGTATTCCGGGTTTCGCCTCGATATTTAGTGCAGCGACTTTCTCAATACCTACTTTTTCAATAAACTTCATAAAGGTCAAGTATGCAAATTCCTCTGACCAAACTTCTCCATCGGGTGAGACTATCTCCAGAACCTTACGTTTTTTCTTGACGATTGGAGCATCTTCAAATTCCTCTTTATCGGTAACATCATCTTTTGAAACCAATGACGTAAGCGGAAGTGTTAAAGCATCGTCTTTAACGGGTTCAAAACCAAATTGAGGTTCTTCGTTTGGCTTAAAGTCGATTATCACCCTAACGGAGGATGGCAGGTCTTTAGACATGGCAAGAAAATCGTTATGATGCGACCTAAGGCCCGCGTTAACAATTTTCTTAGCTACATCGAAAGGTGATAGTTCCGGATTCTTCAAAGAGATATTAGTCGCATCCAAAAGGCTACGGTATCGAAGCATGAATGCCATAACTTCCGCCACAGTCCTCGCTCCAATACTCGGAATAGAGTGAACAAGAGCGGGGTCTAATGAGAGAATATCGTAAGTATTCTTGCAGTTAAGAGTTTCAAGTGCGCGATAAGTTCTTGTTCCGAATTGGCCGTCTTGAAACAGCCATGCAATGGGAGTTTCAAGTCTAATAGCCTCATTTGGAGGCATTATCTGGAGAGCTTTCAGACTTATTTTCTTTGGCATAGTTGTTCTATTTATGAGGCTGAGCCAACTGTTTCTTATACTTTTGAGCATACTTGCTAAAGACGTTGATAAACGCCTTTGCAGATTCAGTGAGGAACACAAAGATTTCATCTTTTTGGTCATCATTGAGGTAGCTCAAATCACTGTGGGTAACGCGGATACGGCAA
Organism: uncultured Muribaculaceae bacterium; assembly: GCA_910584055.1. Classification (GTDB taxonomy): domain Bacteria; phylum Bacteroidota; class Bacteroidia; order Bacteroidales; family Muribaculaceae; genus Lepagella. The sequence goes on along the minus strand of CAJTZS010000004.1, from coordinate 78,450 downwards.
GTTACTCTGTCATCCATGCGTTGCCAGTCAAGTTTGTACGAAGAAAGAGCCTGATCTATTTCCGTTTGATATTGTTGCAGAAAATCGAAGGCTTCTTTATTCGTGGTCTTATCTCCGAAGTTGATATAAAGTTCAGTAGATGTATTGGCATTGTTAATCGTAACATTGCATGACATTCCGCTGATACCAACTGACTTGCCGAGCCAAGCGTCGGGAGTGCCATTTGACGTAGCAAATGGGCCTCCAACTTTCTTGTTATACTCAATAAACTCTTGCCAATAGGCATAGCGTTTATTGCGGCGCACGGTAGTCGCACCTGCTTCTTGCGCGGCTTCCTGTTTCTTGGTAGCCATCCTAATGGTGTAATCCTCGGTGTCTTTAATCGGAATAATTTGGTCGAAATCAATCAATACACGGCTGTTGTATTGATATGGTGTGACCTTGAAACATTTGATATTAAGACCAAAGTTAGAAAGCCAAAGCACCGAGGATGTAACCTCCTTTCGGAAATTGGCGGCAACGAAGAAGATACGTTGTGAGTTGTCGGGATTAAGTTCAATTTCCTCGATGGGTGTGCCATCCATGAACTCACTGATAGATTCTTCGGCATTGACATCCTTTCCGGCGAGATATTTCTGATAAATCTGAATTATCTCCGCTTTGGAAAGGCTCGAACAATATGATGCGTATTTGATTGCTTGCCATGTAACATCACGACCGGAATCATCAAGCTTGTTCTCAATGATGACGAGCCGCCCCTGCTTGTCAATGGCGAGAAGGTCGAGGCGTTCTTTAGTATCGGCGAAACCATCAAATTCTTTTTGAATAATGAGAAGTTCTTCTCCGAGAGATGAAGGCTCATTTGCTATCCATTCTTGAAGATGCTTGCGCTCTTCAAGATTTAGCTCCTTAAAGCTGCACACCTTGGCTTTTTGGAGTTGGTTGTTATCTTGGTCGAGAATAAACATAATCGTTACTTGCGTTTTACGGTGATATGGATTGTGGCAGCAACGTATTCGTTGCCCGCTTCATCTTCGTAGTAGATAGGCTCGCCGGTATCCTCCCAAGTAAGACATTCAGAATAAATATCGACGAAGTCAGTAGTTATTCCCTCACCATCTTTTGATTTCAGGATGATTTGCTTGGTTGGTAAAGGTTCGAGGTCTGCGTCCTCGCCGTCTCCATTTTTGAAGAAGAAGTCAATATTTGAATCAAGAGCAGTAAGCTCAAATTCAAATTCAGGTATATCAGAGTTATTATACCACTCGGAAAATTGCGACCAAAGTTCAGGCCCAAGAGGAATAATGATAGTCTGGCCGTTGCGCTCCACCTTGGGGAGATCGACGGTTTCAGGCAAATTGTTCTCGTCAATCTCCGGAATATCCCAGACTCCGAGACGGCCTTTGACACCGAGGATTGGGGTTTTGAATAACTTAGCGTTTTTGAGGACGTAATGAAGAATCTGTTTCTCCCCATCGGGGGCATATTGTGCCCAAAGAGATTTGGAGTCATTGACAATATCCACGACATCGACATAGCCGATTATTGCAGACTTTACCAATTCCGAATTACGGTCGAAAGCACCGATTTCCTCTGCGAATTGGATTGGCAACTCGTATGCGAGAGGCAGGCTGTCAAGCGAGCATCGAGCCTTGGCACCGACATGAATCAGTAAACGCTGTGGCGGCACGAGTTTCCTGTCGGTGCGGTTTTCAATATCTTTAATTCCACAGGCAATAAGCGAGGCCCAGGGTTGCTGTATGGATAGGCACTTCATTCTATTATAGATTTATGCGGCAGTGATGGCGTCGTGGAGCATAGCCACGAATTTCGCCACTTGGGCTGCTTTGTTGGGGAAATATTTCAAGAGAGAATCACGGAAAATGCGGTTGTCGCGGAACACAGTTTTTTCCATGTCGCCGTTCATGCAGACATAGTTCAGAATGTTGTTGATAAATTCTTCCTGACCGGCGGTGAGCGTATTTGCAGAAATAAACTCGGTGAAAAGAGCGATAGCCTTTTGGCGGTCGAGACCTACGATCTTGCGGATAAATGCGGCCACAGGAATGTCGGCAGTCATTTTTTCGCGTTTAAGGTAGCGTTCGTAGTCCTCTTTGCTGCCGAGTTCTTGCCACAAGATACGTTCCAGTTCGTCGATGTCCTCGCTTGACAGGTATTCGAGATTATGGATTTTCTGCAATACGGGGTGGTCGCGATGCTGCGTAAGGAAATCAAGAAGTTTTTCGCGATAACTTACGTCGGTGTTGATTTTTGGAGCAACACCGCCATCGGTAACATCGTCCTCGATTGTTACGGTGAAAGTCTTGCCTCCATCGCTGACAAGATATTTCATAAGGTCGCGAAGCTCATGGCGCATATTCTCGATAGAGGCGAGGGTCTTGTTATCCCAAAATGCCGAGGTCATAACTTCGTTTAGCAACGGCATTTTAGCCTGAATATCGGGAATGGTAGCGCGTTTACGCAGTGCGTCGGCAATACGAGTGATTTGTCCCTCGTGGCGGCCACTGTCAAAGTTTTCGTCGACCAGGCCGAGTTGAACGTACAGCGAAAGCAGGTCGAATTTCTTGGCGAGTTCGTTTTCGAGCGACTTGGGAAGAAGCGGAGCAACTTCATTTTTCAAGTCGAGGACATCGACCTCGGAGATGTACTGCCACGTCTCAGGCTTGCGGAATTTATCGACCGCAGGCCAGTGGTTACGCACAGCAATGTGAGCATCGTCGAGCTTGCCAACCTCGGCTTGAAGAATCTGCTTCAATTCGTCGTGAAGCCCCTTGGCAAAGTCGTCAGCCTGATATTGCGGTGCTTGCAGAGCACAGGCAATGTCGGCTCGTACACCAAACAGTCGCTCGGTGAGCGATGTTGTCTTAACGGCTTTGCCCTCCTTGGGATTCTCGCCGAAGTATTTGAAGTTGCCGCCCCAGTCGAAGATGTAGAAAAGCTCTTTGTCCTGACCATCGCCGAAGATGTCAGGGCTTAGACGAGTGCCGCGGCCAATCATCTGCATAAACTTGATGCGCGAGCGCACACGTTTGAAGAAAACAAGATTGAGCACGTCGGGCACGTCTATACCGGTATCGAGCATATCGACCGACACAGCAATCTGCGGCATTTTGTCGCGGAGGCTAAACTTGTCGATAAGGTCTTGCGAGTAGTTGATAGAGTAATCAATCTGCTCGCAGAAGCCGTTGCCGTATTCGGGATAAAGCAAGTTGAAGCGTTCGACAATGAGCTTCGCTGTCTTGGAGTTCATGGCGAAGATGATGGTTTTGCCAATCAGCTCGCCCGACTGCACTTTCAAGCCGTTAGTCATAAGGTCTTGAAGCATCTTGTCGATGGTATCGGTGTTGTAGATATACTTGTATATCTCCTGTTCGCCGATGTCGCGCGGCTCCCAGTCAGCGTCAGGGTCTTTGTTGACCTGTTCGTATTCCCACACCTGTTCAAGCTGCTGCTTTTCGTCGTCAGAGAGATCATCATACTTGATGCCCTCGTTGACGACCTTTGAGCCGCGGATATATGCCTCGTAGTCCACGAGGTATTTATCTTTGACCGCTTCGGTATATTCGTAGTAGTCGGTCGGCTGACCTCCTTCGAGGTGGAGAAGTTCGTATGTTGACTTATCCACCTGCTCGCGAGGGGTAGCTGTAAGCCCCACGAGCAGAGAGTCGAAGTAGCGGAATATGTCGCCGAATTTACCGAATACGGAGCGGTGGGCCTCGTCTATGATTATCAGGTCAAATCTGCCGACGCTGTACGGCTTTTGGTCGGTGTTGACGTAGTTAATCATAGTCTGATATGTCGAGAACGTGATACGGGCGTTCGGGTCGACATCGGTAGTTTTGTCGCTCAAAACAGTAACCGATGTATTCGGGAGCAACTTCGAGAAGTTGCGAGCCGCCTGATTGACGAGCGAAGTACGGTCTGCAAGAAACAGAGTGTTCTTGACCCAGTTGTTGCGCTGCAACACGTCGACGAGCGAGATGGCGGTACGGGTTTTGCCAGTGCCGGTAGCCATGACGAGCAGACCTCGGCGATGGCGTTCATTGAACCACTCGCACATATTTTTGATGGCTCGCTTCTGATAATATCGGTCAGAGATTTGGTCATTGACCGAGAAATCGGAAATGTCGGGGCGAGATGTGCGCCGCGACATTATCAATTCAAGGTCTTTGGCGGTGTGGAAAGCATAGAGACGGCGAGCCGGATATCCGAGACCGTCGATGCAGTGAATTTCGTAACCGTTGGTGTAGTAAATCACCGGGCGCACATGATAACGCTTTTCGAGACAGTCGGCGTAAAGCTCTGCCTGATGTTTGCCGACAACTGCATCTTTGCTGGTGCGTTTGGCTTCAACCACGGCAAGAGGCTTGCCGTCGGTGCCAAACAGCACATAGTCGGCATAACCTTTACCGGCGCTGTTCGGCATACCGTTGACCTCGACTTCAATACAGGCTTTGCCGCCTACGACGTCGCCCTCTGTTTCCAGCACCTCCCAACCTGCTTCGCGGAGCATAAGGTCGATGAAGCGGCGGCGCGTCTCGGCTTCCGAGATGTCGCCCCATGAAAGATCAGCTTTGACCTGCGGAGCTTCGGCAACCTTAACCGGCTCAACCGTATCGGCAAAAGCCTCAGGCGTTTGCTCGGCGCGGACAACCAGGATGCGCGGGCGCGGCTGTCGAGTAGGCAGAAGCGACTTGTCAAACGGTGCGAGTGTATCGAGCACTCGTAGTTTGAGAAGCACACCGCCAACGAGGTTATAAAGGTTGAGCACGGTAAAGAATGCATCGCTGCGTGTAACCTTGCCATCATGGGCGGCGAGGTTTCCGACTTTTCTGACCCAATGAACCGCTTTCATCAATTCGGGGTCAGCGAGAAAGTCGGCGAACACGTCGGCGGTGGTGAGTTGCAGAAGCGAAGCACGTTCGCCCGGCTCAACGCCTTTCATTTTATATATAGCCTTGACAAGCCATTCAAGAGCCTTGCGGGCATTGATGGCTGACGAATCCGGCTCGGTGTATTGTCGTTGCTCGCACAGGTCGCAGAATTGGTGGAGTTGTGCAAGTTCCGGTATATCTTTAAGGTAGTCGAAATTCAGCATAGTGGAGAGCTTTAATTAAACCAATAGTCCATGCGGCTGTCGAGAAGCGTTTGCAGTTCTGCAATCGTACTCTCGACAACTTTCTTTTGTGCCTCAATTTGCTCGATACGCTCGGCAAACTTCTCTTGAAGTTCGAGCGGCGGAAGAATCAAAGGAATAGATTCTACGATACCGCAGTTTATATTTAACATAGTAGCTCCTTTTGCCTTGTCAATCAAAAACTTTTTCACAGATGGTTGCATAAAGCACCAGAGAGCAAACAATGAGTTTATTTGAGTATAAAAGCGGACAAATAGACTACCTGTTCCACATAAAAAGCCATCTTCTTCTGCGGTAATTAAAGCACATCTACCTATATCTCCTCGTCTACCAAATACAATGTCATTAGTTCTGAGTAAATAGCTTGATAATAACTCTTTTTTATCATCATCAATAGAAAAATCTTTATCGATTTTCACATAACCGTTCAGCATATGAACGGGATTAACCAAGGGAGTTCCACCGTTGATATAATCTTCTTTATGAAGCAGACTACCAAATGGTCCAATTTTAACAATAGCGACTTCTTTAAGTTTATTTTGAATAAAACCTTTGGGGTTGGTGACCGGGTCGCCGAAGAAGTCGTAGAAAAGAGATTGAGCGAGGGCATCGAGGTTGCGAAGCAACTCGCGGCAATCTTCAATCGTCTCGTTTATTTTGTTAAGTTCCGCTATGGCTTGCTTTTGGTCTGCCAGAGAAGGGAAAGAGAAGGGAGTAGCGGATAAAGAAGCTTTATTAAGTGTAACTCCCATAACTGCCTTTTTGCCTGTACCGCCCCAACGATGCCCCAAGAGATAATAGTAAATGTAATCAACAAGAATATTATCAGCAAATTCAGTTTTAGGTAAAAATGACATTATCGCCTCATTTGTAAAAATAGGCTTACTTGTAATGGCAGTTTTCCCGATGGAGAGCTTGAAGCTCATAATAACTGTATTTGTAGGTACAGGAACCATATTACAATCAGCTATACCTTTGTCTGTAATACATTCGCTCGTAGCGGATATGTATTTGGACTTACCCATATCGCTAATTGCCACCCAATTATTAGTACCATTAAGCCAATAATCAGAGTTATCTCGCGGAGGGGTTTTACCCATTCGCAAGATAAAGAAATCATCCATTCGACCTTTTGTCAGATTATGCTTCATGGTCGGCGGCGATTAGTGATTGAAGCGAATTGATGCCGTCGGCAATTTTGGCGGCAAGAGCAGCGGCGCGACCGATAAGCACTTCGGGTGCTTCGTATTCTACGACTTCGCGGATTGTCTCTTTGTAGGTATTGAATGCGAGGTCGTAGTCGTGTTCGCGTATTTCGTCGACCGGCACGAGGAACGACTTGTCGGTGCGTGTGCGGTCAGCCTCCGCATCGAGTGCGTGGAAACGAGCGATGATGTCGGGAATATCGTTGTCCGCAACGGGATTGCGCTTGTCATCAAGCGAAAAACCGTCGGCTTTCATGTCGTAGAACCAAACCTTATCAGTGCCGCCCGCTCCTGTTTTTGTAAAAATCAGGATAGCGGTAGACACTCCGGCATAAGGTTTGAACACACCTGACGGCATGGAGATAACCGCTTCGAGGCGGTTGTCGTCGACGATGGCTTTACGGATAGCTTTGTGAGCGTTTGAGGTACCGGTTAAAACGCCATCGGGAACGATGGAAGCACATCGACCGCCAAGGGCGAGCGAGCGCAAGAAAAGCGAGAGGAACAGCAACTCGGTTTTCTTCGTTTTGGCAGTGGCGAGAAGCGACTTCGATACCGCCTCGTAGTCGAGATTACCGGCAAACGGAGGATTTGCAAGAATCAGAGTGTAGCGGTCGGTATCGGTGTTGTCGCTCGAAAGCGAATCGCGGAAAGCCACATCGGGGTTGTTGATGTCATGGAGCATGAGGTTCATGGCACCGATGCGCAACATAGTTTGGTCGGTATCGAAGCCGTGAAGCATTGAGCGGCGGAAGTGTTCGTCGTTGTGCTGCTTCATCAGCTCTGCCTGATAGTGGTTTTTGATATACTTTGCGGTCTCAACGATAAAACCGGCGCTACCCATTGCAGGGTCGCAGACGGTATCGTTGAGTGTGGGGCGCATAAGCTCCACCATCATGCGGATAATGTGGCGCGGAGTGCGGAATTGTCCGTTTTTACCGCTTGCCGCCATTTTGCCGAGGATATATTCGTACACGTCGCCCATCGTATCGCGGTCGTTCATTTCGAGCGTGTCGATGCCGTCAACGATTTTGACGAGGGCACGGGGCGAGGCAATCAGGAAGTTGGCATTACCCATGAAGCGCGAATAAGCGGAATCATCACCGCTGTTAAGATGTTTGATGAAGGGGAAAACATCGCGCTGAATGGTGCGGAACATTGTGTCGGGGTCAAGTTGCTTGAAGTTGTGCCAACGGAGCGACTGGCCCGGCACGTCCTCGCCGGTGTCGGGGTTATGCCACGACCCAAGAGGGAACGTAGGATTTTCCAGTTCTCCGAGGTCGAGTTCCTGTGAAATCTTCTCGCTTTGCAGCTCGGCATCGTCGAGAAGTTTCATAAAGAACAAATAAGTCATTTGTTCAAGAACCGACATCGGGTTAGTGATACCTGCACTCTCCCAAAAGGTATTCCAGATTTGATCTATTTGGTTTTTTATCTGTCCGGTAATCATTGAGCTTCAAATTTGAGATTAATAACCAGGATTCTGAGACCATCCGGTAGACATCATAAGTTGGTCGCCCGGAATCGGCCAGAGATGCTGATAAGAAGCGTAGCCTCCGAGGTTGTTGCGCTTTTGGAAAGCGAAGTATCGAGGGATGAAAAGCTGCTTGCGCAGAGTTTCAATATCGGCGATGGCATTGCCGCTGACCGAGATATTCTTCGCTTTGGCTACCTGATTGATGAGAGAGGTAGCCTTTGAAGCATTGCCGGTGGCTATGTTGCACTCAGCCAAAAGCAGAAGCACGTCGGCATAAGAATAGTAGCTCATTGTATGACCTTGCATAACTTCATCGGGTACGGTGATATGCAAGATTGTACCGCTGTTAGCTTCATATTCGTTGCCTGACGAGAGCGAGTATCGGCGGCTGTCAACAAGATCCTGAAGATATGGCATGGCGTGTGACGGCTCGTTAAGAGCCATATAGACGTTGGCTTTCGCCATACGCCACACGTCCTTAGACATATCGAAAGCATCATCAGCGTTAAAGTTGGCATTTAATTTGTGGTCTGTGAAGCAAGATGAGATTTCATCAAGTTTTGCTTCGAGATATCTGAGAGTTGCAGATGCGGATTGTTGAGCCGGACCGGTATATTCATCTTTAGACAATTCTACAATTCCGATGTTGCCCCACTTGTCAACCATCTCGGTATATGTAATTGCATTCAACAGCGTAAAGAATGGGATTGCATCAGAATACCCTGCACTGGTTAAAGCCTTAATTACTTGGTTGTTTTGAGCAACTGCCTGATAAGCGTTTCTAAAGGCTCGTGAATTGAAACTGTCGTTAACGTGCATCGGACATTTTACATCGTAGTATTGGTACATACCGGTGTACCCACGTTCAACGTAATACATCCATGACAGAGCAGATGCTAATTTGGCGAATGAACCTGAAACGATAGCACGACCTTGATCTCCCAGTGCGGGTTTGGTGTCAGAAGGAGTGCGAGGTTTGGCTTCAAGAGAAACGGGGATTGATACTCGAATTTCACCCATAAGGTCATACAATACAACTGTGCGTTCTTGTTTTGTATGACGTTCTGACTTGGGAACGGAAATAGTAAGAGTTCCGTTCTCATAAGTAGAAGAAACTGTCATTGAAGCACCTTCGGGGTCGTTGTCTTGGTAGAAGCCACTAACAAATGAATCCTCAGTGTATGAATCGTCAGGGGTTGTGTCCAAATAGCCGTCAGGGTCTTTTGGTTTCTCCAAGGAGAGAACTACATTGGAAGTAATCGTAATTTCAGCGGTACCACCGTTGTAATCAAATTCTACACTTTCGCGAGAAAGGGTAATTTGAGGATTGTCGTTGACTTCATTTCCGGCAATTCCATCGCCGTTCCAGTCGTAGAAATAACGTAAGTCCGGCACCTGCACAGATTGGTTCAACTCGTCGTATCGAGATTTGATATTCGATACGAGAAAATCGAGATTGTTGCGGAAATCTGCCCTATCAATGGCGATAGACTTCTTGTTTTCCTCGGAAAATGAGCCATCATCGGCAAGGTCTTGCGACAGAGAGGATAGGTATTGAGTTATTTCTGCATCAGAGCGCTTGTTTAGCACAAGCGAAGAAATGGCGATAAGGACACCTGAGCCATCGGTTCCTGCCGTGATAGTCATAGACTCCGCCGGAGTGGATTCGTAGGCCTGCAAGCCGAACTGAGTAAGCAGTTCCTTTTGGGCTTGCTTATCTGCCTCGGCAAAGGTCTTGCCTCCTTGCATGAGATTTTGAATACGCGCCGATTTGAGGTGCGTAAGAATATTCACATTGACGGTGCTCCTGTCGGATAGGTCAGCGAGGGCGATAAGGTGAAGCTGACCTGTGGAAAGATTGCCACTGACCTCGTTGTAGTAGTAGCCATCGGTGGCGATGCGAACAAATTGCGAAGCAAGTTCTATTTGGCCAAGGTCAAAAGAGCCGGCATCGTCGCGGATTTCACCGTTGAAAACCGTTCCGATGGCGGTCATTTTCTCATTGAGCGGTTGAACGCTGATAGATGAGCCTCGGACAAACGGGCCTTTTTCGACTTTACCTGAAAGTTGATATTTGCCCGATTGAGGCTTTTCGCCGCCTCCGGGTTCATCTTCTTTGTCAGAGCAGCCGGTTAGTGCAACTGCGGCAAGGACAGGAAAGAGTATATGTTTTAAGTTCATTTCTGTAATGGCAGAAACTCCCACGAATAGCTCTGACAGGCGACCAAACCTTGCGACTATTCGGGGAGTTCCCGTGTATTCTTGCGATAATGATTATCTTATATGGTCATTGTCAGAAGTTAAAGATATGCAAAGTTAGCGATTTTTTCGCAAACTTCTGCAATCAAAAGAGGTATTTCAACGAAGTTGAAAGGACTCGACCCAAAGTTACATACGGGGGTGAGCAAAATTCGCGCACACCCGTGTTAAATAAATCTACCAAGGGCGGCTGTCTATGGGGTATTCTTCTCCCGATTTGTTGACGGAACTGTAGATGATTTTGCCTTCGTATTGTATTTGATAGCGGCGAACATAATCAGGGCAACGAAGTCCGAGCATTTGAGCGAGTTGAGCTTCGGGTATGCCGCATGGTATTTGGTCGAAAAATTCATCATCGACCTCGATGGCCTTCATAGCCGGAGTAACGGCTTTGAAGTAGAGCGCACGTATTTGGATGGTTTTCATATTGTAGAATTTTTACTGCAAAGTTAATATAAAAATTCTTTGAAAACCAACAAATTACGCTCGCGATTTTTCGGGCAACGGCTGTAACTGATTGATGGATAATGCGCCCGAAGGGGTCATTTCCAGAAAAAAAGTTGCAGCGCGTTAGGGATAGAAGCCGGACGGTCGAGACCATAGGCTCGATTTACGATAGCCCGGCGACACGACGATATTCTCGGATGGCCGAGAGGCACCGCCCGGAGCACAACGATTGCGAGGGCAATATCGGCGTGACGCAACGCCACGATTATCCTAACGATAATATGGTTTCTCTAAATCAAGTTCAAAATGGTATGACCACCCATCGCACTGACCATGTCGGGAGCCACCCTCTAAATAGTCTGCGTCCGGCACTACTTTCAGACAGCAGTGTTTACGGTAAGCCTTTTCGAGCCAAATGTAAGCGTCTTTGAGCGGTATCGGCTTCTCGTACCCATGATAGTTCCAGTCAGTAATGCCGACAATTTCCTTGGCGTAAAGAGTTGATTCATCGTCCCTACTTGAAGCGGCACTTAGAAGAAGTTCTTGGAACAAAGCCCAACCGAGAGGATGCTTAGGCCGGAAGAAATAAGGGATGTTTTCGGGGAGGCCGACAGCCTGAAACGCATACTTGGTATTATCCATAATGTATGCGCCCTCGGTTTTGACAAGATCATAAAGAGCGAAGTGGACTTGCATAAAGTCCATGAAAGGGACTTTCCCCGATTCGACGAAGACTTCACTTGCAATCTCCGAGGTCGAGACCTCGGAGTTGTATGGCAGCGTCAAAAGTTTCTTGTAACATAGACGCGCCAACAGTAAAGTTTCTTCGTCATACTTTGCCATACTACGCTTCGTTAAATTCAGCTTCGAGGCTGAGGGCGTTTTTGATTGCTTCTTCGACTTCGTCCTGACGGAAGGAGAACGACTGCGCGGTTTCGTCGTAGTCGGCAATATCCCAGGGATTGATGGTATAGAAAGAGAGACGCTGAGACGGGTCTTCGAGGTCATACTTGATGAGCTCGTCAGCGTCGATGAACTTGACCGAGCCATCGGTAAGGTCAACGTCGATAAAAGCGTCTTCGCGAGTTGCGGCATCAAGGCGCGTCCACTCGTCGAGAGCGTTGAGAATATTGTTGCGGAGGGTGTTGTTATTATCCATAATTTTGAGATGTTTAGTGTGCAAAGTTATCAAAAATCTATGAGATTCGGGGGCTTAAACATTAAATAAAATGTGGCGAGATTCAATTATTCGTAATAATTGACTAACTTTGTGTTATTCACTATTCAAAAGCACGATAAATTGGAGCAAGACGATAAAGTATATGACGAAGCCTTTGGGCTGATGGCTGATGAAGTCGGCGTGATCGATACGAAGGTAATGGGCGTATTTGGAGCGATGCGTCGTGGCGCGACAAAAGAAGAAGCCCTGCAGAAGTATGGACTCACCGAGAAGGAATATGACGATAACATCGACAGAGTCCTGAACGGTTAAACCGATGGTCGCGAAGGGTGTGGCGACATAAGCAGGGGTAAAGGCTGCCCCGGCGGACAGCCACCCTTTGGGAGGGAGAAGGAGGATTACCAACCTGCGAAGCAGCCTTGAACCATCGTGTAATCGACGTTCTCGTATCCGGAAGCTGCGATTTCCTGTGCTTCCTCTGCGCTGCGGGCTTCGACTTCTTCGATGAAGCTCTCGCCGTCGAAAGTGATTACTTCTACTGAAAAATATTTGAGCTTGCGGTTGGAGTTGAGAGAGCTGTTGAAGATGTTGCTAACGTATGTCATGATTTTGAAGTTTTTGGAGGTTTTTAACTGTGCGCCGGGGCGCGTTTGATTTTTACGTTGCAATATCAGGGAGTGCTGAGAAAGCGTAGTTGCAAATGTTATTTCAAGAGTAGCGTTAAATTCTTGGGTCCTGGAGGGTGAAGAATTTATGAAATGTTGATTGCAAGCCCGGAGGGTCAAGCCACAGGCGCAGATGCGCGGTCAGCCCTACCTTTGCGACAGTGAAATATCATCTGCGCTCAGGTGCTTTATATCAGTTAATTCCTCCAAGAACGTCTCGTCAAAATCTGACCTATACGTTACATCGTAAACCGCGAACGTCCGACCGCAATTCAAAACATATCTCCACCGTGAAGTAATCACCGACGGTCAGAGCGTAAATTAATACCGTGAAGCCCGGCAGAGGAAGTGCAGGGAAGAATTGCGAAGCAATCGCCGAATACCTATAAAATTATTTATACATGAGGCAAATCACTCCGAGATGCGAAGTCAATGTAACACCTATGCTCCAAGGCCCGGTTGGTAATCTTCCCTCTCCCAAAGGAGATGAAACACGGGAAAATACCTTGACCTGCGAAATGGCGCCACACCCGGAGCGACATACCGCACAAAAAGAGAGCGAGCCTCGGATCCAACTGGAGGTTGGTGCGGAAGCTCGCTTATGCGATAGTGATAGAAGCCGAACGGTCGAGATCTTAGGCTCGATTTACGATAGCCCGGCGAGCGATTGATGTTCTCGGATGGCCGGAGGCACCGCCCGAAGTCCTCACTAACGTAGGGCAACATCAATCGGGCGCATCGCCATTATTACGAACTATCAGTGATTATTAAGTGTTTAATCAGGAAAAATATAGTTATGAGAAACACTATTGAAGAACCCAATAACGAACAGGGCGAATTTGAGAAAGCCTTGAAGCGACTAAGTGAGAAACTGCAACATTTTCACTGCCCGATATGTCATGCGGAAGAAGGAATAACTTTTTTCGATGATCCTTTCTTTGTGATGCACTATGATTGGAATAAAGAGAAAAAGCCTTGGACTTTAATGCAAAATGGCTACGGCAAATCGAGCGTAATGGGGATATGCAACAACTGTGGTTACACGATGCTGTTTAACGTTGGTGTCGTATCACCGGCGTATAAGCATATCATAATCCATGAGCAGCGTGAGGTAATCGAGACAATAACCGAAGAAGCTATCCAAAAAAGCAAGGAGAAGAAGGAAAATAAGTAGAAATTTTTCACAACGAATGAACAATGGCCTATGTGAGGATGTTTGAAAAGTCGTGAAAACAAAATAAAATTATCAAAAGATGACAGACTTACGAAAAATGTTATGTAGCGAGCCTGCCACCGAGGCTGAAAAGAAAAGCATCATGCGCAAACTTGGCGAGATTACCGCTCGCAATGTGAAATGTTCGGTGTGTGGAAACAATGAAGGCATCGACTTCGACCACCCCGACACTCACTTTGAGGTAGACGACCCCACCATCTACGCATTTTGCCAGCACTGCGGGTCATTCACATATCTGGAGTTCCCACATTTGTTTACAGATGAAGTGGAGCCGGAAGAAATGTACGGTGAACGTCAGGCTGTCTCTCGCAAAGAAATGTTGAGAGATATTCTTCAGCGACAACTCGAAAGAGTTGAGGCGATGCCTGAATATTGAATGATGGCAAAACCAAAAATCGAGTCTCAGCAATGAGGCTCGTTTTTGTTTATAGCCGGTTCGCTTATGCGATAGTGATAGAAGCCGAATGGTCGAGACCTTAGGCTCGATTTACGATAGCACGGGCGATGAATGATATACTCGGATGGCCGACAGGCACCGCCCGGAGCACATCGATTGCGAGGGATATATCATTCAGCGTATCGCCAAAATGGCGGAAAACTTGTTTAATATTTAACATATATGGCGAAAAATGAGTAACTTTGCGTATGGATTTACGCATAGAAGCAAGAACAAACGAAGAAATCGCAAAGGTCGCCAAAAACCGGTTGTGGTTCAAGAGGGAAACGGTAGATTTTCCGTTGACCGATGAGCAATACGAGATTTTCAAGAAGGGCTATGCTCCTGATTGGGATTGTCGATTTGCTCCTGTATTCATGGACGGATGGTTCTATATCACGCGCTCCGGCATTTGGCTGTTTAAGTTCAAGTACGAGAAAAATAAGAAAGATGGGCTGTGGCATATCACGGCCAACTACGACACACTCTTTGGGTCTGGATTCGGGTTCTTGCTGACGGTAATTTATGAAGGATATTTTGAGCCACGGATATTCAGTGAACGTGATATAAAGCGTTATATCTCTGCAATGCACGAGGTAGTACAAGTGCCGCGAGGAGTAACAGAAAATCCACAATACTGCGAGGTCTGCCATAGCAAACTGCGACCTGTAATCTACAATCCCGGCACATCCGAGGATTGGGCGAAGATACGAAATGGCAGAGCCATTGAGGGACGCGAATACTGGGATGAGAACGCCGCCGACTGGGAATGTCCGAAGTGCGGTCAAGGCTACAAGGATATTGCCGACGAGTGGAACGCGCACAGATTTGAAGAAGTATATGGACGCAAGCCCAAAGTTTGCAAAATGTGTGGCGGTCCGGTTTTACCGATAGTATACGGTTTTCCTGATTCTGAATTGCAAAAGAAAGCAGAACAAGGCGAAGTAATCCTTGGAGGCTGTTGTATAGATAGCCGAGAGGAACGCGATTGCGAATGTGCTTGGTGTCACCAAGGTTATAAGAAATTCCTAACAGAACTGTATTGACCTATGGCAGAATTTCTGATAAAAGTTCTTGGGTGTGTGTTATGCGGCATATTCTTTACTGGTCTTATAGTCTTTGTAATATGGGCTATAAGAGGTTTTGGTTCATTGTTCACACAGAGAGAAAGGATAAAGGTATATTATGACGATCACGACCACTCTAAGGACTATTACTACGTCCGTAAGCCCGGGGTCTCATATCCGGTTGGCTATCCGAAGGAGCAGATAGTCAAGGATATGGAGACTTTCGAGCGATTTAAGCGAGAGCAAAAGGCAAAAAGCAGAGGTCGAACTGCCAACGAGGCTGGATACACTATGAAAAAGTCTCGTCCGATGTGGCTTGAAATACTTTTTATGACACCTGCCGAATATCTGGAATATAGACGGCGGAGGAAAGAGTCTAATATACGATAGGGATAGAAGCCGAATGGTCGAGACCTCAGGCTCGATTAACGATAGCCCGGCGGCGGAGCCGCATCGCCTGAAAATCAGAGAAATTTAAAATTTTACAGAATGATTCAAACTGTTTCAAATATAATTATGCGCGGAGGGAAAGTCCTTACTCGCAATACGGAGTTACACAGAAAGCAAGGCGATATGGATGGAGCCTGTGCTGTGTATAGTGTAATGATGTGTCTTTTACGTCTTGGCTATGTAAAAAAAGAGGATTTACAGGTGTATAATTTAGCCGACAAGAGAGAGAAAAAAGGAAAGCTGCTATATGAATTGCTTGAAAATAATGGCCTTATAAAGAATGGCTTTGGATTTGTCGAGTTAAGGAAAGAGATAGAGAAACATACGCGTGGAGAAATAGAGGTACAGAGAAAAGCGCCAAGGAAACAAGACACTATAGTACAGCTCATAGCAGACCTTATCGAAGAAGATATAACTCCAGTAATTTCGGTAGACTGGAAATTAGGAGGTGCACATGCACTATTGGCAGTAGGATTTGAGTCTGATGATGAAGATATGATAACAAAAATATTGTGTCTTGACCCCGGAGCAGATTCCCCTGAAGTTTCCTCATGGAACTGTTATTTGGAAGTAACGACTACGGACACAGAATATCCTATAAAGCATGTAGCTATAAGAACGGGAGTAAAGTATTGTAAACTTGGAGATTTACTAATCATTGAGAGGATTAAATAACACCGCTCATCGACAGCGAGAAGGTATCGTGGAATGGGAACTTTTCGCAACCGATGTAGAGAGTATCGAAGGCATCGGTGCCGTCGGTTCGGTGTTCGAGCAGATCTTCTTCGCTCTCGGCAAGTTTTTCGCCCGACTTGTCTTTCTTGAAGCCGTTGCGACCATTGGAGACACCGGCTGACTGCACCGCGAGAATCAAGTCCTCGTTGTTCGAGCGGTTGAAAAACGGCATAAGGCGTTGCTTTCCGGCAAACGCATTATTGATGAGAAGGTACTTCTCGTGGTGGTGCATCGGGTTTCCGAGGTACACGGACTCGACGCGCCAGCCATGCCGTTCAAACTCCCTTACCACGTTATAGTGGAAGTCCTGGTCGTTGACCGCATAGTTCGAGCCGAGGGCGGTTGCATCGTAATAATAGACCACGGTCTTGTTGCGATGCTCCGCATAATAACGGCAGAAGTCCTCGACGAGTGCCGGAATCTTGCGGTCGAACTTGACGTAGAACGACTTTATGACATTCAGGCGGCGGTCGCGGGGCTGACCGGCGACAATCCAGTTGATGTTGGCGTTGTAGTCCATGCCGATGCAGATGGGCGCATCAGGGTCAACGTCCTTGTCGGCGCGAGCATCGAGCGTCGAGAAGTCATAATCATAACCGAGTGTATCGAGGTATTGATTATCGTTGGCATCGTACTTGTGGCCCTCGCGCATCGAGGAATAGAAGCCGTCCTTTGCAATTCCGATCCTCTGACACAGGATAGAGGTTTGGAAGGTCAAAGGAGTAAGGTCGCGCTTCATCTGCTTGATGTAGTTCTCGCCGAGAAGCTGCAAGTTCTCAATCGAGGAATACTCGCGGTAGTAGACCGCGACGGAGCGCATCTTATTGAGGTCGCGGTCAAGGCGACGGAGGTAGCCTTTGAGATAAGGAGGCACTTGCTCGCCACGAGCATTAAGGGTGCGAATGCGCTCCTTCGTTCGCCATATCTCATAGACCGTGGCCTCGATAGTCTTGATAAGCTCCACGTCCATCTTGTCGCGGTAGTGTAAGAACCAACTGCCCTTTTGGGTCTGCGGCATATCGCTCAATATCATAATTGAGTGATTACAGGAGTGCTTGCCGAAGTGCGACTTGATGCCGCCGTTGGCCGGGAGTGTTTCATCTTTGAGCTTGGCGTAGTCGATAAACTTGGCCTCGTCCACGAGAAGCCAAGAGAGCGTAAGCGAGTTCGACGAGCCGGGCCTATCCTGGGATATGATAATAGCCACGCTGCCGTTATAGAACGATATGACGTGTTCATAATCGTGCGGCGGCGTGATAGGTTTGCGAAAAGATTTGGGCGGTTTCTTGCCGACCACATAGTGTATGCCCTCGATGAAGCCCCATCGCTTCCAAGCGGCGAGCAAGCCAGGAATTGTGTTAGTCAATCCGTGCTTGAAGGTAGGCACAACGATGCCGCCTGTCGAGCCGGGCATACGCTGCATATTGCGGAGCACGAAAGGCGCGGCGATTGAGTCGGTCTTGCCGGTACGGCGACCGGCCACAATAACGGTGGTGTTGGCACCGATAAGTTGTGTCAATCGCTGCGGCTTGTTGAAATAAACTTGTTTAGGCTGTGGGGTGTTCATAGAGTGCAAGGCATGTGGAAAATACCTGATGGTCGGATACAATGACCCAAAAGCGGCTCTCAATCCTGAGGGTCGCTTTCGTCGTTAAATTCAGTCTGTTTAGGGTCCGGGAACAGAGTGTCAAATTCGAGGTCGTATTCCTCAAACTCGACATCTTCAATGTCGATAGTTTCCTTTCGGTATTTCTCAATCATCGACGAGATTTTCTCGGCGATGTTGGGAATAGGCTCGATGCCGAGGACACGCGGATCATCGGTAGCAGTGAAAGGCTGAACGAGAATTTGGTCGAGCGGAATAGCCTGCTCATCTTCGAGGTCAACGCGGTTGAGCTTGCCGTAGGCAGTAGCGGCGCGTTCCATCGTTTTGCTATCCTTACGCTTCTCCGCCATCTTATAAGTGGCAATGAGCATTTCATTGGTGCGCCAACGGTGGAAGTCGCGAGAAGCAGAGCCGAGCATCGGCAACAGCGACTTCACAACTGCAAGGTCTGAATACGCCGTTGTGCGGTGTATTCCGTGGCGTTGGCACACTTCGGCGACAAACTCGCGGTCGGTGCCGTCGGGGTTGGCGATGAACCAGTTATACATTTCGCGCACACGAAGCACCTTATCCACAAGAGCTTGTGGATAGCGTTCGCGCAGTTCGACCTCTTTTGTAAAGAGTTCGGCGCGGCAAACTTCGATAGCGTTAGGATAGCCCATAGTAGTTACTCGTCATCTTCCATGTCAAGCAGATTGCGGTGGGCGTTCTCGATAGCGAGCGGCGAGCCGACCTGTGCAAGCATCATTTCCTGAGAATGAAGCTTGACCTTTGAGGCGGCTTTGCCACGGCGGTACGCCTTGGAAACGTCCGAGGAGCGGTCGGCGATGTCTTCGCGAAGAACATCAGCCGGAATGTCGAGAATGACCGCCATATCGGAAATTTTGAGGTAGATTGAGGCATACTTCTCAATCTGCTGCAATTCGTTCTCTGAATAGGTCATGGAGTGGTACGCTGTGATTGGTTATTAAATCGTTGACCTGCTCGTGGAGCCGGTCGAAGATTGCCTTATCGGTGGAGATAAACGCCGATTCGTGGCGATTGCCACGGGTCAAGTTCTGTGAGGTAATGACCGAAACAGTATCTCCGGCTTCGGATTTTACCAACAATATCTTGCTGTGGTTGTCAGCAAGATATGTGCGCTCGATAACTTGGGTGATGAACGCCCAAAGTTTGAGCGTCTTGTTGGTAGCCTTGTGGTCGAGCACAAGATTAATCCGGCTCACGCGCTTATCCTTTGTGATAAAGAATAAGCGCCGAAGAAATTCCTCCGAGATGGAGAAAGAAGTCTGCCAGACTTCGGCCACGCCGACTTGACTTAAAATCCATTCGAGAATGTCGGCCACTTGGACGGCATTTGAAAGGTAAGCCTGATGTGGCGTCTCTTTCAACGGACGAAGGATTTGGTCAATGTTGGCACTCCTTTTCATTTCGCGGACTTCTTGGTGGATTTCTTAGTTGCACCGGCGGCGGAGCGTTTTGCTTTTGCAGATCGCGAGGGAACGGCATCGGGGCCGGGGGCAACAAAGTGGTCGTATTCCTCCCAGTTGGAGTGTAGTTTCTTGTCGAGCGATATAAGTTCTTTGAGGAACGGATAACGCTCGGAGTCCGGGCAGGTAGCGTTTTCAAGCGAAAGCGAGCGTAGGCGCAGATGCAGCTCGCGCATACGTTGAAGAATCGAAAGGTTCTCAACGTATTTCGCCTTGATTTCGTCAGGGAGTGAATCGTGGTCTTCGCGCTTGCCGAGGCGACGTTCATCTTCCGGCACGGTAGAAGCATCGTCTGTCAGATGATGCTCGTCGGCGATGGTCTTGACCTGCGCGGCCATTTCCTCGACTTGCTCGTGAGTGAGAGCCTGAACACGGAAATTGTAGTATTTCTGAATCTGATACTCGATGAAGTCAGCCTTGGCTGACGGATTTGCAATAAGATTACGGTACATAATCTGATTGCCGGAGAGTTTCAGGAGATAGAGAGCGCCGACAGAATAGTCGCGGTCGTCGTGTGGCTGCTCCAGCCACTCCCTTATCTGTTGGGTGAATTTGTGGTCCATAAAAAAAGTAAGTTTGCGGATATTACTCTGCAAACTTACTTTTTATAATTTGTTAGGTAAAAGACGGCTTAGTTTGATTCGTAAGTATTGGTTGCGTCTTTATACGGAACTTTCCCATCAGTTAAATTATTGATGTAATCAATGAATTTTTCACCGGTGGTAACATAATCGGGAACTGACAGACCTAACTTTTGAATTTTAGGTAGACGTGCTTGTATCTCTTTATTCATGGCCTCAGCCTTGGAATAATTATAGGGGTCTGAATAAATTGGATATAACAGGTCGACAAGCATTGTAAGTGCGGCTTTCTGTGCTTGCTCTTTTTCACCAATGGCAACAAGATATGTGAGCTTCGGATTAGCATGAGTGATGTGTTGACGAATTTGCTCAACATTTGTTGTCATTTTCCACCAGCGTATAAGGATTACGATAGAGAGAATGATATATGCAATCATTACGATAAGAGTAAAGATTGCAAATCCAGACATTTCATCACTACGACTTGAATAGCCGTAGTCGCCATAATAGGCAAATGCGCTAATTGCGGAAAGCAATGCGCAACAGAGAACTGCAATTTTTTTCATATTATATCTATGGGATTTGATTTTGCGTGATGTGCCATAGGTTTTTTAACAATCCATACGGCAGTGACGATAACCGTTATAACTGATAAAGCAAGTGCGATGTTATCGCAAGTTTGCGAAGCTTCCCATATTTCCTCAAAAAGAGTCCAATCAGAAGTCTTATCAGCCAACTCCGACGCCATTCTTAATTTAGATATGTAGAATGTAGAGCAAAGAGTTGGTATCCAATAAAGAAAAGCTAAAATCTTAACAGGTACCCATGTTTTGAGCGAATAGAACAATAATCCGGCGGCTATCAGTTCTATGATGCCAACAACAATATTGAAATAATGTCCCAGGAACGAGAACATGTTAATTTCAGCGTATGAGAGAAAGATATTTATTGTAAACAAGCCGAAAAATAGAGCAAATATTCCCGAGCCTATTCTACCTATATTATTCGGCTGTATTGCTTTATTAAATGTAATAAAGCACATTGAAGCACAACATATAATATCTTGAACGACCCAAATCAAAGGAGAAAATGTTGGGTTGTATAATCCGTAATTGTTACTAATAATTTGGGCAATACCAGCCAATGTGATAATGCCATAGAATGAACATAGTGTCATTCCAAGGGATTTTCGATAGTTCAAATTTGCCATGTCATATACTTTTGACTGCAAATTTACGAAAAAAATCTGAATATCAGGATAATTAAAGCTTATTACTGATAGCCGTGAAGAACACGAGGTTATAACCGCGAGGTTCGAGCAACGCTTTCATCGAGATCATCGTGGCACCGGTCGTAACAAAATCGTCGAATACGATTATGTTACGTTCCTTGGGCGGTTCTTTGCCAAAGGTAAAGACCGCACCGACACGATGCTTCGAGTGACACTCGGCGAGATCTTCGTAGAAGTGCACGCCTAAGAGTGTTGCGAGCCGGGCGGAAATGAGCGAAGCAAAGTTGCGCTCCTTGTGGCGACGCTTGGGCGAGGTAACGATGCACCAGTCACCGGAAGCGAGAGAATGACCGAGAATTTGCCGGATAAGGGTATTCATACCCTCGGCAAACTTCTCGACCATATCGGGATCGCTCTTAATGTCAGTCAGTGTCCGGCCATAGAGCGACTTCTTCCAGAGCGATATGATACCGAAAGCGGGATTGCGGTAGGAAATTCGCACCTTGTTAGGGGCGAAGTCGCAGCGAGCCTCGGCTTGTTGCACGTCTTTCCATGCCGCCCGCTTCTTCTCGGCGAAAAGGTCTTTGCTTTGAGGCGAGGGAACAAAAGAAGCGTCGAGGTCAGGAACGTCGAGCGAAGGCACTTCGATGTCGTTCAACACGTCGTCCAACGCTATTGCTCCCTCCCTGACGCTTCTGTTATTCATAGAGCGTGGAGATTACGCGGCTTTACCGCACTGAATGTCGCCGTCCTCGGTTTCAAGGGTACCGACAAAGAAGGGCGCGGGCACTTCGTCGGTAGCCTCGACATTGATGGTGGTCGAGGTAGTGCCGGTGGCACCCTGGCCGAGGTCCTGGGCGACAGTGGCCTTTGTAGTCCACTTGTCGTTGCCGAGAACGCGGTAGTTGCCTTTCATATCCTCGACAATAAAGACATTGTCGGTGTTGTTGATGTAGGCGGCGGCAGCGGAAGCCTCGGCGCCAACACCGGGATGAACGGCAACGAGCTTGTTAAGCTGCGTCTGCGAAGGGAGTTCTCCCTGCGCCTCGGAAGTCAGCTGCGACTTGTCGGGGAGAATGTCGATATACTTCCACTTGGCATCCGCGGCAAGAGTGAACTCGCCGGTGAGAATCGCCGAAGTGGCGCGGCCCAGTTCATCACGCGGCAACTGCGGGTAGCCGAGGATGAACGACTTTGCGAGGAAGTATATGCGACGCTTCACACCCGGAAGCTCGGGGGTGCCTTGGCACCAACCGAGCGACTTTTGGATAGAGGTACATTTTGTAGCCATATCTGAATGGGTGTTTGGGGTTAGACGGTGATTTCGATAGCCTTGAAGCGTCGCTTGTCGATGGACTCGAACTGAACGCCGAAGAACATAGTGGCGATATACGAGAGGATGAACGGCTCATACTCCTTGACAAGGATGTTCTCGATGTCGCCCATCTGGTCGTAGCCGACGAGCATGTTGGACTTGGGGCAAACATGAATGAACTTCGAGTCCATCTTATTGTAGAGCGGAATGAGTTTGAGGCGACCGTTGGAGCCTTCAACCGCAGTCTGGTCGTACTGCGTGTTGTACGAGATTCCGCCGTGGGTCATAAGATAGCCCTCGTTGTATTTGTCTGCGAAGTCCTGGGAGCAGAACATATACAGTTCCTCCTTGCGGAGGCGCGGGTCGAGCGAGAACAGGATGGACTTGGCTACATCGACGGCGTTAGCCGAAGTGATGGCCTCGTCAATCTTCATGTAGTTGCCGAGGTCGGCAGCGATGGCACCAGCGGCAATCTCGTTCTCTGTGATGGTATCGAAACCGTCAAAGAGATCAGCGGTGGTATCGCCGCCGGGATTGCGCTTGCCGCTCCACAGAGCATCGTTCAGATGCTCGGCGAGGCCCTTGGCGATAAGGGCGAGCACGTGGAGCGCCGTGGGCGTGGTCATCTGACCGTCGCCCTTGGTCGCGCCGGTACCGAGAAGCGTGGAGATAGCCGAGTTAGGCTCGAACTTGGCGACAACCGAACCGAAGTATGTCTCCAGAGTGCGGAAGTCGAGATTGAGGTTGAAGTCCTGAGAGCGCGAAGGCTTGTAGGGAGCGAACTGAGCGTCGCCGCTGATAGAGGCGACCTCTTCCTTGTATCGGATGCCGGGGCGGCCAGTCATATACTGCAGGGACTCCTGTATGCCGATAATCGGCAGCATGAGAAGGTCTTTGCGGTAGATGGTCGCGGCTTCCTGATACTGGGCGAGAGTGAATGAAAGTTTACCTGCCATAGTATGCGTAGGGTTAGATGTTAGACGAGATTGTAGAGTTTGCGGGCAGAGTTGACCGTCTCGCAGTAGGCCTCGGCCTCAGTCTTGGGCTCGGTCTTCTCGCCGGGCTTGGACTGCTCGACAACGGTAGTGGTCGAGGCTGCGGGCTTGGCGGCGAGCTTCGCCCGGAGGTCAGCGATGGTCGCGTCCTTAGCCTTGATGTCGGCATCCTTGGCTTCGAGAGCGGCTTTCTGCTCGTTGACGGTCTTATCCTTGTCAGCGAGCGCGTTTTCGATAGCGTCAAGCTGCTCGGCGGTAACTGACGCTGTACCGTTGGAGACGGTCAGCGGCTTGTCGGCGAGGATAGCCGACAGGAACGTGTAAGTCTTGATCATTGCGGTGGAAATGGGATTTGAGGATGGTTTGAAAAGCGATGCGATGGCAGTGAGGAATTTGCCGAACAGACCGTCTCGGTCGGTTTCGGCAAGGGGAATGTTGGGGATAGGCATACCCACGTTGGCCATAGCGGAAGCGAGCGCGTCGGTCAGACGCGGAGCGGGTTCATCTTCAAGGTCGGTGATTTCATCGACGAAGCCCCAGTCGAGGGCTTCCTTGGCAGTGAGCCAGCCGCCGACTTTCATCAGACCGAGAAGATCCGCAACAGGCTTGCGGCACTTCTTGGCGTAGAGTTGGGCAACATTGAGGTCGAGCTTGTCAAGGTCGGCCTTAATCTTCTCACAGTCGGCGATGAGCGTAGCGAACTGGTCGCTGTTGAGAGAGCCCCACTCGAAGAAGGCGGTTGAACACTTGTGGACGAGATACATGCCGCCGGTATCAATGGAGATGTGGGCCGCACCGAGCGAAGCGATGGTTGCGGCAGAAGCATTGAGTCCGACGAAATGCACCGCCACGTCGCCGTGGTTACGGAAGGCGGCAGAGATAGAGAGGCCAGTAGCGAGCGAGCCACCGAGCGAGTCGATAAGGACGTTGACGCGCTTGCCCTCGTTTTCGGCAAGAATGGCGTCCACGTCGCTACGGTCGAAGTCATAGCCTCCGACGTAGCCTTTGAGCGAAATGTGATATGCGGTTTTCGACATGGCAAAACTAACTTTGCCACGAAATTACCGCTATATATAAGGAGGGAAAAAGACACAAAAAAGGCTCACAGCCGGGAAACTGCGAGCCTGATAATATGATATTTAAGAGAAGTTACTACCTTGTAACTTCGATGTTTACATAGCGGAATGGATTACGGACTGACATATATTCGGAAAGGTCTAAACCGAGATATGGGCTGTCATCCACACGTCGCCCGGTGAAGGCTTTACGCATAGTGCCGAAATAAGGGGATTCTATATAATCCCACTTCAAATCAGTAAAGACTGCAACGACAATTCCATTGGCGACACCGAAAGCATACTCGGCCTCCCTCACAATATCCAGGTTGACCGTCCAGTATTTACGGGTCATTTCGTAGTCGTTCTCACGGACAAACATAGGGTCAGTGTCCTTGTCTGCGTTGTACGACTTGGATATATTGAGAAGAACGACCTTGTCGTTCGGTATTTCGGGAATACGGAGTATTTTACGTTCCATAATATTTTGTGCCTTTGAGGGTACAAAATTACGAAAAATCAATTAAAAATCGGCGGTTTAGCACACCAAAAGAGCCTTTCCTTTCGGAAAAGCCCTTGTTGGGGAGAGAGGGAGATTCGGGGTCAGACGTTGCGGAACACGTTATTGTTTGCGCCCATCGAGTAGTCGTACATAAACAACTCTCGACCAAAGGCTTCATAATCGAAGTAGCGTGAGAGGTCGCCCATCGTCCTTTCGAGGTCGTAGCACTCATCGACAATGTGCCGGGCGAAGTCTTCTTCGCTGTCCCACTCGCCGCAGTAGGCTTCCTCGAAGTTGTCGAGCTCGTCGTGGAACTCCATGTAGTCATCGACGGCTTCCTGACCGTGCTTGTCGCACATATCCGAGTATTCGAGGATATTGTCGAAGTCGTCCTCCGACATAAAGCCCTCGTTGTACCACTGACGGGGGAAGCCCTCGTAGTCCTGAGCCATCAGCTCGGGGTCTTCCTCGTCGGCGTGGATCGCCTTGCAGAAGTCGATAAAATCGTCGTAGGCGTTGAAGCTGCTGAGGTCAATCCACAGACCGCAGAGCGAGCCGTCGTTGTACTTGCCGTAAGTACCGACGTAAACAGAGGGTTCGCCGTCGCATTCGCTCTTGTGTTCAGCGATGGCATCTGCGAGTTCGGCTACAGTGTAGCCCAGTTCTTCGAGTCGTTCTTCGACTCTTGGAGTGATGTTGAGTTCTCCGAATTGTAGTCTCATCTTGGTAGAAATTTGAGGGTTTGACATTGGGTTCATTTTTTAAGTTTTACGTTGCAATATCTGGGAGAGCTGTGGAAGCGTAGTTGCAAGCGTTATTTCAAGCCCTGCCGTTAAATTCTTGGGTCCTGGAGGGTGAAGAATTTATGAAATGTTGCTTGCAAGCCCGGAGGGTCAAGCCGATTGGAACAATCGGGCGCAGATGCGCGGTCAGCCCTACCTTTGCGACAGGAAAACTAAATGAACCCGATGTCCCGAAGATTTCCAAGATGGGAATACAGGAGGGCTCAACATCCAAGAGTCAGAAGAACCGAAGAACATGGGCGTGGCCGGACTCGTGATGCAGTCGCCAAGAGCAATGCAGGTGAGCCCTATGTGTCGGTGCTTACAATGTTGGCAAGTGCAATGGCGGCGTGTCGTATGTGGATAGACCGGTGCGGCTCAACCCACGACACCATCCACCTGCAAGGCGTTCCACATAGACGTGGCAGACCCACACCTTGATAAAGGCGAAGGACCATGAGGGAGTCCACCGCTACCGCTGACATACGAGGGCCACAAGTCGGAGGCCGACTTCTCCGCTGATAAGCGGAAACGTGCGACAAGTGCGGTTTGGGAGCCACCGCTAAAAAGGAGTTCCACCACGGGCCCGACACCCGCAGGGCTACTGCGGTGCGTGGGTCAGGAACCCGGCGCATCATAGACTACCGCTATCAAAGGGCGACAATGACCGCTACCGACCACGAAACCCGGTCACCACCTTTACGACTACCGATAGGCGCAAACAGTGTTCCGCGTAGTCTGACCCCAGCCCTCGCTCCCACGGCTTTTCCGAAAGGGAAGGCTCGCCATACTTATAAAAAGAAACCGCCTACCTATCTCAGGCAAGCGGATTCCTTACTTCAAAATCTGTAATGACCATGCCGCATCACTGCGGCTTAAACTGGATTGGGATGTTTCTGATGCAAAATATCATATCATGCACGGCACCATAGATTTTATGGCGACGTGCTTAATTTCGTAGAGGAAGCCCGCGGCGTCGCCGTCGGGCAGACCGAGGCTTCGGGAACATTCGGGCACCGGCACCGGATGTTCCAAGGAGCCGAGAAGGAAAGAGTTGTCGTTGACATCGGTAACGACAAAACCGAGGAAGGCAGACCGGGGAAGTTCCGAACTTGTCAGGAACTTCAAGGTGGCGGTGTCCTCGTACCCGCCGCCGTCCTTCTTGGTCTTGCACTCGCAGGTCGGCTCGTCGAAGAAAGGTATGGGGTGAATATCGGTGAAGATAGGCACCGGCATACCGCAGATGCCGGAGAGGTCAACGCGCCTCGGCAGATGTCGGCAGTCGAGCCAGCCGATAGCCTTAATTCCGGGAAGTATTTGTGTCGAAGTCTTCATGTCGAGCAAAAATTTCAGAAAATTCAGAATTGAATTTTTCGGGTGCTGAAATCAAGTAGATTTTTTGCGAGAATATGAACTTTTTGACCACTGGCGCTTGATGTAGATGGTTCGCTGACGCTGATAGCGTTTGGCGATGGCGTTCCAGTTTGTCTCTGTCATCTCGATACCGTGTTTCTCCATCCACGCATAGATAAGCTCGTCCTGACGTTTGCTTATCTTGCCGAAGTGATGCAGGTCGCCCCACAGCTGAATATCGAAGCGGTTGCGGATGATATTCAGCAGCGACGAGAGGGCACGTTGCGGCAGGTAGTTGAAAACTTCCGGCGGTCGATTGCGGAACGAGGGAATGGCGATGGCAAGTTTGCCCTCGCCCCCGATGTCCGGCAACAGGTCTTCGGGCCTGTGAGTAAGATACACCTCCAGAATCTTGCTCTCGACCGAGCCGCGGATGAGATGTACCGGCACTTCGCCCCCGTGTTCATGAATGAACCACTGGGCGAGGTAGTCTTCGAGAGGAATATAGAGGCAAATCTGACTCATAACGTGCATATAATTATATATGCAAAGTTACCAGAAATCAGCGGATTAACATAGTTTTTAGGGCTTGGCGTTGCCGAAAATCGGCAACGAAGTGCGGCGGTGGCGCACGGCCCGAAAAATCATAGAGAGAGTAAAAGGGTTTTGCCTCGCGTACATGTGAAGATACCTGCGGGTAAGCGAATTTAGCGATGTAGACATCGCGAAGAAAGAAAGGGGGCAAGCGGGCGGAACGCCCTTATATATAGATAGATATATTTTGTCAGACAAAAAATATAGATATATAATGGGGCTGCACCCTTGTCTTTCGTTGGCTATTTTCGGCTGTGAAATCCGAAAATTGCTGGCCGTTGTCTAATCGTGTCAAGCCTTTGGCTATTGCAAAAAGGGTTTAATTCGCTGATTGTCAGTGTTGGCTACATTGTCTAATTTGTCTGTGCTACATTTCGGCTCGTTGAAAACGAATGAAAATGAGTACAGAAAAAAAGAGATTACCAACGGATTTTTAGACGTTGGCAATCTCATGATGGTAGGTTGTAACGGTTAGAACGGCATATCATCATCTTTTTGGTCATCGAAGATGCCCGGCTGAACGGGAGGTGCGACTGTCTCCGGCTCGGAAGATGCTTTGGACTCCGGTTCCAGATCATCTTCCGTGAGTTCGTTTTCAGCCCTCTCGATGGTTTCGAGGTTGATTTCGTAACTCTCTTTGAGAAGTTCGTAATCGAAAACGAATGCCATAGGGCGCACCTCCTTGACCCTGCGGATGGTTCTGCCGTCGCGGGTCTCGATTGTATAATCAGGTGTGCCGTTGGGAAGTAGCACTTGGAAACGGTGCTGACGTGTACCGAGGAACGCCGGATGCGTCCGCAGGTAGGATTCAAGCGAGACTGTATCGAGCTTGCCGATAACGTTTGAGCCGTTGACGCGCTGACCAAGGGCATTGACCACATTCTGATAGTTGAGAAAGAGGATGGTCTTATCTCGTCCGAAGTCGATTGTCTCGCCGTTGTTGCGCTTGAACTGAGACATCTTCTTTATGGCGAAGTGAGCCTTGGCAACAATACGGCCTTGCATGTGGTTCGAGTCGAGCATCGACCAGAACACTGCAATATCGCTGTTCTTCTTCAACTGCTCGTTCTGACGGCGTATGCCCCCGACACAAATCTCGAAAAGGTTTGTGTATTCAAACGGCAGTTCGAGCGAAGTCTGCACCGTGTGAAACGCGGCAAGCGGAGCGAGCCAGTTGTTAAGCAAGCGATCCTCGACGTTATCTTCGGAAAGAGCGGCCACAAGCTGACGCTTGCAGACGGCATAGTGGGCGGCATAGTCTGTCTCAAACAGTTTTCGGAGTTTCAGCAGTTGCACCGTCAGGTGCACGGCGCCACGTGCGCTGATAGCCTGAAATTCCTCGAAATTACGCTTGGCTTCCTTGGAGAACGTTACCTCCGAGTAAGCCAAGTGGATGACGCGAGAGAAAAGAGCATCATCACGAGTCGGCGCGTCCTGACCTGTAAGAATGACTCCGGAGCGAACAAAAGTGCGCTGCACCTTTTTGTCGCCGTCCATATTCTTTTTGGTCTGACCGCTGCCGCCCCAAATCTGTTTGAGAAGTTCTATCTTACGGAAGTCAAGCTCGTTCTTGTACTCGTCGAGATGCACAAGGTTGTTCTCGGCACACGACAGCATTTCATTGAGCGAAGCCATCGAGGTCGTGGCGAGCGAAGGAGGGTCGTTGAGCCGGACAAAGAACGACATAAGAGCCGTGCCAAGCTCCGTTTTGCCGGTGCCCTTGCGACCGAATATATTCAGCAGGGCGAGGCGTTTGGATGTTTGTTTCACAACGTCCAGAAAGAGCGTGGCAAGCACGAAAGCGAAGCCTACCTTGGCGTTATCGCCGAATACCTGCACCATACGGCGCACGTATTCGTAGAGCGTTACTTCGCCGTGCTCACGGCAAGAGAAGCTACGCTCGAACTGGTAGGCGTCGCGCTGATCGAGGTGCATCTTCGAGAAGGCCGGAAGATAGAAGGTGCGGTCGGCAATCTTGACGATACCTAGGTCGTTGACCTCGTAAAGCACATTATCGGCAAATATACCGTCGCCGAAGGCATACAGTTCCTCTGCGGTGTTCCAGCCCATCTTGGAGAGCTGAACGGCGCTGTCGGTGATGGAGTAAAGGTATTCTTTGAGGTTGTCAAGTTTGACGGCATCGCCCTTGAACGAGAAGAATCCCAGGGACTCGATGCGCTGTTTGAAACGATTGAGCGAGACAAGTTCCTCTTGTCTCAATTCCAGTTCCTTAATCGTACCGCGCTCATTTTTGAGCCGGAAGATTCGGATTGCATTGTCTCCGTCGATGATGTGGAACAACGGCTGCATGGTGAAGTTGCTCCACCTTTCAAGGTCGCCCTCCTTGTCATAGGAGCAATAGCAACCGTTCTTAACGATGATGCCGAGTTCTCTCATGGCGGCTTGCTCTGCCGACATGGATTCTTTGGCCTTGCGCTCTTTCTCGCGGCGGACTTCTCCCTGCGAGCGTTGCAGAGCGTCACGCCAAAGTTTGAGCTTGCCAAATTCTTTTGCAAGCGGTTCGAGGCATCTGTTAAGCATAGTTTCATCCGAGATATGCACAAGCACGTCGCGGCATATCTCGTTAAGAGCCTTGACGCGGTCGGAGTCTGTGAGGCAGGTGCCGAGCAGTTTTAGTCCGTACCAGACGGCAAAATGCACATCTTCAAGAGTATTGAAGATGTCAGGGCCGGTGATGAAACTATCAGGGTCATTCTTATAATTCAGAGTCCCGATTTTATGCTCTCTTGGTAGATTGTCAATTTCTTCTTGAGTCAAAGTAATCTCGGCAAGTTTCTTCTTGGAAGTAACGCCGGATTTCTTGGCGGTAGCGACTTTACAGGCGATACACTGCTCTTGCAGTTCCTCGATTTCAAAGTCGAATAGAGGAACCATAATTGGATGTTCAGCAAAAGGGATTTCCCTGACGCTGACATCGAAGCCCATGCGCAGGGCTGTAAGTCCGTTGCGCATTACTGCCTTGACCCCGGCCCCGAAAGGCTCGCCATTCTTTGGCGGATCCGCATCGGGGAGGAATACGAGCGAAGGAGCATAGCGTTGCAGTTGCTTGAACTGCGCCTCGCTCCATGCCGTTCCGAGGGTGGCTACCGTTTCGGTTAGCCCCACGGCATCGGATTGAAGTCGGAGGACATCAGGAGCACCTTCAACAATGACGAAGCGGCCGGCTTTTGAAGCCTGTCGCTGAGCGTTTCGGAGTCCGAATACTACCTCTCCCTTTTTGAAAAGCGGAGAGTCAGAGGAATTGATGTATTTCGGAGCATCGGGTTCATCGCCGATATATCGGGCCGTGAAGCCGATAATGCGCCCGAATTTATCTGTTATGGGGATTGTTACGCGCTCTCGGAATATTGTGTAGGACTTCTTCGATTTTTCAGAAAAGCGAAGGATGCCAACTTCCTGGAGGGCGTGTTCGTCAAGACAATTATTCCGGCAATATTCTGGTAAAGAATCCCAGTCAGCCGGACAATAGCCTATACCGACCTCTTTGCAGTATTCCTCGCCCCAACGGTCATAGGCGTATTGACGCGCCTTTTCAGCCTCAGGAGTATCGGAGGCAAGCTGCTCGACGAAATACTCCTGTATGCGGCTGACGGCAATAAGCATAGCCTCACGATTACGGGCGGCGTCGCGTTGCTCGTCGGTCATGGTCTTTTCATTGTGCAGCACTTGAATACCATACATATTTGCGAGGTATTCAATGGCTTCGGGATAGGTTCGGTTATCGAGCTTCATCACGAAGTCTATGGCGTCGCCGTGGGCCCCGCAGCCGAAACAGTGATAGGTGTTTCGGCTCGGACTCACGATGAAAGAACCTGTTTTTTCATTGTGGAACGGGCACAGGCCGACATAGTGTGCGCCTTTGCGTGTCAACGTAACATTGAAACGCGACACGACGTCCACGATGTCGGCTCTATCGTGGACCTGGCGAATGGTTGAGTCTTCAATCATTGTCGTGTTTCTTCTTTGTGATCGCTTCCCAAAGTATGAGAACTTCCGAGCCGAGATAGTATATCTCCCGGCTCGAAATGCGGATTGGTACTATTATATCGAGCTTGGTATATTTCGTGACGGTGTCGCGACATATACTGAGAAGGTCGCAGATTTCCTTGATGCTATATCTGCGGTCGAGGTCTACGTCAGGTTTGGGTCGATTCATCGTTTGCATCGGTTTCGTCAGTGAATATTACTTGCCCGGCGCACTTCTCGATGATTGCCTTGGCATATTCGGGGATACGTGAGCACATATAGCGCCAACTGTAAACCACCGGTCTTGTAACGTCGCACTCCTTGGCCACCCACTTGATGAAGTTGGCGCGGTTGCGACGGTCGAGAGTATAAAGGTAGGCGGTCAACTGAGCAGCCTCCCTATGTTTGATATTGTTATTATGCATCGTTGTCAGAAGATTTGAAGTAGTCTTGCGTAACTCGTTGGAGAAGGCGAAGGTCAGCGGTGCGGTACTCCAGTCTGCCGGGACGCTTGCAAGGCTCTACCTTACCTTGTTTTCTCCAACGCTCGACATTACGACGGCCAAACATCTCATAAGCCTTTCTTTGGCTAACATATTCTGGGTCGTCCTTGTCGGATTTAAGCATCTTTACGACCCTCGCCGCAACATCGTTGAGGAAGGTGTCGTATGGGATAAGATGGTCGAGAAATTGAAGAAATGCCATATTCCAAGGGGTTAGGCGATTCTCTTAACCACGATTGTTTTCTCGACTCGGTCTGTTCTCGTTGTGTATTGGCGCTCATACATTATGCTAAGCTCGGAAGCCTGTGTACGAACACTCTTTAGCCGAGTTATGGGGAACTTTACTATGTCCCCAACCGCCATGCCATATAGGGTTGGACGGATTTTTTGAGTGGAATTTTCCATTTTTGTGTCGTTTTATTTGTTTGTTTGATGATTAATGATTAACTTTGCACTCAGATGATTAACTTACTTTGAGAACGCAAAGTAACCATTTAATGTTTATCTAAACAAGAAATGGTGTGTCGTTTTAAGTATTTTTCGCTGTTTAATGTTTAATATTGAACTAAAAGAGGTACACATCGGAAGGGCTATCAAAGAGCGCCTTGACGCATTGAAGATGACCAAAACAGAGTTTGGCCGTCTCATTGGTGTTCCTCAGCAACATGTCAATCGAATCTTTGAAAGAGATACGATTGAGACCAAGAAGCTGTTGAAGATAAGCCGTGCGCTTGAGTTCAACTTCTTCTCGTTGTTCTGTCAGTTCCCGACCAACATCAGCGCCTACCTCTCGGCAGTCGCGTTGGGCGATGGAGATGCAAACAACAACCTCGGAGAGACCGCGATTCTGTCCCAGCTTGAAATCTTAAAGGTCAAGTTGGAAGAAAAGGAAGGCACCGTTGCCGACCTGCGCGACCAGATTGGCGGTCTCAAAGATAATGTCGAGCAGTTGAAGTCCAACCTGCGCGACAAGGACGAGATAATTAACTTATTAAGAAACAAATAAACGAAATGAACTATGAGATGTAGGATACGAAGTAAAGTAGGATTGAACACGCTTTGCACATCTACCGAATCTCGCGTCTAAATAGAGAAGGTATTAATCTTCGATTTGCTTACTCACCGCTTACACTACGGCTGTAAGTGCCTGAGATAAGGGCAAAAATGGCAGTGGCGCAAGCCGCGATTGAGGACTAACCTCAGAACGGCGCCGGAATCTTCAAAAAATCACGCTTACTGATGGCTTACACCGCCTCCGTAAGTTATTGAAAGGATGAAGAAAACGGCAGTGGCCCAGGCTGCAATCGAAGGCTAATAAAAATTTCATACTCTAAATAATTAGGTCGTAACCTCTCTAATTAGTGGTTGCGACCTAATTAATTTTTGTGCTCGGCTTAATAAATATATAATATGGAGATAGAATCCTCTCGGCGCATTACAAAATCAGAGATTGCTGCAATTGCCGGACGAATCCTTAAAAGCGACTCATGTAAGAAGGATCTATGGAGATTAGTTCATTCTGAGAATAGACACGTCGGTGTCAATGCTTTATGGATACTGACGTATTTATGCAACTCAGAAAAGGAATGGATGGCATCTTTGCAGAATGAGATAATTGACCTGCTCCTTTCAGAAACTGATGTTAGCAAGAAGCGAATGATGTTGCAAATATTGAGGCATCAGGAGTTTTCTAAGGAGTATATTCGAACTGACTTCCTCGATTTCTGCCTCTCAAAAATATGTTCTGAGTGCGAACCCTATGCTGTGAGGGCATATTGTATACACATCGCATTTAAGATGTGCAGGTATTATTCCGAATTGTTGGGGGAATTGGAGGAACGACTTGAGATGATGTCTTTTCAAGCTCTTTCTCCGGGGTTGGCAAGTTCCCGAAGGGCAACAATGGCGGCTATCGAAAGGGCACGGAAGATTAACAATTTCTAAGAAAATGAAAAAGCGGCAGAAAGGGTATAATATGCCCTTTCTGCCGCTTTCGCTGACACCTGTGCAGTCCATAAATAAGCCGAAATCAAAACCGAAGGCGAAGACCCGCATGCAAACTAAAGCGAAAACTTCCTCCAGCCGTCGGGCTTTCTTCGGATAAAAGGGTCAAGGTGGAGTTATCAATAAAAAACTCCATGGAACCCGATTTTGCATACGGACGCGGAACCGAAGTCCCGAAATTTAAATGTTTTGATTAAACCGATTTGTGCTTCTCCTTAAAGTCAAGGAGTTACATTTTTTTCTTAACTATGGACCGCATCGGTATCATTCGGAATCAGTCCCCGCAATCGGGAGGATCTATTTCCTGCTGGTATCTTTTCCGAGATGGGACACGACTTGATATATGTCTTCAAGAGATTCTGGAATGGCGATTTTCAAAGCGCTGTATTCCTTAACCTTTCTGCGAATATATTCAGAATGGCGTGCGCGAATAAGAGACATATCCGAATTCCAGTCGGCCAGATGCCGGGAATATTCCGATGCAGTCTTGGCCTTTGACTCGGTGATGGCACGTTCCATCTCACTTTTCATAAGATTTAGCTTAGACTGAACATCACGATATTGATCCTGGAGCTTGAAATATACATCTTCGACTTTGGTGGAGTCAACAGAGGGAGAATAGGAGTATATCAGAGTGTCGCGACCATCGCCTTCCACCGAATTAGGAGAATCGGTCTTGACTGTAAGTTCATTTCTTGCCTTTGCAAAATTTCCGTCAGGATGGATTTCTTTTCCTATGGCAGCTGCCATGGCTTCCAGGCAATAGTAACGGTTGCGTTCGTTGAGTGATAGGCTGGCTAAATACTCATCGGTAGTTAATGAGGTTTCCTTTTCGGGTTGTTTTGGAAGTTCTATTCCGTCTAACTTAACGAAGTCATCGATCGACAGGCGTTCAATGTCGTTTATTAGAGATTCCTTAGCCTTTATCGCCTCGCGAAGCCAGGCAATGAGTGAATTTGCATGACCAATGCGTGAAATCATCTCAGGAACAGCATTAAGGCTTTCCTCCCCGTCTCCAGAAGATAACAGAGTGCGTGTGTCGTTACCTATGAGTGCCACTTCTGTAGAAAAGAATCTCAATGAAGCGAGCTTTTGCTCAGTGGTCCTGACCATTTCCTTTGCCATATTGGCGATATGGTTTGCGGAGGTCGATGTAAGCCCTCTACCTTCTTTCACAAAGAATATCAAATTTTTATTTTCCATGTATTCCCATTGATTTGTTTATTTAGAAACGCCGCAACACCATACAAAGTTAGAAGGCAGCCGTACAAACTATCTGCTTCCCATAAATTTTGTTGCAAAAGCAGTGTCAGCTTGCCGGATGGCAAAACATATTATTGCTCATTTTTCTTTCTTTTATAGTTCCTATGTATCCGGCCACCTATCAGTCCTCCTATAATACCGCCCATAACAGGCAGAAATGCTATGATTGAAATTTTCATATCTATTACTTGTTTAAAATAAATACAGTTCACACTAATATATAAGTAGATCTGTCATAAAATGTATCTATGTTGCTACAATATGTGGCTCGTAGGGGAGAGGGGGTTCAAAGTTGGAATAAAAAGATGAAAGGTCTTCCGGTGTGACAATCTGGTCGTTGGGTCCTGTACCCTTACGGGTGGAAAGTCTTTCGCGCAAGATGGGAAGTGGAGTTTCAAGATATATGAAGATTGGTTCAACTCCATGTTCACGACAAAGCATGAGCGTCTTTTCACGCTTCATTTTCTTGCACATTGTGGAATCTAACACAACTTTCTCTCCCCTTTCAATAATCTCGGCGAGTTGCCGGTCCATCTCTTTTGCGGTTTCCATGAAAATTTGTTTTCTCCTCTCCGGGGAGAAGGATGGAAATTCCGGTCCATAAATGCTCCAGATATATTCATCAAGAGAAAGGCGTTTATAGCCTTTCTCTTCGAGTTTCTTAGAAAAATATGTCTTCCCGGACCCACTGACGCCACACATCAATATTACCGGAGAATCAAAATCAGAATGCAGCATCGGCACCAACTGGCTCAACATTGATTATTTCATATTCCTGAGAGCCAAGTCCAAGCTTTTCTGCATAGTCGAGGATATGCGAAGCATTGCGCGATTCCATGCGCTCAATCAAATGAGATTTACCCGGATCGGGGGAGTTATAAACCATATCCACACATGCCCGGTCAAGAGCTACGGGGTCGAGGGAAGCAAGGATACCTATATCTTCCATCTTGACAGATTCAGGTTCGGCAACACAGTCGCAATCAACAGAAAGGTTATTGGCGACATTGATGAAAAGGATGTTGTCTCCCGCCTTGTCGAATACAGATTCACAAGCTTCCGCCATTGATTCAAGAAAATCTTCCTGAGGAGGAACATTTTCCCAGTCAACCGGTACGTCTTTGGATTTCCCGGCAGTATGAATCCATGCTTTGCCGGCGGAAGAAGCCATGCCGATTGCGACATTTTTCAATGCTCCGCCAAAGCCAGCCATCGGATGTCCCTTGAAATGGGAGAGAACCAAGGTAAAGTCATAGTCTTTCCAATTTTTACCGATGAAATTTTCTTTAAGATGTTTGCCATTCCTGACAGGAAGGGATATCTCGCCGTCCGCATCCATTATGTCTACTTCAGCAATGGCCGTGAAGCCATGTTCTGCTGCTGTCTGAAGATGGTCAGCGGCATTGCATCTGCGACCTTCATAAGCGGTGTTGCATTCCACGATGGTTGCATCGGTAAGATGTATGAGTTTTTTTATTACATCAGTGCTAAGATGATTGGGATTACCGGCCTCTCCAGTAGAAAGTTTTGCGGCTACGCGACCTTTTGCTTCGCGTCCGAGGGCTTGGTAAACTTTAACGAGATTGTCCGCTGTGATTCGCGGGCAGAAATATACTTTAGAAATATTTTTAGTATCCATAATTATTTATGTTGAAGTTGCTTAAACAAAGTAAGGAGAGATATGAGATTGCATATCCCATATACAATGAAAAATATACCGATAAAGATATTATGTGCTCCTTTGTATAAAACCAATTGCAGGATTCCTACTGCTAAATCAGCAATTGCAAGGAACCCTGTGAGGATTATTTTTCGTATATGCTTCATGTCAACAAAATTACACAAAAAATAAAACAAAATCAAGTCTTGAAAAGGAATAATTATTATATTTGCGGAAGAAACTGGTGCAGCTTTTGCACTGTGTTTTATGGAAACCAAAAATATAACTATAATATGAATTATTTTATCAAATCATTGACAGCGCTTACTGTGGTTACTTTTGCGGCTTCAGCCGCAGGGACGACAGTGAATCCACTGATTGAAGGTTCTAAACTGCCTTTTGGCACAATGCCTTTGTCAAAGTTGACTCCTGCGCAGTTTGAAGAAGGTGTTCTTGAAGGAATTAAATTGCAGAATCAGGAGATTGACGCGATAACCAATCAGCGAAGTGTGCCAACTTTCGAGAATACGATTGTTGCGCTTGACAGAAGCGGAGAGGTTCTTAACCGGTCGCTTCTTGCCTTGAATAATATTGAGAGCGCCTCCGGCGATCCTGAAATTATGGCTATCCTTGCCAAAGTAACTCCGGCATTGTCAGAACATTCATCGAATATCATGCTTAACGAACGACTATGGGACAGAGTTAAGCAGGTATATGAGAATAAGGCTAAAGACACAAGTCTTACACCGGAGGATATCAGGCTTATTGACAAGACATATCTTGGATTCATTCTTTCAGGTGCTGATCTCAAAGGTGCAGACCGCGATAAATTCCGTAAACTTAATTCGGAATTGTCTGAACTTACAGTGAAATATGGTCAGAATGTTTCGAATGCCATGAAGGAACCTTCCCGCAGGATGTGGTTGAAAAAGTCGGATCTTGCCGGAATCCCGGAATCCGTGGTGGAATCATATAGGGCTGCCGCGAAAGATGCTCTCGCTCAGGAAGGAAAGGAAGATGACGAGTCGATGTATCTGGTTACAGTCTTTGCCCCTTCATATCAGCCTTTCATGAAATATTCTGACCGTAGGGACCTGCGTGAACGTTTGTACCGACTTTTCAATAGTCGTAACAATGGCGGTAAATATGATAATACCGCCATTCTCAGGGATATCGCAAATGTCAGGCTTGAGCTTGCCAATCTGATGGGCAAAAAGAATTTTGCCGAATACCAGCTTCAGAACACTATGGCAAAGACACCTGAGGCCGTTACAGAATTTCTTGAGAATCTCAGGAATGCCTACACAGAGCCGATGAAAGCGGAGCTGGAAGAGATTCAGGATTTTGCAAGGCTCAAGGAAGGAAATGATTTCAAGCTCACAGCATGGGATTATTCCTACTGGGCAGATAAACTCAAGAATGAACGCTATGCTTTCAATGATGAGGATATGAAGCCTTATTTTGAGTTGAACAACACAATAAAGGGCGTTTTAGGACTTGCGACCAAACTTTATGGCTACAAGTTCAAGGAAACAAATAATATTGACAAATACCATCCGGATGTCAAGGTATATGAGGTTTACGAGAAAGACGGCAAACTTCTCGGAATCCTTTATGCAGACTTCTTCTATCGTGATGGAAAGAGTCCGGGTGCATGGATGACTGAATTCCGTGGTGAAACCAAGGATAACGAGGGCAACAAGCAGATCCCGTTGATATCGATAGTTTGCAATTTCTCTAAGCCGGTAGGTAACGGAGAGGTCCTTCTCACCCCTTATGAGGTTGAGACTTTCCTGCACGAATTCGGTCATGCCCTTCACGGACTTTCATCTGAAGCGAAATATGCATCGTTGAGCGGTACGAATGTTGACCATGATTTTGTGGAACTATTTTCCCAGTTTAATGAGAATTATCTGACAGAGAAAGAATATCTTGACGGATTTGCTAAACATTATAAAACCGGCAAGAAAATGCCGCAGGAACTGATAAACAAATTCTTGAAATCGTCGCAGTTCGGAGCTGCATATTCATGCATGCGTCAGCTCGGTTTCGGATATCTCGACATGGCGTATCACACAATAGAAACCCCTCTGAGAGCTTCTGCCGATCTTGAAGAATTTGAAAAGAACGCTCAGAATCCGGTCAGATGTTTTGAAGCCGTTGAAGGGTGTATGACCTCGCCATCGTTCGGCCATATATTCTCAGGTGGCTATGCAGCCGGCTATTACGGGTATAAGTGGGCTGAATCGCTTGATGCAGACGCATTTGCCGCATTTAAAGAAACCGGTATCTTTAATCCTAAAACGGCAGCTAAGTTCCGAAAGATGCTTCAGGCCGGTGATACCGTTGATCCTATGGAACTGTACGTGGAATTCAGAGGTAAAAAGCCGACTGTAGACGCATTGATGAAGCGCGATGGAATAAAGAAATAAACAACTTCTTAATTATAGCAAAAATAGGCTGTATCCCGAAATGGATACAGCCTATTTTTATACAACTTTTTGTATCATAACCTTGTGGCCAAGCAGATAATGTTGCGATTGGAGGATGTGGCTCTGAAAGCATAAATGAAATTCTCATTACCCTCTTTCACCCCTAATTTCTTTCTCAAACTATCCGCTTCCAACGGATAGTTTCTTACGGCAACGCAATACCGCTGGCCTTTAAGTCTTTTCAAGCCGTTCTTATCAGGAAAGTCATCGATACGTAAGATTCTCCCCGGAAAATTCTGATAATATCTCTCTGAAATAAACAGGGATGTATTGGGAGCAATATGTCTGATATCGGGGAAATGGGAGCATAACGCCCCCGCGGTCCTTATTTTCATCAATCCTGCGTTGGGTTCATAAAGATAATTCCCGTCTTTTAAATCGTCGAGAGTCGCAACGGGGGCATTTGTGGATATCAACTCATTTTTATCAAATACAATATCGGATATAATTCCGGAGTCATCGAGATCAATTGCCTTTATTCCATGAAAAGGGGTATCCTTGACAATTTCTATCAAAACTTCCTTGCACTCACCTTTCACGCAGACGATATGTATGCAGGTAGTCCCAGGAATTTCCTTTAGAATTTGGGAAATGTCGAGTAGTGGAGACGACTTTATCAGAATTCTGTCTGCTTTCGCGAGCATTTGCGGCATTATTGCAGTCACATCAGGTGTGCAGTCTGCTAAAGAATAGGTTCGGCGATTGTTTGCATCACGTCTCGCCGGGTCGATGAATATGATGTCTGTTTTAGAATCAAGAGACGACAAGAACTGTATTGAGTCAACATTTGCAGCATGAATATTGCTGATATTAATCACTCTTGCGTTATGTTGCAACGCTTTTGCTTTTGAAGCATCTATTTCGCACGCCGTCACCGTGTTGCCACGCATAGCGATGCTCATGGCATCTATGCCCAATCCTGCTGTCATGTCAAGCACCTTTTTGCCCGAGCCTGTCAAAACAGCGTGATATTCGGCGACCCTTTCGTCAGAAGCCTGTTCCGCAGAAATGGGATCGGGGAAAAGGAACTGCTTGAAACTCAGGAATGAAGGCAGTTTTAATGCAGCTTTTCGTCTGCCGATTATTTGAGTGACTGCAAAATCAAGCGAAAAAGGGAGTTTCTTATCATGATACTTTAGGAGTATATGATTCCCGTCAACCTTTTCATTATCAGCAATAAAATGGAAGAACGGACATTCAGGATCTTCAAATTCGCTATAATCTGTCATGAGTGCTTTGTTTTGTGCAAATTTAATAATTAGCTGTCATTTTTCAAAAAAGCATTTTGCCGGCATGCATCAGTCGCATAGGCCGCTATGCTTCCCTTTCAACTTGAGAAATTCCCTCAAAATCTCTCTTTATGTGCGCTGATGTTAAAACTCAACATTCTCTTAGTCGCGAAATTTTGCGTTAACAAAATTTAAATATTTTTTCAGGCTGCGAAAAAAGAGATATATTTGCAAGTAAATTTTGTAAAAATGAATTTAGGAAATAGTTTAAACAATATACGTTTATTTACTTTAGTATCGATATTCTCACTTTTAAGTATATATCCGTATGAGAATACACATGCCCTTGATGCGCCTAAGAAGGGTAACGAGTTTATTCTTGTGATTGATCCGGGACATGGTGGTCATGATGCCGGGGCGGTAGACAACAATGTAAAGGAGAAGGATATAAACTTAGGTGTCGCTAAAAAGCTTGCTGCAAAAATCAAGAAAGGAATGAAGAATGTCAAGGTTGTAATGACCAGAGATAATGATTCATACATCACACTGCAGGAACGGGCTAAAATTGCGAACGACAGTAAAGGGAATCTTTTTATTTCCATTCATACCAATTCGGTTGACAAGACAAATCCTAACCGAAAGAGAGTAAACGGGTCATCGGTGTATGCATTAGGGCTTCATAAAGACCAAAGCAATCTTCAGGTTGCCCGCAGGGAAAACTCAGTTATAGAGTTAGAAAAGAATTTTGAGCAGAAATATAGCGGTTTCGACCCTTCAAAAGATGAGTCGTATATCATTTTTGAAATGGCTCAGAAAAAGAATCTCGGTCAGAGTCTAAAGTTTGCAGATCTCGCACAAAAGAGTCTTGTAAAAGAAGCCGGCAGGGGAGACCGAGGCGTGAAGCAGGCGGGGTTCTGGGTGTTGTGGGCAACATCGATGCCTTCAGTTCTTGTGGAACTTGATTTTATTTGCAATCCTAATTCAGCAGTATATATGGGCTCGGAAAAAGGGCAGAATCAACTGGCAGATGCTTTATATAAGTCGATAGAAAAATATGTCGGCAATAAAAATAAAGGTAAAGCCACTGCGGATAATGCCCCGTTAATTGAACAAAGCGACTTGGATGCTCAGGTGGAGATGCCTCTGGTCTCCTCTTCAAAACCGGTTGAGAAAAGGATTGAAGCTAAAAGGTCGTCGCGGCCGGCTTCTGCATTTACCAAGCGCAGAAGGCGTTCTGAAGCCGCAAAGAAAGCGTCGGCTATAAGAAATGTTGAAACAGCTGCCATCCCATTGCATCGTGAAGAGGAGCGTATGGCTGTGGTCGAGGTTAAAGAAACGGAACCTGTGCTGGCAACTGCTGAAACTCACGTCGAAGAGGTGAAAGGGAAAAAGAAAAAGAAGTCAGATAAGAAAAAACAGGGCAAGAAACAGAATGGTGAATCTACAAGGATTTATAACAACAAAACCGTTGTTATAAATTCAGACGGTTCCACAGGTCTTGCAGACAGCGGTGTAAAATCCGTCACTGCGCCCAAAAAGCATAAGTCTCTCTCAGGTTATCATTCTAAGGTGGAAAAATTGAAGACAGTGTATAAGATTCAGATTCTTGCCAGTTCGGATATCTTGAAACAAAACAATCCTCGGTTTTGCGGTCTGGCTCCGGTGAAATCTTTTAAAGAGAATAATCTATATAAATATACATATGGCGAAAGCGAAAGCCGAAAAGAGATGGAAAACTTGCTTAAAATAGTTAAAGAAAAGATCCCGGACGCTTTCATAATAAAAAGCCAGAAATAGAAAGGTTGAATCAAATTGAAACTATAAGGTTATGAAAAAAATATTTAACAAAGAGTTTATAATCGGTATTTGCGTGATCGCAGCCATAGTTATTCTGATATTTGGTATCGATTATCTAAAGGGTATAAATCTTTTTAGCCCTGCAAATTTTTATTATGCATCGTATGATAATGTAGCAGGACTGGAGATTTCCTCTCCGGTTACAGTGGATGGATATAAAGTCGGTCAGGTCCGCGAGATTCAGTTTGATTACGAGAATCCCGGAAAAATCAAGGTGTTGCTCGCTCTCAATAAAAATCTTAGAATTCCTGTCGATTCAAAGGCAACAATGGGTTCAACACTTATGAGTGGCAATTTTATAGCGATAAAATTAGGTAAAAGTGCAGAGAAGATTCCTGTCGGAGGTGATATTGAATCTTACGAAACTTCTGATCTGATGTCCTCCCTCAGCGAGGATTTGATGCCTGCCGTAAACAAGATCCTTCCCAGGGTGGATTCACTTCTCTATAACCTTAACCGTCTCGCTGGAGATCCGGCTCTGCTGTCTTCGATTCGAAGGCTTGACGGCATAACTGGAAATGTGCTGAATGCTACTGACGGGTTGAACTCGACCGTGAATAAGGATCTTCCTGTGGTGATGAGAAATGTAAAGTCAATAAGTCATGGATTTGATACAGTAACGGCAAATCTTGGGATATTATCCGCCCAACTTAAATCGTTGCCTCTTAACACTACGGTAGACAATGTTAACGCTTTGACCGATAATCTTACAAAATTTTCAAATCAGCTTAACGATCCTAATTCAACGTTAGGTATGCTGATGAATGATCCTGAGTTGTATAATAAGCTAAACAGGGTGGCAGCTGATGTGGATTCACTGATTGTAGACATCAAGAAAAATCCGAAACGTTATATCAGCATAAAACTTTTGTAAGTAATATCATCATGTGTCCTTATTTGGAATGAT
The DNA here is from genome assembly GCA_910584055.1 of uncultured Muribaculaceae bacterium. Classification (GTDB taxonomy): domain Bacteria; phylum Bacteroidota; class Bacteroidia; order Bacteroidales; family Muribaculaceae; genus Lepagella. The sequence continues at coordinate 34,731 of CAJTZS010000004.1, read as the reverse complement.
TATAAATAAGACTAAATTTAGTTGTGATTCATAATATGCGGTTTTTAAAGAATTTCGGCTTGAATGTTAAAATTGGCACTGTCTGGAAAGATGGTGTCAATTTATTATATTTCAACAATATAGAACTGTGTATTTGACTTAAAATAAGCCGATTTGATGGTATTGCCGCAATGTCTTGATATTCAGTATGGTATAAATAAATGATAAATTGCAAGCAAAACGCTATTTTTTTTTGTGGAATTTTTGTTATTATTTTGTAGTCCAATCTGAGAAACAATGGAGATGGACTTTCAAAATAAATGGAACAAATGCCTTGAACTGATAAAAGACAATATCGGTTCAGACCGCTTCAACACGTGGTTTGCGTGTGCGAAGCCCATTGCATTTACAGATAACCGTCTCACGCTGCGTCTGCCGTCTCAATTTTATTTTGAGAAATACGAAGACGATTTTTATGAAATCCTCTCAAAAGCCCTTAAACGAGTTTTTGGACAGCAGATAAGGCTTGATTATGAGATTGCCGTTGTTTCTAATGACAATAACGCAAAGGTAAGGCTTGAGAGTCCTCAGCAATCCCATATACTGAAGAATAAACTCGTTGGATCATATCATAATGCCCCGATTGAAAAGCGTGAAGTCGATTTTGATCCGCAGTTGAATTATTCATTGAATTTCGAGAATTACTGCATAGGTGAGAGCAATAGGCTTCCTGTGACTATTGCGGAATATATTGCCGATAATCCGGGAAAACCGGAATTCAATCCATTTTTTCTGTATGGAAATGTGGGTGTAGGAAAGACCCATTTGATTCAGGCAATTGGAATAAGAATCAAGGAGCGCAATCCTAATGCCAAAGTTCTGTTTGTGCCGATGAAGCATTTCCAGAACCTCTATGCGCAGGCCACCATCAAGAAAGATGTCCCGGGCTTCATCAACTGGTTTCAGATGATGGATGTGATTCTATTTGATGATCTTCAGGAATTATCGAATAAAACAGGAACTGCTGAAGCATTGTTTCCGATATTCAATCATTTGCAGCGCAACCGCAAAAACATTATCTTTACATGTGACCGTCCTCCTATGGAGCTTGACGGGATAGCGGATAGACTTATCGACCGATTTAAGTGGGGTGTGGTTGAACCGTTGCCCAATCCCGACTATCAGCTTCGTAAGAAGATACTTGAATTCAAGTCAAAGAAGAATGGGCTTGGCCTTTCTGAAGATGTGATTGATGCGATTGCTTCAGAGATTGATGGCTCAGTGCGTGAACTTGAGACGATAGTTAACGGCCTTCTCACCCGTGCTATCGTTAAGAACGCACCATTGTCAGTGGAACTGGCAAAGGAAGTTATGAGCCACGTGGTAAAGAAGCCGGAACGTAAACCCATCAACTTCGATATGATAGTGGAGACTACTGCGGAATATTTCAATCTCAACCCTGATGCAATATTTTCACAAAGCAGGCTGAGGGATATTGCAGATGCACGCCAAATGATCATGTATCTGTCGCATAAGCACACGCAACTGTCTTCACCGGCTATTGGCAGCAAATTGAACAGAAAGCATGCCACAGTGCTCCATGGCATATCTTCCATAACTGACAGGCTTCCATATTCCAAGGAATTGTCAGAGGCATTAGAGGCGATAGAGAGCGAGCTTTTCAGATAAATAACATCTAAAAACCGTTTAAATTTGATTCAATCAAATTTAAACGGTTTTTAGATTAGTTATTCTTTTCTATTTGGTTCAGTTTGATTGAATCAAGTATAAGATGTCGAGTCAATTTGTCAATCCCGATTTTGTCAAGTGTATCGGCATCAGCTAAGAAAGCCATCTTAAAATCTTCAAAACTATTTTCTGCCGATTTTTTGTATAAGGTTATGGCTTCTTTAATTTTTTTTGAAGCTAATTTAACATGTCCCGCGTTCAGGAAATCTATTGGTTCGGGAGATGAAACAAGAATTCTGTCATAATATGAAACACTTTTATCTAAATTGCCGGATATAAACTCCGTCCATGCAATAGCCTTCCATATTTTAAGGTTCTCGGGATCAAGATAATTTGCATGGTAGAAAGAGCGTAAGGCATCCTGAAGATTCCCGGATTCTGCCAATGCATTCCCGGCATTCATGATTAGGGACACGTTGTCCGGATCATTTGACAGTGATTTTGAGTAGTATTCCGCCGCTTCTCTGTAATTACCCAATTTCTTATTTATAAACGCAAGTTTTTTGAGAAGCCATTGCCCCGGTTCCCCAAGAAGTTCAGATTTGTGGTAAGCAGTCAATGCTTTATCATATTGTTTCAATGATTGATATGCGAAACCAATCTTTTCCCAATATGAGGCATCATCGTTCTTGGAATCTTCGATAGCTTTAAAAAGTTCCAAGGCTTCATTATAATATCCGCGCTTAAAATAAAACTCACCTATTATCGTGATGATTTCCTCGTCTGACATCATGTCGCCAATGACCGGCAGATCCAGAAAGTTGAAAGGATCTTTAAAAGGGTCTTCGAATTCATCTTTTCTTCTAAATAGCCTGAAGAAACGATATAACTCTCGAATAAAGACCACTGCGGCAGCATTGAATTCAGGATTCGATTGCTTCTCAAGTCTATCTGATGCAATTTCCATCATTTGAGAGAGTTGTTGCTCGAACTGGCCAAACATCATCCTCCTTTGCGATTCCGGCATTGCGGAAAAAGCGAATACCAGAGAATATTTATCAGAATCACACATGCCGATTCCTAATGAGAGCATTGTGTCAAGAAGTTTGCGGTTATCCTTATCAATCCTGATTGCAGGGTTATTTATATCGAAAGGCATGAACCAAGAGCTAACACTATTGAAGAAAGGGAAGCCTTTGAGATTGGAGAATGTAACCATCATTAGATCAGCACCCTCGTTTTGCATTTCCGTCAATTCTCGCATTTTATCCGCAAGGCCGTTTTTTTCAAGCATTTCCTCCCATTCCGGATTGTTTTCAAGCATTCCGGATTCAAAATCCATTGCAGAATCCCTCATTTTTTTGAGCATGTCCGGCTGCATTTTCATTAGTTCGGGAATCACCTCGTCACGCATCTTTGCCGCAACCCTGTCGGTATCCCTCGTGCGGATAATTTCCTTGACAACACCGCGAAGACGGCTATAGGTCACAAGAGAATCCTGCCAAAGTTCCAGCCTGCTCAAAATCTTTTTATCGCAATATACGCGGTTGCGGTGCCTGCGTAATGACAATATGATTCCGACGAGTGAATGTGCGGCTATTTCTTCGGATTCAGCGTTATCATAGATATCAATAAGCGAGATCATTTTGTCCCTGTCATATAGTCCGAGAAGTGATAACGTCAATGCGGATATAAGATAAAGAGCGAGAGATTTGTCTGTAGACGGGGAATTGACACGTTCTGTAAGTGCTTCGCACATATCTTTATTATTCCGTTCTGTCCACACGATATCAAAAAGCTGGTGCATCAGACTGTCCTTGTCGGAGTAAAGAGTGTCGGGACTGCAACCCGCAGCGAGAGCAAGATCGATATTCGCATTATTTTCGGCAAGTTGATTCCAGATATATTCGAAGGAAATATTACGATGTTTGCATATTCTTGAAGTTGAATAATACAAGGCCGGACTTTCGTTGGTAAGTTTATCTGTCAGCAAGGTGTCACAGATATTTCGGAGAGAACGGATTGTTGAGTCATATACGTCCTGTCGTGTCGGATCATCCATACCCTCGATTAGGTAATGTATCATGTATCCGTAGGTCTGGCGCAGGTTCTTCAACCTGTCCGACAGTTGGAAGTTACCTTCCTCCTCTGAAATTTTCTCAAGAAGATTGAAACTCTCGATTACACGGTTTGACTCAATCAATACTTTAACTTCTGATATTTTGTCTTTTAAAGATTCTAATGTCATATTCAGTTGGTAAGGTTATTATCCCAATGCACATTTATGTAACAAATTTCACGCCAAAAAATTTTTATAGAGTGTTTAATAATCGCTACTCTTTATTGTTCTACGATTAAGTAAGTAACAAAATTAAACGATATAAGTAAGGAATGAAATCTTGCCCAATAAAACTTGTTTTTTGGCTGTTTTTACCTTGTGATTCAGTCGCATATGCCTATATGCTCCTTCATCACGCGGCAAAAACGTCAAAGTGTCAGAAATGCCACGGTGTAATCTTGGAATATGGCTACTCACGAGATGTCTTATTCCTTGAAAAAGTTAACCTCTCCCATTGTGCAAAAGTGCAAGAAATGCAAGGGATAGCAATGAGAAAAAACGTGTGAGGGCAGTGGAAAAAAACAAATTCTAATGGTCGGGCAAGATACCTTCTGAGTCCCTCAAAAGGCGCACTCCCGATGGTCGGATATAGTCACCACAACGGTTACAGCCATTGTAGTTGTCGTAATGATTGTAACGGATATAGTCACTACGATGACACTATTCATTACGATGAAGCACCGACGAGGAAAATCGGAGTGCAAGGAAAATCGGAGTGCAAGGATATGTTTCGGGATTTCTTTTTCGTTGAAAGATCATCTCCGAAACCGCAACCATGCAAAGATCGCTCTTTGTTTTTCTCATTGCCATAAGAGTCCGTTTAGGGATGGAGCGAGTTTATGTTTAGGTATTACCCGTAATCCCAAAACGCTCCACCCATCACCGACTATAATCATTGCACCCGGTACAATGGTAAACCACTATACCGAGTGCAACAAGATTAATCGATCCGAGGTGGCACGGAAATTACACCGTCAGGAAATTCCTTAGCTCATTAGGGAATTTTCCGAGCCGCATTGCCGAAGCAACGCTGAAAATATCCCGAATGAGCCAAAGGTCAACCTTTGGAATCCGTATAAAGATTACGTCTTAAACAGTAGAATGGAGAAGAGTTGCAAACCCTTCCCCATTCTACTGCTATTGTTATTGGAAGCAAAAACTTGTTTTATTCTCCCATCCTAAAATCGGACACGTTATCTTGGCTGAGAACCATATCGGAAAACACACTTGTACATTTTCCCTTAACAGGTGCCTGGCTTGCGATTCCAATCAGAAGATTGGTGGGATAGCTATTTTTATACAATCTTACCATATTCCACTCTTTGCCATCAATGGAGTAATAGCTTGCTATTGTTTCGGTATCCGAGGATATTTTGAGATACACGCTGTCCTCGCTGATAACATCATGATTGTTGTCATCAGAAGTGACGACTGTGCGGACGCTGACAACCCTATGGTTACCACGCTCGTCTTGCTCAAAGCATAGTTTCTGATAGAGAGAATCATTGGCGAACACCAGAATGTCGGCTGCGTTGTAAGTTCCATCAGAGGTGAATCCCGGACGTACCTTGACTAAGAAAGTGAACGGCTTGGAATTGTCCACTTCCGTCAATATCGCAGGAATGGTATGGTTGGACAATTTGCCGTTGGGATCATTGAATATATCCCGCCCTTCCGAACATGAGAATGTCAGAATGGAATCCTGCACTTGTACAAGGGAATCACCGCCATTGAGTGACTTTGTGAACTTGACACCGTCAAAATTGATGTCGCAATCAACTAATTCCATTTTGGAAATTGTTTCTGTGGAAGATGTATTGTCGGATTTTTGTTGCTGAGTATGCTGGCATGATACCAACGCGAACATAAGTCCGACAGCCACGATAATAGACTTCTTCATTGAGTTTGAAAAATTTTAGTTAATTTTGTGGTGCAAAATTACGACGGGTTCTTCATCCCTACAATAGTTAATTTTAGCCATTTTATATCTGATGAGTATCGAGAATAAATTTAAGACGAAATTGCTTTCTCAAGCTGGATTAAGTCATGCAGACCATAAATCCCGCTTGGCAGAGTATTGTCACAAGGCTAAAATCACAGCAGAGGTGCAGGGCGCAATTGCAGTGATATCCGATTTTGTCGAGAATCGGAGTTACCTTTATTCCGGCTCATTTGGCGAATGTATTGGCATAAGTTCATATATTGAATTTGAATCAGCCTTTGAGGACATACTATTTTCTCTCATTGATCCTAAAGATTTGCTTGACAGACATGTGCTTGAACTTAGGTTCATTGAGCTGATAAAATCGCTTCCTCACGAGAAAAGGAATGATTTCATACAATCAAGTAAGTTAAATTTGAAATTTGAGGGGCATATTTTTCCTATCATACATCAAACCAGATACCTTGAAATAACCTCAAACGGAAATATAAACATCGGTCTATGCACATATATGCCAATAGGAATCTGCCGCAACATTGATTTTGACGGAAAGATTATCAATCTTACCACAGGTGAAAACGTTGGTTCGGACTTATTGGACAGTATCGGTAATAATATTCTTTCATTGAGAGAAAAAGAGGTGCTTACGCTACTATCAAAAGGTATGTCAAGCAAACAGATTTCTTCCCAATTATTTATCTCCCTAAACACCGTGTACCGTCATCGGCAAAACATCCTCACGCACTTGAACGTCGCTAATACGGCGGAAGCGGTAAAAATAGGATTGAAGATGGGGTTAATCTAATGTTGTAGTTGGAATATTAGGTTTGGTTCGGTTCTATATATAGATATATAAACCGAACCAAACCTATATAGATATATGGGGCAAAAGAGAAATGCCCATATCAATTTTTCTTTTCACCAGCCCACATCACCACACCATTCTTACCACCGAAAGAAGAAAATCAAGGCAAGCAACCGCAATTAAAAATAGCTAACGCCTGCGAATTAAACTTAAATGATTGCTTTTGAATATACTTAAATTCCTCATTTAGTACATTATTAGTACAAGTCAAAGTATATAATCTATTACGAATCTGCGTATTGCTAACGTAATATATAAATGACCCCCAAATAACTGCGTTCTATATGTGCATTAATTTTTGTTACTTACTTAAAATGTATTAATTTTGTGTTATAGTAAATATATATTAGTAAACAGATATGGTTATTCAACGTTGGCAATCAGTGCTGCTGTTAGTTGCAGCTGTGGCAATGGCTACATTCTCTTTCCTTTCTCTCGGTCAGATTCAGCTCCCTGACTATACCTTAAATTTTACAGCTCTTGGCTTTTTTATCGAGGGTGAGGCCACGAATGGAGCTGCATCAGGATATTATATGCATACATGGCCGTTATTCATAGTGTCATTAATGTGTGCGATCATACCCTTGATCAATATCTTTCTATTCAAGAATTTGCGTCTACAGAAGACCTTATGTCTCATTGGCATCTTATTCATACTTGCAGCGGTGTCGATAGGGTGTGGTTACGGTTATTGTGCATTTGAAGGAGCGGCTGTAAGCTGGTCTACCCTGATTATTGCTCCTTTACTTGCTCTAATTGCCGATATTATGGCTTATAGCCGTATAAATTCCGACCAAAAGATGCTCCGCTCTGTCGACAGGATCAGATAGTAACTTTTAATGGATTATTCTGTCTTATGGAATGGCATTCAATTCCCAGATTCATGATTTCTATCATATAGGAATTTTCTCTCTTGCGTCTGACTGAGGGATGAATCACGATCAGTGACGGATTGAATGTTTCGCAGATATCCGCAATATTACCTTTATAGCCTCCTGCAATTACGAGATAATCGCATTTGCAGGGGGTAATTGTTTTGGGAAGATTGCAATCAATAGCAATAATCCTGGATAGGCCGATCCGGGTATCTGAGATTTTGCCTTTATCCATTAAAAGCATTTGTTCTCCATTCCCTTTCTTGACATTTATAGCGACTTGTCGATAATTGTTGGTGATTATAAAGCTGTTGTCCGAAATTCTGTCAGCCTGTAGAGGAATAATTGATATGGAAATAATAATCAAAGCTATTCCCGTGAACAACAACGGTCGCCAACGCCTTAGATTAAAAAACAAGCCGATCAGCACTAATCCGGTAATCCATAGGATCAGTGTTCCGTAACTTATTTCTAAATGTATTGCGTTCCCATTTCCTATCCATTCTAAGAATGTCTTTAATTTTTCAAATGTAGAGTCAAGTATCCAGTTTAATGAAGACATGTCAATTCCGCATTGAACAAGTAAGAAATTGATTATGGCGAGAGATATATAAAGAGGTAGAATTGGGAGGAGAATGATGTTGGCCGGAATAAACGCCAACGGGAAAGATTTGAAATAATATGTCGTGACGACCCAGCTTCCGAATGTTGCAACTAAAGTTGCAGAGAAGAGAGATGCGATTCGATAGAGTATAGGATTGTTTTTGGGTCCGAAGGGATTGACATGCGAAGCGAATGCCGCCAGAGATGCCACGCATATAAAACTAAGTTGAAAGCCGATGTCAAATAAGGTAAACGGCGAAAAGAGGAGGATTATAAAAGTCGCGGCAAAAAGAGAATTGAAAACATATCTTTTGCGTTCGAGGACAATTGCAATTGCTGCAAACGAAACCATGATGCATGCCCTGATAGTAGATGGTGCCATGCCGGTTATAAAGGCATATATCCATAACATTATTGCTGCCAATATGTAACGCGTTTTATATCTGCCGGCAAAATTAAATGGGAAAAGAATGAAAAGGAACACACCTCCTATTATACCCATATGCATGCCGCTAAGGGCAAGAACATGGGCAACCCCGGCGTCTGCAAATGTCTCTCGCGTAGATGGATCAAGATAACTACGGTCGCCGAGAAGCACCGTAATTAAAAAATTCTGGGTTTCTTTTGACAACCGTGTGTTCTCAATGCAAATTTCGAGGTTGTCGCGTATTTTGCGAGAAACCGACATTAGGGATAAAACATGCTTTTCAATATGTATGTTTCTGCCATATACATTGCATGTGTAATAAAATCCCTTTGAATTCATGACTCTTTTATATCCCGAAGAGAATGAGTTGGGATTATCCCGGATTGTCGTGATTGTTGTAGGGAACTTTATATTGTCGCCAACCGAACATGCTGCGTCTGTTCCTACGCATTTAACACTGATTCTTAGATTCCTGAATTCTTCAACATCTCCCGATTGCCATTTAATTTTGTGAACATCAAGTGTTATTACATCTCCCGAAGCTTTTTCGATTATATCGGTAACTGTTCCGTAGACATATTCTGCCCTCAAGTTATTACCGGAAAGGATGTCAGGCTTATGTATTTCCGCGAATATAATTCCTGTGCCGATAAAAGCAAGTGAAAGCCATAAATAATGAAACAATCTAAACTTATACGCCTTTATAGGATCCTTGCAACAATATAGGATTGCAATATAGATCGCAATCGCAACTAAAATCAAGACAAATCCGCAGACAATGCCATTTCCTGTGAAAGTAGAACCGTATATTCCTGCGGACAAGGAAATGGCCGGAACCGCGAGAGTATTAGTATTCAGAGCCCGTTCCAGATTTTCCACGATAATTCTGCTTGGAGGTGAAGCATTTCAAGTCCGTTTTTTGTTCTTGCTCCCATGGATCCACATCTCTTCATGAATTCAGTTTCGAGAGGATTATATACCAGGTCATAGCAAATATGGTCTGGGGTCAGGAGCCCATATGGAATGAGGGGAGCTTCATCGGTATTAGGAAACATCCCAACAGGGGTCGTGTTTATAATTAATAGACTTTCTTCCATGATCGAACTGTCGAGTTTTTCATATGTTGTCACACCTTCCCGCAATTTTCTCGAAACAAGTGTGGATTTTATGCCGAGTTGCGAAAGGGCGTATGTGACAGCTTTTGAGGCTCCGCCAGTCCCAAGGACGAGCGCTTTCTTTTCTTTACCCGTCAGTAAAGGGAAAATGGAAAGGGAAAAACCTTCCCAATCGGTGTTGTAACCTTTGAGATAAGGTTTCTCCCTGTTGTCTGACCTTAATATTTTAATCACATTCACAGCACCTATCGCCAAGGCATCCGCAGACAGCTCGTCAAGATAGGGAATAACGCTTTCCTTATAAGGAATCGTGACATTGAGTCCATTTAAACTATTATTGGATTCGATTAGATGTTCCAGTTCATTAATTCCCTTCAAAGGGAAAGGACAATATTGTTCATCCAGGTTCTCTTTCTCGAATTTTTCTGCAAAATATTTTGCAGAAAACGAGTGTCCCAAAGGATATCCTATCAATCCAAACATTTGTGTCCAAATTTAAGAGATTGTCTAAAATAAAATAAGAGACTGTTTACCAAATCACCACTCGTTCTGATTCAGGTCGGAACATTTTGTCTCCTTCCTTTATGCCGAAAGCGTCAAAGAACGGTTGCAGATTTCTAAGAGTGACGTTGACGCGATTTTCACCAAGGGAGTGGGGGTCAGTTTTAGTGCGGGAAAGGATTTCCTCATCGCGGATATTATTTGCCCATACATTTGCATAGGCAAGATAAAAACGTTTAAGAGGTGAAAGGCCGTCAATATCCTTCAACTCTTTTCCTTGCATTGAATCAAGATATGCTGTCAGAGCCACTCTTAGTCCACCCTGGTCTGCGATATTCTCACCAAGGGTGAAACGTCCGTTTGCGTGAACTCCCGGGGCAACTTCAACGGCATCGAATTGCTCAACAAGTTTGTCTGCCAATGCATTGAATTTTTCAGCATCTTTAGGATTCCACCAGTCTGCCATGTTTCCGTTTTTGTCAAATTGTCTTCCGGAATCGTCAAATCCGTGGGTCATTTCGTGCCCGATTACAACTCCTATTGCTCCATAGTTCTGAGCGTCATCAGCAGAAAGATCAAAATATGGAGCCTGCAGTATGCCGGCAGGGAAACAGATTTCGTTTGTTGTCGGATTGTAGTAGGCATTCACAGTTTGTGGTGTCATATGCCATTCATCTTTGTCGACAGGTTTGCCCAGTTTCTGATAATTATCTTGGACATACCATCTGGATGCCTCGCTGACATTCTCAAGATATGTCTTTGACGGATCGATTTGTATGCCGGAATAATCTTTCCATTTGTCGGGGTATCCTATTTTAACGGTGAAAGAGGAGAGTTTTTCTCTCGCTTTGGCCTTGGTATCGTCAGACATCCAGCTAAGGTTGTCAATATGTTTGCCGAGTGCCTTGCGGAGATTCTCCACCAGTTCCTTCATATAAATCTTGTTTTCCTCCGGAAAATACTTGTTCACATAAAGCTCACCCACAGCTTCTCCAAACATAGAATTAGGTATTGTCATGACACGTTTCCATCTTGGTTCCATCTGTTCGATGCCCGACATAGTGTGGTCAAACATTTCGAAGTTGGCCTCCTGAAAGTCATCGCTCAGAAGATTCGAAGATGATGTCACGAGATCGACGGTCATTATATCCTTGATCTGCTGTAGGGTTAGTTGTGGAAGATATTCGTTGATAAATTCCATATATTTCAGAGAAGACACATTTGCTTTATCAACTTTCGGAAGCCCAAGGGATTTAAAATATCCCTCCCAGTCAATATTCGGATAATTCTTATTTATTTCTTCCATCGACTGCATATTATAACGAAGTTGAGGATTGCGTCGTTCTTCCCGTGTCTTCTTTTTTTTTGCAATCTCGGTTTCTATCGCAATAACATTGTCCCACACTCGTTGGCAGGCATTTTCGTCATAACCGACGAGCTCCATCATGCGTTTCACATATTTTTCATATGCAGCCATTATCCTGTCGTTGGTCTCATTGTGTTCAAGATAATAGTCACGGTCGCCCAATCCAAGCCCGGCCTCACCGATATGCATGATGTTCATGTCTGCATTTTTTGCGTCTGCTCCAACACCTGTACCGAAGAAAGAACCTCCGAGTCCATTGTGTAGCCATGCGAGGGTGGCGGTGAAGTCTTCAGGTTTCATATCATTGATTCTCCGGATCATTGGCATCAGTGGTGCGGCGCCATCGCGGTTAAGTCTCACACTATCCATTCCCAAAGAGTAGAGATCACTGACTTTTTGGGCAATTGTTCCTTTTATTTTTGCTTCGGGATTTTCCGATAGATTGAGAATCAAGTTTTTTAATTGTTTTTTTGCATTCTCTCTAAGCTGATCGAATGTCCCGAAACGGGAAAACTCTGCTCCGAGGGGATTGTTTTTCATCCATCCTCCACAAGCATACATATAAAAATCCTGACGAGGATCAGTTCCCATGTCAAGGTTAGCTTTATCGATACCGTGTTTTGAAGAAACATCGGCAAAAGATGAAAGGGGAGAGCTTGCTATATTGTATATCGTTCTATTCATACTTACTTTTAATTTCATCAAGATCCATTTGCGCCAATTCCCACATAGACATGGCATTTTCCATCTCTTTCCCGGCCTTGGCATAGGCATCCAGTATTTCTGCGGAAGTGTCGCCGGAAGAAATTTTATCTTCGAGTTCCCTCTGTTTCACTTCCAATGCTGCAATATCCTCTTCCGCCTTTTTTACGTTTCTTTCCGCTTTGGATATCATGCGGGCGCGTTCTTTCTGCTCAGCGTAACTTAATTTCTTTTCCGGCTTTTCAGTGACAGGTGTATTCTGTGGTGTTACTGATGGCGAATTGTTGTTGGAATCTGATTTTTTATCTTTTAGGGTAGGTGATTTTGAAAGTTCAAGTTCTGAGAGATGTTCTATATTTTTCTTCCTAAGGAAATCATAGATACCTCCTAAATTTTCTTTAACCATGCCATTCCCGAATTCATAGACTTTCTCTACAAGTCCGTCAAGGAAATACCTGTCGTGACTGACGATTATTACCGTTCCATTGAAATCCTTGATAGCATTTTTGAGAATGTCCTTGGTTTTCATATCAAGGTGGTTTGTAGGTTCATCAAGAATTAAGAAATTAACCGGTTCCAATAAAAGTTTTATCATTGCCAGTCGTGTCTTTTCTCCTCCTGACAAAACCTTTACTTTCTTATCAATATCCTCTCCTCCAAACATGAAGGCTCCAAGAATGTCCCGAACCTTTGTGCGGATATCCCCGGTTGCAACGTTGTCGATAGTCTCAAATACTGTAATGTTTTCATCAAGCAGTTGAGCTTGATTCTGAGCAAAATATCCAATCTTTATATTATGACCGATCTTGAGATTGCCGGTAAATGGAATTTCACCCATGATACATTTTACCAAAGTTGATTTACCTTCACCGTTTTTACCGACAAATGCAACCTTTTCACCTCTTCTTATTGTGAATTCAGCATGATCGAATACCAGGTGGTCGCCATAAGCTTTTCCGACATTTTCAAGTATCAATGGAAAGTCACCGGATCTTGATGCGGGAGGAAATTTTAAATTAAGGTGGGAATTGTCAACTTCATCTACCTCAATAGGTACGATTTTCTCAAGTTGTTTGATTCGGCTCTGCACCTGCACTGCTTTTGTTGCCTTGTATCGGAACCGTTCGATAAAATCCTTTATATCTGCAATCTGTTTCTGTTGATTCTCATAAGCGCGCATCTGCTGCTCGACCCTCTCCTTGCGGAGTTCTACAAACTGGGAATAGCTGACTTTATAGTCATATGATTTACCGCATGAAATCTCTATCGTACGTTTGGTGACGTTATCAAGGAAAGCACGGTCATGGCTCACAAGAACCACGGCTTTTGCTTTTGTCTGCATGAATTGTTCCAGCCATTGAATAGATTCTATATCCAGATGATTGGTGGGCTCGTCAAGAAGAAGTACGTCCGGGCGCTTCAAAAGAATTTTTGCAAGTTCTATTCGCATTCTCCAGCCCCCGGAAAACTCTGAAGTGGGGCGATTGAAGTCGCTTTTAGAAAATCCGAGACCGGTGAGAGTCCTTTCGATTTCCGCCTCCATATTGTCAGCACCCTCAATTGTAACCCTTTCATTAAGATACTCAAGGCGCAATAAGAGATCAGCATACTCTTTAGATTCATAGTCTTGACGGTCTATAAGCTCTCTATTGATTTCATCAATCTCTTTGTGGATGTCGAAAAGATCTGAGAAGGCCTTTTTTGTTTCATCTATAAGGGATGTAGAATCAGCCAGTTTCATTTGCTGCGGAAGATAACCTATAGTAATCTCGTTGGGTTTGGTGATGCTTCCGGATGTCGGGGATTGAATTCCTGCGATAATTTTAAGGAGAGTTGATTTGCCGGCACCGTTTTTACCGACAAGGGCGATTTTGTCGGTTTTGTTAATAACAAAATTTATATCTGTGAAAAGTGGACGTGCTGAGAATTCAACACTTAAACTATTTATTGAAATCATATTTAGATGCTGTTGAATTACAAATTTACATAAAAAAAAGCAGATGAGAAAATCACCTGCTCTTTTAGATATTATTTAGGACACTTTTTACATCATGCCGCCCATAAATGTTTGCAGACTGGTGATTATCAGGATTATACACGTTTAAGAATTAAAAACGGACAACAAAAGAGCCACACTATGCGTCTCCAGAACCTAATATGAGCCGTAGTTGGTCATTGTCATCAAGCACCTCATCTATCCTCAATGGATTGAAATTTTTGCAGTGAATGACGCCAAGTTGTTCGGCTCTTGAATAGACTTCGGAAAAGACTTCCGCCTTCTCCATCTCGGTTCGGGGGAGAACCGCCGGGACGTATCGTAACAGTCGGCATCCCCATCCTCTGCAATGGTCGAATGATTTGCAGTAGTCAGGACCATCGCATTTCGAGAAGCATATTTCAGCCTCGTTGTTCCACATATATATTATATGGAATGTTCCGCAAGTTCTGCGGCACGTTCAGACAAAGTTCGCTCTCTCTCGTTGAGGTGCCGTTCCCTGTCGTTCAGTTCTCGCTCCTTGACTTCCAGGCGTAGTGCCCGTTGGTCAAGCATCTCTGACCTTTCAGTAATTTTCTCCATCATATCTATAAGCTGTTTCGACATGGAGATTATCTCGGAGACGTCAGATGTAGACGCAACAGCCGCTCCCTCTTTCAATGGCTCACCTTTGCCAGTATATAAGAAGGTGGCGTTGACCTGCGGAAATTTGGCGACAATCATGTTGACCATCCCTGGATTGAACTTTTTTGTTCTACCGCTACCGAGGTCATAGATGCGCTGATAGTTTATGCCTAGGGCAGTCGCAAGCTCGCCCGGACCGAGATGCAATGCTTTCAGCAGTTTGTCTCGTATCTCTTTGGCATCGACGTTGTTTTCGACCTTTTCTGATTCGTTCATATCGTTACTCGTTTTCTGTAAAACAAACGGGTTTAGAGAGTTGTGGGAGATGTCAATGTTAATAATCCTTAAAATCACTCATAAATGATAAGGTCTGCTTTGTCAAACCAACATAAATGATTAACTTTACACTCGGATAACATATAACATCCACCAACAAAAATAAGCAAAGTTCTGCTTATATGCAAATAGAGATTTAAGACCAACGAAGAAATGGAAGACAAAACCATCACTACGGCCCAAGAGACGGCTTATCGCCCACCGCGAAAGCCAACCCTCCCGGAGTTCGGTCCCGGTGTTCAGGTACCTGCGTCGAGACCAATCGCTCCCACTCTCAAAACGCTCAAAGTCGGGGAGTCCGCTGAGTTCCCCATAGAGCAGTTGACATCGGTACAGTCCACGAAAAACCGCTTGTGCAGGATGTATGCCCGGCAAGGTTGGAACGCCGATGTAGTAGTAAATGACCACGAATATCAAGTTATTGTAACCAGAACCGCCTGATGCCTCCCACAGTAGAGAGCATCCTGGCGTTGAAATATCGTTCCCTTCTCATCATAGCCGAGACAATGTATGTCTCTCAAAAGAAGGCTGTGAAATTTGTAAGGGGAGAAAAAAGATTACAGCGACTTGTTGACGAAGGTCGAATAAGATACGACAAACCATTCGGAGCCACCAACACAATGTGGAGGTACAATCTCGCCGACATCCTAAAAAATGTTAAAACCGATTTTCGGCTCAATGAGTTGGACCCCGGACTTGTCGTTTCAGGCTGAAATAATTGATAAGGTAATAGCCTCGGCTGTATATGCTCCAGTCTTATCAAACCTTATCAAAGTTACTAAAAATGCAAATAAAGTTTTATAACCATGTCAGAAGAAAAGACGGTTGTCCCTGCCATCTACGGCGCCCTCGCCGCAATCATGCAGGAAACCAAAGCCATCGCCAAGACCGAGAAAAATAACGGTCAGAACTTCATGTTCCGAGGCATCGACAATGTGATGAATGGTCTCCACGACCTGTTCGCCAAACACGGTGTCCTCGTACTCGATGAGGTGTTGGACTACACTGTTACCGAAAAGGTAACGGAGAAAACCTATAACGGAAACAGAACCACCTCCATCCTCTATTACACGCGAGCAAAAATCAGGTTCCACTTCCTTTCCGCCGACGGCTCGGAGGTTACGACCACCAATGTCGGCGAAGCAATGGACTCCGGCGACAAGGGTATGAACAAGGCTATGAGTGCCGCCCTAAAGTATGCGCTCCTGCACATGTTCCTCATCCCAACCGCAGAGGAAAAAGACCCCGATGCGCAAACGCCCCCGGAGACACGCCCGAAGACCATAGCCGAAATCGCAGATTCGTTAGATCCGCAGAAGGACGGAGTGCTGAAAGAAGCCCTGTCCCAAATTGTCGCCGCCACCGATAAGGATTCGCTAATTAATGTCTGGAAAAGTTTCTCCGACCTCCAGACTAACCCGATGTTCACACAGTGTATGTCTTGCAGAAGAAAGGAGCTTGGCTTATGAGTGAGAGCAAGAAGATTCAGTTAGCGCAGTCCGCTGTCGTGTTCAATGAGGTGGACCACACCTATAATTATCTTGGCTCATTCCTGTCTGGAGTTACGAGCCTTCTGCACCGCACCCTCTTTGCCGATAAGTACAATGGCATCTCCAAAGAAGTCCTTGCCAAAGCAGCGGACTATGGTCACAACATCCATGAGCAGATAGAGCTTGTTGATACGCTCGGTGTCGAAAGTCAGACCCCGGCGGTTCAGGCATACTTGCAGATGAAGGCAGACCTCGGACTTACGACCCTCGCCAATGAGTATCTCGTTTCAGATGAAAGCTACATCGCAAGCTCGATAGACATCATCTTTGATGATTTGACCCTCGCCGACATCAAGACAACCTCCCGGCTCGATATGGAATATCTGTCGTGGCAGTTGTCGATGTACGCCTACCTGTTCGAGCGTCAGAATCCCGGACTGAAAGTGCCGAGACTGCTCGCAATTTGGCTTCCGAAACCCCAGTACGGTAAGCCCAACATCATAGAGGTTCCTCGCAAGTCGTTGGATGCCCTCAAAGTCCTCATCGCCTGGGATAAGTCAATAACATCACAATACACCAACCATTAAAAGAAAGAAGAATGGCAAACACAATCATCGGGCAGATTGCTTCAATCGGACCCACACAGAGCCTCGTCGCTAAGAACAGTGGAAACTCGTTCCAAAAGCGCGACATCGTAATCAACGTCCGTCGTTTCGACCCGAACACAGGCGAGCCTGTAACTGACTGGGAGAATACACCCAAGCTCTCGTTCATGGGCGACAAATGCCGCGACCTCGACCGCTTCCAAGTCGGTCAGATGGTGGTCATCTCCTTCGACCTTCAGGGGCGCAAGTACACCACCGCCAACGGGGAGACGGACATCATCACTGAAGCTCGCCCCTACAAGATAGAGTTGTATGGTCAGCGAACCTCACAGCCCATGGTACAGCCGGCCGTTGCACCTGCTCAGGCACAGCCTCAGTATCCCCAGCAGGCTCATTCAATGCCGCAGGCTCAGGCGCAGCCCCAATATACGCAACAGCCGCAAGGCTTCAACAATCCCTTCCCAGACTAAGTAAGGTATGCTCTACAACTGCTCCAATCCGTTAGATAAGGCCAACTTCCTGGAGAGAGCAAAACTGCTTGCCGAAAGAGGCGATGTAGTGGAAATGAAAACCAAGAAGCAGAGGTCTTTAAAACAGTCTGCCTATCTGCACTGCCTATTCGATTATTTCGGATGCCAGTATGGAGAAAGTGGCTCATACGTCAAGGAGGAGTATTTCAAGAAATTGGTCAACCCCGACATATTCGTAGTGAGTGAAGGGGTTGACCGATTCACTGGAAGACAGCATTACCAGTTGAGATCAACGGCTGACCTCACTACCGAAGAAATGTCGGTAGCAATAGACCGCTTTAGGGACTGGAGTTCAAAGGAAGCCGGGATATATCTACCGACAGCCGCAGAAGGTGCGTTATTGCGCCTATGTGAAATAGAAATATCCAAAGCGCAGAGATATTTATGATTTATACACTTAGAGATTATCAGCAAGAGTCGAGCGATGCGGCAGCCAGTTTCTTTCAGACCAAGAATGACAGGAACGGATTGCTCGTGTTGCCTACGGGCGCAGGTAAGTCGCTCGTCATTGCCGATATAGCCTTTCGGTTAGGGGCGCCGCTACTGGTGTTGCAACCCAGCCGGGAAATCCTCTCTCAGAATTATGCCAAGTTAAGAAGCTACGGAGTTGAAGACTGCTCCATCTATTCAGCCTCACTCAATAGCAAGAAGATAAGCCGGATTACTTTCGCCACCATCGGAAGCATCATGGCTCATATCGACGATTTCGACCACTTCAAGTACATCATAGTCGATGAAGCTCATTGTGTCAATGCCAGTCAGGGACAATACAAGCAGTTCTTCGACAAGGTAAAGCGGAAGATTCTCGGACTGACCGCCACCCCTTACCGCCTAACCTCTGCATTGCAGTATCTCGACCGGGAAGGCAAGCAGCATTTCCGTCCGAAAGATGATGAAGGCTCGCAGAAGTTCGATGAACGCATTGCCAGCAGGGAGTTGACGATGGAGACACGATGCGTTCTGAAATTCCTCACTCGCACTCGTCCGAGAGTATTCCATGATGTAGTGTATCAGGTTGACATCTCCACTCTGTTAAGCAGAGGCTATCTCGCAAATGTTGATTACTTCGACCTCTCCGTAGTTGACCAGTCAAAGCTCCGCCGTAACTCCACCGGAATGGACTTCGATGACAAGTCGTTGTTCAGCGAGTTCAAGCAGACCAACTTCGGCGACTACCTGTTGAGCATAGTCCAAAGGCTCCTTCATCCCAAAGACGGCAAGCCGAGGCGTGGCATCCTGGTATTCACGAAGTATCTTGAAGAATGTGAGGCACTGGTCAAGCGGTTGCCCTCATGTAGCCTTGTCAGCGGAAGCACACCGAAGAAGGAGCGAGACGAAATCCTCGAAAACTTCAAGCTCGGATGTATTGATGTCCTTGTCAATGTCGGGGTGCTGACGACTGGATTTGACTACCCGGAACTCGATACGGTTGTAATGGCTCGCCCCACGATGTCGCTGGCTCTGTACTATCAGATAATCGGTCGTGGCATTCGTCCTCATTCTTCCAAGAAGTCTCTCTGGTTTGTTGACCTTTGCGGAAACATAAAGAGGTTCGGCAAAGTCGAGGACTTGCACCTTGCAGAGCCTAACCCCGGCGAATACATCATCACTGGTTGTGCCGAAGGCGCTACCAAACAGCTAACACAAGTTTACTTTTAATCGCAATGGGAAAAGTCAGTAAATACGATAAGATGGTGCTGGACTCTATCATCAGCGGCATACCGCTGACGAAGGAGCAGTATAAGAAGATTACTCATGCCAAGAAGTCAGAAGCCGACATTCAGAAGGAGTGCATCGACTGGTTTAAGGAACATCATCCACAGTTGTGGACGGATGGTGTATTGTACCACATTCCCAATGAAGGCAAGCGAAGCGGTCGCAACGGTCGTGGTCTTGTTCTGACAGGACTGGTGTGTGGTGTCGCAGACCTTTGCCTCGCTGTCGGCAGGCACGGGTATCATGCTCTGTATATAGAGATGAAAAAGGACGGCACCTATCAGCGTGCATCGCAGAAGCAGTGGGAAGCTGGAATAACGAGGCACGGCAACAAGTATGTCGTGTGTCGGTCGAAGGATGAGTTCTCAAAGATAGTTGATGAATATTTATCTGATTAGCTATGAATCCATGTGTCAAGTTCTTTCGGAACATCGTTGATTGGAAGTGGTTTCATGTTCCCGAAATGGTTCAGCTTATAATGTACTTCGTATGTAAGGCTGACCATGAGCTGTATTATGTCGATGGAGTTCTGATTGATCGTGGAATGGTCTGCATCCCTCGCCGGGAGATATGTTCCGAGCTTGCAATCAAGGAGCAGACCTATAAGACTTGCATCAAGAGGCTGATCAATGATAAGAAGATAGCGACCTCGAATGAATTGTTCAGGACAGCGGTCATTTCTGTTCTGAACTTCTCCCGATATGTCGTTGAAGAACAGTCTGACACACAAACCCCATCTATACCGAGTGAAAAGCCACAGACTAAGCCACAGTCAGCCACAGCTCCAGTTGAGACCGATGACGAGCCGCCGATTGAAGATGCCGTTATTGTCGGCGATACCCTGTTTCCCGGCATGGTCGCCCCCGATGACAAACCCGAACGCAAGCCCAAGAAAAAGCCGGAGGTCGATTGTGATTTCATAGTAAAGCTCTATCACGACCGATGTCCGTCGTTGCCGAGGGTTCTCAAACTGACCGATAAGCGAAAGATGAAGATTAGAGTTCGCTTTGAAGAAATGAAGTACAGCTACGAAACCTTGCAAGAGGTGTTCGATAAATGCGAAGCCTCCTTCTTTATGAGAGGCGATAATCAAAGAGGCTGGAAAGCAGATTTTGACTGGATATTTACCAATTCGCAAAACTGGGTCAAGGTGCTTGAAGGCAAGTATGACAACCAACCAAATAAAATGTATAATGCACAACATGGAACAGCTTCCATCCTCTCGACAGCAGTCGGGTATGGTACAACACAATCAGAACGAAATGCCGCTAACAGCGCTCGTCAAAAGTGTGATATCCTCAGTACGCTCGCAAAGTGTCAGCAGGACTACGACGCCGGAAATCTCCCAGCGCTCACTGGTGTTGAGGAAAAGTTATAACATCATCCAAATAACGGAGGCTTACAACCCCGACCTGCAAGTTCATGTCGCCGCAGTGAATGATGTGTACTTGCTCTACAATCAAAAAGACACGCCCACGCTCCGTATGCTTGAACAGGCGTATGGTCAGGAGTATGCAAGCCGGGTATGGATAAAGACCCAACTGGTCATCCTCAATGATTTCGTAGGTGTCAAGAATAAGCTCGAAGATTTTCAGATCAATCCCCTCTGCGACCAGATTCTCGTTGAGTATGGCGGTCTGAACCTACTGGAGTTCTGTCTGTTCATGGCAAGGCTCCGCTCCGGCAAGTATGAACAGTTCTATGGCTCAGTTGACCCGATGCTCATTCTCAAATCGCTGGAGGAGTTCATGGCTTACCGCCTGGATGACATCAACAGGAATGTTGCTGAACAGGAGCGTATAGAACGGCAGAAGAAGGATGCCGAGGCAGAGGCATACCGAAAAGCAATGATGGACAGCTACCATAAGAGAATCCCCAACTCGGACACCGATAAAGCCCCGGTGGATTTTCCCGAATACAACTGGGGGTGTCTCTACAAGCTCACAGATGATGAGTTGAAGGTCGCTCTCGTCAGGGTCGCCGAGATGAGAAAGGAAGCAGGCAAAAAGAAGCCGGATAAGCCCTCCGGGGTTGTCGGCAACATCGCCTCCACCATCTCCACCGCCCTGGGATTTAAGAGCAGCAAAAGCAGCAGTATCAATCCTTTCGGGATAATCAACGACATCCGCGCCTATGTAGAAGAAGTAATCAAGTCGAGGTCTGAAATAGCAGTTGCAACGAGTAAAAGTTAAATATTGATTTTGCTCAAAAAAAAAATAATGCGTAATGCTCCGAAAATAAATGAGTTAAGGCTTTCGCATATCAAAATTATTGGCTAACTTTACAGTAGAAAAATTAAAAATAACACATCAAAAGTCAAAGAAGATGAAAGCATTTGTATTCCTCATTAACGGTAGCTACGAATCAGTAATCAGCACAAATCAGCGTCAGGCTGAAAAAGATATGTGCGATAAGTGCATAGCTGCCTTCACCACCGTAGCTCTCGCAGACAAGTTCGCTGAAATGATGAACAACGGAAGCAAGTAAAAACCATGAAGAAGATTAGACTGAAAGTCCGGGTTCTCGACCGCATCACTCACGAAGAAGTTGATGTCGTAGTAACAAGGTTCATTTCCGAAAGCCTCGCCAACGCCATAGTCGCCGAGATAGGAGATGGAGATAAAGAATACTGGAAGCAGGAACGCTCCGGCCACGGGGACGATGACAGCGACCTCGATATGGTGTCGCCCTTGGAAGACCAGGAACGGTTTCACATCAATCCCCAGTTTCACGTCATAGAAGACAACGAAGCAGATGACATAGTTCTCTGCGGTTTCAGCAGTTGATCTGCTTATATGCAAATAAAGAAAACCTAAAAGAAAAAGAAGATGAGCAATAAAGTATCGCAGTCCTTCAAGGACACAATCAAGGCGTACCTCGACCAGAGGGCGCAGTCAGACCCCCTGTTCGCCACCTCATACCAAAAGGCAGGCAAGAGCATAGACGAGTGCTGCAACTACATCGTTCAGGAAGTTCAGAAGATGCACGTCAACGGACTTGCTGATGATGAGGTATTCGGACTGGCGGTCCACTACTACGACGAAGACAACCTCGGCGAAATCAAAACCGTCAACTGCAAGGTGGTAGTGAATCACACTGTCGAGCTTACCGAAGAAGAAAAGGAACAGGCTCGCAAGGAAGCATACGACCAGTTCCAAAAAGAGGAGGTCGCCAAGCTCCGCTCGCAGAAGAAAGAACCCGAAGAAAAGGAGAAGAAGAAAGCGCCGGCAAAATCGAAGCCGGAGCCTGCATTCGAGAGTCCGTCCTTATTTGATTTCGGCGATGAAGGCGAGGAATAAGTATCAGGAGAAGATAGTGGAGCTTTCCCATAGGCTCCCTGCTCCCACGAAGATGCAGATGGAATATGCCAAGAGCCACATATTCCCCCTTCTGGCATATCGCAACAAGAAGAAAGGTTGGTGTACCCACTGCGGACAGGCATTGCAGTTCGACCCCAAGTCCAAAGCCAAGTATATCGTATGTCCCCACTGTGGCAAGCGACTGGAGATAGAAAGCCGTTCTGAGAGAAAGTACACGTTCCGGGCATATTTCACGACGCTCTGCACCATAGGAGGTTTTCAGGTTGTCCGGCATTTCTTCTGCACCAAGAGAATCCACAAAGGACTGGAGCCGGAGTATGAATACTGCGAGGTAGTTCAGAACTGGATAGACACCAACGGCAAGGAAACGATAATGGCTCGCTCCACCATTCCGTTCACAGGTTACTATGACTACTGGAACTGGAACAGCGATTTGTCAATCAAGGTTCGCCGTGGCTATTATTGGTATTGCTCACGCTACGACATCACCAATACGGTAGTCTATCCCCATGTCGGATTGTTGAAGGAGGTCCGGCGCAACGGCATCAAGTCTATGAAAGATTTCGATGGACTGCCCGCCAACAAGCTAATCGCATCGGCTCTCGCTGACAGACAGACTGAATTGCTTATCAAGCATAATCAGAAAGAACTGCTCACGCAAAAGATACGTCTCGGCAACCATCATATCGAAAGCCTCAAACATCCCGAAGCCATCCGCATTGCCTGTCGGCATCGTTACATTGTTGAGGATGCTACCATGTGGCTCGACTACCTCGACCTGCTGGAGCATTTCGGCTTAGACCTCCACAATCCCCACTACGTTTGCCCGCTGAATCTGCACGAAGCCCATGACAGGCTTCTCATCCGCAAGAACAGGGAGGACGCAAGAGCTAAGAGGGAGCAGGACATCAAGGAAGCCCGCAAGTATGAGAAGATGTATAAGAAAGCAAAGTCCGGCTTCTTCGGCATCGTCTTCGGGGATGATAAAATAGTGATCAGTGTCGTTCAGTCCGTAGAAGAAATGGCAATTGAAGGAGAAGAAATGCACCATTGCGTATTTGCCTGTAAGTATTTCAACAAGGCGAAGTCCCTCATCCTCTCGGCAAAGGACAAGGACGGCAACCGCATTGAAACTATTGAGGTCAATCTCGACACGTTTCAGGTGGTCCAGAGCCGAGGTGTCTGCAATAAGAACTCGGCATATCACGACCGCATTTTGAAACTGATGGAAGACAATATGCACCTTATCAGAAAAGCGGCATAAGTTATTTACATTTAGGTTATTATGAGTCAGAAAAGTTTTGCAGTCTGCGTTAATTTTTGTAATTTTGGACTTAGAAAAACAGGTCATCCGACCTCATTGACAAGATGAAAAAGGTGAAGGTCCTCACGGGCACCGACATTCCGTTCTGCACTCCCTCCCATCCCTATTCGATGGTCGTTCAGATCAAGAGAGTGATAGACAGAATCGTTGAAAGCCGGGACGATGAGTTTCAGTACAACTGCAATTCAGTAGATGGAGTAAAGATGTTTGAGCTATACGGCCGCAAGCAGAAAGGTCTGAAAGTTCAGTATTACATCAACGGCAAGCCCTCGACCTTCGCCCAGGTTCTTGAAGATTTTGGTCGGGCGGACGGTTTCTTATCGGAGATAGGATCTCCACAAGACAAATAGACAATGGAAAAGGCAACCGAAATATTCAAAGGTCCGTACACCACGGACGGCAGCTACATCTACGACAGCACTAATCAGATGTGTCTGATGGTCGGGGACTGTGAGAACTATCCGGAAGAAATGCTCAATCGGATATGTGAAATCCTCAACCACACGAAGCCGACGAAAGGAAATCCCGGAGTCAGCGCCAAAGACGGCAACATCTACCTCGACGGAGATTTGATACTTGTCGTTAGAGGCTGGGGCTACCTAACCGGGGCCGGATGCTTGAATCTCTCGGCGAAAGAAGCCCGAAAGATACAGGACGAGTTCGCTCAACACGTCGTAAATTGTCTAAGGGGAGAAGCCTAATCCATCACACCAATCTGTCGCAAATAAAGTAACCTAAAGAAGTCATGAAGAAAAAGAAAATCCGGCTTAACATCGTAACGCGGAGCAAGGTCGCTGTCGCGTTCTACTACCTCCAGTTGGCGGTCATGTCGCCCATCCTCATCCCCGCCATGTTGGTGCAAATCATCTCCAGTTACATCATCGAAGTCTGGGGCAATTACAAGAACTGGTATCTCGCCAAAACCCTTCGCTGACGCTATGAACTGGAAGAAACTCACAGAAGCCGATTACTCGGATGACGAAATAAAGGTCCTCCGCATTACAACGAAACATGGCCGGGTAGTTTACGAAACTGGTGTAGCCGACAAAGACGGAGAGTTGTGGCACCACTCGGATTCGTCGGCGTTCCCATCCCGCTACCTCGGCTCTGTTAAACAGCACAAGGAAGTTTACTTTGTCCCAGTGGACGAAATTCTATTCTAAAGATATATGCAAATGAAAGTTTTAGTCAACCTAATCAAAAGATGGCGCAACCGCCGTAGAAAGACTGAGTGGAGCAACAAGCTCCGGGAAATTAAAGACTCCTTCCAGGTCAAGGAGCTAAACGGTACCTTGTACCTCATGTGTCAGGGTGTTCCCTACAAGGAGGTGCCTCATCTCTTGTCTGCCGAAGAAATAACGGCACTGCTCGAAGAAGCAAGAGGCGCAATGAAACACTACCTCACAAGCAAGGATGATGAGCCAACTGAAGAAATCCAGCCCTGCTGAACTGAGCCCACGCCGAAGCAAGCCGACGCTGATATGTTCAGGCTACCTCTGCACGAAAGCTATCAGGTGTCGCAGGTTCAAGGATGCGCAGAGATTCTTCAAGGTGCTTGACAAGAATCCTGACTCGGTTCCAAAGAATGTAGTTTTTCAGTCGTCCACCATCAACGACAACGGGAAGTGTGTCTATTTCATAGAAGACCTTACCAGTGTCGGCTGCAATCGCTGAAAAACAAGAAAGCAGACCTGCCCTCACGGGTGGATCTGCTTATATGCAAATAAAGTTTAATAACCTAAAGTCGAAGATGGCCACCACGGGGGGTGGACTTTGACTATGGAAATTAAAACAATGAGACAAAGTTACAAAATATCAGTGACATGGCAAAGCCGAGATTCCAAAATCGGCTTCAAAATCTGGCCCTTAAAAATGCCCTGAAATCCTATATAATCATTAACGAATAAAATGATAGTATTGTTTACTTGAAATATTGTAGATATGATAAGATTTTGTTAACTTTGCATCACAGTTCAAGATTATGGTAAGAGAAAAGATTAGACAAGCAATCAACGAAAGCGGAATGTCTCACTCCCAGTTCAGCCGGGAACTCGGAATGTGCTCGACAAACTTCAACGCATGGATGAACGGAGCAAGGACGCTGCCGTTCCCATTCTTCATCAAAGCACTCAATATGCTCGGCCTCTCGGTCGGTCCGAAATCGGTAGGCTTCTCTTACATCCCTGCCGATGACCTGCCGGAGATTTTCTATATGCAGATGAGACAGACCGGGATTAAGATTTGCGACATAGCCCGTCAGACTGGCATCGACCCCTCGGTGCTGTCTGCTTTCCTCACTGGTGCCCGAAGGATGTCAACGAACAACATCGAGAAGGCGATGGAGGTGCTTGGACTCGGCATTGTCAGATGCACAACCTCGACTGTGAGTGCCGTCTGAACCACTTAAAAGGCAAAGTTTAATCCAACAAAATCCCACTATAAAAATGGCAGATGCAAGTAAAGATATGAAAGACGAAGATGCTCGCTACAAGAACATCCCGTTCCCGGTCATTGCAAAGACTTATAAGGCAAATGCTGGCAACCTTGCCTTGACTGCGGAAGCCCTCGGAATTGACCGAAGCACCCTCTGGCAATGGCGCAAGCAGTTCCCCGAATTGGAGAAGATGCTTAATGACTATGACGAAAGCCTCGGCGACCTCGCAGAGTCGAAACTGATGATGGCTATAAATGAAGGCAACCTCACGGCTATCATCTTCTACCTAAAGACGAAGCACAAAGGACGTGGCTATATCGAAGGTCAGGAGATTAAGGCAACCGTCCAGGGAGCCATCAAAGGTATGAGCCAGGAGGAAGCCGCAGAGTTTATCAAGCAACTGGAACAAGAGTGCTGATATAGCCTATGGTGTATGATGCCGATGACGTATTGAGGAGCTGGATCCTGTCTGACTCACTCCACTTTGCCCGCTATTTCTTCAAGCTGATGAATGGCGGGAAGAAATTTGTTGTCGGCAAACATCACAGAATGATATGCGATAAGCTCAATGACGTGCTGACTGGCAAGACCCGAAGGCTGATAATCAACATCGCCCCTCGTTACTCAAAGTCGGAGCTTGTGTCCCGCAACTTCATCGCTATGGGGTTGGCAATCAATCCGGCGGCAAAGTTCATCCATCTCTCGTATTCGGGAGACCTCGCCCTCGGCAATTCTGTCGCTGTCAAGGACATTGTAAAGTCCGATGAGTATCAGCGCCTGTTCGGTGTCGAGATAGCAGTTGGTACAGATACCAAGAGCCAGTGGAACACCACGAAAGGCGGAGGACTGTATGCAACCTCATCCCTCGGACAGGTGACTGGCTTCGGTGCCGGAGCAATCGAGAACGAAGGAGACGAATGGCAATTCGGGGGAGCCATTGTCATTGATGACCCCATCAAGCCCGCAGACGCTCTGTCAGACAACAACAGGGAGGCTGTGAACCTGCACTTCGAGACCACCATCCGAAACCGTGTCAACAGCCGCAATACTCCCATCATCATCATTATGCAAAGGCTCCACGAGCATGACCTTTGTGGCTACCTTATGGAACTGGAGCCGGACGAATGGGAGGTGCTTAGTGTTCCCTGTATCAGTTACAACGAAGACGGCGAGGAAGAAGCCCTATGGCCCTTTAAGCATACCATTGAGGAGCTGCACAAGATAGAATCGGCCAATCAATTCGTATTCGACACGCAGTATATGCAGAACCCCAAGCCTCTTGAAGGTCTCATGTACTCGAAGTTACGGACGTATGAAATCCTTCCTATGGAGCAGAGCATCCGTAAGAACTACACTGATACAGCCGATAAAGGCGCCGATTTTTTATGCTCTGTCTGCTACGTTGAAACGCCTTCGGGGATGTATGTTACCGATGTCCTCTACACCGACAAGCCGATGGAATACACGGAAGTCAAGACCGCAGAGATGCTGTTGATCAACGGCACGCAGTTGGTCAAGGTGGAGAGCAACAACGGTGGCGAAGGTTTCGCCCGCAATGTAGAGAAGAACGTCAGGCTGCAAGGCACCCCGGTTGCATTGAAGATGAACTTCACATCCTTTTTCCAAAGTCTGAATAAGAATGTCCGCATATTTTCCCACTCGGCGGAGGTCCAGAACCTCATCTATTTTCCCTCGGACTGGGAGACCCGCTGGCCCCAGTTTGCACAGGCAGTCAAGGGATACCGAAAAGTCGGGCGCAATGCTCACGATGACGCTCCCGATGTGCTGACTGGCATGGTGGAGAACTTCACGCCAGTAGTCACGTCAGGCGTAACTGGTCATGTTCATAAGTTCAGGAACGCCCGCTAACTGACCGCAGATGTTCATTACTTCTCATAAGTGTGTTGATGTCAAGAGATTATTAAATTAGTAATTTTGAAATATGAAAAAGAACAGACGTAGAAACAGTAAGAAGGCGAAGCTCACCACCTATGGCGAGTTTCTTATCTTGTTGCCTCTATGTCATAAGGACCACCAGGAAGAACTGCTCAATCAGTTGAAGGAGGCGAAGCGTCCTGCCTTCATCCTCGGCAAGGAGGTGCCGGAAACCCTCAACACTATCACTTACGGACAGCTCGACGATTTCAGCCGCATTGACCATGAGAAGGAAGACCCGGCTGTCAAGGTATTTTCCATCCTTATGGGACTGGAGCCGGAGCAAGTCTACCAGTTGAATGTGTTCGATGTATTCGGTGTGATCAACTTTGTCAGAGCCGAACTGGACCGCATTAACAAGCTGTTTGCCTCAATCAAGGTAACTCACTCTCCCGAAGAAATAGCCGCCGGGGTCGAAGACCTCAACTTCGGCACCTTCGGTGTGATTGACTGGTATGCCAAGCGAATGGGTATCACCAATCAGGATGAGGTTTACAGTGTCGCTTGGATTCGCATCTACACTTGCATGAAGAACGACAATGAGAAGTCTGAATATGAGCAGAGGTTAAACAAGCAGTACGCAGAAAAGGCAAAACGGAAAAGGTAATGGAAGAACGCAACCCTACATACGACAAGGAAGGTCGCCTCGGCACGGTTGAGGCGAAGGTTCGGAAGGTAGTCGAATCCCTCGGCGAGGATGTCAGCTATCAGTTTTGTAACTGGGCGCAGGCGAATGTCGCCCTTGACAAGGTAGAGAAGCCCACCATCATCTATGTTCTGCCGCCCTCCGGCTCGTTTCACTTCAAATGGAATGAGGTGCTTGACCGCCCCAATGCACAGATAGCCTTTGTCAGCCCGACTGACTTTGACTTCGATGGAGCTGAGAATGACGGCATAGTGGAGGCGATGAAACGCCTCTGCATCCGATTCGTCCGCGCTGTCAATGAGAGCAGCTACTTTTCGGAGCTTGAAGATGACATCCCTTATCAGGTGCTGTATGACCACCTCGACGAGAATGTTACTGGTGTAGTCATTAGTCCTACGCTTGTTGAGGAGGCTGGTGTCAACCTCTGCAATGACCCGGAGCGACTGGAGGTTGATTGATTTTTTCGATGTATTGTCTATACGATTATGGAACAGATTCAAGAAATAATCAAGCGGCATCTCGAAAATGTCAAGGCGAAGGTAGCTAATCAGATGGCTGCGAACAATCGCAATGCCAGCGGTCGCTCTGTCGCCTCTCTGACCGTTGAAATTACTGGCAATATCGGGACGCTGTGGGGCTCGAAGTCCTTCCTTGCTATGGAACATGGTCGCAAAGGCGGCAAGGTCCCCAAAGGTTTTGTCGGCATCATTAGGCAGTGGATTATAGACAAGGGCATTGCTGTCGCTCCCATCCCTGCCAAGACAAGCCGGGCAATCCTATCGCCGGAGGAACGTGGTATTCGCTCAATGGCTGGAGCCATAGCCCACAAGATTATGAAAGAAGGAACCCGCCTGTATAGAGATGGCGGATACAATGATATATACACAACGGCTGTGAACGAAGAACTGGAGCTTCTTGCAATGGAATGTATGGAGGTTCAGGCTCAGAGTTTAGCCAAGATAAACAGCAATGAAGTTGTATGAGACAGACGACATTCAAAATACTCAACCAAGACTCGGTAGCCACATATCCCGATGAGATGTGCTTTGCCTTCAATCCCAACTTCATTGAGATTGAAAGCGCATGGCCCTCCGGGGTGTTTACTGTTACCGTGGAGAAAATCTCCGGCATCGAATCTGTTGCTGCTCAAAGCATCAAGGTCTCGTTCTACAAGGGTAAGTGTAAGATATATCTCTCACGCCTCTTTGAACTGATGTTCGATGACCCAAGAAACACCCGGTGTATTGAGGTGTCAGTGAAAGTCAACATCGGCACAATGCAGATGTTCCAGTTTACCACTCTTGTAATCTGGGGGAACATCGCAATCGGCGAAAGGTTCGGCAATCTCGGCGTGTATAGTTACGAGGATAACCGCCATGCCTTTGAGCGCAACCTCATTTGGTTCAGAAAGTTCCCGTTTTCGGTATCCCTGTTCCGATACAACAGGGAAGTTGAGTTTTTCGGGCGGTCAGATAATAACAGGTACGGAAATAACCCCATCTATCAGAATACAAAGGTGTGCTTCTTTGAGAAGATTGAAAAGTTAGCGCCCTCACTCCCGACATTGCTCACGACAACTGTTCAGTTGCCCTTCCAGGTCGTTTACTATGCTGTTGCGAAACGCTTCGTTGTTCTGAAAGATGGAAAGTATTATTCCAATTGGCAGGGCGACGCAGAAGAACACTGGGGAGATACGGCAGACTACTGTGATAACAGCAATGAGAAGAAGCCTCTCGCCAATGTAACATACCTGTTGGAGACCGATAGAGGATATGCCCGTTACCGTTTCATGAATGATGAACTGGTGTACTGCGGTATGTTCTCTGACCTCGGCTTCGAGGACATCCCACCAGCCAGTGTATTCCCCAATGCACAGAAGTCTGCCACGATCAAGTATAAGATTTCAGAGGAAGATAGGATGATGTCGGTGTTCGACAGGACCTTTGACTACACATTCTTTCAGACTGGAGAGAATGTAGCTCTTGTCAATCTTCAAATCAGCAATGAGACCGCCGGACACTACCTCCGATGGGTTGACCGCCACGGCAATCTCCAATACTTTCTGTTCGAGAAAGGAGACCAACAGTATAAGAACAAGCTCGGCTCCAATAAGGTGTCGCAGGATGATGATATCAACGGACTGTACTTCGCCAATGTCATGAGGACCAGGAATATTGAATGTAGCATCACTCACAAGTGCTGTGCCGTCAATCTTCCGTCTGATATTTTTGACTATGTTGTTACCATCATCACATCGCCGATAGTTGACCTGTATTGTGGCAAGGACGGCGCTGGCAATGA
The DNA here is from genome assembly GCA_910584055.1 of uncultured Muribaculaceae bacterium. Classification (GTDB taxonomy): domain Bacteria; phylum Bacteroidota; class Bacteroidia; order Bacteroidales; family Muribaculaceae; genus Lepagella. Next base: position 3,291 of record CAJTZS010000004.1, on the reverse strand, counting down.
GATATGGCTCCCAGTCAACATTCAGCAGAATACTGTCAAGTATAGCCCCAAGAAAATCCTCAACAATCTGGAGTTTTCGTTTGCTATTCCGGATGTTAACGCTCAATCCTTGTAAGCCATGTACGAAGAACTATACATCATAGACAACGGAAAGAGATTGAAGGTTGACCTCGCCACACCGAGCGGAATAACCCTCAATTTCAAAAGCAACATCTTTGGCGATCTGTCAAAGATTACTTGTTCATATACTTACACGTTCAAGTTGCCTCTGACTGCCAACAATCGTAGAGTCTTCGACAACGCCGATGACATTCGCTGTGTCTCCAACAAGATACACCGGAGATTGAAAGCAGAGTACATTCAGAACGGCATCCCACTTTTCAAAAATGCCAACCTCTACATCGAAAGCACGGAGAGTAACTTCAATGCTGTGATGACGTGGGGAGTTATTGACGGCTTTCAGACGTTGAAGGATGATGACACATCTATCCGAAATCTGCCGTTTGAATCAATGGCAACGTATGGTCCAGTTGATTCTCTCATGTCAGCTTATAAGAATACCGATGAGGTTGTACGCCCGCTGTATAATGCCGGAGCTACTTATGTATCTGTGAACGGCAATAAAAATGTCTACATGAGTTACAACTTCTTTCCTTTGCCTTGCGTCCCAATTCATAAGTTAATAGAGAAGATAAATGAAAAGTATTCAACGAAGTTTGTTCTTGGTGCTGATTATGTTGAAGGCGAAACGGCTGACATAGACATACTATTTAAGTATGGTGTGATTCCTTTCGTTAATGCCGTTCAGTCAGAGGAACTGATTAACAGCCATGCTACAGAATGTTTTGTACACACATTGGAAAGAGATTATCCGGCAGTTCACGGAAAGCCAAATATCATACATGGATATGCTGGAACGGCAGCTCGTCCAATGAACTGGGATAAGTTTTCCGAGGTTCGTGATAGTGAAGGAAGACTGTATGGCTTAAAGAATAATTCCAAGTCAGCAATAGAGGCAACTATAAAAGGATATTTTGGGGTTACTCTAAAGTATGTTGATGGAAATAATGCTTATGAGATTACGAGTTCTTCTGAAAACAAGCCTGTTCTTAAAGTTTATTGTTGGAATCCATATAGCGGAGCATCTGGTGTTTTGTCTGAACTTGCATCGTTAGATGGTGTATATGGTACAAATCAAACAGATGAGTATGGATTGTATGGAGATCAGGACTGGAGATGGAGATTTAGGTTTACTGAGAAATATGGTACAGAACGTCTGACGGTAACAATTCCTGCTGGCGCTATCATCTTCTTTGGTATTGAATGCGGTGATAGAAGTGGTATTTACAGCGCTGGTGGAGAAAGTGACATCTTTACTATATATCCGAATCAGACACCAGAAGGACTTCCTTTTTCTTCCTCTGACAGGGATATAGATAGTTGGCAAATTCCTATCGGGAGCAATTTGCCAGATATTTCTTGTCTGAATTTTATGAAGGCTCTGTACTACATGATAGGAGCGTTCCCCACGGTATCATCCAATGGTGATATAGTCTCGGTCTATTATGATGACCTCCGTAAAAACATCATATCCGGCATAGCTTATGAATGGGACAGAAAAATAACATCCGCTCCCAACGAGCAAGCTCAAAGCATAACGTATTCTATAAACGGATTTGCACAGAGAAGTTATTTCCTTATGAAGAATGATAACCTTGACTCTAAAGATTCCGAAGATGAATCGGATGTCTATGCGTCAGGTATAGGTGTAATCGAATGTAACAATCAGACTATCGAGAAGACCAAAACCATCATTCAGTTACCGTTTTATGGTGCATACCTAAAGAATCTCAAAAATCAGAAGTTTTCTACCGGAGATACTATCAAGTTCTGGGTTCGAGAAGATAAGATTTCAACTAAAGAGGCGAAACCCGCTGTCGGCATCATTACGCCTTTTCCTCAGAAGAACTCATCGCAAGGACCGACCGGAAAGGTTTGGATGGGTATGAAGATATGGTATGGATTTTCTAAGATACTTGAAAATCCCTCATACCTCTATCTGTCAAGAATAATGGAGAACCCGATAATAGTGAAAGAAAACTTCTTGCTCAACGAGCTTGACCTTCGGGATATTGATTATTCCCGACCAGTGTACCTCTCCAAGTATGGAGCCTACTTTGCTATTGTGTCAATCTCTCGTGATAGCAAAGGAATATGTAAGTGTGAACTTCTCAAACTCCCCGAAGAAGAATAAGATATGGCAGACGACGTAACAACCAAGATACTCCAAATCCAAGTGGATTATGGGGATGCTGTGAAACAGATTGCAGAATGGCAGGCAAAGATTGATGCTGTTCGCAAACAGCAGAAAGGTTTGAAAGAAGACCTCAAGGAAGGTCGCATCTCTCAGGAAGAATACCAGCGGAGCATTCAGGCTGGCAACCTTGCCATGAGCCAGATGAAGGACGCCATGAACACAGTCAGCAAGGCAGTCAAGAATCAGCTCAAATCGCAGGCAGAGCAGGAAGGCTCCCTCGTTCAGCTTCGCGCAGAAATCAGCAACCTCAACGCAGAGTACGACCGACTGAGCCGTGCCGAGCGTGAGAGTGCCAAAGGCGATGAGTTGAAAGACAAGATAAACCGTCTGACCACAGAATTGAAAGGTGCAGAGGAAGGCACGCAACGCTTCTACCGCAATGTCGGCAACTACAAGTCTGCACTGCTCGGTGCCGGGGTTTCAACATCATCCCTCTGTGATGCACTCGCAAAGGAATGTAAGACCGCAGAAGAAGCCGAGAAAGCCAATGAGGTGTTGAAGAAAGCCGTCGCTGCCATCGACCCTTCGTCTGTCGGTGCCTCCGAATCCATTGCCCTTCTTACCAAGAAGATTGAGGAGAACGAAAAGGTAATCAAGGACCACGCCGATAGCGTTGCTGAATCGCAGAGCAGGAGCGAAGGGCTGGTTGATACCCTGTCCGACCTCACAGGCGTTAACCTCAACCTCGGTAACTCGCTCAACAACCTCTCCAAGAACAGCGCAGGCTCCGTGATGGAAGGTCTGACCGTCAAGGCAAAGGCTCTTTGGTCCACGCTGACAGGACTGCTTGCCAATCCTATGGTGCTGACCTTCCTCGGAATTGCCGGGGTAGGCATGGCTGTCAAGTGGTGGTACGACTACAACAAAGGACTGGAGGAAGCAAGCCGACTGACACAGCAGTTGACCGGACTCTCCGGCGACGAGATGAAAGCCTTCCGCAATGAGGTGCAAGGTGTCGCTGACTCATTCGGGGT